>DASYBB010000061.1:0-2178 GCA_036501025.1 Streptosporangiaceae bacterium
TCCCAGACGGGCTGCCCGCTGTTGTCGGTCAGTATCCAGATCTGCAGGTCGTTGGGGGAGTGCAAGGTCGCCGCCTGGGCGACGAGCCAGCGGCCGGCCGCCCGCGGCGCGTCGCCGGGGCCGGCCACGCCGAGCACGCCGCGCTGCGGCAGCGGCACCGTGACCGGGGCATCGGGGATATCCCAGAAGACCTGCCTGAGGTGCTCTTCGAGCGTCGGGTCGAGCAGCTCAACGGCGGACGGCATGTCGGCCGTTCCCACGCGCAGCAGCAGGTAGTCGGGGTCGGTGCGGCGGCGTTCCCACAGCCGCCTGCGCGGGCCTGAGGCGATGCAGAGCACGGTCGCCGGGTCCGGGGAGTCGTCCCGCTTCTGCACCCGCTCCGCCTCGAGCGCCGCGCGGGCGTCGCGCTCGATGCTCGCCTTGCGCTCCTTGTACTCGGCGAGCTTGTCGGCGTAGCTCCGCTTGCCCTCCTTCTTGCTGCTCATGTAGTTGAAGACCATCATGAGCGGGCTCATCGCGCACATCCCAAGCACGTAGACCTGGTGCGTCAGGTAGTACAGGCCGACGCCCATCAGCAGCGGGGCGATCGCGGTCAGGATGGGCAGCGAGCGCCGCTGCTGCTTGTCTGGCGGAGACGGCAGCTTGAACCTGGTGACCCGGGGCGGCGGCAGCAGCCGCGGCGGCCGGTTGAAGTTGATCCCCGCGCCGTCGTCCGAGGGGTGCAGCGCCGCGTCGGGCGGCTCGTAGGGCGCCAGGCCGATCAGCGTGTTCCCGATCGCGATCTGCTGCCCCGCAGCCCACGGCATCGGGCCAGTGATCGGCTCCCGGTCGATCGTGGCCGCGGTCCCGTCGAACGGCGCCACCTGGGTGCCGCCGCTCCGGTCCACGAGGACCCGGAGCGCGAGCGGCGGCACCGACTCGTCGGCGATAACGACGGTCGCGCTGTTGGCGCTGCCGATGTAGGCCTCGCCCAGGCTAAGCCGGTGCACGACGCCGGCGGCCGGACCGCCTGCGATCTTGACCTCGACCAGGCCGGTCGGCTCGGGCCGCAGGCAGCCCTCCGGCGAGCCCAGGCTGATCACCGCCCCGTCCCTGATGGCTGACCGGGCGAGCGTGAGCTGGGGCGGGACGCGCTGGAAGTCCACGTACAGCGGGACGGCCTGCGCCTGCTTGGCGTAGCCGGCCACCGGACCCGCCATGGCGAGCGAGCCGTGCGCGTGCGGGCCGGGGAACTGCAGCACCTGGGCGTGGCCCGGGCCCGTCGGCGGCTGCTGCCCGGTGAAGCCGCCGTGGGCGAGCCGGTCCAGCTCCGCGGCCAGCTCGCCGACCGGCGTCGCCGGGTCCGCATCGACTACCACGTCGGCCCAGTGTCGTGCCGTCGGCGACACGACCGTCAGCGCCAGCCGCATGATTGCTCCTCAGTGGCATCCTGTGCGGTTTCGCCCCCGGCCGCTTTACCCCCCCGGTCGCCGAGCGCCTGCTTTGCGACATTTTATGAGTGACGAGTGTGGTCTGGGGGCCATCGGCGCCGATCGGGCGAATCCGGGGACGGTGCCAGGTAAAAGCAATTACGGTAACTTACCGGGAGTCACAATGTCCGGTCATGTGGCCTTTCCGGAGGAGAAGCACCATTATGACGCTGCCATGGATTGTCGGTAGCGCCGTTGTTGGCCTGCTCGCCGGGCCGCCGCTGCGAGTCGGCGTCCTCGCCCGGTACGACGTCAAGCCGCCTGCGTTCGCGGTGGAGGCGGCCGCCGGGCTGGCGCTCGCGGCGGTCGCGGCGCGGTCGCCGTCGCTGTGGCAGCTGGCGGCCCTGGGCTGGCTGATGCTCTGCGCGGTGACGCTCGCGTTCATTGACATCGCCATCCGCAGGCTGCCGGACCCCCTCACCGGTGCTGCCCTCGCCGGCACCCTGGGCCTCCTCGCGGCCGCCGCCGTGGCCGGCGGCCACCCGGGGCGCCTCGCCTGGGCGGTGATCTCGGCCCTCGCCTTGTGCGGCTTCTACCTGGTCCTGTTCATCATCCGGCCCTCGGGCATCGGCCTGGGCGACGTCAAGCTCGCCGCGAGCGTGGGCGCCGCGCTCGGCTGGATCGGCTGGCGTGCCCTCGTCGAGGGCACGTTCCTCACGTTCGCGCTCGCCGCGGTGTACGGCGTGGCCCTGCTCCTGCTGCGCCGGGC
>DASYBB010000062.1:0-8486 GCA_036501025.1 Streptosporangiaceae bacterium
GAACCCCAGGATCAGCGACCAGGTGATCTCCCACGTCATCGAGCCGGCCACGGCCAGGGCGTGGCCGATCGCGTCAAGCGCCCGCATCGTGGCCCTCCGGGGAGGCGATGGTGAGCAGCTGGCGCAGGCAGTGCTCGAGCAAAGGGTGCGGGAAGCCGTCGGAGAGCCGGTAGAACATCATCCGGCCGTCCTTGCGGAAGCTGACCATCCCGGCCAGCCGCAGCATCTTCAGCGCGTAGGAGACCTGATCCTCGGTGGCCTCCAGGGCCAGCGCCAGGTCGCCGACGCACAGTTCCCCCGCCGCGGACAGCGCGAACAGGATCCGGGACCGGACCGGATCGGCCAGCATCCCCAGCAACCCCGCCAGCCGGCCGGCCTCCCCGGCCGGCAGCACCCCGGCCCGCGCCGCGGCCACCCGCTCCGGGCTCACCGGATGCTCATGATCGAGCGGTGACATCCGTACCTCCGTACATCCACACGGATATCCGGAAACACCACCTCGTCGTTTCCTATTCCACTTAGGGCTCCAGCGCTGTTGCCCCTGTGCCCCAGCACGCCCTGATCCCCCGCCCGCGCGCGGTTCCTACTGCATGGCTGCCGCAACCATGCTGCTGGAGGTGCGCGTCTGCCAGTTGCCCGGCGGCGTGATCTTCGGGAGGGCCGGACCGGGAAGGCATCATGGGGTATCGCTCCTTGCCGCGGCCGGACGAGTCACCTCAGCCGTCACGCCAGCCCCGTGGATACAGGCTGCGGCGGCCGACCGGATCATCGAGTGTCAAAACACCCCTCATGGGGGGTGCGGTGACACTCAATCACGGGCGTTGTGACAGTTGTGGCACCTGAGGCGAGGTTCTGCTGTTCCGGTAACTGTCGGGCTACATCGGCAGCCCGATTTGCTGGCGGGCGACCGCGTCGGCCACATGTGCCTCCCACCAGGCCAGCTCACCGGCGTCGCCGAGCGCCTTCTCCCAGCCGAACGTGGCCATGATCCCGATCAGGCACAGGTCGAGCTGTTCCTGCCACCAGGCCGCGGTAGCGATCCCGTGGCGCTCGAGCGCGGCGCGGAACCGGCTGATCGCCGCCTCCTTCGGTTCCGGCAGCCTGGCTCGGTTGAGCGCCAGGTACCATCACAGATCCCAGCAGGCGGGCCCGGCGCCGGGCAGGGTCCAGTCCAGCAGGATGGTGCGCCCGTCCGGGTGGCTGCCCAGATTGCCCATCTTCCAGTCGCCGTGCAGGAACGTGCCCGGCAGGCCGGACAGGCGGGAGGTGAGGATTTCCGGGTCGTCGTGGACGCGCCGGGCGACGGCGGACAGCAACGGCGACCGTTCGGCCAGGGCGGGCCATCCAGCCGCGGCGGCCGCCAGCGGCCCCGGCACCACCGCGGCGGCCAGCTCATCCGCGATGTTGTCCGGGGCGAAGAATCGCATCCGCTGGGCCATGGTGGTCAGCCCGAGCCGGTCCTCCCAGCCCCAGAACGCGCTGCTCAGGGCGGCCGCATGATCCAGTCGGAGGATGCGCTGAGCCGCTTGACGAAGAAGGATTCCGCGCCGACCGTGACCCGCTCGAAGACCGCCCCGGCCCGCGCGTCGGCGGGCTCGACTCGCTGCCTCCCAGATGCCCGGGCCAGTAGCTCCTGGGCTGAGCCAATGCTGATCATGGACGGGACCCTCACCGGGTCAGCTCGTAGAGGCTGTTGAACGGGTTGTCCATCTCGACGTGCCGGACCTGGGCGAAGCCGGCCTTGGCGGCCAGGTGGCGCAGCGCTGGTTCGGGCAGCCCGAGGGTGCCCAGGCCCTCGCCGCCCTCGGCGAGCGAGGTGGTCATGCAGTACAGGACGGAGAATCCGTACAGCAGAGTGGCGATGGGGCCTACGTTGGCGGCGGCCTGGTCCGAGCAGTTGATCTCCAGGCAGAGGTACGTGCCGCCGGGTCGCAGCGCGTCCCGGATCGAGCGGAGCAGGCCGAGCGGGTCGACCGCGTCGTGGACCACGTCGAACGTGGTGATCACGTCGAAGGAGTCCGGCAGCCCGGCCGCGGCGTCCAGGACCTGGTAGCTGACCCGGTCGGCGACGCCGGCCTGCTCGGCGGCGCGCCGGGCCTGCTCGACCGACGGCGGGTGCACGTCGTAGCCGGTCGCGGTGATCGCGGGAAAGGCGCGGGCCAGGGCGATCAGCGCCTGCCCGGTGCCGCAGCCCACGTCGGCGACGCGGGCGCCGGCCCGCAGCTTGGCCGTGGTCTGCGGGACCAGCGGCAGCCACTGCTGGACCAGCATGTTCTGGTGCCACTGCGCGGTGAACCGGCTGGTCCCGGCCCAGACGTCGGGGTGCAGGTCGGCCGGGCGGACCCCGCCGCCGCGGCGGAACGCCTCGGCCACCTGGTCGTAGCGCTGGATCGCGCCGATCAGTTCCTGGTGGACACCGCCGAAGAAGGCGGGCCCGGGTTCGGTGGCCAGGGTCGGCACGTGCTCGGCCGGCAGGGCGTACCGCTGCTGGGCGTCGTCGTAGCTCAGGTACCCGGCGGCGAACATGCCGCCGAGCCACTCCCGCACGTACCGTTCGGCGAGCCCGGTCCGGCTGGCCAGTTCCCCGCTCGTCGCCGGGCCGTGTTCGGCCATGTCTTTGAACAGCCCGGTCCGGTCGCCCAGAGCGGCCAGCACGATCGTGGCGGCCGCGGCGCTGTCGGCCAGGACTCGTCCGGTGAATTCCGCCGCGCGGTTCTCGTCCATCGTGATGTCTCCTCATCAGTGATGCCGCCGTGACGGCGGCTGGTTCTCTTACCCGAAGAGGCGTGCCGAGGCGGTGAACGGGCCGTTCAGTCGCTATGAACGGGGCCTTGGCCTGCGCGAAGGTTATGGTTGGCTCAGATGGGGCCTGATCGGAAAGGTGGCGTGCATGCCGCAGCCGGCGGGGCCGCAGGACGCGGAGGCGTTCGTCGGGCGCTCGCGTGAACTCGCCGTGCTCTCCGCCGCCCTGCGCCAGGCGGCGGCCGGGGACGCCCGGCTGGCGCTGGTCTCGGGGGAGCCGGGCATCGGCAAGACCGAGCTGGCCCGCGCCTTCGCCCGGGCGGCCGCGAAGGACGGCGCGCTGGTGCTGTGGGGCAGCGCGTGGGAAGACGGTGGCGCCCCGCCTTACTGGCCCTGGGTGCAGGTGCTGAGAGGCTACGCGCGGCAGGCCGGTCCGGAGGCGCTCGCCGCCGCGGCCGGTCCGCAGGCGGCCGTGCTGGCCCAGCTCCTGCCCGAACTCGGCCCCGCCCCTGGTTCAGGTAACGCCGTGCTCACCGGATCCGGAGATACGGCCCGGCTGACCCTCTTCGACGCCGTCGGCGCGGTTCTCGATCGGGCGTCACGGGCCGCCCCGCTGGCCGTGGTCCTCGATGACCTGCACGCGGCGGGCCGCCCGTCGGTCCTGCTGCTGCGCTTTGCGGCGGCCGCGCGGCTGTCCCGGATGGTGCTGCTGGCCACCTACCGCACCGCCGAGGCGGCCGTCGACCCGGACGTCAGCGACGTGATCGCCGCGCTGGAGTCGGCCAGCCCGCCGCAGGTTCTTTCGGGCCTTGCTCCCCAGGACATCCAGCTCATGCTGCCCGGCGCGGACGCCGACGTGCTGGCCGCGGTCCAGCGCCGCGGCGAGGGCAACCCGCTGTTCGTCTCCCAGGTGGCCCGCCTGCTCGGGTCCGGGGCGGCCGCGGTCGAGGAGGTACCGGTCCCGGTCGGCATCCGGCAGGCCGTCCGCCGCCAGGTCGCCTGGCTCCGCCCGCCCAAGATAGAGCCCGAGGCCGATCCCGGCGACGGCGTGCTGGCCGCGGAAGAGATCCTGGCCACCGCCGCGGCGCTCGGTCCGGGCATCGACCCGGCCCTGGTCGCGGCGGCGCTGGGCGCCCCGGCCGGACCGGTGGCCCGGCTGTGCGACGCCGCCACCGCTATCGGGCTGCTCGGCCCCGGCCAGGGGGTTGGCGAGGTCTACCGGTTCCGGCACGCGCTGATCAGGGAGACCCTCTACGCCGAGCTCGCGCCCCAGTCCCGCGCCCGGGCACACCACCGGATCGCCGAAGTACTGGAGAACAGCGCAGGACACAGCCACGCCGAGCTGGCGTATCACTTCCTGCGGGCCGCGCCCGCCAGCGCCGAAGCCGCCGAACGGGCCGTGCACTACTCCCGGCTGGCCGGCTTGGATGCGCTGAGCGCGCTGGCCTACGAGGAGGCCGCCGGTTATTTCCGGCAGGCCCTGGACGTGCAGCGCCGGGCGGCGCAGTCCTCTCCGGCCAGCCGGGCCGGGCTGCTGCTCAGCCTGGCCGAGGCGCTGACCAAGACGGGGACCGATCCGGTCGCGCCTCGGGTCATCGACGAAGCCGTCCGGCTCGCCCGGCAGGCGGACGAGCCGCGGCTGCTGGCCGCCGCGGCGCTGCTGAACGCCCAGCACCTCGACTTCAACGCCCCCGCGGACACCGCCACCGCACTGCTCCGCGAGGCGGCCGCGGCGCTGGACCCGGCCGACCACGCGCTGCGTGCCCGCACCCTGGCCCGCCTCGCGATCACGCTCGCCGCCGCGCCGGCCGAGGCCCGGAATACGGCCGAACGGGCCGTGCAGGACGCGCGCGAAGCGGTATCCCGCGATCCCGAAGGGGACGCCGCCGCCACGGCTCTCGCCACCGCGCTGACCGCCCGGCACTACGTGCTGTGGGGCACCCAGGACCCCGCGGACGCGCTCGCCGCGGCGGACGAGATCGTCACCGCGGCCCGGCGCGCCCGCGATCCCGAGACCGAACTCGACGGCCGTGTCCTGCGCCTGACCCACCTGCTCGAACTCGGCGACGGTCCGGCCGCCCAGCGGGTCCTGCCCGAGCTCGGCCGGATGGCCGATACGCTGCGCCAGCCGTCTGCCCGCCTGGCTGCCCTGTCCCGCCGATCCACCCTGGCCGCCCTTGCCGGCGACTTCGCGCCCGCCGCCGACTTCGCCCGGCAGGCCTTCCAGACCGGGCGGGCGGCGGGGCTGCCCGACGCCGGCGCGGTCTACTGGGGCCAGCTGTTCGCCATCTGGCTGCACACCGAGCTGCCCGACGGCGACGAGCAATGGATGGAGCGGGAGCTACGTGACCTGGTGGCACGTTCGCACATGTCGGTGGCGCACGCGGCGGCCCTGGTCCAGATCGAGGCCGCCCACGGCGCCGTCGAGCAGGCCCGCGGGCGGCTGGACGAACTCGTCGGCACCGGGCTGGACACGCTGCGCCCCGACATGCTGTTCATCTGGACGCTCACCGAGCTCGCCCGGGGCTCCATCGTCCTGCGTGCGACCCGCCACGCGCCGCGGCTGTACCGGGCCCTGGCGCCCTACGCCGGGCGTGTCGTAGTCGCCGCCGGGGCGGTCCTGTGCGCGGGCTCCGCCGACTACTACCTGGCCGGCCTGGCCGCCTTGAACGGTGACGCCGCGGCAGCGGACCGGCACTACCGCGCGGCCGCCGGCTGCCACCGGCGGCTGGGCGCCCGGCCCATGCTCGCGCACACCCTGCACGAGCACGCGCAGCTGCTGAGGCAGCAAGAAAAACACGCCGCGCTCGCCGAGGCCCGGGCCATCGCCGCCGACTGCGGCATGACCAAGCTGCTCGCCGTCCTGGACCAGCCCGGCCAGCCCGGTAACGTCCTGACCCTGAAACGGGATGAGGATTCCTGGCTTGTCGGCTTCGTCGGCGCCGTCACCCGGGTACCGGACAGCCTGGGCCTGCGCTACCTGGACCTGCTTATCCGCCACCCCGGCCGGGAGCTCGCCGCGCCGGAACTGGTCCAGCTCGCGGCCGCCACCGGCCCGGCCGGCGCCGCGACATCGCAAGACGACCTGCATGACGCGTCCGGAACCGGCGCTGACCAGGTCCTAGACCAGCAGGCCAGGGCCGCCTACCGGCAGCGCCTCACCGCCCTCGACGAGGACCTGGCCGAGGCCGAACAGTGGAACGACACCGAACGGGCCAGCCGCCTGCGCGCCGAGAAAGATTTCCTGGTCCGTGAGCTCGCCGCCGCGACCGGCCTCGGCGGCAGGCCACGGCGCCTCGGTGCGGAATCCGAACGCGCCCGGCTCAACGTCACCCGCGCCATCAGGTCCGCGATCGCCAGGATCCGCGACCGCGCCCCGGCTGCCGCCGCCCACCTCGACCAGGCCGTCCGGACCGGCACCCGCTGCTCCTACTCCCCGCCCGGCAGGTAGAGCCGGGCTATCCGCCGGTCATCGCCCGCTGCGCGTTGGCCATCATCGCCGCCATGGTCTCGGCGAGCTGCTCCTTGGGGCTGAACTGGACGAACTCCGTGCCGGCCTCGGCCGCGGGGACGTGCCCTGGGGTCATGTAGAACGCGTCGCCCGCCTGGTAGGTCTCCTCGCGGTCGGCGTAGCTGACGGTAATCTTCCCGGCGAACAGGTACCCCCAGTGCGGGCACTGGCAGCTGTCTCCCGGCAGCCCGCGCAGCAGCGGGGCCAGCGAGTGGCTTTCCTTGATGGTCACGAAGTCCACCGTGGTGTCGTCCAGGTCGCCGCCCCGGTCGACGGCCGGGCCGACGTCCTGGACGTTCGGTGCGCTGTCCTTGCTGAGACTGGGCATTGTGCCTCCTTGGGTGTCGGAGACACGACGGTAACCGCGGGCCGGCCGGGCGGGCATGAGGCGATCGCCTCATCTTCGCCGGTTATGGCCGGGCGGGCGCGGCCACCGTTTCCTCGGGGAGCAGGCCGTGTTGCACCGCGAACATCGCGGCGGCGGCCCGGCTGGAGGCGTCGATCTTGGCGTAGATGTGTTCCACGTGATTGCCGGCCGTCTTGGGCGTGATCACCAGTCGTTCGGCTATCTGCTTGTTGGACAGGCCGCGGGCGAGCAGGACCAGGACCTCGACCTCGCGGGCCGTCAGGCCTGCGGGCCCGGCCAGCGCCTCCCGGCGCCGCGGCACCCGGTGCCCGGCCGCCTCAAGCACGGCGTCCACGGCCGCGCCGTCCAGGCGCCCGGCCCGGACTTCGGCCCGCATCTGCGCCGCTGCTTCCTCCGCCGGCCGAGCCGGGCGGTGCGGCCGGGGCTCGCGCATCGAGGCGTACGCGTCGGTGGCCCCGAGCACGCGGGCCGGCCGGGAGATCGCGCCGCCGGATAGCCCGCGTGGGTACCCGCTGCCGTCCAGGCGCTCGCGGTGCTGTACCGCGATCTCGCCGAGCGGCGCTAGCGCGGCCGACTGGTGCAGCATCCGCTCGGTCAGGTACGGGTACATCCGGATCCGTTCCCACTCGCCCGCGCTCAGCGGCCCCGGCCGGTCCCAGATCGAATTCGACACGCCCAGCCGCCCGAACCCGTGCACGAACCCGGCCCGGCGCAGCGCCAGCACCTGCTCCGGCGGCAGCCCGAGCCGGCGGCCAGCCTCCTCGGCCAGTTCGGCCACGGTGACCGAGTGCCCTAGGGTGAACGGCGACTTCAGGTCCACGAAGTTCGCGATGGCCGCCAGCGCCCGGTCGAGCTGGTCCGGCGAGAGCTCCACCGCCAGGGCGGGCTCGGCCGCGATCACGGTCCGCCAGGCCGGTGCCGCGTCCAGACGGGCGAATATCTCTTCCGCATGCGAGCACAGCAGCGCGGCCAGGGCCGGGTCGAACTGTCGGCCCGCCCGTCGGCGGGCCAGCGCGGTGGCCCCGGCCACGCCGCCGACCCGGTGTGCCACCTCCATGAACTCCGCGAGCTGGGCGATCCTGGCCGCAGCCGGGATCGCGCCGGCCTTCAGCACGCCCGGCCAGCCGCGCCCGTCCCACTGCTCGTACGCCGCGCCGACCCCCTCGCGCACCGTGCCGGGCAGCTCGAGCTGCTCGGCCAGCGTCCGGGCCAGCCTGGCGTGCTGGGAGATCATCCCGTCCAGCTGGCGATGCCCGGAGAAGGCGAACTCGAGCCCGACCCGGAACCGGTGCAGCGGCGGGTTACCCGCGCCGACCAGCCGCATGGTGGCCAGCGCGCCGCGCACGCTGCCCAGCTCGTGGACGTACTTGCCGGACTTGAGCGTGATGTCGTCGCCGAACCACTTCGCCTGCTCGTGCGCGTCGGCGTGACAGCCCACGTTGACCAGCAGCGCGGTGTAGTAGACCGCCATCCGTTCCTGCTCGCCGAGACCCGCCTGGTCGGCCAGCCGCAGCGCGATCAGGCACTGGCGCAGGACGTGCTCCATCGGCTGCCCGAACCCCAGGTCGACGCCGAGCGACAGCGCCGCGACCAGCTCGGCCAGCCGGGCGCGCGATGCGCCGGTGTCCCCTCCCACCAGGCAAGCTTAACCGTCCGCTACCCGTCAGCGGCAAGGCGGAAGATGGGGTGTTCGCCTCATGCACCGGCCGACGCCATCTCCTTACGGTGGCGCCATGAGCCTACGAACGAGATTCTTCGCAATGACCTACGACCGCCAGATCGCCGGGGCCGAGAGGGCCGGGTTGCGCGCCTTCCGGGAACGCCTGCTCGCCGGGGTGAGCGGCGACGTGCTGGAGATCGGCGGCG
>DASYBB010000063.1:0-11866 GCA_036501025.1 Streptosporangiaceae bacterium
CTGATCAAGGAGTACCTGAAGCGGGATGTGATTCCTGGCACCAGCCCGCCCCGCCGCCTCAGCCGTTCCGACAACACCCAGAAGGGTCGGCAGTAACAGCCCTTACGCCGCCTCCACCGAATGCGGGAACCGCACCCGCAGCACCCCCGCCGCCACCGCCGCCGCCAGCACCACCACCGCCCCCACCAGCAGCGCCTGGTGATACCCGTGCCGCAGCAACGGCGTCACCACCAGCGGCCCCAGGATCTGCCCCACGCTGTACCCCGTCGTCAGCACCGCCACCGCCCGCGGGAACCGCAGGTGCGCCCCGATCGCCAGCGCCATCGACGCGATCCCGATGAACGTCACCCCGAACAAGAACGCCGACACCAGCGCCGCCGCCACCCCGCCGACCACCGCCGGCAGCCCGATCCCCACCGCCTGGATGACCAGCGCCGCCAGCAGCAGGCTCGGCCACGACCACCGCCGCCGCAGCCACGCCCACAGCGCCGGCGCGGGCACCGCCGCCAGCCCCACCAGCACCCACGCCCCGCTGCCCGCCCACCCCGGGTTCCCCTGCTCGATCGCCGCGACCAGGAACGTCCCCGCGATGATGTACCCGACCCCCTCCAGCGAGTAGCTCGCCAGCAGCGCCGCGAACCACCGGTGCGTCCGCGGCGCACCCGCCGCCCCGCCCGCCGCCGACGCGTCCGGCGCAGCCTCCGGCCGCAAAGTCCAAGTCCCAATCGCCAGAACGCTGGCCAGCCCCGCCGCCGCCCACCACGCCGCCCGCCAGTCGCCGACGACTCGGACAACCAGCACCATGACCCCGGACAAGGCGATGCCAGCGCCGACCCCCCCGAACGCCCAGCCCACGAGGTGCTGCCCGTGCCCGCGCAGGTGGCTGATCGCGGCACTGACCGCGACGATGAAGATCAGTGCCGTGCTCACCCCGGCGACCAGCCGCAGCCCGAGCCACACGCCGTCAACGCGGGTGACTGGCATGAGCGCCAGCGTCGCCAGCAGCGCCACGATCGACACCCGCATCACCGCGGCCGACCGCACCAGCGACGGCACGAAGATCCCGGCCAGCGCCCCCACCAGGTAGCCGACGTAGTTGGCCGTGGCCAGCCCCGCCCCGGCGCTGGACGACAGCCCGGCCTGAGCGTGCATCAGCGGCAGGATCGGCGTGAACACGAACCGCCCGATCCCCATGCTCACCGCCAGGGCGGCCGCGCCCTGCCCCACGACCAGCCACGGCGACGATCCCGCCCGCCGCCGCCCGCCGGCCCTGGCGCCTGCGATCGCGGTCATCTGCGCCCGCCTCCTGCCTAGTGCAACATCTAGGACGCTAGGCACCCCGGCCGCCGAAGTGAAATGCCTGCCTCAGCCGATCTATGCTCGGCAGGCATGGACGTCGAGCTGCGGCACTTCCGGGCATTCGCCGCCATCGCGCGCGAGCGGTCGTTCACCGGCGCCGCCGAGCGGCTGCTCATCACCCAGCCGGCCCTGACCCGGACGATCCAGCAACTGGAGGCGGCGCTCCAGGTCCGCCTCGTGGACCGGACCTCCCGCCACGTCGAGCTCACCGAGGCCGGCGCCGAGTTCCTGGAGCACGCCGAGCGCGTCCTCGGCGCCGTCGAGCAGGCGCTGGCCGCCGCGCGCCAGCAGGCCACGGTCCGGCTCGGGTTCAGCTGGCTGATGCCCGACCCGTGGGCGCAGGACACCATGGCCGGCTTCGCCCGGGCCACCGGCCACCCGGTCCGGCCGGTCCGCTGCGACGACCCGCTGGCCAGCCTGCAGCAGGGCAGCATCGACGTGGCCCTCGTCCGCGGCGAGCCGCACGACTCGCCCGGCGTCAGCGTGATCCGCCTGTTCGACGAGACCCGCGTCGCGGCCTGCTCGGAGCGCCACCCGCTGGCCAGCTCTCCCGAGCTGGACTGGAGCGACGTACCCGCCTGGCCGCTGGTCGTCAACACCGTGAGCGGCACGACCGGCCCGTGGTCCTGGCCGGACGGCACCGGCCCGCGCGAGATCGTCGAGACCGCGAACTACGACGAGTGGGTCGAGACCGTCGCCGCCAACCGGGGTATCGGCGTCTGCCCGGAGACCGCCATGCGCCGCAACAGCCACCCGGCCGTCCGCTTCATCCCGCTCACCAACGCCCCTCCCAGCCCCGTCTCCCTCGCCTTCATCGGCCGTGACCGGCAGTCCCTCACCCGCGCCTTCATCGAGGCGGCCATCCAGGCCTCAGCGTCGGTGTGAGCAACGGCCCCGTCAGCCAGGTCGGCCGACCGGCTGGTGCTGGCCGCCGGGTGTTGTAGATGACCTGGCCAGTGATGAAGCCGGCCTCAGCGGAGGCGAGGAAGGCCACCACGGCGGCCGTGTCGGCTGGCTCCCCGATCCGGCCGAGCGTGAAGGCGGCCGCCACCTGCTCCCGGCGCTCGATGGGCAGCTGGGCCAGGCGGCCGGTCGTCGTGGTGCCCGGCGCGACCGCGTTGACCGTGATCTTCCGGGCGGCGAACTCGGCGGCGGCAACCCGGGTGACCTGGTCGATGAACGCTTTCACGCCGGAGTAGAGCGCGCTGCCCGTCGCCCGATGGCACAGCTGCGCCGAGCTGGTCTTCGTGCCCGTCAGCGACCTGAGCCCGAGCGAGGTCGTGGCGGCCTGGCCGGACGCCTCGCGCTCCCGCGCCGTCGCCCGCTTCGTCCAGGCGGCCGCCGAGGTCGCGGCAGGCCTTCCCGAGCAGGCCGCGGCATTCGCCTGATCTCCGGCGTTGTCGCGGAATAGGTAACGCAATGCGAGGCCGCCTGGCCCTGGGTCTGGGCGGCCGGGCGGGCCGCTCGTAGGCTGCTCATCGCCGGGCTGCTTAGGCCCGCTGCTGGCGGGAAGGGGGCCAGGTACCGCCGGACGGCACTGCCCGGAAACGCCCCGTTACTGGAGGAAACTGTCATGACCTTGCTGCCCCTGGACGAGGCTGGAGCGCTGGCCCAGCAGCTGCGGGTGGACTCGATCCGGTGCAGCACTCAGGCTGGGTCCGGTCACCCGACGTCGAGCATGTCGGCCGCCGACCTGATGGCCGTGCTGCTGTCCCGGCACCTGCGCTACGACTGGCAGCACCCGGACCACCCGGCGAACGACCACCTGATCTTCTCCAAGGGCCACGCGTCCCCGCTGCTCTACTCGATGTTCAAGGCGGCCGGCGTCGTCTCCGACGACGAGCTGGTGCACCAGTACCGGCAGTTCGGCTCGCGGCTGGCGGGCCACCCCACGCCGGTCCTGCCGTGGGTGGACGTGGCGACCGGATCGCTGGGCCAGGGGCTGCCCGACGGGGTGGGCATCGCCCTGGCGGGGCGGTTCCTGGACGAGCTGCCGTACCGGATCTGGGTGCTGTGCGGGGACAGCGAGATGGCCGAGGGGTCCATGTGGGAGGCCCTGGACAAGGCCTCGTACTACCGGCTGGACAACCTGGTCGCGATCATCGACGTGAACCGCCTGGGCCAGCGCGGGCCGACCGAGCTGGGCTGGGACACCGACGCCTACGCGGCGCGGGTCGAGGCGTTCGGCGCCCGCGCCCTCGTCATCGACGGGCACGACCTGGGCGAGATCGACAAGGCACTGGGCGAGGCGCCGTTCTCGGGCCGGCCGACCGTGATCATTGCCCGGACGGTCAAGGGCCGCGGGTTCTCCGAGGTCGAGGACCGCGAGGGCTGGCACGGGACGGCGCTGCCGGCGGCGATGGCCGAGCGGGCCATCGTCGAGCTCGGCGGGGAGCGCGACATGGTCGTCGTGGGACCGGTGCCGGAGGACGTGGCGCCCAAGGTCCGCGACATCGGCGAGGTCACCCTGCCCCGGTACGAGCCCGGCGCCAAGATCGCCACCCGGAAGGCGTTCGGCGAGGCGCTGGCCGCGATCGGCGCCCGCCCCGAGGTGATCGCCCTCGACGGCGAGGTGGGGAACTCGACCCACACCGAGGACTTCGCCAAGGCCCATCCGGAGCGCTACTTCGAGATGTTCATCGCTGAGGCGCAGCTCGTCGCGGCCGCCGTCGGGCTGTCGGTTCGCGGCTACGTGCCGTTCGCGGCCACGTTCGCCGCGTTCTTCACCCGGGCCTTCGACTTCGTCCGGATGGCGGCCATCTCGCAGGCCAACATCCGGCTGTCGGGCTCGCACGCCGGGGTGGAGATCGGCGCGGACGGCCCGTCCCAGATGGCGCTCGAGGACCTGGCCATGATGCGGGCCGTGCACGGCTCGACCGTGCTGTACCCGTCGGACGCGACGAGCACGGCCTACCTGGTGCAGGAGATGTCCGACACCGACGGCGTCGTCTACATGCGGACCACCCGCGGGGCGTACCCGGTGCTGTACCCGGCGACCGAGGAGTTCCCGGTGGGCGGGTCAAAGGAGCTCCGGTCCACCCCGGATGACCAGGTCACCCTGATCGGCGCGGGTGTCACGCTGCACAACTGCATGGCCGCCGCCGACGAGCTGCTGGCCGAGGGCATCAGCGCCCGCGTCCTGGACCTGTACTCGGTGAAACCGATCGACACCCAGGCCCTGGTCGACGCGGCCGAGGCGACCGGCGGCCGCCTGATCGTGGCCGAGGACCACTACCCGGCGGGCGGCCTCGGCAGCGCGGTCCTCGACGCCCTCAACGAGGCGGGCCACCCGGTCCAGGTCACCCACCTGGCCGTCCGCGACCTGCCCAGCTCGGGCACCCCGGCCGAGCTCATGGACGCCGCCGGCATCGACGCCGCCCACATCGCCCAGGCCGCCCGCGACCGCCTCGCTTCCTGACGTCGGCCCGGCGGCCCGGCGGCCCGGCGGCCGCCGCCCGCCGGGCCGGCCCGCTGGCCCGACGGGCCCGACCGGGCCCGGGCCCGGCGGGGCGGGGCGGGACCCGGGCAGGGCGCGGCGGGGGCGGTGACCCGGCGGCGCGTATCCTCCCCCAATGAGCACTCCTACGGGGCCCGCACGGGATCTGCGCTTTGTCGTCGGCTACGACGGATCACCGCCCGCCAACCGCGCCCTCCAGGCCGCGGTGAACCTGCTCCAGGGCCGGACCGGCCGCATCGAGCTGGTGTACGTGGCTCACCTGCCGAGCATGGCTGCGCTGTCGCCCGATGCGGTGGGCGAGCTGGAGACCGACTTTGATGACATTGAGCAGGAGCTCCGGACGATGGCCGCCGAGCGGCTCAGCGGCAGCGAGCAGAGCTGGGGGTTCCAGCGACGCCAGGGCCAGATCGCGGAAGAGCTGATCGCTGCGGCCCGGGACCTCGGAGCCGAGCACCCGGACGTCACGGTCGTCATCGTGGTCGGCAGCTCGTCGCAGGTCGCGCACCGGATCGTCGGCTCGGTCGCCGTCAGCCTGGCCCGGCACGCCCCAGTCCCCCTGATCGTGGTCCCCTAGCGCCGCCTGGGCCCGCGCCGCCGGTCCCCGCCATGATCATGGCGAGTTCTCCGCAAATAGCGCGGAATAGTCCACGCGATCATGACGGCTGCGCCGGGGGCGGCGCTGCGGCGGGGCTAGGCGGCGAGGAGGGTGGCCAGGACGGCGGCCTCGCTGATGTCGGGCTGGCGGGTCGCGGTGAGCAGGGTCAGCGGGCGATCGCCGGCCGCCAGGTCGCGCAGGTGGGCCAGGGCGGCCGCGCGCTGCGGGTCAGCCAGCTCGGCCTCATAGCGGCGGCCGAACTCGGCGAAGCGGTCCGGGTCGTGGCTGTACCACTTGCGCAGCTCTGTCGACGGCGCGACATCCTTGCACCACTCGTCGAGGGCGGCCCGTTCCTTGGACAGCCCGCGCGGCCAGATCCGGTCGACCAGCACCCGGACTCCGTCGCTGGACTCGGGCTCCTCGTAGGCCCGGCGCACCCGGACCTGAGCTGCGGTCATGCCACCCATGCTAGAAGCCGGGCCGGCGGGCAGGCCGCAGGCCGCGCCGGGGCGTCAGCCGGCCGCGAGCGTCCGCCGCCAGGGCTCGTCGGGCGGCGAGGGGCCGGGGGGCGAGGCAGCGTCGGCGGCGCTGGCCGCGGGACCGGGCTGGCCCCGCCGCGCGGCCTGGAGGCTGAGGAGGCGGGCGAGGCTGGCCTGGTAGCGCGGGTGGGCCGGGTCGCCGATAGGGGCGAGGCTGGCCGCTTCCTGGGCTACCTGCACGGCCTCGTCGAGATCGACCTCGCCGCCGCCGTGCTCGTAGCTGGCCAGCAGGGCCGCCCGCAGCCGGGACAGGCTGGCCAGCTGGGCCAGTCGGATGGCCGCCACCCGCTCGCCGGCCGGCCCCGGAATCGTCGCGGCAGGAGGCGGGCCGTTAGCGGGCAGGGGACCGGTGGCGGGCGGCGGGCCGGTAGCGGGCGGCGGGCCGGTAGCGGGCGGGGGGCGGGCGGCGGAGCGGGCCAGGTCGGTGGCCATCCTGGCGGTCACCAGGGCGTGATCGAGGTGCTCGGGGCTCCGGTCGTGCTCGAACTGGGCCAGCAGGGCCGCGCTGTAGTTGGCCAGCAGGCCCGCCTGGTCCTCGGGGACAGCGACCGGCGCGGCCAGCGCCCGCTCGTGGGCAGACACGCTGTGGTCCAGGTCCCGGGCCCGGCCGGTGATCGCGAACCGGTCGAGCCAGGCCGTGCCCAGGTCGGACAGGTAGTACGGCTGGTAGCGGTCACCGGGCGCGGAGCGCGACGCCGCGGCCAGCAGCATGATGGCGTGGTCGATGGCGGACAGCTGGCCGGCGCTCGCGGCCAGGACGTCGATGGCCTGGTCGTGCACGCTGGCCGGGTCGAGGCTGCGGGCGCGGCCGGTGATCGCGGCGAGCGAGCGGGCCACCGGCCGCGGGACCGAGCGGGGCGCGACCTGGCGGGCCGCGGTCAGCAGCTCGGCCGCCTCCAGGAGGTCATCGAGCCGGTCGGCGGGCGGCAGGACCTGGGCGCGCAGCCACAGGAACGTGCCGGCGGTGACGGCCGCGTCCAGCCCGCGGCGGATCTCGGCGGCCGGCGGGGCCGGGCCGGACGCGGGCCAGCCCAGCGCGGCGCGGAGGACCGCGACCTCGGTCAGGGCGCGGTCGTCGAGGAGGACGCCCGCATTGCCGGTCGTCCGGAAGGCCGTAATCCGGTCCGCTACTGCCGCCCGCGCATCGCCGCTCATCCCCACCCCCGGGATCTCGCCGCTGCCCAGCCTGAAGGAATGGCCAGGAAATGCTGACTTCCTGTCAATGACTGATTACCCAATACATGCCTGCCTATTACTAGCGTTCGTCGCAATGGCCGCGGACGCCCGCGTAACCCGGCCGCGCCGGCGGCCGGCCATGTAGCTGAATGAGTCTGACATCTAACTCCTAGTAGCGGCTGGCGTTGGCCAACACCCGCGAATGGCCTGGTTAGGGCATAATGTCCGTGCGTGGCAACCGCCCGGGGACGGCGGCGCCGCGACTCGGAGTGGGGCCATTCCGCAGGAGGTTCCTTGCCGGGGGAAACGGAATACGGCCTGCTCGGGCCGCTGACGGTGCGCCGCGACGGGGCCGAGATACCGATCCCGCCGGGACAGCAGCGGGTGCTGCTGGCGGCGCTCCTGCTGCGGGCCGGGCAGCCGGCCCGCATCGACGAGCTGGGCGCGCTGCTGTGGGCGGACGCCCAGCCGGCCTCGGTCCGGCTGAGCCTGCAGCACTGCGTCATGCGGCTGCGCCGCTCGCTGGGGGCGGACGGCGCGCAGGTCGTCGTGACCGAGCCGGGCGGGTACCGGATCCGGGTCGTGCCCGGCGAGGTGGACATCACCCGGTTCGAGGCGGCACTCGCGGCCGGGCGGGAGGCGGCCCGGGCCGGGTCGTGGCCGGAGGCGGCGGCGGCGCTGGCCGCGGGACTGGGGCTGTGGCGGGGCGAGCCGCTGTCGGGGGTGGGGTCCGACGACCTGGCCGCCCGCGAGCTGCCGCGCCTGGCCGAGCTGCGGCTCCAGGCGCTGGAGGCCCGGATCGACGCTGACCTGCATGTCGGCCGGCACGCGGACGTCATCGTGGAACTGCGCCAGCTCACCGCGGCCCAGCCGCTGCGCGAGCGGCTGCACGCGCTGCTCATGCTGGCGCTGTACCGGGACGGGCAGCAGGCCGGGGCGCTGGCCGCCTACCAGGCCGCCCGCGGCGTGCTGACGGAGGAACTGGGCACCGAGCCCGGTCCGGAGCTGCAGCGGCTGCACCAGCAGATGCTGGCCGGCGACCCGGGCCTGGCCGCGGCGCCGGCCCGCCCGCCGGAGCCGGGGCCCCCGCCCGCCGCCGTCCGCTTCTCGCTGCCGCCCCGCCCGGCGGCGTTCACCGGCCGGGCGGCCGAGGTGGAGCGCATCACGGGCGCGGGCCCCGCGGTCCGGGCCATCAGCGGGATGCCGGGGGTGGGGAAGACGGCCCTGGCCGTGCATGCGGCGCACCGGCTGCGCGACCGCTTCCCGGACCGGCAGCTGTTCATCGATTTGCGCGGGCACACTCCCGGGCAGGAGCCCGTTTCGGCTGAGCGGGCACTGGCGGGGCTGCTCACGGCCGCGGGCGCGGACCCGCGGTCGCTGCCCGCGGACCTGGCGGGCCGCGCGGGGCTGTGGCGGGACCGGATGGCCGGGGAGCGGGCGCTGCTCGTGCTGGACAATGCCGCGAGCAGCGCCCAGGTCGCGCCGCTGCTGCCGGGCGGGGACGAGTGCCTGGTGCTGGTGACCAGCCGGCGGCAGCTGGCTGACCTGCCGGGGCCGGTGATCGGCGTCCCGGTGCAGACGCTGCCGCCGGAGCAGGCGGAGGAGATGTTCGTCGGGCTGGCGCCCCGGGCGGCCGGCGATCCGGCCGGGGCGGTCGCCGAGCTGGCGGCGCTGGCCGGGTTCCTGCCGCTGGCGGTCAGCCTGCTGGCCCGCGTCTACAACCGGCATCCGGCGTGGGCGCTGGCCGACCTGGCCGCCGAGACCCGGGCCCGGCTGCTCAGCCTGACCGCCGAGCGCGACAGCGTCGCGGCCGCGCTCGAGGTGTCCTGGCAGCACCTGGATCCGGCCCAGCAGGACTTCTTCCGGTGCCTGAGCCTGCACCCGGGCACGGTCACCGACCCGTATGCCGCGGCGGCCCTGGGCGCCGTCACGCTGGCCAGCGCCGTCGCGCACCTGGACGCGCTGCACGGCGAGGGCCTGCTGACCGAGACCGGATACCGGCGCTACGGCATGCACGACCTGGTCCGCCGGTACGCGGCCGACCGGGCGGCAGACGGGCCGCCCGCCGGCCGCGAGGCGGCGCTGGGCCGGGTGCTGGACTACTACCAGCACACCGCCGACCGGGCCGAGGCGCTGCTGGCCCGGCACGACCGGATCGGCCCGGCCCCGGCCCTGGCCGCGCCGCCGTCCGCGGCGCCGGACCTGCCGGACGGAGCGGCGGCGCTGGCCTGGGCGCGGGCCGAGCGGGCCGGGCTGGCCGCCTGCCTGGAGCATGCCGCGCGGGCCGGCGACCGGGCCCGGGTGGTGGCGCTGACCGCAGCGATGGCCGCGGTGCTGCAGCACGACGGGCCGTGGCCGCGAGCCATCGCCCGGCACGAGGACGCCGCCTGCGCCGCGGCGGACCTCGGCGACCGGACCGGCCAGGCCAGCGCGCTGAACCAGGCGGGGCTGCTGCGGCGGCTGACCGGGGAGTACCCGGCCGCCGAGCTCGTCCTGGGCCAGGCGCTGGACATCTTCCGCGACCTGGGCGAGCGGCGGGGCGAGGCCGCCGCGCTCGGCCAGCTCGGGGCCGTGCGGCTGTCGGCCGGAGACCCCCCGGCCGCGGCGGCAGCGCTGGCTGAGGCGGTCGGGATCTTCCGCGGGCTGGGGGACCGGCGGGGCGAGGCCAGCGCGCTGCACGACCTGGGCGTGGCCCGGCTGATCGCGGACTATGGCAGCGGGGCCGCCACCCTGGAGTCCGCGCTGGCCATGTCCCGCGAGGTCGGGGACCGGGCCGGGCAGGCCAGCGCGCTGTATTACCTGGGCGACGTGCGGCGGATGACGGGCGACTACCCGGGCGCGGCGGTGCTGCTGGAGGAGGCGCTGGGCGCGTACCGGAGCCTGGACATCCGGCGCGGGCAGGCCAACGCGCTGGACAACCTGGGCGCGGTGCGCCGGTTCACCGGGGACCATGACGGGGCGGCCGCGGTGCTGACCGAGGCGCTGGGCGTGTTCCGTGACCTCGGCAGCCGGGCCGGGCAGGCCAGCGCCCTGTACCACCTGGGCGCGGTGCGGCGGCTGACCGGCGACTACCCGGGCGCGACGTGGGTGCTGCGCGAGTCGCTCAGCATCGCCCGCGGCATCGGCAGCCGCACCTGCCAGGGCAACGCGCTGTTCGAGCTGGGCGCGGTGCGCCGGCTGACCGGCGACTTCACCGGCGCCGCCCAGGTGCTGGGCGAGGCGGTCGCCGTGCTGCGCGAGATCGGCGACCGGGGCGCCGAGGCCGAGGCGCTGAATGAGACGGGGGCGCTGCACCTGGCCCGCGGGGCGTCCGGGCCCGCCCGGGACTGCCACGAGCAGGCGCTCGAGCTGGCCCGCGCGGTCGGCAGCCCCTGGGACGAGGCCGGCGCCCTGGCCGGGCTGGCCCGCTGTGACCGCACCGACGGCCGGCTCGCGGCGGCGGCGGCCGGGCTGCGGGAGGCCGAGCGGATCTTCGAGCGGATCGGCGCGGGCGACGCGGCCGGGCTCGCCGCCGAGCTGGACGCGCTGACCCGGGCGGGGTGACAGCGCGGCATCCCGCCCGCGGGCCGGCCGGGGGATAATGCGGGCACGCCAGTGCGGGAGGTGCTCGTGGCGGGGGAGACGCAGTACGGGCTGCTGGGGCCGCTTGCGGTGCGCCGGGACGGGATCGCCGTGCCGGTCCCGCCGGGGCAGCAGCGGGTCCTGCTGGCGGCGCTGCTGCTGCGGGCCGGCCGGGCGGTCAGCGCCGATGAGCTGGCGCTGGTGCTGTGGGGGGATGCGCCGCTGGCCTCGGTGCGGCTGAGCCTGCAGAACTGCGTGATGCGGCTGCGCCGGTCGCTGGGCGCGGGCGCGGCGGCCGTCGTGACCGAGCCGGGCGGCTACCGGATCGACGCCGGCCCGGACTCCGTCGACGTGGCCCGGTTCGAGGCCGCGCTGGACGCCGGGCGGGCGGCCGCCCGGGCCGGGTCGTGGGCGGAGGCGGCCGGGGTGCTGGCCGAGGGGCTGGCGCTGTGGCGGGGCGAGCCGCTGTCCGGGGTGGTGTCCGATGTGCTGGCGGAGCGGGAGCGGCCGCGGCTGGCGGAGCTGCGGGTGCAGGCGCTCGAGGCGCGGATCGAGGCGGACCTGCACGTCGGGCGGCACGCCGACGTGATCGTGGAAGTGCGGGCGCTGGCGGCGGCTGACCCGCTGCGGGAGCGGCTGCACGCGCTGCTGATGACGGCGCTGTACCTGGACGGCCAGCAGGCCGGGGCGCTGGCGGCCTACCAGGCGGCCCGGCAGAACCTCGTCGCGGAACTGGGCGCCGAGCCCGGCCCGGAACTGCAGCGGCTGCACGGCCAGATCCTGGCCGGAGGCCCGGTCCTGGCCGGCGCGGCCGGAGTGGCCGCCGGGCCGGCCGAGCGGTCGCCCGCTGAGGTGCGGTACTCGCTGCCCCCGGACACCGCGGCGTTCACCGGCCGGGACGCGGAGGTGGCGGCGATCACCGCCGCGGTCACCGCGGGCCACGGCGGGGTCGTGGCGATCCGGGCGATTGACGGGATGCCGGGCGTGGGCAAGACGACGCTGGCGGTGCGGGCCGCCTACCTGCTGCGGGACCGGTTCCCGGACCGGCAGCTGTTCATCGACCTGCGCGGGCACACGCCGGGTCAGGATCCGCTCGCGCCCGAGGCGGCGCTGGCCGGGCTGCTGGCCGCGACGGGGGTGGACCCGCGGTACCTGCCTGCGGACCTGGCCGGGCGGGCG
>DASYBB010000064.1:0-14621 GCA_036501025.1 Streptosporangiaceae bacterium
CCGGGTGTACCAGCGCAGCTCGATCGCGGCGCCGTCCTCGGCGATCGCCGCGCTGGTCGTGTAGCTGACGTCGGGCGCCGGGTCGGCCTGCGCGAAGGTGAGGTGCAGGCCGGCATCGGTCATCTCCCGCAGGGCCAGGGCATCGCCGCGCTCGGGCATGACCACGCCCGCCAGGGCCGCCTGCTCGGCTCGGGCGGCGAGGGCCGCCGCGATGTCCGGATCCAGTCCCAGTGTCATGCCGCAGCCTCCCGTGCCCGCCCGGATCTTGTGTGCTCATTGTCGCCCGGGGGCTGCGTCCGGTCACCCGCCGCCGGCCGGCAGGACGGCGCGGACCTGCCAGCTGCCGTCCGCGGTCGGCCCGGCGGCCAGGCTGCCGCCGCAGGCACGCGGTGGAGCTGGCCCGCCGGTACCGCCCGGCCGTGGCCCTGCTGGACATCCGGATGCCGGTCCTGGACGGCCTCCAGGCCGCGCGGCAGATCATGACGCGCCTCCCAGTCCGGCTTCGTCCCGCCGGACAGCCCGTCCTGACGCCCGGCCGGGCGTGCGATGAATTCCGGCGATGACAGATGTCATTGCCAGGTGTCGACATCGCCTTCTACCGGCCCCGCCGCCTGCGCGCGAGGCTCGTGAGGTTAGGCGGCCAGCCGAGGAGGAGGAGCATCATGCGCGAGCTGAGCGTGTCCACCATGGTCACGCTGGATGGAGTCATCCAGGACCCGGACGGCTTCGGCGAGACCAAGCAGGGCGGCTGGGGGAACCCGTACATCACCGCCGACGCCCAGCGCAGCGCGCTGGAGCACCTGGAAGCGGCCGACTACTTCCTGATCGGGCGCGTCACCTACGAGCTGCTGCACAAGACCTGGGGCGGGATCAAGGGCGGCGCATACCTGGACCGGATGAACCAGATCCCCAAGCTGGTCGCGTCGAGGACGCTGACCGGGCCGCTGCCGTGGAACGCGACCGCCATCAGCGGTGACGTGGCCGCCGAGATCGCCCGGCTCAAGCAGCAGCCGGGCGGGGACATCGGGGTGTACGGCAGCGCCACGCTGGCCCAGACCTGCTGGCGCACGACCTGATCGACGAGAACCGGATTCCCGTGCACCCGATCGTGCTCGGCGCCGGGACCCAGCTGTTCCCTCAGGGCGGCGTGAGCGCGACCCGGCAGCTCACCGGTACACGCGCCCTGGACTCCGGGGTGGTCAGCCTGACCTGCGGACGGCGGCCCGGGACTGAGCGCGGGGCCGGCGATCAGCGCGGGGCATCGCCGGACCGCGTCCAGCCGACGATGTCGCCCGCCGGGTGCCGCGCGAAGCCCGGCTGCCCCGTCAGCGCCTGCTCCTCGCCGCCGGGCGTGTAGGTCACGACCAGCCGCAGCGCGCGCCAGGTGCTGTTCATCGTCGAGTGCGGCGTGCCCATCGGGATGCAGACCGCGTCGCCCTCGGTGATGGCGAACTCCTCGTCGCCGACCGTCTGCACCCCCGCGCCGGAGATCACGTAGATCAGCTCGTCCGCCCGGTCATGCTGGTGCCGGGCGTGGCCCTGGCCCGGGTTGACGATGACCTCGCCCTGCGAGTTCGCCGCGCCGGGAATGGTCACCGGGGACACGAACCACTTCATCGTGCCCCACTCGAAGCTGAAGGTCTCCACCTCGGCGGGCCGGACGTGCGCGATGGTCATGGCTGCTCTCGTTCCTCTCGCAGGGTCAGCTCGGTGAACGCGCGGACCTGGGCGGTCAGCGCGCGCTCGGCGGGCAGCCGCTCCATCGACGAGGCCCCGAAGAAGCCGCGGACGCCGGTGGTGCGCGCCAGCACGTACGCGGCGTCCCGCGGCTCGGCGATCGGCCCGCCGTGGCACAGCACCAGGATGCCCGGCCGGACGCGGTCCGCCGCGTCGCGCATGGCCTGCACCCGCCCGACGCACTCGTCGAGCGTCAGCGCCGTCCGGGCGCCGATCGTCCCCGACGTCGTCAGCCCCATATGCGGGACCAGGACGTCGGCCCCGGCGGCCGCCATCGCCGCGGCCTGCTCGGCGTCGAAGACATACGGGCAGGTCACCAGACCGCGCTCGGCGGCCAGCCGGATCATCTCGACCTCCAGGTCGAACCCCATGCCCGTTTCCTCGAGGTTCTGCCGGAACACCCCGTCGATCAGCCCGACGGTCGGGAAGTTCTGCACGCCGGCGAACCCGAGGGCGGCCAGCTCGCCGAGAAAATGCGGCATGATACGAAACGGATCCGTTCCGCAAACGCCCGCCAGCACGGGTGTCTGCCGCACCACGGGCAGCACCTCGGCGGCCATCTCGGTCACGATCGCATTGGCATCGCCGTAGGGCATGAGCCCGGCCAGCGAGCCGCGGCCGGCCATCCGGTAGCGGCCCGAGTTGTAGATGATGATCAGGTCGGCCCCGCCCGCCTCGGCGCACTTGGCCGACAGGCCGGTCCCGGCGCCGGCGCCGATGATGGCCTGGCCGCGGTCCGCCTTCGCCCGCAGCCGGGCCAGCACCTCGTCGCGCCGCACGTCAGCTCCCGTCCTGGATCATCTGATGCAGCCGGTCCGCCATCGCCCCGGCGAACACCGGGTCGTTGATGTGCGCGTCGACCCGGTGCAGGGCCTGGCCGACCGCGCGGAGCTGGCCGGCCAGCGCGTCGCGGCAGGCGGCGTCGGCCGCGGTGTCGAAGAACGGCTGCCCGTCGGCGTCCAGCGCGCTGACCCCGCGATCCGGCCAGAACACCTCGACCGGCCCGGTCGCCGCCGCCGCCCGGGCGCCGACCCTGGCACCCAGCTCGGCCATCTCGGCGGCGGTGGTGCGCATCAGCGTCACCGTCGGATTATGCACGTAGAGCAGGCGCTCGCCGAACCGCGCGGGCACCGTGTCGCGCGGCCCGAAGTTCACCATGTCCAGCGCTCCGGGCGCGATGACCTGCGGCAGGCCCGCCGCGCCGGCCGCGGTGAGCCGGGCGGGCCCGGCCGAGAGCACGCCGCCCACCAGGTCGTCGGCCAGCTCGGTCGTGGTCAGGTCGAGCACCCCGGCCAGCAGCCGCGCCTGCGCGAGTGCCTCGAGCGCGCGCCCGCCCGCGCCCGTCGCGTGAAAGACCAGCACCTCGTAGCCGAGGCCGGCCAGCCGCGCCCGGGCCGTCTCGACGGCCGGGGTGGTCACCCCGAACATGCTCGCCGCCACCAGCGGCCGGTCGCGGCCCCCGCCGGCCCGGTCCCCCTCCCGCTGCTCCTGCTCCTGCTCCTGCTGCTGCTGCTGCTGCGCCCGGGCCAGCACCATGCCGGCCATCGCCGCCGCGGCGTTGCCCAGCACCAGGCGCGAGATCCGGTTGATCCCGGCCACGTCGACAACCGAGTACATGACGCAGACGTCCTTCGCGCCCACGTACGGCGACACGTCGCCCGAGGCCATCGTGGAGACCAGCAGCTTGGGCAGCCCGACCGGCAGCACCGCCATGACCCGGGCCGCGATCGACGAGCCGCCCGAGCCGCCCGCGGCCAGCACGCCGTCCGCCCGGCCGGCGGCGGCCAGCTCGCCCACCACGGCCGCCGCGCCCGCGCCCATCGCGGTCACCGCCGCGCCGCGGTCACCGGCCGCCCGCAGCGCCGCGACGGTCGTCCCGGCCGCGGCCGCCACCTGCCCGGCGGGGATGTCCGGCACGATCCCGGCGGGCGGCCCGGTTCCCGCGTCCACCACGATGACCTCGGCGCCCGCGGCCCGCAGCCGGCCGGCGAGGAACGCGTAGTCCGGGCCCTTGGTGTCCAGCGTGCCGACGAGCACGACGGTGGCCATGGTCAGCCCGCCCGCCTGGTCGCGCCGCGCACCAGGCCCGGCAGCTCGGCCAGCGAGGAGATCTGCGGCACAGCGTCATCCGGCGCGGGCTCGGCCCGGCGGTTCAGCCACACCCCGGCCATCCCGGCGGCCTGCGCGCCGACCGCGTCACCGGGCCGGTTGTCGCCGACGAACAGGCACCGCTCCGCCGGCACGCCGAGGGCGGCCGCCGCCAGCCGGAAGATCCGACGGTCCGGCTTGGCGAACCCGGCGTCCCCGGAGATGATCACCGCGGCGAACCGGCCGTCCAGGCCGAGTGCGGCCAGCTTGGCCCGCTGCTGCTCGCCGTCGCCGTTGGTGATCACGCCCAGCCGCAGCCCGGCCAGCGCGTCCAGGCACCCGCCCACGTCGGCGAACCCGGCCCAGCCGGCCGCGTAGCCCACCCGGTACCACTCGAACCAGGCCGGCTCGGCACCCGCCTCGACCAGGACTCCCAGCCGGTCGGCCCAGGTCCGGATCCGCGCCGCCCGGCTCTGCGCCATGGTGACCTCGCCGCGCAGGTAGGGCGGGAAGTGCTCGTTGAACGCCTCGTCCCAGGCGGCCACGGCCGCATCCCAGCTCACCGCCGGGCACCGGCCCATCAGCCCGCGCAGCCCCGACTCCGCCGCCGCGGTCCCGTCCAGCAGGGTGTCGTCCAGGTCGAACAGCACAGCCTCGATGCCAGGGGTCATGCCGATATTCTCCCGGTCCGGCGGCGCCGGCGGCCAGCCCGGCTACCAGCTCGGGTCGTGCAGCCTGTCTTGCAGTTCGCGGCCCTCACGGGTAATGACCTGCGTCTTGATCCGCATGAAGCGCGGCCGGGAGCCCCGGTTCGGGGCGGCGCAGTGGACCATGAGGGGATGGCAGAAGACCATGTCGCCCGGCTCGCCGGTCAGCTCGACCACACGCAGGGGCACGTCCCCGATGATGGTCTCCTGGTCCATGAAGGCGGCGATCCGGTCGGCCGGTGACGGCGCGTGCCCGGTCAGCGCCATGAGCCACGGGTCGGCGCGGTGGAACCGTGCCCAGATTTTCTCGCCCGAGCCGGGCCGCTCGCCTGCGGGCTTGCGGCCTTCCTGCCGGATCAGCAGGCGGGGTGACCCGGACAGGATCAGGGTTCCCCCGCCCTGCGGCGCGACCGGGCCGATGAAGCTGACCACGAACAGCGCCCTCGGGCGGTCGAGGTGCAGCTCACTCGGGTTGTCCCAGTGCCAGAGCCGGGTCGGCAGCTCCCAGGCCCCCGGCCGCGGAAACGTGACCAGGGCGCGGCCCCAGTCCCTGGGCGGCAGCCAGGCGCCCCGGCCGAGCAGGTCGTCGAGGACGCCGCGGACCCGCCCGGTCGGGATCCTGTCCTGGATCGGATCCCGCTTGGCCGCTTTCAGGTCGCCCTTGATCGGGTGCCAGCCGGCGCCGTCGTCGGCGCGTATGCCGTGCGCCTCCTCGAGTTCCTGCCACCATTGCTGCTCCATGGCGAGGCCGTCCGCGCGCGAGAACGCTTCCCTGACCACCACGTAGCCATCGCGCTCGAAGCGCTCAAGGTCGGCCCGGGTGAGGGTGGTGAGCTGTGATCCCATGAGGTCCGTCTCCTGACTGACGGCGCCCCGCAGCAGAACGTCTGCCTCGGCTCGGCCGATGCATCCGATCTACCGCGGGGTATTACCCCACGGTCCACTGCAAGGCGCAGTGAACGATGAACGGATAATCCCACACCCCGCCCCCGCCCATCATCCGCCGCGGCGGAGCCAACGGCCAGGCCGGCCAGCGGCCGCCCGGCCCGCGACAACGACATGAACGTACATTCGCTGCTGCCCCAGGAGCAGCAACCTTACGTTCATGTTGTTCCGTTGAAGGGTGCTCGCCCCGCGCGGCGAACTGACGGGCACCGTCAGTCCCACCAGGCCCTTCAGCCGCTTGAGCTGGCGGGCTGCTCCGTGGCGTAGTAGAGGTGGACGGCCTCGCCGAGCCGCCGGAGGGACTCGGGCGTGTGCGGCTCGCACTGGAACATGATGTGCGGGACGTCGAGCGCGGCGCAGCCGCGCATCGCCGCCGCGATCTCGGCCGGCGTGCCCGACAGCGGGTGGTCGAGGAACGCGGGCTTGTCCGGCCGCAGGGGGCCGCGGGGCACGTCGTCGCAGTCCAGCGCCTGGTAGCAGCGGCCGGTGAAATCGACGTGCCCGTCGCGCAGCAGCGGCCGGAGGATCTGCACGGCTTCCTCGAGCCGGCTCGCCCGGTGGTCGAACGGCAGCCCGAACGCCCGGTACTCCGGCTCGTTCCAGCCCCCGCCGAGGCCCGGGATCAGCCGGCCCTGGCTCACCTCGTCGAGGGCCGTCGCCATCTTGGCCAGGATCGCCGGGTTGCGGAAGGTATTGCCCAGAACCAGGGTGCCGAGCTACCGGCGCCCCGCTGACGCCCGCTGCCAGGGGAAAATTGCCCTGCTCAGGCCCCGAGCCGCGGCACCGGCGCGTCGCCGACGGCGAGGTGCACGGTCCGGGACCGGGTGTAGAAGTCGATTCCGCCCGGCGGCTCCGGCAGGTCGTCGGCGTTGTCCGCGTTCACCCAGGTGGCCGCCGACTCGATGGCCGGCGCCACGCGGCGCGCCCGCTCCGGGTCAGACGTCCAGAGGTAGGCCGCCGCCGCGCGCGGCACGGCGTTGGCCAGCGATACCGCCTCCTCGTCGGTGCCGAACGGCGTGACGCGCAGCACCGGCCCGCAGGCCTGCGCCCCGAAGACCCGCATCGATGGCGCCACGTCGGCGAGCACGGTCGGCTCCAGGTAGTTCCCGTCGGCCAGGCCGGCCGGCCGCCGCCCGCCGGCCGCCAGCCGGGCGCCCTCCCGGACGCCGAGCCGCACGTAGGAGCTGACCCGCTCGAGCTGCTCGGGATGCACCAGCGGCCCCAGCTCGGTCGACGGGTCGGACGGGGCACCCACGCGGATGCGGCGGGCGCCGGCGGCGAGCCGGCTGACGAGGGCGTCGTAGACCGGACGCTCGGCCAGGACCGCCGAGGTGGCCGTGCGGCGCTGGCCGTTGACCGCGAGCGCGCCGAACAGCACGCTGTCCGCCGCCCGGTCCAGGTCGGCGTCCGCGAAGACGAGGCCGGGCGAGTCGGCCGTCCCGGCCGCGGGCGAGAGCCGGGCCACGTGCGGATGGGCGGCCAGGGCATCCGGCACGTCGGTGCGGGCGCCGTCGCCGTTGCCCCGCCAGTCGCCGGTCCCGTGCACGACGTTGAGCACGCCGTCGGGCAGCCCGGCCTTGACCGTGATCTCCGCCAGCAGCGCGGCGGGCAGCGGCGCCCACACGTCCGGGCTGAGCACGACCGTGCACCCCGCGGCCAGGGCGGGCGCGACCTCCCGGGCCTGGGCCAGGAACGGCGTGCGCCAGGACGTGATCACCCCGGCCACGCCGGCCGGCCGCCGCACGACGTAGCCGGCCGGGCCCGGCGCGGCGGGCAGGTCGCTCACGGGCCGGTCCGGGACCAGGCGAGCGGCCCGGCGGAACTGCTCCGCGGCCCGGGCCGCCTGCTCAGCCGCCTGGGTCAGCGGCAGGCCCGTGCCGAGCACCTCGGCGCTGGCGATGTCAGCGGCCCGCGCGTCGATCGCGTCCGCGATGGCGTTCAGGGCCCCGGCCCGCTCCGGAGCCGGCAGGCTGGGCCACGGCCCCGTTTCGAATGCAATCAGGGCCGCCCGGACCGCATTGTTGACGTCTGCGGCCAGGCCGACGGCGACCCGCGCGTAGTCCTGGCCGGTCGCCGGGTCAGCCGCGCCGAACGTCTTCCCGTAGGTGCTGCGGGCCTGCTGCCCGCCGATGAAGTGATGGACGGTCTCCGGTACCACGATGCCTCCAGGTCACTGTCGCTCCATGGCGGTGGCGCGCAGGAGCCCGGGGCCGCGGGCAGGGAGTCCCCGCGGCCCCGGGCGCCGGTTTGTCTCCGGGCCGCGCTGGTTACCCCTTGACCTGCTGGGGCAGGTGCTGCGTGGCGCCGGGGCGCGGCGGCATGGGCTGCATGGACGCCTTGGTCTGGGCGGCCAGGTTGGCGGCGGTGGTGTCCGGGTTGAACTGGGTGCTGGTCGGGGCCGGCTGCGCCGCGACGCGGCGCAGGGACCCGGTGAAGTCGCTGAACGTCTTGCGGCGCCACCGGCTGACGTTGGGGAAGGTGACCGAGCCGTGACCGGACAGGCCGCCGGCGGCGGCGACTTCCTCGATCAGGCGCAGGCACGAGGTGTGGTCGGAGACGTCGGAGAAGATCCGGCCGCCGGTCGTCCAGGGCGAGATGACGATGGACGGGACGCGGAACCCGGCGCCGATGGGCAGGCCCCCGCCCGGGGTGCCCTTGGGCGAGGGCACGTGGACGAACTCCTCCGGGAACAGCCGGGGATCGGGGGTGGGCGGGACGACGTGGTCGAAGAACCCGTCGTTCTCGTCGTAGTCGAGCACGAACACCGTGCTGTTCCACAGGTCCTGGTTGGCGGCCAGGGCCTCGAGCTTGGTCGCGATGAACTGGGCGCCGCCGGCCGGGATGGCGGGCGGGTGCTCAGAGGCGCCGGTCCCGATGAAGGACACGTCGGGCAGCACGCCGTTGGCGCAGTCTTCCTCGAAGGCCAGGTTCGGGTTGCTGGCCGGCGTGGGGCTGGCCGGGTTGCCGATGCCGCCGGGGGTCCCGTCGCCGAACAGGGTGCCGGCCGCCAGCGCGCTGTTGACCAGGCCCACGGGCAGGCTGGTGCCCGCCTGGAAGTTCTTGAACCAGGCGGTGGAGGAGCTGATCCAGCCCTTGTTGGAGTAGAACTTGTAGCTGATCCCGGCCTTGTTCATGGTCTCGGGCCCGCTCTCGTAGGTGAGCGGGTTGGGGGTGGAGGTCTCCAGGATCGGGCCGCCGTGGGTGCCCTGCGGGTCGTTGCCGCCGTGCTCCCAGAACGCCCGGTTCGGGTCGGTGGGCCCGAGCACCGAGCAGTGGTAGTTGTCGGCCAGGGTGAACGACTGGGCCAGCGCCCAGTGGAACGGGATGTCCTCCTGGGTGTAGTAGCCCATCGTGAACGAGCCGTTGACGTCGCCGTCCGAGGCCACGTGGGCCAGGAGCCAGCCGTCCATGGCGCCCTGGTTCCAGGAGGCGTGCTGGTCGCGCCAGTCGTGCGACAGCGACGGCACCGCGGCGGCGCCGGTGGTGATGGTCGACATGTGGTACGGCTCGAGGTAGCCGTCGGGGTTGGCCGGGTCGGGCTGCTGGAACACCGACCGGCCGTTCGGCAGCCGGATCGCGGTCGGGTCGGAGAACCCGCGGGCGCCGGGGAAGGTGCCGAAGTAGTGGTCGAAGCTGCGGTTCTCCTGCATGAGGAACACCAGGTGCTTGACCTGGGACAGGTCAAAGCCGCGGGGCGAGACCGAGGCCGCGCGGGCCAGGCTCTCCGGCAGGGTGCCGGCCAGCCCGGCCGCGCCGGCCACGGCCGCCGCGCTGGTGACGAACCGGCGGCGGGACATCTTGAAGCGGGAAGATTGCGGGTGCTGCTCAGTCATGGCGATCGTCTCTTCTTCGTCTCGTCGCGGTCGCGTTAGGGCTGGGCCGGGGCGGTCGGGCTGGCGCTGGCGCTCGTGCTCGTGGGGGGGCTCGTGCTGGCGCTCGGGCTGGCGCCGCCCGCGGGCTCGGCCAGGCCGGTGACCTCGGCGATCGCGTTGTTCTTGGTGTCGGCGACGAACAGGTCGCCGGCCGGGTCGACCGTGACGGCGTAGGGGGTGTTCAGCCGCGAGGCGGTCGCGGCCTTCCCGCTGCTCTCGCCGCCGGCCGGCGGGATGCCGCCGGCTGCGGGCGCGGCGTTCACGACGGTGGAGATCTTCCCGTCGGGCGTCACCTCGCGGATGGCGTTGTTGAAGGTGTCGGCGATGAACACGTCGCCGGCGCCGTCCACGGCCACGCCCTGCGGGTCGTTCAGCTGCGCCGAAGTCGCCGGCCCGCCGTCTCCGGAGAACCCGCCCAGGCCGTCGTTCGCCTTGTCGGCGGCGAAGTCGCCGGCCACCGTGGTGATGATCCCGGTCTTGGCATCGACCCGCCGGATCACGTTGTTGGACGCGTCGGCGATGAACACGTCGCCCTTGGCGTCCACGGCCACGCCGGTGGGCGTGTTCAGCGACGCGAGCCGCGCCGAGTGCCCGTCGCCGCTGTAGCCGGCCTTGCCTGTCCCGGCCACCGCCCGCATCGAGCCGGACGGCGTCACCTCGACGACCCGGTTGTTGAAGGTGTCGGCGATGAACACGTCGCCGCCGGCGTCCACGGCCACGCCCTCGGGGTAGTCGAGCGACGCGAGGGTGGCCCGGGGCGCGAGCGGCAGCCCGCGAGCGGAGCCGCTGCCCGCGATCCGCTTGATGACGCCGCTCGCAGTGATCTCGCGGACCACGTTGTCGCCGGCGTCGGCGATGAAGACGTCGCCCTTGCCGTCGACGGCGGTGCCGCCCGGGTGGTAGAGCGTCGCGGCCGTGGCCTGCCCGCCGTCGCCGTGCTCGCCGAAGTTCTCCAGCGACCCGGCGATGATCGCGGTGTTGCCGCCGCTCAGGGCAGCCACCACGCTGTCGCCGGCGTTCGACACGTACACCGTGCCGCCCGCGGCCGCGACGCCATCGGGCCGGGTCAGCGTCCCGTCGCTGCCCGCGACCGCGGTGTAGGGAACGGTGGTCAGGATCGGAACGTCAGCCGCGCCCGCGGAGCCGGCATTGGCAGCCAGGGCCGCGGCGGTCAGGGCGGCCGCGCCGCCGACTGCGCCGGCCGCGCCGATCAAGCGTCGTCGATTGGGTACCTTCAGGAATTCCCAGGTCACAGCTTGTCCTCCGGAGTAGCGGGGCGTGCCTCGCGGGGCGAGGCATGGCCCACGCAGCGTCCGAGGCCAAAGTGAACACCCGGGAAGGGCTAAGGGAACGGCAAGCTTGGCGCCGTCCGGTTAATACGCCGGAGCAGCCGGCCGGGTGGCGGCGGCAGGCATCTACCTGGCTATACGCGACATATACCGCCATAACCAAGATTTCACCTAATGCCCCTGTGAGCGCTGCGCATCGGCCCGGTACGTTTCTGTCGTGAGCCAGCTCTCCCCAGCCGCCCCTCGGGCACCTCGCGGCGCTGGCCCGGCGTGGCCCGCGAGCGGGCGGCTGCGCCTGCTCGAGGCCGGCGAGCAGTTGCTCGCCACCCGCGGGCTCGAGGTGCCGGACCGCGTCATCGTCGCCGCGGCCGGCCAGCACAACCGGTCGGCCGTCAACTACCACTTCCGGTCGCGGGCCGGGCTGATCGACGCGATCCGCGAGCGGCACGAGACGCCGATCGCCGAGCACCGGCACCACCTCATCTCCCGCTTGCCCGGGCCCGGCGACCGGACCACGCGCGAGCTGGCCGAGGCCTACATCCGGCCGCTCACGGCCGAGATGCTCCGGTCCGCTCCGTCGCACTGGGCCCGGTTCACCGAGATCCTGCTGCTGGACCGGCCGCTGCGGCTCACCCGCGACGTCGAGTGCCCCGCGCCGCCCCCGGCCGATGAGCCGGCGGCGCCCGTGCGCCCGGCCCTCGGTGACCTGTTCGACCTGATCGTGGCGCACCTGAGCCACCTGCCCGAGGCTGAGGCGGCCGGCCGCGTCGCGCTGACCATCCGGTTCCTGGCCAGCAGCCTGGCGGGCTGGGAGCGCGACAGCCAGGCCGGCCCGGACCTCGCCCCGCCGCTGACGGCGTTCTCGCTGATCCTCACCGACCTCGCGGTGGCCATCCTGGACGCGCCCGGCTCCGTGCCGCCGCACATCGACGCCCGGGCCGGGTACTCCCGCGAGGCCGGCGTGGAGGCCTCGCACTAGCGGCCGTCCGGCGCGGGCCCGGCCGGACTGATGCGGTAGAAATGCCTGCGGCGGCCACGGGCACGTGGCCACGGACTCGGCGGAGGTCAGCGATGACAGCGTGGAACTCGTTCAGCACGGACTCACCGCAGGGCATCACCAGCGAGGTAATCACCTACGCCGCGGCCGGCGGCCACCGGGTGCACGCGTACGTGTCCCGCCCGACCGGCGGCGCGAGCGCGGGCGGCATCGTCGCCGTGCACCACATGCCCGGCTGGGACGAGTTCTACCGCGAGTTCAGCGACCGGCTGGCCCGGCACGGGTACACCGTCATCTGCCCCGACCTGTACTGCCGGTTCGGGCACGGCAGCCCCGATGACGTCGCGGCGACGGCCCGCGCCGCAGGCGGCGCGGCCGACGACCTGGTCGTCGCCGACCTCGCCGCCGCGCGCGAGTGGCTGCTGACCCAGCCGGAGAGCAACGGCAAGACCGGGATCCTCGGCACCTGCTCCGGCGGCCGGCACGCCCTGCTCACCGCGTCCCGGAGCAGCGGCTGGGACGCCGTGATCGACCTGTGGGGCGGCGGCGTCGTCGCCTCCGGGGAGGAACTCACCGCGCAGCGGCCGGTCGCGGTCATCGACTACACCGAGGGCCTGTCCGCCCCGCTGCTCGGGCTGTTCGGCAACGATGACCGGTACCCGACCCCGGAGCTGGTCAACCAGCACGAGGCCGAGCTCCGGCGGCTGGGCAAGGACTACGAGTTCCACCGCTACGACGGCGCCTCCCACGGCTTCTTCTACTACTTCGCCCCGGCCTACCGGCCGGAGGCGGCCATGGACGGCTGGGAGCGGATCTTCGCCTTCTTCGGCGCGCACCTGGCCTAGAGCCAGGCCAGCCGCCGGCGCGGCCCGTTACGCGGGCCGCAGCGGCGGCGCGACCACGCCGTCGGGGATCGGGCAGTCATACGGGCGCTCGGCCAGCCGGCCCTCGAACTCGGCCCGGCTTGCGGCCAGCAGGTCCGCGTCGGTGACCATCCGGGCCGCGGTGGCGCCCATGACCTTGGCCGCGTGCAGCATGCCCTTGTGCGCGGCGGGCAGCTTGCCCTGGCCGGTCAGCTGCCAGGAGTGGGCCGGCGTCCCGATGGCGCCCACGGCGGTGTTGCACTGGACCGTCGGGACGACCCAGCTGACGTCCCCGACATCGGTGGAGCCGCCCATCGTCTTGCGGTCGGCGTCGGGCTCGAACGGCGCGACGCCCGCGTGCAGGGACCCGGTGTCGCCGGCCGGGACACGGGCCATCTTCCGGGTGCGCGCCACCTCGGCGGCCCCGAGGGTGGCCAGGAACGGCTCGGCCCGCGCCCGGTCCTCGTCGTCGAACGGCACCGGGCCCAGCCGGCCGAACTCCTCGCTCATCGCCTGCTCGAGCGCGTCGTTGCCGAGCAGCTCGGAGCAGCCGCCGTCGAACTCGATGTCCAGCGCCGTCTCGGTCATCATCGCCGCGCCCTCGGCGATCTTGACGACCCGCTCGTACAGCGCGCGCATGTCCGGGACATTCGGGGCCCGGACGATGTAGTACAGGCGGGCGGAGGACTGCACCACGTTGGGCGACGGGCCGCCCGCGTCGACGAACGCGTAGTGGATGCGGCTGTCGGGGGGCATGTGCTCGCGCAGGAAGTTGACCCCGATGTTCATCAGCTCGGCGCCGTCCAGCGCGCTGCGGCCCAGGTGCGGGGAGGCGCCGGCGTGCGACGGCACGCCGCGGAAGCCGAAGTAGGCCTGGCAGTAGGCCAGCGAGTTCGACCGGCTCACCCCGGTGACCGACGCGGGATGCCAGGACACCGCGGCATCGACGTCGGCGAACGCCCCGCCCTTGACCATGAACGTCTTGCCGGCCGCGGCCTCCTCGGCCGGGCAGCCGTAGTAGCGCACCCGGCCCGGCAGGCCCTGGTCGTCCAGGTAGCGGGCCACGGCCACGGCGGCCAGCAGCGACGCCGTGCCGAGCAGGTGATGCCCGCAGCCCTGGCCGTTGCCCGAGGCGTTGGCCGGGTCGGGCTGCGGCCGCGCGACACCCGACTCCTGGCTCAGGCCGGCGAGCGAGTCGAACTCGCCGAGAATCGCGATCAGCGGGCCGCCCGACCCGTACTCGGCGGAGAACGCGGTCGGGATCCCGGCCACGCTGTCGGCGATCCGGAACCCGGCGGCGGCCGCCGCCTCCTTCTGCGCCGCGATCGAGTCGAACTCCCGCCAGCGCAGCTCGGGGTTGTCCCAGATCTGGTCGGCCAGCTCGATGAAGTCCTTGGCCCGCTCGTCCACCGCGTTCGCGATCCAGTCCGCCGCCGCCACTGTCGCCTTGCCTTTCGTCGCCATGATCACCAGCCTGCGGCCGCCGCCGGTGCCAGGCAAGAGGCTTTTGCTCCTTATGTGGGCCGGCCCCGGGCGCCGGGCCGCGCGTTGCGCGCGATCGCGGCACCCGGCCACAATGGCGGGATGGCGGCAGACCCGGAGGCCGGAGCGGCCCGGCCGGGCTGGACCCGCGGGATCACCCGGCTGGCCGTGCTGACCGGCGCCGGGGTCTCCACTGACTCCGGCATCCCCGACTTCCGCGGACCGGCCGGCGTCTGGACCAGGAACCCCGCGGCGGAACGGCTGTCTACCTACCGGGCCTACATGAGCGACCCGGAGATCCGGCGCCAGTCGTGGCGCAGCCGGCTGGCCCATCCGGCGTGGACCGCGGAGCCCGGCCCCGCGCACCTGGCCCTGGCGGAGCTGGCCGCCAGTCCCATCGACACCCGGGTGATCACCCAGAACATCGACGGGCTGCACCAGCGGGCCGGGACGCCGGCCGGCCGGGTGACCGAGCTGCACGGCACGATGCACGGCGTGGTCTGCACCGGCTGCGGCGAGCGCACCGCGATGACCGACGCCCTGGCCCGGGTCCGGGCCGGCGAGGCCGACCCGCCGTGCGCCCGCTGCGGCGCCATCCTGAAGTCAGCCACGGTCATGTTCGGCCAGTCCCTGGAGCCCGG
>DASYBB010000065.1:0-68483 GCA_036501025.1 Streptosporangiaceae bacterium
GAACTGGCCGACGTGATCCCCGGGACGATCAACCGGGTCGCCGGCGTGACGCACACCGAGACGCACATCGCGTTCCGCACCTATTCACGGCACGACCTCGAGGCCGCCTTCGCCCTCGGCTACGAGGAAGGCTGAGTCAGCCCGGGGGACGCCGGCCGGGCCCCCGGGATCCGCTGGCGGGCTAGCGCGACCCGGCCAGCCGCTGGCTGGCCGACACCCAGCGGTCCAGCAGATCCGCCGCCGCCCCGGAATCGATGGCCGCGCCCGCCCGGGCGAACCCCTCGGCCAGGGCCTTGTCCAGCGCCTCCGCTCCCGGGACCCCGGCCGCGGCGGCGAGCGCCGCGGCCGCGTTGAGCAGCACGGTGTCCCGTACCGGGCCCCGCTCGCCGCGCAGCACCGCGCGGGCTACGGACGCGTTGCGCTCACGGTCTCCCCCGCGCAGGTCCTCCGGCCGGGCCCGGTCCAGTCCCAGTGCCGCAGGGTCGAACACGGTCTGGGCCACCGCGCCGTCGTGCACCACCCAGACCGTGGAGGTGGTCGTCGGGGTCAGCTCGTCCAGCCCGTCGTCGCCGTGGAAGACCAGCGCCGAGGAGCCGCGCCCGGCCAGCACCCCGGCGATGACCCCGCCCATCCGCGGGTCCGAGACCCCCACGGCCTGGGCCCCCGGCCGGGCCGGATTGGACACGGGGCCGAGGAAGTTGAACACGGTGGGCACGCCGAGCTCGCCCCGCGCGACCGACGCGTGCCGGAAGGCCGGGTGATAGAGGGGCGCGAACAAGAACGCGATCCCGGTCTCCTCCGCGAGCCGGGCGCTGGCCGCCGGGGGCAGGTCGATGACGACGCCAAGCGCCTCGAGGACGTCCGCCGTGCCGCACGCGGACGAGGCCGCGCGGTTGCCGTGCTTGACCACCCGGACGCCGGCCGCCGCCGCGACGATCGCGCCCATGGTGGAGATGTTCACCGTGTGCGCGCCATCCCCCCCGGTGCCGACCAGGTCGACCAGGTCGCCGGGCACGCTGATCGGGGTGGCCCTGCGCAGCATCACCTCGGCCAGCCCGGCCAGCTCGCCGGGCGTCTCGCCCTTCATCCGCAGGGCCACGGCGAACCCGGCCACCTGAACCGGGGTCGCGGCACCCTCCATGATCTCGTTCATGGCCCAGGCAGCCTCATCCGGGCTGAGGTTCTCCCCCCGGATCAGCGTGCCGATCAGGGCGCGCCAGGACAGCGTGCGCGGCACGGTGGGAGGCATAGCGCGGTTCCCGGCCGACTCAGCCGCCGGCCTGGGCGGCCAGGTGCTGGGCCCGCTGGCGCATCAGGCCCGCGAGGGCGGCCGCGAACGGGACCGGATCGATCGGATGGCTGGTCACGGCGTCCGCACCGGACCAGGTGGCGAGCCAGCCGTCGTCGGCCCGGCCCACCACCAGCAGCACCGGCGGGCAGTCGTGGATCTCATCTTTGGCCTGGCGGCAGATGCCCATGCCGCCGGCCGGCTGGGCCTCGCCGTCCAGCACCATGACGTCGGCGCCGCGGGCGTCGAGCAGGCGGATCAGCGCGGCCTGGGTGGCTACTTCGATGACTTCTGCCTCGGGCACGTCCGCGGCCGGGCGGCGCCCGATGGCGAGCCGTATCCGGGCGCGGGTGTCCGCATCGTGGCTATACACAACGACCTTCATGGAACTGGATGCTACCGACCCGGGGGGTCGGGGCACGAAGGCCTACGCGGTGTCGTAATAATGTCCACGTGGCGACAGCAACTACTGAGGTGACCCCGCGCACCACCGCGAGCCGGCCCAGCCTCGTCAGCGTGGGGACAATCATCTGGTTGTCCTCGGAGCTCATGTTCTTCGCGGGCCTCTTTGCCATGTACTTCACCATCAGGGCGGTGGACAAGGGGCTCGGCCAGCACTGGCCCATGGCGCACCTGGACCTGCCGCTCGCCACGACCAACACCATCGTGCTGCTGCTGTCCAGCGTGACCTGCCAGCTAGGCGTGTTCGCCGTGGAGCGCGGCCAGATCCGCCGGAGCGCCTCGGTATTCAACGTGGCCAAGTGGGGACTGCGCGAGTGGTACGTGCTGTCGTTCCTGATGGGCCTGTACTTCGTGCTGGGCCAGGGCTACGAGTACCTCGACCTGATCAACAAGCAGCACGTCACGATCTCGGCCACCAACTACGGCTCGGTGTTCTTCCTGACCACCGGGTTCCACGGCCTGCACGTCTCCGGCGGCCTCGTCGCGTTCCTGTTCCTGCTCGGCAGGACGTTCGCCGCCAAGAGGTTCACTCACGAGCAGCAGGTGAGCGCCATCGTCGTGTCGTACTACTGGCACTTCGTCGACGTCGTCTGGATCGGCTTGTTCACGACCATCTACCTGATCCACTGACCCGGAACTTGGGGAACGCTGTGAGCTGGATCACCTCAAGGCGGCGCCACCCGGCGGCGGGTTACGCCATCCTCCTTCTCGGCCTCCTCCTGGTGGGCGCGGTGTACGCGTCGATCACCGGGGGCGGCACCGGCGCGGTCGCGGCCCCGCCGGCGACGGTCGACTCCGCCCAGATCAGCCAGGGGCACACGATCTTCCTGCAGGACTGCGCCACGTGCCACGGAACGGGAGCGCAGGGCCAGCCCGGCGTGGCGCCCGGCCTGATCGGCGTGGGCGCGGCGGCGGTCGACTTCCAGGTGAGCACGGGCCGGATGCCGGCCGCCGAGCTCGGGGCCGAGAACCCGCGCAAGCCGCCGGTGCTGAACACCACGGAGACCCACGCGGTCGCGGCCTACATCGCCTCCCTGGGCGGCGGCCCGTCGATCCCGTCTGCCGCGCAGGTCAGCACGTCCGGCGCGGACGTCGGCCTGGGCCAGCAGATCTTCGTCGCGGACTGCGCGCAGTGCCACAACTTCGTCGGCGCGGGCGGTGCCCTGACCTACGGCAAGTTCGCCCCCGCGCTCACCCAGTCGACGCCGACGCAGATCTACGAGGCGATGCTGACCGGGCCCGAGGCGATGCCGGTCTTCAACGACTCCACCCTCACCCCGGACCAGAAGCGCGATGTCGTGGCCTATGTCACCGGCGTCCGCAGCGAGACCAACCCGGGCGGCTTCAGCCTGGGCCGGGTCGGCCCGGTGACCGAGGGGCTGGTGGCCTTCCTGGGCCTGCTGCTGTTCATGGTGCTCGTGGCGATCTGGATCACGGCGAAGCACGGAAAGACGAAGAACACATGAGCGAGACGAACGGGCCGGCCGAGCCCGAGCGCGGGAAGGACCTGATGGCCGACCTGGCCGCGTCGGGCAGCGAGCCCGACGAGGGCGGCCAGGCCCGGCACCGGGTGATCGGCACGCCGGCGCCGGCCCAGGCGCGGACGCTGCTCGCCGACCAGCCCGGCGGCCCGCCGGAGGTCCGCGAGCTGCCCGCCGACCCGGACGACCTGCCCGCCGCCAAGCGGGCCGAGAGGGCGGTGGCGGCCAGCTTCACGATCGCCATGCTGGCCGGCCTCGGCTTCATCGCCAGCTACGTGATCTTCCGGGTGCACACGGTCAACAACGTGTTCCACTCCAACCTGGCCCTCGGCCTGACCATGGCCGTCGCGTTCCTGGCGATGGGCGCCGGCGCGGTCATCTGGGTCCGGCGGCTGATGCCGAACGTGGAGCTCACCGAGCAGCGCCACGAGCTGCGGTCCACGCCGGAGAACAAGGCCGCCTTCGCCAAGACCTTCGCGGAGGGCGCGGACGCGAGCCAGTTCGTCAAGCGCCCGATCATCCGGCGGACGCTGATCGCCGCCACCGTGCCGGTGGCCATCGCCCCGATCGTGCTGCTCCGGGACATGGGGCCGCTGCCCGAGAAGAGCCTGGATCACACCGTCTGGAAGCGCGGCACCCGGCTGGTCGTCTACGGCACCAACCGGCCGCTGACGCCGGCCGAGTTCAACACCCCGGGCGCCTCGCTGAGCGTGATCCCCGAGGGCTACGCCGACAACGACGACGCCCTGGCCAAGGCCGCGACCACGCTGATCAAGTTCGGGCCCGACGAGCTCAAGGCGCCGACGGTGATGAACTGGACCGTCGACAACATCGTCGCCTACTCGAAGATCTGCCCGCACCTGGGCTGCCCCGCGGCCCTGTACGAGCAGACCACGCACCACATCCTGTGCCCGTGCCATCAGTCGACGTTCGACGCGACCCGCGGCGCGAAGGTGATCTTCGGGCCGGCCTCGCGGCCGCTGCCGCAGCTGCCGCTGATGCTGAACGCGCAGGGTTTCCTCGTCGCCCAGAGCGATTACCATGAGCCCGTAGGACCGAGCTTCTGGGAGCGGTCATGAGCACTAACCGCGTGCTGGGAGGCGTCGGCACCGCCCTCGACGACCGGTTCCACGGCGCCCGCGGGATCCGCATCTTCCTGCGGAAGGTCTTCCCCGACCACTGGACGTTCCTGCTGGGCGAGATCGCGCTGTACTCGTTCATCATCTTGCTGCTGACCGGCACGTTCCTGACGCTGTTCTTCCAGCCGAGCATGAGCACGATCACCTACCACGGCTCCTACCTGCCCCTCGACGGCGTGCATATGAGCCGGGCCTACGCCTCGACGCTGAACATCAGCTTCGACGTGCGCGGCGGCCTGCTGCTCCGGCAGATCCACCACTGGTCGGCCGACCTGTTCATGGCGGCGATCTTCGCGCACATGATCCGGATCTTCTTCACCGGCGCCTACCGCAAGCCGCGCGAGGTCAACTGGCTGATCGGGATCATCATGCTCACCCTCGGGCTGATCGAGGGACTGTTCGGCTACTCGCTGCCCGACGACCTGCTGTCCGGCGCCGGCCTGCGGATCCTGGAGGGCGTCCTCCAGTCCATCCCGATCGTCGGGACCTACCTGGCCTTCTTCCTGTTCGGCGGACAGTTCCCCGGCAGCGACATCGTGCCCCGGATGTACATCCTGCACGTCCTGGTCATCCCCGGCCTGCTCCTGGCGCTGATCACCGCGCACCTGTTCATCATGGTGTTCCAGAAGCACACCCAGATGCCGGGCAAGGGCCGGACCAACCAGAACGTCGTCGGCCAGCCGATGTACCCGTACTTCATGGCCAAGACCGGCGCGTTCTTCTTCTTCGTGTTCGGCGTCGTGGCCCTGGCCGGGGCGCTCGCGCAGATCAACCCGATCTGGCTGTACGGGCCGTATAACCCGGTGGCCATGTCGGCGGGCTCCCAGCCGGACTTCTACATGGGCATGCTCGAAGGCGCGCTGCGCGTGTTCCCGGCCTGGAACTGGGAGGTCCTCGGGCACGACTTTGCCTTTAACGTGTTCGTCCCGGCCCTGGTCCCGCTCGGCCTGATCTTCACCGGCGCCGCCGTCTGGCCGTTCATCGAGCAGTGGGTGACCGGCGACAAGGGCGAGCACCACCTGCTGGACCGGCCGCGGAACGCGCCGACCCGGACCGCCCTCGGCGTGGCCGTGATCACGTTCTGGGGCGTGCTGTGGGCCGAGGGCGCCAACGACATCATCGCCGACCACTTCAATGTCTCGCTCTACCTGACGACCCAGATCGCCCAGGTGGCCTGGCTGGTGGCGCCGATCCTGGCCTACATCATCACCAAGCGGATCTGCCTCGGCCTGCAGCGCAAGGACGTGCACCTGCTGGAGCACGGCGTGGAGACCGGCATCATCCGCCAGCTCCCGAGCGGCGAGTTCATCGAGGAGACCGCCCCGGTGGACGAGGAGGCGCGGGCCGTGCTCGAGTCCCGGCCGGACTACCAGCCGCTGCCCGACCTCGGCGGCACCGGTGAGGTGCCGGCGCCGGGCATGCGCGGCGCGGTCGGCAAGGTCCGGTCCCGCCTGTACAACATCGTCACCGAGAGCGTCCCGCTGCCCGCCGCCGACGGCCACCACGCGGTGGAGGGCAACGGCCACGGCCAGCAGGCCGTCGAGGGCAACGGCCACGCCGCCCCGGCCGAGGTGTCCAGCGGCCCGGTTTCCCCGCCGACGGACGACGAGGCCTAAAAAAGCACCGAACACCCCGCGAAACTGGCCCCGGGACGCTCATCGTGTCCCGGGGCCGTCTCGGTCCCGCCCGGCTGCGGTCACCGGCCGCCCACAGAGCGGCCCAGGCGGCCCTGAGTCAGCTGTAGAGCGCCTCGATCTCGGCGGCGAAGTCCTTGACCACGACGCCGCGTCGTACCTTCAGCGAGGGCGTCAGGTAGCCGTTCTCCTCGGTGAAGTCGACGTCCAGGACCCGGAACTTGCGGATCGACTCCGCCCGGGACACCGCCTGGTTCGCCTCGTCCACCGCGCCCTGGATGTCGGCCGTCAGGTCGGGGTCGGCGGACAGGTCGGCGACGGTGGCGGCCGCGGGCTTGCTGTGCTGCTTCTTCCAGTGCTCCAGCGCCTCGGGGTCCAGCGTGACCAGGCAGGCGATGAACGGCCGGCCATCCCCGACGACCAGGCACTGGCTGATCAGCGGATGGGCGCGCAGCCGGTCCTCCAGCACGGCCGGGGCGACGTTCTTGCCGCCCGCCGTGACGATGAGCTCCTTCTTCCGCCCGGTCACCCGCAGGAAGCCCTCGTCGTCCAGCTCGCCGAGGTCGCCGGTGGCCAGCCACCCGTCGCCGTCCAGCGTTTCCGCCGTGGCCGCCTTGTTCTGCCAGTAGCCGGCGAACACGTTCGGGCCCTTGATCAGGATCTCGCCGTCGTCGGCGATCCGCAGGCTGACCCCGGGCAGCGGCTGGCCCACGGTGCCGATCTTGTTACGGCTCGGCTTGTTCACCACCGCGGCGGCCGAGGTCTCGGTCAGGCCGTAGCCCTCGAGCACGGTCAGCCCGACGCCGCGGAAGAAGTGGCCCAGCCGCTCGCCCAGGGGGGCGCCGCCGGAGACGGCGTACTGGACCCGGCCGCCCACCGCGTCCCGCAGCCTGGCGTACACCAGCCGGTCGAACAGGCCGTGCCGCAGCGCCACGCCCCGGCCCGGCCCGCCGGCGTCCTGGGACCGGCTCCAGGCCACCGCCGCGTCCGCCGCGGCCGCGAAGATGCGCCGCTTGACCCCGCTCGCGGCGGCCTGCTGCTGGGCCGAGTTGAAGACCTTCTCGAACACCCGCGGCACCGCGAGCAGGAACGTCGGCCGGAACTCGGGCAGCCCGGCGGCCAGCGTGCTGGCGTCCGGCCAGTGCCCGAGGATGGCGCCCGACTCCAGGCAGCCGACCTGGATGATCCGCGCGAAGGAATGCGCCAGCGGCAGGAACAGCAGGGTCGAGCCGCCGTCGATCTCGAATACCTCGGGCAGCGCCCCGGCCACCGCGTTGCGGACGTCGGCCAGCAGGTTGCGGTGGGTCAGCTCGCACCCCTTCGGGCGTCCCGTCGTCCCCGAGGTGTAGATGATCGTGGCCAGGTCATCGGCGCTCCGCGCCGCCCGCTGGCCGGCCAGCTGCTCGTCGCTGACCCCGGTCCCGCCCGCGGTGATCCCGGCCAGGCCGCCGATCTCCCAGACCTCGCGCAGGCCGGGCAGCCGGTCGCGGAGGCCGCCGATCAGACCCGCGTGCGCGGACGTCTCCGCGAACACGGCGCGCGCCCCGGAGTCGCCGAGGATCCACTCCACCTGATCCGCGGACGACGTCTCGTAGACCGGCACCGTGACGGCCCCGGCGGCCCAGATCGCGTAGTCGATCAGCGTCCACTCATACCGCGTGCGGGACATCAGGCCGATCCGCTCGCCCGGCTCGACGCCGGCCGCGACCAGGCCCTTGGCCAGCGCCGCGACCTCGTCCCGGAACGCCCCCGCAGTGACGTCGTGCCAGGTCCCGTCATCGGACCGGCGGCGCAGGGCCACGGCCTGCGGATGGCTGTCGGCCCGGCTGAAGACGACGTCGGCCAGGCTCGCCCGGTCGGCAATCTGGGCGAGCGCCGGAATGCTGTAGTCGCGCACGTATCCTCCCTGCATGGCGGCGTGGAGCTGCCTGGACCGTATAACGGCAGCATGTTACTGCCCAGTAAACGCCAGTTCTCTCCGGCCGGCCCGTCCCGGCTGCTTTCCCGCGAGCCCTTTTCCGGCCCCCATTCTCCGCGCTGCCCCGCGGCCCGGTCCGGCCGGCACGGCCGGGGGCACGCTTGGGCTGCGGGCACCGCCCTGCTTAAAGTGTGGCCATGCGGGTCAATGTGGTGAGTGATGTGCATGGCCGGACCGACGCGCTGCGCGATGCCGCCGACGGCGCGGATGCCCTGGTGTGCCTGGGCGACCTGCTGCTGTTCATCGACTACGCCGATCACGGCCAGGGCATCTTCCCCGACCTGTTCGGGGCCGAGGCGGCGAGCGAGCTGATCACGCTGCGCACCGCCAAGCGGTTCGACGAGGCCCGCGCCATGTCCGCCCGGCTGTGGGCGGGCCTGGGCGGCGAGCCGCGCCAGCACATCGACGCCGCCGTGTCCCGCCAGTACGCCGCGCTGTTCGCCGCGATGCCCACCCCGGCCTACCTGACCTACGGGAACGTCGACGTCCCGCGGCTGTGGGACGAGCACCTGCGGCCCGGCCAGCGCGTGCTCGACGGCGAGCGGATCGAGCTCGGCGGCTGGACCTTCGGGTTCGTCGGCGGCGGCCTGCGCTCGCCCTACCGCACCCCCAACGAGCTCGACGACGAGATCTTCGCGGCCAAGGTCGCGGCCATCGGCGAGGTCGACGTGCTGTGCGCGCACATCCCGCCCGATGTTCCGGAACTGCTGTTCGACACGGTGGCGCGGCGGGTCGAGCGGGGGAGCGAGGCGCTGCTGGAGGCCATCCGGACGACCCAGCCCCGGTACGCGCTGTTCGGCCACGTGCACCAGCCCCAGGCCAGCAGGCTCCGGATCGGTGCCACCCAGTGCATCAACGTGGGTCATTTCCGCGCGACGGGCCAGCCCTTCACCCTGGAGTGGTAGTCGCCTGGAGGTACGCTCCGAGTCATGGCGGACAGGACCAGCTCGAGTATCACGGTCGCGGCGCCCAGGGCGGTCGTCATGGGCGTGATAGCTGACTTCGCCGCGTACCCCGACTGGGCCACCGGCGTCCGGTCCGCCGAGATCCTCGAGAGCGATGCCGACGGCCGTCCCGCCGTGGTGCGCTTCGAGCTGGATGCCGGCGTCATCAAGGACCGGTACACGCTGGCGTACCGGTGGGACGATGACGCCGCGGTCCGGTGGGACCTGTCGCAGCCGGGCTCGATGATCTCCGAGATGTCCGGCGGCTACCTGCTCGCCGGTGACGGTGGAGGGACCAAAGTTACCTATGAGCTGGCTGTGGGACTGCGAGTGCCGATGATCGGGATACTGAAGCGCCGGGCCGAGAAGACCATCGTGGAGACGGCCCTGAAGGGCCTGCGCTCGCGCTCCGAATCCGCGTCCGCCGGCGGCCCCCGCCCCGGCTCAGCCACGGGCGGCAGCCATGACTGACCCGACCACCCCGGACCCGGTCCCCGACCCGGCCCCGGAGCCGGACCCGGCCAGCGCGCCCGACCCGACGCCGGCGCCGGACGCCGCCAGCGCGCCGGACACGGACCCCGCGGCCGGCGCGATGCCGGAAGCGGACGCCGCCGCGAGGGAGGAAGCCCCCGAGACGGAGGCAGCCCTGGAGACCGACGCGGTACCGCCGGATGCAGTGCCGGCCGACGCGGTGCCGCCGCACGCAGTGCCGGCTGATGCAGTGCCGGCTGACGCGGTGCCGCCGCAGGCAGCGTCAGCTGACGCAGCGCCAGTTGACGCAGCGCCAGCGGACGAAGCACCGGTGAACGAAGCGTCGGCGGCGGAGACAGCGCCAGCCCCCGAGTCCGCGGCCCGCCCCGCTACCCCGCCTGCCCCCGACCTGCCGCCCCCGCCCCGTGACGGCGCGGCCCGGCGCGGCCCGGCCCGGCCCGCGGCGGCCCGGAACGGCGCGGCCCGGCGCGGCGCGGCCCGGAACGGCTCCGTCCAGGACGGCCCGTGGGCGGTCGCAGCCGCCGAGTCGGCGGCCGAGTCGGCCGACCCGCAGCGGCCTGCCGCGCCGCCGGCCCCGGCTGCCGGGCAGCACGCCGCGTCCGGGACGGGATGGCCCGATCCCGCCCCCGCACGGCCCGATTCCGCGTCCGGCACCGGCGCGACGGCCGGCGCTGATCACCTGGCGGCTAGCGAGGAGGCGCTGACCGGGACGGTCACGCCCGCCGGCGGGCGCCGCGCCGGCGACCGCCGCGCCGGTGCCCGCCGCCCCGCGGACCGCCGCGGCGCGGGATCGGCCGATCCCTGGAGCGCCGCCACCGATCCGATCGGTTCCGCGCCAGGCGAAGTGTCCGGCGGGCGCCAGCCCGAGGACAGCCGCCCGGAAGCCGGGCAGCAGCCCGGCGATGGCGCCGCCACCCGCACGCCGGCCCCGCGGTGGGACGCCGGCCCGATTGGCGAACGCGACACCATCCGGTCCGTGCCCGCCCGGCGGCCGGCCGCGCGCCGCCCCGAGCCCCGGCGCCCGGCGCCGGGCACCGACCTGCTGGGCGACCTGCAGCGCTGGCTCATCCGGTCGGGCACCCGGAGCATGCGCCACCAGATCGAGGGCCAGGTGCGCCGGACCCTGGGCGGCGGGCGCCGCACGGAGCCGGCGGATGCGTGGGGGACGGCGACGACCGAGCCCCCGCCCCATCTCGGTGACTCGCCGGAATGCGCCTGGTGCCCGATCTGCCGGGCCGCGCGGCGGATGCGCGAGTCCGGCCCGGACCTGGGCTCGCAGATCTCCGGCGCATCCGATGTGGTGGCCTCGGCCGTTCAGGATGCCATCGTGGCGGTCGACGCGATATTCTCGCGGCCCGCCTCGGCTCCCGGGTCGCGGCGGCCAGCGGATGGGTCACCCGATTCCGGCCCCGCCGACTCCGCTGGCGACGCAGCGGAGAGGGGCTCAGATGAGCCTGGCGATAGGGGTTGATGTCGGCGGCACCAAGGTCGCCGCGGGCGTCGTAGACCCGGCCGGAAAGATCATCGAGCGGGTCAGGCGGCCCACCCCGGCCGCCAGCCCGGCCGGGACCGAGCAGGTCATCGTCGAGGTCGTCAATGAGCTGCGGGAACGGCACGACGTCTCCGCGGTCGGCATCGGCGCCGCGGGCTTCGTCGACGAGACCCGGTCGGTCGTCATGTTCGCGCCGAACCTGGCGTGGCGGGACGAGCCGGTCAAGAAGCGGGTCGAGGACCGCCTGGGCTGCCCGGTCCTGGTCGAGAACGACGCGAACGCGGCCGCCTGGGCCGAGGTCCGGTTCGGCGCCGCGCAAGATCAGGACCAGGTGGTGCTGATCGCGGTCGGCACCGGCATCGGCGCCGGCCTGGTGCTGGACGGCCGGCTGTACCGGGGCCGGTGGGGCGCGGCCGGCGAGCCCGGGCATTACCGGGTGGTGCCGGCGGGCCGGCTGTGCGGCTGCGGGAACCGGGGCTGCTGGGAGCAGTATGTGAGCGGCAATGCCCTGGTCGCCGAGGCCCGTGAGTTCGCGCGGCGCACGCCCGGAGCGGCGGCCCGGCTGCTCCAGCTCGGCGGCGGGAGCGTCGAGGGCATCGACGGGCCGACGGTGACTCGCGCGGCCCTGGAAGGCGACGCCGCGGCCATCCGCTGCTTCGAGATCGCCGGGCACTGGCTCGGGACCGGCCTGGCCGACCTGGCCGCGATCCTCGACCCCGGCTGCTTCGTGATCGGCGGCGGCGTGTCCGAGGCCGGGGACCTGCTGCTCGGCCCGGCCCGGCTGGCGTTCGCCGACGGCCTGACCGGCGGTGCCTACCGCCCCCTGGCAGAGATCAGGATCGCGCGGCTCGGCCCGGACGCGGGCCTGATCGGCGCCGCTGACCTCGCTCGCTGCGGCTGAGCTAGACGACCGCTCCGTCATCGTCGTCGTCGCGCGGCCGGTCGCTCATGCGCAGGAACAAGGTCACCCCGCCGCCGATGAACGCGACGATGGCCAGCAGAGCGCCCCAGTCGGAGATGTCCCCGAGCAGGGATGCCACCACCAGGTAGAGCGGCCCGCCCAGCAGCCCGGCCCAGGCGCCCTTGGCGATGGGATCCAGCTGGGGGAGCGGCTCGGGCGGCGGCGGGACGTACCGGCCGTCCTCGGCCGTGTCGTCGCCGGCGGGCGCGGGCTGCGGCACGGCCCGCCGGACGATCCGCGCCCGGTCGCCCGTGAAGCCCCCGGCGTGCCGCCCGCCGCTGCGCGGCCGGTCCGCCTGCGGGGCCTCCGGCGGTCCCGTGTCTTCCGTTTCCTCAGTGCCCGTGGCGCCATTGCCCTGGCCGTTGTAGGAAGGGCCTGGCCCGGACGGGTGACCACCCAGCGGATCGCCGGGAAAGAAGTCCGGCCCGAAAGGATCGGGACCGAGCAGCCCGGCGCCGCCCGCGCTGGCGTCAGCCGGGCCGCTGCCGCCGTCCGGGCGCCGCACCGGCCCTGGACGTCCCGCCAGGTCAGCCGGTCCCGCCAGGTCAGCCGGCCCGGTCAGGTCAGCCGGTCCCCGCAACCTGGGCGGTCCGGCCAGGTCAGCCGGTCCCGGCAGGCCGCGCGGCTCGGCCAGGTCGGGTGACCCGGCCAGGCCTGCCAGGTCGGCGGGCCCGGATAGTCCCGATGGTCCGGTAAGCCCCGATGGCCCGGCGAGTCCCGATGGCCCCGGCGGTCCGGACGGTCCCGGGAGGCTCGCGGGCCCGGGCCGGGCCGCGGGCCCGGGACGGCCCGGCTGCGGGGGGCGGCCCGCGGGACCGGGCCGGCCGGCGGACCCGCCCTGATCCCGGCCGCCGGCCCTGTCCCGCTCGGGCAGCGGGCGTCCGGCCGGGTCGGTGAGGTCCTCGCGGGCCGGCCACGGCGGCGGCGCAGCGGTGGTATCTACCGGCAGGTCAAAGCTCGCCACAAGGTCGCGCCAGGCTGCTTCCTCGCCGCTGATGTCGCCATCCCCGTTTCCGCCCACTACCTCATTCCCTGTCCGAATCCTGGCCCGCGCGGCTGTGCGCTCGGACGAACTCCAGGCTCCCAGTGAAGATGACCCCAGCGTCATTGTCCAGGGTCGCAACGTGATAGCTGTCGGCGAGGTCGCGAACCTCCAGCTGGCCGTCAGAAAGCGCGCTGCGGAGCACCTTCAGGCTGGCCGGCCCGACGACGTGATCGACGGTGCTCCGGTAGACCAGCACCGGCTGGGTCAGGTCACCCAGGTGCTCGCGGGTCACCCGCCACAGGCCGGGGAGCGTGGCCGCGGCCTTGACCGGAACCCGGTCGTACCCGCCCTCGCTGATCCCGTCCTTCTTGATGTCGTTGGTCACCCCCGCCAGCGAGGGAACGACCAGCTTCAGCAGCGGCGCGAGCAGGAACATCTTGGTGTCGGCCGCGACGGACGGGTTCACGAGCACCAGGCCGCTGACGGCTGGGCCGTGCAGCTCGGCCAGGCGCAGGGCCAGGCAGCCGCCCATGGACAGCCCCATGATGAAGATCTCGTCCGACCAGCTGCGCAGTTCCTCGAACGCCCGGTTGACCTCAGCGAACCAGTCTTCCCAGCGCGTCCGCGCCATTTCCGGCCAGGTCGTGCCATGTCCGGGCAACCGGGGCAGCGACACGCTGAGCCCGGCCTCGGAGAGGTAGTCCGCCCACGGCCGCAGCGACTGCGGGCTGCCAGTGAAGCCGTGGCACAGCAGCACGCCGGTCCTGCCGCCCTCGTGCCGGAACGCCTCGGCACCGGGCATCAACGGCATGGCAGTGGTCCTCTGGTCCTCTCGGCGGGCGCTGCACGTTACCACCCGATCGTCCCATGCCGGGCGCTTAACGCGGCAGTGCGCGGCCGGCCGAACCGCGCGCCCGCGGGCGCACGCGGCGGTAATCAGGTCCGGCGCGCCGGACCATGTTCGCCGGGGCCGGTGCCGTGCGAACATATGACCGTGTTCTACTGGGTGGTCAAGGCCGTGCTCTGGCCCTTCCTGCGGGTCATCTTCCGGCCGTGGGCTGAGGGCACCGAGAACGTGCCCAGGGAGGGCCCGGCCGTCCTGGCCAGCAACCACCTTTCCTTCTCGGACCATTTCTTCGCGCCGTTGCCGCTGCCGCGCAAGGTCGTGTTCCTGGCCAAGGCGGAATACTTCACCAGGAGCGGCCTCAAGGGCCTGTTCAGCAAGGCGTTCTTCAGCGGCATGGGCCAGATTCCCGTCGACCGCGCCGGCGGCGAGGCCAGCGAGCGGGCGCTGCGGACCGGCCTGCGCGTGCTGGCGGCCGGCGAGCTGCTCGGCATCTACCCCGAGGGCACCAGGACGCCCGACGGCCGGCTCTACCGGGGCAAGACCGGCGTGGCCCGGCTGGCGCTGGAGAGCCGCGCCCCGGTGATCCCGACCGCCATGATCGGCGGCTTCGAGTTCCAGCCGCCGGGCAAGATCGCGCCGCGGCTGCGCATCCGGCCCGGCGTGCGGTTCGGCCAGCCGCTGGACTTCTCGCGCTACTACGGCCTGGAGGACGACCACGTCGTGCTGCGGGCCGTGACCGACGAGATCATGTACGAGCTCATGAAGCTGTCCGGCCAGGAGTACGTCGACCAGTACGCGCAGCGCGGCAAGTCCCACCACATCCGCAAAAGCCACGCCGCCGGCCCGGCTGCCCCGGCCGCCCCCGCGCCGCCGTCGTCCCCGGCCGCGAACGGCGCCCTGCCGCTGTCCGTGACCGACGCCCGGGGCGCCCCGTCCGACGCCCGGCCCGCCCCATCCGGCCCGGACGCCCCGCCGACCCCAGGCGCCCCGCCCGCTCCGGACGCCAACGGCACGGATACCCCCGCTGAGCCCGCCCCGACCGATCCAACCCGACGGCCGTCATGATCATGGGAGGATTGCTCACCGCAGAAGGTGAGTAGCCTTCCCACGATCATGCGGAACCGGCTGGCTGTCCGCCGCGGGGCCGCGTCAGGAGGAGTCCGGTGGGACCAATGGGGTTCAGGCGACGTGAGCCATCTATGAGGTCATCCGGCCGCCGCCCGCCGGAGCCGGCGCTGCCGGCGGCCGGTGCCAGGCTGGGCTCATGGTGACCCGGGACCGGAGCGGCCGGCCCGCGCCGGAGCGGCTCGCGGCCAGCCAGTACGGCGTGATTACCCGGGCCGAGGCCGGCCAGTGCGGGCTGACGCCCCGGATGGTCGAGCACCGGATCCGGCCCGGCGGGCCGTGGCAGCGCCTGCTGCCCGGCGTCTACCTGACCCAGACCGGGGAGCCGGGCCGTGAGCAGCTGCTCATGGCCGCCCTGTGCCATGCGGGCGAGGGCTCCATGGTCACCGGGCTGGCGGCACTGCGCCGGCACGGCGTCAGCGTGCCCGAGACCGAGGTGGTGGACGTCCTCGTGCCGCACGCGCGGCGCCGGTCGAGCCGCGAGTTCGTGGTGGTGCACCGGACGACCCGGATGCCGGCGACGCCCTGGGCGGACGGCCCTATCACGTACGCGCCGCCGGCCCGGGCGGTCGCCGACGCCGTGCCGACAATGAGCCGGCTCGACGACGTCCGCGCCGTCGCGGCCGGAACCGTCCAGAGGGGACTGTGCACCGTTGCCGACCTGGCCGCCGAGCTGGCGCTGGGACCGCGCCGGGACGCCGGGCGGCTGCGGGGGGTGCTGGCCGAGGTGGCGGACGGGATCCGGTCGCCGGCCGAGGCCGACTTACGGAGCCTGATCCGGCGCGGCGGCTTACCGGCACCGCTGTTCAATGCGCGGCTGCACCGGGGCCAGCAGCTGCTGGCCGTGCCGGACGCGTGGTGGCCGGCCCGCTCCGCCCGGCGAGCTGATCCGCCGGTCGCGGCCCGCGCCGGTCCGCTCCAGCGCGCGGGACCTGCTACCGTGCGATCGGCCGGCCCGCTGGAGTGCCGGCCAGCCCCCTCCCGCGCCGCCGCGGGCCGCGCGATGCCGCGCGCCGGCCCGACGTTCACCGCGCGGTCGCTGCGGGGCACTAGTCTGTCGGGCGAGCAAGCGCAACAGGGAGAGTCATGCGAGTTGGGGTCCTGACCGGCGGCGGAGACTGCCCCGGCCTGAATGCGGTGATCCGCGCTGTCGTGCGGACGGGAGCGGCTGAGCACGGCTTCGAGTTCATCGGGTTCCGTGACGGCTGGCGGGGTCCCCTCGAGGGCGACACCATGGTCCTCGACGTCCAGGCCGTCCGCGGCATCCTGCCGCTCGGCGGCACGATCCTCGGCTCGTCGCGGACGAACCCGCTCGGCGAGGCGGCCTCGGCGGGCGGCCAGTCCGGCCTGGACCGGATCAAGGAGAACATGGCCAGCCTCGGGGTCGACGCCCTCGTGGTGATCGGCGGCGAGGACACCCTGGGCGTGGCCAGCAGGCTGTACGCCGCCGGCGTCAACGTCGTGGGCGTGCCCAAGACCATTGACAACGACCTCGGCGCCACCGACTACACGTTCGGCTTCGACACGGCGGTCAACATCGCCATGGAGGCGATCGACCGGCTGCACACCACGGCCGAGAGCCATCACCGGGCGCTCATCGTCGAGGTGATGGGCCGCAGCGCCGGCTGGATCGCGCTGCACGCCGGCATCGCCGGCGGCGCCAACGTGATCCTCATCCCGGAGAAGCCGTTCGACATCGAGCAGGTCTGCGCGTACGTCGAGCACCGGTTCCAGACCCGGTACGCCCCGATCGTGGTGGTGGCCGAGGGCGCGCACCCGAAGAGCTCGGACGAGATCGCCGACGCGAAGGTCGACGCGTTCGGCCACGCCCGGCTCGGGGGCGTGGGCCAGATGCTGGCCGACGAGATCGAGCAGCGGACCGGCAAGGAGGCCCGCTGCACCGTGCTCGGTCACATCCAGCGCGGCGGCACCCCGACCGCGTTCGACCGGGTGCTGGCCACGCGCTTCGGCGTGCACGCGATCCGCGCCGTCGCCGACGGCGCCTTCGGCGTGATGGTCGCGCTGCGCGGGACCAGCATCGACCGGGTGCCGCTGGCCCAGGCGACAAGCCAGCTCAAGCTCGTCCCCGAGGACCGCTACGCCGAGGCCGAGGTCTTCTTCGGCTGACCGCAGGCCGGCTGACCGGAGGCCGGCTGACCGGCGCGCGGGCAGCCGCCGTCAGCAGGCCCGGTCGGCCGCGGCATACCCCGCGGGCGGGTTCGCGATGACGTACCGCCCGTCCCGGCGGGCCAGGTAGATCGTGATCCGCCAGCGCACACAGGCGGCATGCGCCGGGCTGGCCGCGGCCGCCTGCCTGCTGGTGAAGGTCACGGCCGCGGCGACCTCGCCCCGCCCCGCGGCCGTGATCCCGCGGAGCGTCTCCGCCGAGTCGCGGGTCGTCCCGTACCCGGCGGCGAACGCGGCCGCCGACAGCGACCGCTCGCTGCCCGGCCCGAACAGCCGCAGGTAGCCGCGGTAGTCATGCCGGTTGACGACGCCGAAGTACCGGGTCAGGAACGCCGCCACGGCCGCCGCCGCGGGCCGCCCGCGCACCCCGGCGGACATCGCCACCCGGGGACGGCCCGCCGCCGTCCGGCGCATGCTCCCCGCGGGCGAGCGCGCCGGCGAGCGCGCGCCCGGCCCGGCCGTCGTGACCGGCAGCCGCGCCGCGGCCGCCGCCGGCCGCGCGGCGCCGCCCGGGCCGGCACCCCGGTCGGCGACCGCGAGCACCACGCCCCACGCGGTCGCCGCCGCCAGCACGAGCGCCGCGGTCACCAGCACCAGCTGCCGGCCGTGCGGGCGCCGCCCCGGCGCTGACGTGACCGCCCGCTCGCAGGCCGGGCACCGACCCGCCCCGGCCGGTGCCGTGCGCCCGCACCGCGTGCATGCCATCGCCGTCTCCTCACGCCCGCCCCGCGGCCCGTCACCGTGTCGCCCCGGCCGGACCGGCGATCACGGAGGGCGCGGCCGGCGCGGCCCCGTTTCGGATCATGGGCGGTCTGATCTGGCCAAGGCTGTAACTGTAAGTATCAATGCCGATACTCTCGGGTGTCAGGCGGTTGGCAACTCTGCCCGGCCGGACGGCGCCCGGCGGCGTCCCGGCTGGCAGACTGGTGCCATGTCGGCCAGCCCTCTCGCCGCGCAGCCGGCCCCGGTGGCCAGCGCGCTGCTCCCCGAGCCGTGTGTCGTCCTGAAGCTCGGCGAGGTCGTGCTCAAGGGCGGGAACCGGCAGCGCTTCGAGCGGATGCTGCACGAGAGCATCCGCCGCGCCGTGGCCGACCTGGGCATCGCCGTGCGGATCTGGCAGCGCGACGGCGTCATCGTGCTGCGGCTGGGTGCCCCGGTGCCCGCCGGGCCGGCCGCGGCCGCGGCCGCCGACCTGGTCGCCGAGCGGATGCGGCGGGTCATGGGACTGGCCCAGGTGTGCCGGGCGGTGCGGGTGGCCAAGGAGCCGGCCGCCGCGGTGGCCGCCGCCGTCGCGCTGATGGCCGGCCGGCCGGGCAGCTTCGCGGTCCGGGCCCGGCGCCGGGACAAGCGCTTCCCGGTCACCTCGGCCCAGCTCGCGGCCGAGATCGGCGCCCAGGTCCAGCTCGCGCACGGCAACCCGGTCAACCTGCGCCACCCGGACACCACGGTGTTCGTCGAGGTGGATCAGCGCGAGGTGTTCGTCTTCACCGACGGCCAGCCCGGCCAGGGCGGGCTGCCGGTCGGGATGAGCGGCCGCGCGCTGGTCCTGCTGTCGGGCGGCATCGACTCACCGGTCGCGGCGTACCGGATGATGCGCCGCGGCCTGCGCTGCTCCTACCTGCATTTCTCCGGGCTGCCGCTGACCGGGCCGGAATCCGTCTACAAGGCCTACGGGCTGGTTCGCCAGCTGGACTGCTACCAGGGCGAGTCCCGCCTGTTCGTCGTTGCCTTCGGGCACGCGCAGCGGGTCCTGTCCCGGTCCGGCGCGGGGCGGCTGCAGATCGTGGCGCAGCGCCGGCTCATGCTCAAGACGGCCGCGGCACTGGCCCGGCGGCTGCGCGCGGCCGCGCTGGTCACCGGCGACTGCCTGGGCCAGGTGAGCAGCCAGACGCTGACCAACATCACCGCGCTGGACGACGCCGTCGCGCTGCCGATCCTGCGGCCGCTGATCGGCCTGGACAAGAACGAGATCATCGCGGCGGCGCGCGGGATCGGCACGCTGGCCATCTCCGAACTGCCCGACGAGGACTGCTGCTCGCTGCTGCTGCCCCCGCGGGCCGAGACCAAGGCGCGCATCGGGGACCTGCGCCGGATCGAGGCCCGGGTGGACGCGGACGACCTGGCCGAGGAACTGGCCGCGGCGGCGCAGGAGTACAGCGCGGGCCGGCTCTGACCTCCGCTCAGCCTGACTAGCCGAAACGGATGGCGTACCGCCCGCGCCCCGCCCGGCGCCCGGCTCGCCGGGGCCGGACCAGATGGCCGCGTCCCCGCCGGCCTGGGTCAGGAACCCGCCGCTGAGCCAGACCGGCGCGGGTCCCGGCCCGGGACCGAGCCCGGCCGCCACGTCGCTGATGCCGCTGGCCAGCCCGTCGTGCACGGGCGTCCAGGACAGCGCGCCGGCCGGGGACAGGTGGCCGACCAGAGAGCCGCCGGCCCCGGCCCCGGCGTCGTTGGCCGTGATCCACAGGCCGCCCGCGCCGTCCGCCGCGAGCCGCGCGGTGTCGGCCCGCCCCCGCGTCGCGGTCCGCGTCCACCGGCCGCCGGTGAAGTGGACGATGACGAGCGGGCCCTCGCCGCCCTGGGCCAGCCGCCGGTTCCCGGCCGCCCACACGCCGCCGCCCGGCACGGCCAGCACCGCGTCCAGGGTCAGCCCGGCGAGCGCGGGGCTGCCCGCGCCGGCCCGCCGCCAGGCGCGGCCGTCGTAGTGCTCGATGAAGCTGCCCTGCCGGGTCGCGGCCACGGCCCAGATGTCCGCGGGCGTCACCGCGCTGGCCCGGTAGATCTCCTGGGCCAGCCCGGCGGGCTGGATCCAGGTGCGGCCGTCGAAGTGCCAGGTGCCGAGGCCCGGCATCCCGTCCGCCGTGGTGCCGAAGGCCCAGACGTCGGCCGGGCTGAGGACGGTCACGCCGCTCAGCACCGCGTGGCGGTGCCACCGCTTGGCCACCAGCCAGCGGCTGCCGTCCCAGTGCACGACGTAGCCGCCGCCGTAGCTCACGGCCCAGATGTCGGCCGCCGACGACGCGCTCGCGTCGCCGATGAAGTCGGCCAGCCCGGCCGGGAGCGGCCAGGACCGCCAGGTCCGGCCGTTCCACCGCAGGGCGACCGGCGCCCCGCCGCCGCCCGGGTTCGTGCCCCCGAACGCCCACGCGTCGGCGCGGCTCAGCCCGAGGACGGCGGAGAACCCGGAGGCATCGGCGGGCGCACCGTAGTGCCGGGTCACGGTCGCGCGCCAGCCGGGCGGGCCGCCCGCCCGGGCGATGGCCGCGGCGGCCGGCGCCGGCCAGCCGGCGGCCGCGGCGGTCAGGAGCGCGAGCAGCAGCGTGAGCAGGGCCGCGGCGCGGGCGCCGCCGCTGCTCGGCATGCTGACATTCACCCCGTTCCGCCCCTGGCCCACGGTCGCGGGGGGACGCATAAGCGAAAGGCTAGGGCTCGCGCGGCCGCGCGGCACTGAAACGCCGCGACCTGCCGGGACGGCCCGGGGCCGGGGCGCCGGTGTGCCAAGCTTGGGCCCGGAGGTGCTCACGTGCGCATCGGACTGCAGATTCCTGATTTCACCCGCGCGGCGGGGGCCGCGACGCTCGGCGCCGACCTGGCCACGGTGGCCCGGACGGCGGACGACGCGGGCTTCGCCTACATCGCGCTGATGGACCACTTCTTTCAGATCGGCTCGGTCGGCCCGCCCGGCAACGACATGCTGGAGGCCTACACCGCCCTGGGCTACCTGGCCGCGTGCACGTCGCGGGCCAGCCTGCTGACCCTCGTCACCGGGGTCGTGTACCGCGAGCCCGGCGTCCTGGCCAAGATGGTGACCACGCTCGACGTGCTGTCGGGCGGCCGGGCCTGGCTCGGCATCGGCGCGGCCTGGAACGAGGAGGAGTCGCGCGGCCTGGGCATTCCGTTCCCGCCGGTGGCCGAGCGGTTCGAGCGGCTGGAGGAGGCGCTCCAGATCTGCCTGCAGATGTGGCGCGATGACGAGGCGCCCTTCCGCGGCCGGCACTACCAGCTGGACCGGCCGCTGGGGCACCCGCTGCCGCTGTCGCGGCCGCACCCGCCGGTCATGATCGGCGGCGGGGGCGAGCGCAAGACCCTGCGCCTCGTGGCCCGGTACGCCCAGGCCTGCAACCTGTTCCCCGGCCCGGACCTGGCCCGCAAGCTGGACGTGCTGCGGGCGCACTGCGAGGCCGAGGGGCGGGACTACGACGAGATCGAGAAGTCCTGCTACTTCCGGTACGACGTCGGCGCGCACGGCGAGCAGGCGGGCCAGGTCGTCGACCAGCTCGGCCGCCTGGCCGAGCTGGGCTTCGGCACGGCCATCGGCCAGGTCGTCAACGTGTGGGACGTCACCCCGCTGGAGGTCATCGGCAGCGAGGTCATCCCGCAGGTCGCCGCCCTCTAGGCGGCGACCCGCGGGACCTGGTCAGGCCGGGCTCAGCCGACGGGCGCGGGCGCCGGGGAGGGCCGGGCCGGGGTCAGCGCCTTGCCGACCAGCTGCGGCAGCGTGGCCGCCGCCTCCGCCAGCTCGCGGATGTCGTCCCCGGTCAGCGCCTGGTCGCCGTCGCACATGGCGGCGGCCGGGTGCGGGTGGACGTCCACGATGATGCCGTCGGCGCCGACCGCGATGGCCGCCCGGGACAGCGGCAGCACCAGGTCGCGGCGGCCGCCGGAGTGCGACGGGTCGATGATGACCGGCAGGTGCGACAGCCGCTGCGCGACGGGCACGGCGCTGATGTCCAGGGTGTTGCGGGTGGCGGTCTCGAACGTCCGGATGCCCCGCTCGCAGAGCACGATGTCGAGGTTCCCGCGCTGGGCGATGTACTCGGCGGCCATCAGCCACTCCTCGATGGTCGCGTTCATGCCGCGCTTGAGCAGGACCGGCTTGCGGGCCGAGCCGACCGCCTGGAGCAGCGCGAAATTCTGCATGCTGCGGGTGCCGACCTGGAGCATGTCGGCGTAGGACGCCACCAGGTCCACCGACGCCGGGTCGATGACCTCGGTGACGATGGGCAGGCCCGTCTCGGCGCGCACGTCGGCCAGGATCCGCAGCCCGGCCTCGCCGAGGCCCTGGAAGGCGTACGGCGAGGTGCGGGGCTTGAACGCGCCGCCGCGCAGCAGCGAGGCCCCGGCCGCCTGCGCCATCCGCGCGGCCTCGAGGGTCTGCTCCGCGTTCTCCACCGTGCACGGCCCGGCGATCACGGTGAAGGTGTCCGGGCCGATGGCCACCCCGTTCTCGCCGCCCACCGTGATCACGGCCCGGCTCGGGTGATGCTCGCGGCTGACCAGCTTGTAGGGCGCCGAGATCCGCATGACGTCGGCCACCCCGGCGTAGCTGCGCAGGTTGAGCGCGCCGAACTGCTCGATGTCCCCCACCAGGCCGATGATCGTGCGGGACACCCCGCTGCTGACGAAGGCCTCGCCGCCGGCCGCCTGCACGAGCTGCACGACGGCGTCCACGTCCGCCTGAGTGGCCTCCGGGGCCATCACCACCACCATTGCTGCATCCTCCTGGCTCCAGAATGACAAAGAGCCCCGGGCCGATTCGGCCCGGGGCTCTTCACGTCGCTTGCGTCAGCGCAGAGTCTGGCGAGCGACCGTCCCAGGGCCGGGCCGGTAGCCAAAGTAAAACCAGTACTCGCGCGTCACGGGCCGAAGCTTAGCGCACCCCCGCGGCGGCGGCGTCACCGGTAGCCGCGGCCAGGCCGCGCAAGCCGGGGTGGCAAGATAGCTGCACTTACCCGCGGGACGGGCCCGCGGCTGGCGCGCGGCGCGCGCCGGGATCGGGAAAAGGGCAGGTCAGCGGATATGAGGCGGCCGGAAAGCGGCGCGGGCCGGGTGCGCCCCGGGCCGCCCGTCGCCCATCCGCCCCGCCTGCCGGGGCCGCGTGACGGCGGCGTCCCGCCCCCGGCGCTGCCCCCCGGCCAGCACATCCCGCACAAGCTGCCGGTGCTGCATTACGGACCGGTGCCCCGGTTCGACCCGCGGACCTGGGACCTGCGCATCTGCGGCGCCACCGAGGCCGGCCGGGAGCAGTCCTGGAACTGGGCCGAGGTCAGCGCGCTGCCGCACGCCGAGATCGTGGCCGACCTGCACTGCGTCACCCGGTTCACGGTGCCGGGCAATCGCTGGGGCGGCGTCCCCGCCGCGGAGGTGCTCCGGCGGGTGCCGCCGGCCGGGTCGGTCACCCACGTGATGATCTGGGCCGCCTACGGCTACAGCGCCAACGTCCGGATCGCTGACTTCGCCGCCGACACCACCCTGCTGGCCAGCCACCTGGACGGCGCCCCGCTCACCCCCGAGCACGGCTACCCGCTGCGGCTGGTGGTGCCGTCGCTGTACGCGTGGAAGAGCGTCAAGTGGGTGCGGGCCATCGAGTACCTGACGGCCGACCGGCGGGGCTTCTGGGAGGAGCGCGGCTACCACAACACCGCCGACCCGTGGCGGGAGCAGCGCTACTCCTACCAGGAACAGGACGGCCCGGACCCGCGGTAGGGCGGGCGGTCAGAAGCCGAAGCCGACGATCAGGCTGATCGTGGACCCGGACGGTGCCTGCCCGGTCGGGCTGTAGGACGAGACCTTGTTGCCGAAGCCCTGCACGACCTGGACCTGGAACCCGGCCGCCTGCAGCACCGACGTCGCCTGGTCGACCGTCATGCCCTGGACGTCGGGCACCTCGACCTGCGGCGGCCCCTGCGAGACGTTGACGGTGACGACCTCGCCCGAGGTGATGGGCGAGCCCGCGGCGGGGGACTGGCCGGTGATCGTGCCCTGCGGCTGGTTGCTCTTGGTGTCGGCGACCTGGTTGAGCTGGTAGCCGCCCTGCGCGGCCTGGATCTGGGCCGCGGCGACCTGGGCGCCGACGAAGTTGGGCAGCGGCGGCCCGGCGCTCACCGTCACGGTGACGGGCCGGTCCTTGGGCGCCAGCGTGCCGGCCGCCGGGCTGGTACTGAGGACGACCCCGGCCGGGACGGTGTCCGACGGCGCCTGCACCGGCGCGGCGACCTTCAGCCCGTGGCTCTTCAGCGTGCTGATGGCCTGGGCCGCGGGCTCGCCGGTCACATCGGGCACCAGGACCTTGACCGGCCCGAGGGACAGGTGCAGCGTGACCGTGCCGTGGTTCGCGATCCGGGTGCCGGCCCGGGGGTCGGTGGCGACGATCTGGCCGGCCGCGATGCTGTTGCTGTGCCGCGCGGCCCCGGTCCGCACCGTGAGGCCGAGGCCCTTCAGCTCCTTGCTGGCCAGCCCCGGCGAGAACCCCGTGACCTGCGGCACCGTCGTCTGCTGGCCGGAGGTCAGGTACCAGCCCAGCAGCACGGCGGCCAGGACCGCCGCGACGGCGCCGAGGACGTAGATCAGCCGCCGGCTGAACAGCAGGCGCTGCAGCAGCGGCTCGCCGTCGCCGCGGCGCCGGTCCCGCCGCGACCGGCGCCGGCCGTAGCGGCCGTCGTCATAGTCCGGGTCGCCGAAGCCGGGAACGATGGTGCCGGGGGACACCACCATCGTGTGGTTGGCGGCACCGTCCTCCGGGACTCCGAAGCGCATCGTGCCGTTGGCGTCCTGGGCACCGGGGTCTCCGTAACCGATCGCCGGCCGCAGGTCGGTGTCCTCGAGCGAGTCGTCGGCGGGGGCCGGGCTGGCCCACGGACCGGCGCTCATCGCGCTGGTGTCGTCCGGCGCCGCGTGCTGGCCGCGCCGGCCGCCGGGCGACGGCGAGCCGCCCCGGCGGACCTCGCCGACGGCCTGCAGGAAATGCCCGGCGTCGGGCGGCCGGAGGTCGGGATCCCGGCTGGTCGCCATCGCGACCAGGGCGTCGAGGGCGGGGGAGAGCCCCGGCGACCGGCTCGACGGGGCGGGGACGACCTCGTTGACGTGCTTGTAGGCGACCGCGAGCGGCGACTCGCCGGTATGCGGCTGCTGGCCGGTCAGCATCTCGAACAGCATCACGCCCGCCGCGTAGACGTCGGTCCGGGCGTCGGACCGGCTCGCGGACACCTGCTCCGGGGCGAGGTAGGCCGCCGTGCCGATGATCATGCCGGTCTTGGTGCTGGCGGCCGCGACGGCGGCCCGGGCCAGCCCGAAGTCCGCCACCTTGACCGCGCCGTCCTGGCCGAGCAGCACGTTCTCGGGCTTGACGTCGCGGTGGATGATGCCCGCGCGGTGCGCGGCGGCCAGGCCCTTGAGCACGCCCTCGATGACGTCCAGCGACTCCCGCACGGTCAGCCGCCCGCGGGCGCGGAGCACCTCGCGCAGCGTCGGCCCGGCCACGTACTCCATGACGATGTAGTTGACCTCGCCCGCCGTGCCCTGGTCGAACACGCCGACCACGTTCGGGCTGGACAGCTGGGCGACGGCGCGGGCCTCGGTCATGAAGCGGCGGATGAACTCGCCGTCGCTGGCCAGGTCCCGGTGGGCGATCTTGAGGGCCACCACGCGGTCCAGCCGCGTGTCCCGGCCCAGGTACACGGTCGCCATGCCACCCTGGGCGAGCCGGGAGTCAACCCGGTAGCGGCCGTCCAGCAACTGCCCAGCTGGCGGCGACAGGGTGGTGTCCATCGTGAGAAGTGTAAGGCTGGTGCGCCAGCACTCGCCCCGGTAACGGCGTTGCGCTGTCGCACCATGACCGTGCGTCACGGGCGGCCGACGTCAGTCCGGCGGCGGCGACGAGGCCCGGGCGTGGAAGCGGCGCGGCACCCGCCCGGCCCGGAACGCCAGCCGCCCGGCCAGCACCGCCGACCGCATGGCCGCCGCCATCAGCGCGGCGTCCCGCGCCCGCGTCACCGACGTCGCCAGCAGGACCGCGTCGCAGCCCAGCTCCATCGCGATGGCCGCGTCGCTGGCCGTGCCGATGCCGGCGTCCAGGATGACCGGCACCCCGGCCGAGGCCACGATGAGCTCGATGTTGTGCTGATTGCGGATCCCGAGGCCGGACCCGATCGGCGAGCCCAGCGGCATCACCGCCGCGCAGCCGGCCTGCTCCAGCCGCCGGGCCAGCACCGGGTCGTCCGAGGTATAGGGCAGCACGGTGAAGCCGTCCGCGACGAGCTGCTCGGCGGCGGCCAGCAGCTCGACCCCGTCCGGCAGCAGGGTCGTCTCGTCGGCGATGACCTCGAGCTTGACCCAGCTGGTGCCGAGCGCCTCGCGCGCCAGCCGGGCGACCTTGACCGCCTCGGCCGCGGTGAAGCACCCCGCGGTGTTCGGCAGGACGTCGATCCCCGCCCCGGCCAGCACCTCCAGCACCGAGCCGGCCGCGGCCGGGTCGACGCGCCGCATCGCCACCGTGGTCAGCTCGGTGCCCGACGCCACCAGCGCGCGGCGCAGCACGTCCAGGCTCGGCGCCCCGCCGGTCCCCATGATCAGCCGGGACCCGAAGGTCCGCCCGGCCAGCACGAACGGGTCGTCCATGGTCAGCCTCCCTGCACGGCCGTGACGATCTCGACCTCGTCGCCGGCGGCGAGCGGCGTGGACGCCCAGGCGGCGCGGCGGACCACGTCGCCGTTGAGCGCCGCGGCCACGCCACTCGCGGCTCTCGTGACGACCGAAACGGCGGCGTCCAGCGTCACCTCGTCCGGCACCTGATGCGGCTCGCCGTTAATCACGATGTGCACGCCGTGCTCCCTCATGCTCGTCCCCGAACCGCGCCACGGTGAATGGCGCGGCGAGCTCCGGAAGGCCCTCCGTGGCCAGGTACTCGGCGATGACCTCGGCCGTCACCGGGGCAAGCAGCACGCCGCCCCGGAAGTGCCCGGTGGCCAGCACCAGGCCCGGCAGCGCGGCCGGCCCGAGGACCGGCGCGTTGTCGGGGGTGCCGGGGCGCAGGCCCGCCATCGCCTCGGCCAGCTCCAGCTCGGTGATGCCCGGCACCAGCAGGCGCGCGTCGCGCAGCAGCTCCCACACCCCGCCCGCGGTGACCGTGGTGTCGCTGCCCAGCTCCTCCTGGGTGGCGCCGACCACGATCTCGCCGTCCGCCCGCGGCACCAGGTAGACCGAGGACCCGCGGACCAGCCCGCGCACGGTCCGGGTCAGCGGCGCGGTCGGCACCCCCGGCCGGGGCCGCAGCCGCAGGATCTGGCCCTTGACCGGCCGGACCGGGGGCGGGGTGCCGGGCGGCAGCCCGGCCAGGCGGGCCGACTGCCAGCCCGCGGCCAGCACCACCCAGCGCGCCCGGACGGTGCTGCCGTCCGCGAGCACGGCGCCGGCCGCGGTCCCGGCGGCGACCGTGATCTCGGTCACGCGCTGGCGGACGAGGCGCACGCCGGCCAGCTGCGCCGCGGCCAGCAGGGCCGCCGCCAGCAGGCGCGGGTCCACCGACCCGTCGCCGTCCGCGAGCAGGCCGCCGCGCACCACCGGGTTGAGCATGGGCTCGGCCGCCCGGCACTCGCGGGCGGTGAGCCGGACGGCGGCCCGGCCGAAGGCCTCCTGCAGCCGGTGCTGCTCGGTCAGCATGGCCAGGTCGTCGCCGTCGTAGGCGACCTGCAGCGTCCCGGTCGGCGCGAACCCGGTCGGCAGGCCGGTCAGCCCGGTCAGCTCGGCGGCGAAGGCCGGGTACCGGTCCAGCGACGCGCGGCCGAGGTGAAACAGCTCGCGCTCGGCGTAGGCGGCCTCGGCGACCGGGGTGAGCATGCCGGCCGCCGCGCGGGTCGCGCCGGCGGCCGGCGCCGGGTCGGCGACCGTCACCCGCAGGCCGCGCTGGGCCGCCCGCCACGCGATGGCCAGGCCGATCACGCCGCCGCCGATGACCAGCGCGTCCGGCGGGCCGGCCGGGGCCGGGCTGCTCATGAGCCGCTCCCTTCGCCGGCATGACCCGGATCAGGTTCCTGCGGTCGGCGGCTCGCAGCCGCCCTCTCAGTCCGGTTGCACCGGACTCCCGCGCGATGACGTTCCAGCCTAGCCGCGGGCCGGGCGGGCGGTGCACCCGCCATGATCTGAGCGGCTATCCGCCATGATGACGGGGTGAGCGATCCCGAGCACGTGGTGGTGGCCGGCGCCGGGCTGGCCGGCCTGCGCACCATCGAGGAACTGCGCGGCCGCGGGTACGCCGGCCGCGTGACGCTGGTCGGCGCGGAGACCCGGCTGCCCTACGACCGCCCGCCGCTGTCCAAGAAGCTGATGACCGGCGAGCTGGACGACACCACGCTGCGCCCCGACCTGGACGCCCTCGGCGTGCGGGCCCGGCTGGGCGAGACCGCGACCGGCCTGGCCGGCGGCGTGCTGACCACCGCGGCCGCCGCCGGCGGGGCGGGCCGCTACGAGTACGACGCCCTGGTGCTGGCCACCGGGGCCAGCCCGGTGACGCTGCCCGGCGACGGCCGCCAGCACGTGCTGCGGACCCTGGACGACGCCCTGGAGCTGCGCGCGCGGCTGCGGCCGGGCGTGACGCTGGCCATCGTCGGCGCGGGCTGGATCGGCGCCGAGCTGGCCACGGCGGCCGTGGCGCTCGGGTGCCGGGTCACGGTGGTCGAGGCGGCCGCCGTCCCGCTGGCGGCGGCCGTCGGGCCGGAGGTGGGCGCGATCACCGCCGCCTGGTACGCGGCCGCCGGGGTCGACCTGCGCCTGGACCAGGCGGTGGACTCCGTGCGGCCCGGCGGGCTGGCGCTGGCCGGCGGCGAGTTCCTGCCCGCCGACGTGGTGGTCACCGCCGTCGGGGTCCGGCCCGCCGTGTCCTGGCTGGCGGGCTCCGGGGTGGAGCTGGCCAGCGGGATCTGCGTGGACGGGCAGCTGCGCACCTCGGTCCCCGGCGTCTTCGCCGCCGGGGACTGCGCCGCGTTCCAGTCGGGCCGCTACGGCGCGCGCCTGCGTTTCGAGCACTGGGACGTGGCCCTGCACGCGCCCGAGGTGGCCGCGGCCAACATCCTCGGCGGGAGCGAGGCCTACGACCCGGTGCCGTACTTCTGGTCCGAGCAGTTCGGGCGGATGGTGCAGTACGTGGGCTATCACGGCGGCGCCGGGCAGCTCATCTGGCGCGGCGACCCGCACGGCGGGCCGGAGCCGGGCCACCGCGAGCGCTGGGCGGCCGCGTGGCTGGCCGGGGACCGCCTCGTCGCGCTGCTCAGCGTCAACACCCCGCGCGATATGCTCCAGGGCCGCCGGGTCATCAGCTCCGGGGCGCCGGTCGACCCGGCCCGGCTGGCCGACCCGCAGATCCCCGTCCGGGACTGTGTCCGGCACTGACCCCCGCAGGTCGGCCGTGACCAGGTTTTTGCCGGGGCCAGATGTGGAAAGCTGGGAATGTGGCACAGATCGACCCCCCGACCGACGCCATCGTCGGTGACTGGCTGACCCTCCCCGAGGTTGCGGACCGACTCGCCCTCCCGGTCAGCCGCGTGAAACAGCTCCTGCGGGAGCACAAGCTCCTCGGCGTCCAGCGCCCCGGCGGCACGTTCGCCGTGCCGGCCGCGTTCCTGGTCGGTGATCAGGTGGTCCGCGGCCTGGCGGGCACCCTGACCCTGCTGATCGACTGCGGCTACAGCGATCACGACCAGCTGCGCTGGCTGTTCACCGCGGACGACTCGCTGCCCGGCACGCCCATCCAGGCGATCGCCCAGCACCGCGGCAAAGAGGTCAACCGCCGCGCGCAGGCCCTGGCCTTCTAGCCCGCCCGGGGGCGCGCTCGCCGCGCGGCCGGGGCGTGGCAGGCTGGCGGCATGCCCGCAGACCTCCGTGACCGGCTCGCCGCGGCCCGCCTGTACCTGTGCACCGACGCCCGGCAGCGGCAGGGCGACCTGGCGAGCTTCCTGGACGCCGTGCTGAGCAACGGCGTCGACATCGTGCAGCTGCGGCAGAAGGGGCTGGAGGCGGCGGAGGAGCTCCGGCTCCTGAAGACGTTCGCGGCCGCGTGCGCGGCGCACGGGGCCCTGCTGGCGGTGAATGACCGGGCCGACGTGGCCTACGCGGCCCGCGCCGACATCCTGCACCTCGGGCAGGACGACCTGCCGCTGCCCGCCGCCCGCCAGATCCTCGGCGCGGCGCCGCTGATCGGGCGGTCGACCCACGACGCGGCGCAGGCCGACGCGGCCAGCGCGGAGCCCGGCGCCGACTACTTCTGCACCGGGCCGTGCTGGCCGACGCCGACCAAGCCGGGCCGCCCGGCGCCCGGCCTGCCGCTCGTCGCGCACGCCGCCGCCCTGGGCACGGCGCGGCCGTGGTTCGCCATCGGCGGCATCGACGAGGCCAGCCTCGGCCAGGTGCTGGCGGCCGGGGCGCGCCGGGTGGTCGTGGTCCGGGCGATCACGCAGGCCGCGGATCCGGGCGCGGCCGCCGCCCGGCTCGCCGCGCGGCTGCGCGCTCCGGCGCCGGCGTGACTAGGCTAGGGCGATGCCGTCACCCCAGCAGCTGACGCCAGTGATCAAGGACCTGCTGGCCAGCGGGGGGCAGTCGTTCTCGTTCGAGTTCATGCCGCCCAAGACCGAGGCCGACGAGCGCCGCCTCTGGCTGGCCGTCCGCCAGCTCGAGCCACTGGCCCCGACCTTCGTGTCCGTCACCTACGGCGCGGGCGGCTCGACCCGGGACCGCACCGTCCGGGTCACCGGCAAGATCGCCGAGGAGACCACGCTGACCGTGGTCGGGCACCTGACCGCGGTCAGCCACTCGGTGGCCGAGCTCCGCAACGTCATCGGGTCGTACGCGGCGGTCGGCGTGCGCAACCTGCTGGCGCTGCGCGGTGACCCGCCCGGCGACCCGGCCGGGGAGTGGCGCGCGCACCCGGAGGGCTTCTCGTACGCCGCCGAGCTGGTCGGGCTGATCAAGTCGGCCGGCGAGTTCTGCGTCGGCGTGGCCGCGTTCCCCGAAGGCCACATGCGGTCGCCGAGCCCGGAGTCCGACATCGAGTTCTTCGTCCGCAAGTGCCGCGCCGGCGCGGACTTCGCGGTGACGCAGATGTTCTTCTACGCCGACGACTACCTCCGGCTGCGCGACGCGGTCGCCGCGCGCGGCTGCGACGTGCCGATCATCGCCGGGATCATGCCCATCATCAGCGTGCCGGGGATCGAGCGCGCGGTGCTGCTGTCGGGGGCGCGGTTCCCGCCGGGGCTGGCCGCCGACCTGCACGCGCACGCCGACGACAAGGCCGCCGTCCGGCAGATCGGCGTCGAGTACGCCGCCGCGATGTGCCAGCGGCTGCTCGCCGAGGGCGTGCCGGGCCTGCACTTCTACACCCTGAACGGGTCGCGGGCGACCCGGGAGATCTACGAGCTGCTCGGCCTCGGGGCCAGGCGCAGGGGCAGCACGGCGCCCATCACCGCGTAGGGCGGGCCGCCGCCGGGGAAGCCGAACCCGGTCAGCAGGTCGGTGAAGCCCATGCCGTGGTAGAGGCGGCGGGCGGGCGAGTTGTCATCCTGGGTGGACAGCACGGCCGTGCGCTCGGCCCGGCCGCCGCTCAGGGTCAGCAGCAGGCGCTGGCCGATGCCGCGGTGCTGGCATTCCGGCCGGACGTGCACCTCGGCGATCTCCAGCGGGTCGGCCAGCCAGCGCGTGGCCGCCGCCGCGCCCGAGGCCGCCGTGACGCCCGCGCGGACGACGTCGTGCCACCACTGGCCGGGCATGCCGTGGAAGCCGTAGCTGAACGCCACGGCCTGCGGGCTGGGCGGGACGGTGACCACGATCGCGCGGAAGCCCGGATGGCCCGCGTGCCGCTCCATGATGGACAGCCGGCCGGGCAGGTGGACCGGGTCCGGCCGCATCGCGGCCGCGTAGATGGCGAGCAGCCCGTCCAGATCGGCTAGGAACTCTGTCCGGCTGAGCTCGCGTATCACCGCTTCGCCTGGCACGGCCGCCAGCGTAGCGGGCCGGGGCGCCCCGGCCGGAGCCGCCCCGGCGCCGCTGCGGCCGGGATGGTTTGTCAGACCCCCCTTGTATCTTCGAACGCAGATGCAAAGAGCTGGACACCGACCCGAATTTAGGTTCGAATATATACGTGGAACCCGGCGGCTCACCCCCCGAGCCGCCAGGCCCGGCCGGGCGCGGCGCGACACGCCGCCCCGGCCGGGACCGCACTGACGGAGGAGGACGTAAATGAGCGCGATCGCGCAGGTACGGCCGGAACGGCCGAGGTGCCGGGTCTCGCCCTCCGCACTGGCGCTGATGGCGTCCGCGCGGCGGGGCCTGGCGGCGGCGGAGGACGAGAGCTCAGCCGGGGCGCGGTACGTGGCCGCGCACCTGGCCGCGCTGCGCGCGGCCGCGGCCGTCGTGGCGGTCAAGGCCGAGCCGGCCGGCGCCCGGCGCAAGCGTCCGCAGAGCGTCTGGGAACTGCTCCCGCGGGTGGAGCCGGCGCTGGCCGAGTGGGCCGCGTTCTTCGCGGCGGGCGCCGGCAAGCGGGCCGCGGCCGAGGCCGGGATGCTGCGGGCGGTGTCCGTGCACGAGGCGGACGACCTGCTCCGCGACGCGGGCACGTTCGTCGGGCTGGCCGAGAGCGCGCTCGGCATCCCCGCGCAGGAGGTCCTGCCGCTCGCCTCCGCGGGCTAGCGGGCCGAGGCCAGGGGGCCGGCGGCCAGCCCGCGGAGGGCGAGCTGAGCTGCTAGAACGTGTCGATGGCCCCGCGGGCGTCGGAGTCCAGGATGCCCCAGCTGATCAGTTCCTCGGTGAGGTCAGACGGCGACCGGTCGTAGATCACGGCCAGCGACCGCAGGTCCTCCTGGCGGATCGACAGCACGCGCCCGTTGTAGTCGCCGCGCTGGCTCTGGATCGTCGCCACGTAGCGGGCCAGCGGGCCGGCCTTCTCCTTGGGCAGCTGAGCCATCCGCTCCAGGTCGATCACGAGCTTCGGCGAGGGGGCCAGCAGCGTCGGCAGCACGTCCCCGGGCAGCAGCTCGGAGACCGGGACGCCGTAGAACTCGGCCAGCTCGGCCAGCTTCTGCACGGTCACGGAGCGGTCCCCGCGCTCGTACGAGCCCACGACGACCGCCTTCCAGCGGCCGCGCGACTTCTCCTCCACGCCATGCAGCGAAAGCCCCTGCTGGGTGCGAATGGCGCGCAGCCTCGCGCCGAGGGTCTTGGCGTAATCAGATGGCATGGTACTTGGCCCCCTGGCCTGAAGGTTGCTGATGGTGGTGGTTACGCACAGTGACGGTAGGCCGCCGGAAGCACCAGGTCAAGCCGAATGCCAAAAAGCGGATGAACTTACGCGCGTCGGCGCATCCTAGCGCGATCGGCGCCGGCCGCCCCGCGCCCGGCGGCAAGCCCTGTGCTACTTGGTGTTTCGGCGTGCTGACGGGCTGTTCCGGTGCCCGGGCAAGACCCGTATTTCCGCACAAAAGACCACTGTATGTGACAGAGATCACTTCTTGTTACGCCCTGTGCACTGTGGCGGAGATCCCCCATCGGCGCGCGGCCCCGGCGCCGGCGCGCCGTCCCAAAGACCCGGCCCGGCCCCGGTCTGGGGTGGCTGGCGCGGAAAACGCGTTCTGCCTGGTACGGTGAGTCCGGCCTGACGTCCTTTAAGGCCCGTCCAGAGAGGCGGGAAAGGAGGTCCGAAGTTATGCATGCACCGGCTCCCGCTCCAGGCCCGGCCGACGCCAAGACCGTCCTGCACGCGGCGGAGATCCGCCGGGCACTGACCCGGATCGCGCACGAGATCCTGGAGCGCACCGACGGCGCCCGCGACGTGGTGCTGCTCGGCATCCCGACCCGGGGCGTGGCCCTGGCCCGGCGGCTGTCCGACCGGCTGGCCCAGGTGGAGGACCACGCGGCCCCGGCCGGCTCCCTCGACATCACCATGTACCGCGACGACCTGCGGCTGCGCCCGGCCCGGGCGCTCGGCCACACCGAGGTGCCGCCGCCCGGCATCGACGGGCGGATCGTGGTCCTGGTCGACGACGTCCTGTACTCCGGCCGGACCGTGCGGGCCGCCCTGGACGCCCTGGGCGACCTCGGCCGGCCGCGCGCGGTCCAGCTCGCGGTCCTGGTCGACCGCGGCCACCGGGAGCTGCCGATCCGCGCGGACTACGTGGGCAAGAACCTGCCGACCTCCCAGCGCGAGATGGTGAAGGTGCTGCTGGAGGAAGTCGACGGGCAGGACGCCGTCCTGCTCAGCGAGACGGCACCCGGCGACGGGCGGCGCCCGTGAACCGCCACCTGCTGTCGGCGGCCGACCTCAGCCGCGACGACGCCCTGCTGATCCTGGATACCGCCGAGGAACTGGCCCAGCTGGCCGACCGCCCGATCCGCAAGCTGCCCACCCTGCGCGGCCGGACCGTGGTCAACCTGTTCTACGAGGACTCGACCCGGACCCGGATCTCGTTCGAGGCGGCGGCCAAGCGGCTGTCCGCCGACGTGATCACGTTCTCGGCCAAGGGCTCGAGCGTGGCCAAGGGCGAGAGCCTGAAGGACACCGCGCTGACCCTGGAGGCCATGGGCGCCGACGCGGTCGTGGTCCGGCACAGCGCGTCGGGCGCGCCGCACCGGCTGGCCGGCTGGCTGGCGGGCAGCGTGGTGAACGCGGGCGACGGCGCCCACGAGCATCCGACCCAGGCCCTGCTGGACGCGTTCACCATGCGGCGCCGGCTCGGCCGGCTGGAGGGGCTGCGGGTCGCCATCGTCGGTGATGTCCTGCACAGCCGGGTGGCCCGGTCGAACGTGCGGCTGCTGCACACCCTCGGCGCCGACGTCACGCTGGTCGCCCCGCCGACCCTGCTCCCGGTCGCGGTCGGGGCCTGGCCGTGCGAGGTCGGCTACGACCTGGACGCGGCCCTGCCCAAGGCGGACGTGGTGATGATGCTGCGGGTCCAGCAGGAGCGGATGAACGCCGCCTACTTCCCCACGGTGCGCGAGTACAGCCGCCGTTACGGCCTGGACGGGGGCCGCATGGCCACGCTGCCCGAGCACGCCATCGTGATGCATCCCGGCCCGATGAACCGGGGCGTGGAGATCGCCGCCGACGTCGCCGACTCGGTCCGCTCGACGATCGTGGAGCAGGTCACCAACGGCGTCAGCGTGCGGATGGCCGTCCTGTACCTGCTGCTCGGCGGATCGGAGGCCCAGCGATGAGCGCGGACGAGACCACCGGCCCGGCCTGGCTGATCCGGGGCGCGGCGCCCCTCGGCGGCCCGCCGGCCGACCTCCTGCTGGCCGGCGGCATCATCGCCGAGGTCGGCCCCGGCCTGAGCGCCCCGCCCGGCGCGCAGGTGCTCGACGCGGGCGGCCTCATCGTCCTGCCGGGCCTGGTCGACCTGCACACCCACCTGCGCGAGCCGGGCCGGGAGGACGCCGAGACGGTCGAGACCGGCACGGCCGCCGCGGCCGCCGGCGGCTACACCGCGGTACACGCGATGGCCAACACCGACCCGGTCGCCGACACCGCCGGGGTGGTCGAGCAGATCTGGCGGCTCGGCCGCCGGGCGGGCCGGTGCGACGTCCGGCCGGTCGGCGCCGTCACCACCGCGCTGGGCGGCAGCCGCCTGGCCGAGCTGGGCGCGATGGCCGACTCGCCGGCCCGGGTCCGGGTCTTCTCCGACGACGGCCGGTGCGTGTCCGACGCGGTGCTGATGCGCCGGGCGCTGGAGTACGTGAAGGCGTTCGGCGGCGTGATCGCCCAGCACGCCCAGGAGCCGCGGCTCACCGACGGCGCCCAGGTCAACGAGGGCGAGATGTCCGGCCAGCTCGGCCTGGCGGGCTGGCCGGCGGTGGCCGAGGAGGCCATCATCGCGCGGGACTGCCTGCTGGCCGCCCACGTCGGCTCGGCGCTGCACGTCTGCCACGTGTCCACGGCCGGCTCGGTCGAGATCATCCGCTGGGCCAAGTCGAAGGGCTGGCGGGTCACCGCCGAGGTCACCCCGCACCACCTGCTGCTCACCGACGGCCTGGCCGCGGGCTATGACCCGATCTACAAGGTGAACCCGCCGCTGCGCACCGCGGCCGACGTCGACGCGCTGCGGGCCGGCCTGGCCGACGGGACCATCGACTGCGTGGCCACCGACCACGCGCCGCACCCGCAGGAGGACAAGGAGACCGAGTGGCAGGCGGCCGCGTTCGGGATGACCGGCCTGGAGACCGCGCTGCGGGTGGTGCAGGAGGCAATGGTGGAGACCGGCCTGCTCGACTGGGCCGGGGTGGCCGACCGGATGTCGGCCCGCCCGGCCGCCATCGGCCGCCTGGACGGCAACGGCGCCGAGCTGCACGGCCGCCCGCTCGCGGCCGGGTCGCCGGCCAACCTGGTCCTGCATGACCCGGCGCCGCGCGAGGCCGTCGACCCCCGCGCGCACGCCTCCCGCAGCCGGAACTCGCCGTTCGCGGGCATGACCCTGCCCGGCCGGGTCGTCGCGACCTTCCTGCGCGGCACCCCCACGGTCCTGGACGGAAAGCTGGCCCGATGACGAGCACGCACGACGACCCCCGCGCGGCCCTCCTGGTCCTGGAGGACGGCGTCACGTTCCGCGGCACCGCCTTCGGCGCCGCGGGCGAGAGCTTCGGGGAGATGGTCTTCAACACCGGCATGACCGGCTACCAGGAGACCCTGACCGACCCGTCTTACTGCGGCCAGATCGTGGCCATGACGGCGCCGCACATCGGCAACACGGGCATCAACGACGAGGACGGCGAGTCGCGCCGGATGTGGGTGCGCGGCTACGTCGTGCGCGAGCCCGCCCGGCTGGCCTCCAGCTGGCGCGCCGCGCGCAGCCTGGACGACGAGCTGCGCGCCCAGAACGTCACCGCCATCGCCATCGGCGGCACCCGGGTGCTGACCCGGCACCTGCGCGACAAGGGCGCGATGCGGGCCGGGATCAGCACCACCGAGGCCGACCCGGCCGCGCTGCTGCGCCGGGTCCGCGACAGCCCGGTGATGGCCGGCGCCGACCTGGCCCGCGAGGTGAGCACGGCCGAGCCCTACACGGTCGCGCCCCCGCCCGGCACGCCGGTCCGGTTCAGGGTCGCCGCGGTCGACCTCGGCATCAAGGCGTCCACCCCGCGCTACCTGGCCGGGCTGGGCTGCGAGGTGCGGATCCTGCCCGCCACGACCACCGCCGAGCAGATCAGGGCCGAGCAGCCCGACGGCGTGTTCTTCGCCAACGGGCCCGGCGACCCCGCCGCCCTGGACTACGCGGTCGACGCCATGCGCGGCGTGCTGGCCGCCGGCCTGCCGACATTCGGCATCTGCCTGGGCAGCCAGGTCATGGGCCGGGCACTGGGCCTGCCGACCTACAAGCTGCGGTTCGGGCACCGCGGGGTGAACCAGCCCGTGCAGGACCTGCGCACCGGCCGGGTCGAGATCACCAGCCACAACCACGGCTTCGCCGTCGCCCTGCCGCCCGGCGCGGCACCCGGCACCCGGCCGCGCGCCATCCAGTTCGACACCCCGTTCGGCCACGCCGAGATCACCCACGTCAACCTCAACGACGGCGTCGTGGAGGGCCTGCGGCTGCTCGACGCGCCCGCCTTCACGGTCCAGTACCACCCGGAGGCGGCGCCCGGCCCGCACGACGCCACCGGCCTGTTCGCCCAGTTCTGCGCACTGATGGAAGCGGCCCGGGGGAGGCAGCATGCCCAAGCGTGAGGACCTGAGGTCCGTCCTGGTCATCGGGTCGGGGCCGATCATCATCGGCCAGGCCTGCGAGTTCGACTACTCCGGCACCCAGGCCTGCCGGGTGCTGCGCGAGGAGGGCATCCGGGTCAGCCTGGTCAACTCCAACCCCGCGACGATCATGACCGACCCGGAGTTCGCCGATGCCACCTACGTCGAGCCCATCACCCAGGACGTCCTGGAGAAGGTCATCGCCAAGGAGCGCCCCGACGCCATCCTGCCCACCCTGGGCGGCCAGACCGCGCTGAACGCCGCCGTCATGCTGCACGAGGCCGGCACGCTGGCCCGGTACAACGTGGAGCTGATCGGGGCCAGCATCGACGCGATCCGGGCCGGGGAGGACCGCAGCCAGTTCAAGCAGATCGTCACCGACATCGGCGCCGAGGTCCCGCGCAGCGTGATCTGCCACACCCTGGCCGAATGCGAGGCGGCGGCCGGACAGCTCGGCTTCCCGGTGGTCATCCGGCCCTCGTTCACCCTCGGCGGCACCGGCTCGGGCATCGCCCGCGACGCCGGCCAGCTGCGCCGGATCGCCGGCACCGGGCTGGACGCCAGCCCGGTCACCGAGGTGCTGCTGGAGGAGTCGGTGCTGGGCTGGAAGGAGTTCGAGCTCGAGCTGATGCGCGACCGCAAGGACAACGTGGTCATCGTCTGCTCGATCGAGAACATCGACGCCATGGGCGTGCACACCGGCGACTCGGTCACCGTCGCGCCGGCCATGACGCTGACCGACCGCGAGTACCAGCACATGCGCGACGTCGCCATCGCCACCGCCCGCGCGGTCGGCGTCGACACCGGCGGCTGCAACATCCAGTTCGCCGTGCATCCCGGCACCGGCCGCATGGTCGTGATCGAGATGAACCCGCGGGTCTCCCGGTCCAGCGCGCTGGCCTCCAAGGCGACCGGCTTCCCGATCGCCAAGATCGCCGCCCGGCTGGCCATCGGCTACACCCTGGACGAGATCCGCAACGACATCACCGGCGAGACGCCCGCCAGCTTCGAGCCCGCCCTCGACTACGTCGTGGTCAAGGTGCCGCGGTTCGCCTTCGAGAAGTTCCCCGGCGCCGACCCCACGCTGACCACGCACATGAAGTCGGTCGGCGAGGCCATGGCCATCGGCCGCAGCTTCCCCGAGGCGCTGCAGAAGGCGCTGCGCTCGCTGGAGAGCCCCGGCGCGCCGTTCAGCTGGGCCCAGCCGCCCGGCGACGCGGCCGAGCTGACGGCCCGCTGCGCGGTCCCGCACGACGGCCGGCTGGCCACCGCGCACCAGGCCCTGCGGGCCGGCGCGACCGTGCCCGACCTGGCCGCCGCCTCCGGCATCGACCCGTGGTTCCTGGACCAGATCGAGGGAATCGAGGACCACGCGAAACGGATCGCGGCCGCCCCGTCCCTGTCCCGGGAGCTGGTCGCCGCGGCCAAGGCGGCCGGATTCTCCGACGCCCAGCTGGGCCAGCTGACCGGCCGGACCGAGGCTGGCTTCCGGGAGCTGCGGCACGGCCTCGCCATCCGGCCGGTGTACCTCACCGTGGACACCTGCGCGGCCGAGTTCGCGGCCCGCACCCCGTACCTGTACTCGGCCTACGACGAGCAGACCGAGGTGCCGCCGGGGGACCGGCCCAAGGTGATCATCCTGGGCAGCGGCCCGAACCGGATCGGCCAGGGGATCGAGTTCGACTACGCCTGCGTGCACGCCTCGTTCGCGCTGGCCGCGGCCGGCTACGAGACGGTCATGGTCAACTGCAACCCGGAGACGGTCTCCACCGACTACGACACCTCCGGGCGGCTGTACTTCGAGCCGCTGACCCTGGAGGACGTGCTCGAGGTGGTCGCGGCCGAGCAGGCCGCCGGCCCGGTGGCCGGGGTCATCGTGCAGCTCGGCGGCCAGACGCCGCTGGGCCTGGCCCGCGACCTGGCCGCCGCGGGCGTCCCCATCGTGGGCACCTCGCCGGAGGCCATCCACCTGGCCGAGGACCGCGGCGAGTTCGGCGCCGTGCTGGAGGCGGCCGGGCTGCCCGCGCCCCGGTCGGGGATGGCCACCTCGGTGGCCGAGGCGACCGAGGTGGCCGCCGAGATCGGCTACCCGGTGCTGGTCCGGCCCTCCTACGTGCTCGGCGGGCGCGGCATGGAGATCGTCTACGACGACGCCACGCTGGCCGCCTACGTGAGCCGGGCCACGCAGGCCGGCCCCGATCACCCGGTGCTGATCGACCGGTTCCTGGACGACGCCATCGAGATCGACGTCGACGCCCTGTACGACGGGCAGGAGCTGTACCTGGGCGGCGTGATGGAGCACATCGAGGAGGCCGGCATCCACTCCGGCGACTCGGCCTGCGCGCTGCCCCCGATCACCCTGGGCAGCGAGTACATCACGCTGATCCGCGACTCGACGCTGGCCATTGCCCGCGGGGTGGGGGTGCGCGGCCTGCTGAACGTGCAGTATGCCCTCGCGGCAGGCGTTCTGTATGTGCTGGAGGCGAACCCGCGGGCATCGCGTACCGTCCCGTTCGTGTCCAAGGCCACGGCCGTGCCGCTGGCCAAGGCGGCGGCCCGGATCATGCTCGGGGCCACGGTGCGGGGCCTGCGCGCCGAGGGGCTGCTGCCGCCGGCCGGCGACGGCGGCACGCTGCCGCTGGACGCGCCGATCGCGGTCAAGGAGGCCGTGCTGCCGTTCAGCCGGTTCGCCGACGCGCGCGGCCAGGGCGTGGACACCGTGCTCGGCCCGGAGATGCGCTCGACCGGCGAGGTCATGGGCATCGACGAGGTGTTCGGCACCGCCTACGCCAAGTCCCAGGCCGCGGCGTACGCGTCGCTGCCGGTCAAGGGCCGGGCGTTCGTGTCGATCGCGGGCAAGGACAAGCGCTCCATGATCTTCCCGGTCAAGCGGCTGGCTGACCTCGGCTTCGAGATCCTGGCCACGCAGGGCACGGGGGAGGTGCTGCGCCGCAACGGGGTCCGGGCCACGATCGTGCGCAAGCACAGCGACGGCCCCGGGCCGGGCGGCGAGCCGACCATCGTGGACCGGATCCTGGACGGCCAGGTCGACCTCATCGTGAACACGCCGTTCGGGAGCCCGGGCCAGGCCGGCCCGCGGCTGGACGGCTACGAGATCCGCACGGCCGCCGTCCGGCGCGGCATCCCGTGCGTCACCACCGTGCAGGGGCTGGGCGCCGCCGTGCAGGGCATCGAGGCCATCACCCGCGACGAGGTCGGCGTCCGGTCGCTCCAGGAGCACGCGGCGCGGCTGCGGGGCGGGGAAGCGGGCGGGGCGGGGAAGTGAGTACCAGTGAGTCATAGTGAAGCCGAGGTCGCCGCCGGGCCCGTGCAGGTGCGCGGGACGGTGCTGACCGTCCGCCGGGTCGACGCGTACTACGCGATGACCGTCGTGGCGCCGGGCATCGCCGCGCGCTTCAAGCCCGGCCAGTTCGTGGCCCTGGCGGTGGGCGGCGACGACACGTCGATGCTGCTGCGGCGGGCGTTCTCGATCCACGACGTCCGCCCCGACCACGGCGGCACCGTCGAGTTCGTGTTCGCGGTGCACGGCCGCGGCACCCAGTGGCTGGCCGAGCGGCGCGGCCGGGACGTGCTGGACATCACCGGCCCGCTGGGACGCCCGTTCCCGGTGCCCCGCGACCCGGCCAGCTGCCTGCTGGTCGGCGGCGGCTACGGCAGCGCGCCGCTGTTCGCCCTGGCCACCCGGCTGCGCGAGCGCCGCTGCACGGTCGACTTCCTGATCGGGGCGGCCACCGGCGACCGGGTGTTCGGCGCGCTGACCGCGCGGCGGACCGGGCGCAGCGCCACCATCACCACCGAGGACGGGTCGCTCGGCGCGCGCGGGCTGGTGACCGACATGCTCGGCCAGGTCATCCACGAGGCGCGCACCGACGTCATCTACGCCTGCGGGCCGATGCCGATGCTGCGGCAGGTCACCGCCCTGGCCGGCCGGTACGACATCCCGGTCCAGGCCTGCGTCGAGGAGTCGATGGCGTGCGGGATCGGCGTCTGCATGACCTGCGTCCTGCCGGTGACGGGCAGCGACGGGATCACCCGGATGGTCCGGTCCTGCGTGGACGGGCCGGTGTTCCGGGGCGAGCAGGTGCGCTGGGACGACGTGGGCACGATCCCGTTCGGCGCGTTCGGCGCGCCGGGCTGGGAGCCCCGGTCCCGCCGGGCCGCTGCGGCCGGCGAGGCGGTGCCCGGCCGCGCCGCCGCCGCGCCGCCGCGCCGGACGCCCGGCGGCAGCGGCCACCAGCCGGGCGCGGGCGGCCCCGGGCCGGCCGCCGGCGGGCGGCGGCGCCATGACTGACCTGCGGACCCGCCTCGGCCACGTCGAGCTGCCCAACCCCATCCTGACCGCCTCGGGCTGCGCCAGCTCGGGCCGGGAGCTGGCCCAGTTCATCGACGTGTCCAAGATCGGCGCGATCACCACCAAGTCGGTCATGCTCGGCCCGCGGGCCGGCCGCCCGACGCCCCGGATGGCCGAGACCCCAAGCGGCATGCTCAACTCGATCGGCCTGCAGGGGCCGGGCATCGACTCGTTCCTGCAGCGGGACCTGCCCTGGCTGCTGTCGCGCGGCGCCCGGGCCGTGGTCTCCATCGCCGGCGGGACCGTGGCCGAGTACGCCGACCTGGCCGCCCGGCTGTCCGACGCGGCCGGCGTCAGCGCCATCGAGGTCAACATCTCCTGCCCGAACGTGGAGCACCGCGGCCAGGTCTTCGCCTGCGACCCGGCCGCGTCGGCGGCGGTCATCGAGGCGGTGCGCGGCCGGGCCCGCTACGACATCCCGGTGTTCGCCAAGCTCTCGCCGGACGTCACCGACATCGTGGCCATCGCCAAGGCCTGCGTCAGCGCCGGGGCGGACGGCCTGTCGCTGATCAACACGCTGCTCGGGATGACCATCGACACCGACACCATGCGGCCGGTCCTGGCCGGGATGACCGGCGGCCTGTCCGGGCCGTCCATCCGGCCGGTTGCCGTGCGCTGCATCTGGCAGGTCCGCGAGGCCCTGCCCGACGTGCCGATCATCGGCATGGGCGGGGTCCGAACCGGGCGGGACGCCCTGGAGCTGATCCTGGCCGGCGCGTCGATGGTGAGCGTCGGGACCGTGATCTTCCATGACCCCTCGGCCTGCGCCCGGATCCTGCGCGAACTCGACGAGGAGCTGGGCCGCCGCGGCGTGGAGCGGCTGTCGGACATCATCGGGATCGCCCACGAGCCGCGCGCGGCCCCCCGCCGCCGCCTGTCCGGCCTGCGCGAGTAGGTCTCCCGGGCCGTCATTCCCCGTGATATCGGATATCGGGGGCGCGATACCGCGCCGCGCGGCGGGCTGGGTATGACACCAAAGTGGGCGACGATGCCCGGTGAGGAGCTCGACATGACGGGCCTGGCCCCGATAGCGGTAGCGCTGGACGTGCCCGACCTGAACACCGCCGCCCGCTGGGCGGGCCTGGTCACCCCGCACGTGAGCACCGTCAAGGTCGGGCTCGAGCTGTACCTGCGCTACGGTCCCGAGGCCGTCGCCTCGATCCGCGGCGCCAGCGCGGTGGGGGTCTTCCTCGACCTGAAGCTGCACGACATCCCGGCCACCGTGGCCGCCGCGGTGAGCGCGGTGGCCCGGCTCCGCCCGGCCCTGCTGACGGTGCACGCCACGGCCGGGCCGGCCGCGATCCGGGCCGCCGCGCAGGCCGCCCCGCCGGGCACCGCGATCGTCGGCGTCACGGTGGTGACGTCCCTGTCCGACGCCGACCTGGCCCAGATCGGCATGGTCGGGCCGGTCAGCGACGCCGTCCGGCGGCTGGCCGCCCTGTCGGTGGCGGCCGGCGCCCGCGGGCTGGTGTGCTCGCCCCGCGAGGTGGCGGCCGTGCGGGCCGAGGTCGGCGACGACATCCTGCTGATCACCCCCGGCGTGCGGCCGGCCGGCGCCGACGTCCACGACCAGGCCCGGGTGGCCACGCCCGAGGAGGCCATCGCGGCCGGCGCCGACCTGCTCGTGATCGGCCGCCCGATCACCGGCGCGGCCGATCCCGGCGCCGCCGCGGCGGCCATTGCCGCATCGCTGCGCAAGGCGGGCGCCGCGCATTTAAAGGTGCAGTCAATATAGGCCGCCGCGGCCGCCGCGGCGGGGCGCGGCGGGGACCCTGGCCTTGCGAACCCGCGTTCGAGGACGCGGCGCTGGCTTCGGGATGGTGCGGGGGCGCGCACCCGCCCTGGGGTGCAGTCCTGTACTCTTGTGGCGCAGATCAGCTACGCTGCGTCTTTGGTCGAATGCGTCACGTAATAATGGGCAATTTATGACGACACAAACGGGGGTTCGCGTTGCCGAAGCGGGCGGAAGTCGCTAGTTTCCCCTCGCGGAGCGAGTTTTTCGATACGAAACCCGAGGTGACCTCAGCGTGGCTCTTCCTCCACTAACCCCCGAGCAGCGGGCGGCGGCCCTTGAGAAGGCGGCCAAGGCACGTAAAGACCGTGCGGAGGTTAAGAACCGGCTCAAGCACGGTTCGACGACCCTGCCCTCTGTCCTTAAGGAGGGGCAGACCGACGATGTTGTCGGTAAAATGAAGGTGTCTGCTCTGCTCGAGTCGATGCCCGGAGTTGGCAAGGTCCGGGCCAAGCAGATCATGGAGCGGCTCGGCATCGCCGAGTCCCGCCGGGTCCGCGGCCTGGGAGCTAACCAGCGCACGGCGCTCGAGAACGAGTTCAAGGACATCTGACTCTGGCGGCAGCTCGATGGACGGGGGCAGGGAGAAGTTGTCCGCGGTACACGCTTACCGGGTCCCTGTTCCTGTTCATCTGACTGTGCTGTCCGGGCCCTCGGGCGTCGGCAAGAGCACGGTTGTCGCGAGACTGCGGGAGCAGCAGCCGCAGATTTGGCAATCTGTATCAGTCACCACCCGGCCGCCCCGGCCGGGCGAGGCCCACGGCCGGGAGTATTACTTCGTCAGCGAGCGTGATTTCGACGCAATGGCGGCGGACGGAAAGCTGCTCGAATGGGCCCAGTTCGCGGGGAATAAGTACGGCACCCCGCGGGGACCCGTCCAGGAGCGGCTCCAGGCCGGGATCGCGACCCTGCTGGAGATCGACGTCGAGGGCGCGCGGCAAGTCCGGGCGGCGCTGCCAGGAACGCTGCTGGTGTTCCTGGCACCGCCGTCCTTCGACGAGCTGGTCCGGCGGCTGACCGGCCGGGAGACCGAGCCCGCCGACGTCATCGCCCGCCGGCTGGAGGCCGCCCGGGCCGAGCTCGAGGCCGGCAGCGAGTTCGATATCACCCTGGTCAACACCGCCGTCGATGATGTATGCAGCCAGCTGGTAGCCTTGATGACGGCCCAGCTGGTGCACTGACGCCTGCGTGGGACCACCCGTTACCCAGTCTGGAAGGCACCTGGTGGCAGCTACCCCGTCCACAGAGGGCATCATCAACCCGCCGATCGATGACCTCCTCCAGGTCGTGGACAGCAAGTACGGCCTGGTGATCATGGCGTCCAAGCGCGCCCGGCAGATCAATGCCTACTACGCCCAGCTCGGCGAGGGCCTGCTGGAGTACGTCGGCCCGCTGGTCGAGACCCGGGTCCAGGAGAAGCCGCTGTCGATCGCGCTGCGCGAGATCAGCGAGCGCCTGCTGTCCGCGGAGCTCCCGCCCGCCGAGTAGCGGCGCGCAGGCCGCGGGATGCGCATCGTCCTCGGGGTCAGTGCCGGCATCGCGGCGTACAAGGCCTGTGAGCTGCTCCGCCTGCTCACCGAGGCCGGCCACGGCGTCCGTGTCGTGCCGACCCCTGATTCGCTGAACTTCGTCGGCGCCGCCACCTGGGCGGCGCTGTCCGGCCAGCCGGTGACCACGACGGTCTGGGAGGACGTGCCCCAGGTCCCGCACGTCCGGCTCGGGCAGGACGCCGACCTGGTCATCGTCGCCCCGGCCACGGCCGACCTGCTGGCCCGCGCGGCCGCGGGCCAGTCCGGGGACCTGCTCACCGCCGTGCTGCTGACCGCGCGCTGCCCCGTCGTGTACGCCCCGGCCATGCACACCGAGATGTGGGAGCACCCGGCCACCGCGGCCAGCGTGGCCACGCTGCGCAGCCGCGGGGCCATCGTCCTGGACCCCGCCGCCGGGCGGCTGACCGGCGCCGACACCGGCCCGGGACGGCTGCCCGAGCCCGCCCAGATCGCGGCCGCGGCGCTGCGGGCCGCCACCCGCGGGGCGGACGGCGTCGTGCCCGACCTGGCCGGCCGCCAGGTCCTGATCTCGGCCGGCGGGACCCGCGAGGAGCTGGACCCGGTCCGGTTCCTCGGCAACTGGTCATCGGGCCGCCAGGGCTACGCGCTGGCCGCCGTGGCCGCCGCCCGCGGCGCGCAGGTGACCATCGTCGCCGCCAACGTCGAGCTGCCCGACCCGGCCGGCGCCCGGGTCATCCGGGTCGTCTCGGCCCGCGACCTGCGGGACGCCATGACCGGCGCGGCCGGCGCGGCCGACGCCATCGTGATGGCGGCCGCCGTGGCCGATTTCCGGCCCGCCGACCGGAGCGCGCAGAAGATCAAGAAGCGCGGCGAGCCGCCCGCGCCGATTGCCCTGACCGAGAATCCCGACGTGCTGCGGGAACTGGTCGCCGCGCGGCGCGGCGCCGCCCAGGTCATCGTCGGCTTCGCCGCCGAGACCGGGGACGTGCTGGCCAACGGCCGGGCCAAGCTGGCCGCCAAGCGCTGCGACCTGCTGGTCGTCAACCAGGTCGGGGCCGGTCTGGCCTTCGGCACCAGCGACAACGAGGCGGTTGTCCTCGGCGCCGACGGCGCCGAGGTCAAGGTCCCGCGCGGGCCCAAGGAAGCCCTGGCCGACGTGGTCTGGGACCTCGTCGCGGCCCGGCTGACCCGGGCCTGACAGGATCGTCCTCCGGCGCTGCGCGTCATCGATAAACTGGCACGGAAATTCCGGTACATGGGGAATAGGGGTTGCAAGTGGCACGTCGTCTGTTCACTTCCGAATCGGTCACAGAGGGTCATCCCGACAAGATGGCCGACCAGATCAGTGACGCGATCCTCGACGGCATGCTCAAGGGCGACCCCCAGAGCCGGGTGGCCGTTGAGACCATGATCACAACGGGCCAGGTGCACGTGGCCGGCGAGGTGACCACGGACACCTACGTCGACATCCCGGGCATCATCCGGGACAAGATCCTGGAGATCGGCTACGACTCCTCGGCCAAGGGCTTCGACGGCGCCTCGTGCGGCGTCCAGGTATCCATCGGCGCCCAGTCGCCGGACATCGCGATCGGCGTCCGCGAGGCGTACGAGCACCGCGAGGGCGAGGGCACCGACGACTACGACCGCCAGGGCGCGGGCGACCAGGGGCTGATGTTCGGCTACGCCTGCCGGGACACCCCCGAGCTGATGCCGCTCCCCATCACGCTGGCCCACCGGCTGGCCGCCACCATGTCGGCCGCCCGGCGCAGCGGCGCGATCCCCTACATCCGGCCCGACGGCAAGACCCAGGTCACCATCGAGTACGCGGGCGACGAGCCGGTCCGCCTGGACACCGTGGTGGTGTCCACCCAGCACGCCCCCGGCATCGACCTGCGGGAGATGCTCACCCCCGATATCCGCGAGCACGTCGTGACGCCGGTGCTGGCCGGCCTCGAGCTCGACACCGAGGGCTACCGGCTGCTGGTCAACCCGACCGGCCGGTTCGAGGTGGGCGGGCCGATGGGCGACGCCGGGCTGACCGGCCGCAAGATCATCATCGACACCTACGGCGGCATGGCCCGGCACGGCGGCGGCGCCTTCTCGGGCAAGGACCCCTCCAAGGTCGACCGCAGCGCCGCGTACGCGATGCGCTGGGTGGCCAAGACCGTCGTCGCGGCGGGGCTGGCCGACCGCTGCGAGGCCCAGGTCGCCTACGCCATCGGCAAGGCCAAGCCGGTCGGCCTGTTCGTCGAGTGCTTCGGCACCGAGCAGGTGCCGATCGAGCGCATCCAGGACGCCGTGCTCGAGATCTTCGACCTCCGTCCCGGCGCGATCATCGCCGACCTGGACCTGCTCCGGCCGATCTACGCGCAGACTGCCGCCTACGGCCATTTCGGCCGCGAGGAACTGGATTTCACCTGGGAGCGCACCGACCGCGCGGACGCCCTTCGGTCCGCCGCCGGCCACTAGCCGGGTCCCTCTCCGGCTCGGCCATTCCGGGCCTTTTGCCACCATTTTTCGGTAAGGTGACGGATCATGTCGTCGCCCACCGAACGGGCTGCTGCCGGTGGGGGAGCGGCAGCACGGCCCGAGCCGCCCGTGGACCAGCCACCGCCGGCGTCTGATCCGCCCGCAACCCGCGCGACCCCGCCGGAGCCCGCGGGTGGCCATCCCGGACCCGAGGGCGCCAGCCCGGACGTGGGTCCCGGCGCGCCCGGCACACCCGAGGGACCGCTGTTCCTGCGGGCCGGCCGGGCCGGCCTGGCCCCGGAGGCCGTGACCGTCGTCGACCAGCCGGGCGAAGACGGGCCGGCCAGCCCGTCGCTGTCCGCCCGCCCCGACGTCTCGGGCCTCCCGCCCTGGGCCGACGAGCTGCCCGGCCCCGAGCCGGACTGCCCGCCGCCCTGGGAGGCCGGCCCCTGGCCCAGCTACGAGCCGCCCGCCCCCGACCTGGCCGACGACCACTACGACAACGGCCAGCCGGCCCCCGGCGGCCCAGGCGCCCGCCGCCCCGCCGACCCATTCGCCGGCCATTTCGCCGACATCGGCCCGTTCACCGGCCGCGGCCCGTTCCCCGGCCGCTTTGCCGCCCCGCCGGACGCTCCCCCCAGCCTGAGCGCCCCCCCGGCCAACGGAGCGCCCGACACCAGCTGGGAAACCAGCGCCGCCGCCGGTCCCGGCTGGGCGACCGCGGCCGATCCGGACGCCGCATCATCCGCCGGCCGCCCGGCCCGGGCCGCCGATGCCGCCGTCCCCGATGCCGCCGTCCCCGATGCCGACGCATCCGTCGCCGCTGCCTCCGTCGCCGCTGCCTCCGTCGCCGGCGACGCCTCCGCCGCGTCGGCCACCGACCCCGAAGCCTCGGGCGGTCCCCGCGGTCCCCGCGGTCCCGGTGGTCCCGACGCCGCGGCGCCCGCCCCCACGGTCCGCTCTCCGTCCGCCGGCCCGCCCCTCGGTTCGCTGCCGGCGGCCGGCGCCACCGCGGACCCATCGCTGGCGCCGCCCGGCGCGGCCGATCGGCCTGTGGCCCCGCGCGGCGCCGCGGAGCCAGCTGCGGCCGCGGCCGCAGCGGCTGATCCAGCCGTCCCCCTGGGCCCGGCCGCGAATGGGTCGCTGCCCGCGGGCCGGTTCGCCGATCCATTTCTGACCGCGACCGGGGCCGCGGATGCGTCGCTGGCAGCGGGAACAGGCCGGCCGCCGCCGGGCGCCGCCCTGTACGGCTTCACGGCGGCCGACACGGCCCTGGACCCCTTTCCCGCGCTAGAGGCCCTCCCCGGCCCTGACGGCCCGCCAGCGGGTCTCGAGGGAGCCGCTGGCGGCGCCCCTGGCCGCGGCGCCCCGGGCCGCGCAGCTTTCGGTCGCCTCGCACCAGGTCGCCTCGCCCCAGGTCGTCTCGCCTCAGGCCGTCTCGCCTCAGGCCGTCTCGCCCCAGGTCGCCCCGCACCCGGCCGTCCAGCGCCCGGCCGCGGAGCCCCAGAGCCCCTCGTCCCGGGAGCGGCCAACATGCTCGGCACGGCCGCCCTGGCCGCCGGGATCCTCGGAATCGCCGTGGTGCCCGGCGTGGTCCTCGGCATCCTCGGCCTGCGGCGGGCGGCGATCACCGGCACCGGACGGCTCCAGTCGTGGCTGGGCATCGCGCTGTCGCTGGTGTGGGCGGCCGGGATCATCATCCTGGCCCTGCCCGGCCCCGGCCCGGCCGCCGATCCGGGCTGCGTCCAGTACCGGGCCAGCGGTTCCGCCGCCGTGGCCGGGGTCACCTCCGCGCTGCCGCCCCACGCCGCGCCGGCCCGCCTGGGCGCCAGCCTCGGCGCGGCCGCGAACGCGGTGAACGACGCCACCGCCAGCGCGCAGAACATCGGCGTGCGCAACACTCTCGCCGCCCTCAGCGGCGACCTCCAGGCCGAACAGGACGCCGTCGTGACCGGCCGCCCCGCCCCGCCCGCGCTCGGCGTCACCCTGGCCGCCGCCGCGGCCGCCGCCGCCCGCCTCTGCGGCGCTACCTCCTAGCTCAAGCCCCTGCGATCCGCAGCTCCAGCCCTGGCCAGCACCTGCACCACCACCCGCCACCACGTCGCGCCACGACCTGGTTCGCCGCTCCATCGCCACCAGCAACGCCGTCGTCGCCGCCCGCCACCGCCCCCGCGGCCAGCTCCCACCACCCGCTCCGCCAGGTGCCACCGCCAGCACCCGCCACAGCCGCCACCCGCCCCGGCTCCGCGAGGGTGTCCGAAAAGCGAATATCGGTCACCTGCCCCGCGGACATTTCTTAGTGGTTCGGATTGCCGGTCGAAAAACGGCATGCGATCCGAACCACTGACCCGGTGCCTCCCAGCCAATACCCGGCTCCGGGACACCGCTCGGTGGTCGGGCCAGGGGCTGGAGTGGCTGGTGCCGGCTCGGCGCGAACGGCCGCGTCATGGCTGGCCGCGGACGTCCGAGGGGTCTGGTAGGACAGGACCGTGGCAGCTCCGGGGCAACAGGCGCGGAAGCGGGCGGCCCGCGGCCCGGCGGCCAGCCCGCAGCCCGCGGCCAGCCTGCCGGTGGCGCAGGTTGCCGTGGACGTCAGCCTGCCGCACCTGGACCGGCCGTTCGAGTACCTGGTGCCGGAGTCGCTGGCCGAGACGGCGACCCCCGGCTGCCGGGTCCGCGTGCGCTTCGCCGGCCGGCTGACCGGAGGCTTCCTGCTTCAGCGCACCGCCGAGAGCGAGCACCAGGGCCGCCTCGGCTACCTGGAGCGCGTCGTCTCGCCGGAGCCGGTGCTTTCCCCCGAGATCGCCGGCCTGGCCCGCGCCGTCGCCGACCGGTACGGCGGCACCCTCGCCGACGTCCTGCGGCTTGCCATCCCGCCCCGCCACGCCGCCGCCGAAGCCGCCCCGCCGGCCACCGCGCCCGCCCCGACGGCCACCGCGCCCGCCCCGCCGGCCACCGCGCCCGTCCCTGCCCCCACCGCGGCCGCCCGTCGGGCCGCCGCGGCCGGCTCTCCCGACGCGGCCGACACCCGGACGCCGGCCGAGTCCAGCGAGCCTCCGCCGTCCGCCGCGGCGGCATCCCCGGCGGTCGGCGCCGGCGCGGCAGGCCAGCCCGGGCCTGGCCACCCCGCTGATCCCGGAACCCAGGCCGATCCGTCCACCGTCTCGCCCGGCGCGGCCGCCCGATCCTGGGACACCGAGGCCCGGCCAGGAGATATCGGGCCAGCGGCCCGAGATATCGCGGCCCCGACGCAGGAGGCTCCCTCCAAGTCGGTGAACCGTGCCTCCGCGCCTCCGGACGCACCCGCCGTGCCGGACGCACCCGCCGTGCCGGACCCGGCCCTCGAAGCGGGCACCGCCGTCGTGGCCCAGGCTGCCCGGCCAGGCGGGCCGCCACCGCCCGGGACCTGGAGCCGGTACGCGGCGGGGGAGTCGTTCCTCGCCGCGCTGGCCGCGGGGCGGTCGCCGCGCGCCGTCTGGTCGGCGCTGCCGGGCGCCAGCTGGCCGGGCGAGATCGCCACTGCGGCCGCGGCGGCGGCCAGCGGCGGCCGGGGCGTGGTCATCGTGGTCCCCGACGCCCGCGACCTGGATCGCGTGGACGCTGCCCTCACGGCGGAACTCGGCCCGGCCGCGCACGTGATCCTCTCGGCCAGCCTCGGCCCGGCCGAGCGCTACCGCCGCTGGCTCGCCGCCGAGCGGGGCCAGGTCCGGGTCGTCGCGGGCACCCGCTCGGCCATGTTCGCGCCGGTGGCCGATCTCGGCCTGGTGGTCCTCTGGGACGAGGGCGATGATCTCCTGGCCGAGCCGCGGGCGCCCTACCCGCACGCCCGCGAGGTCCTCGCGCTGCGGGCGCACCGGGCCGGCGCGGCCGCGCTGATCGGCGGATTCGCCCGGACCGCCGAGGCCGCCCAGCTGGTGACGGGCGGCTGGGCGCGGCCGCTGGCGGCCGGGCGCGCGACGGTGCGCCGCTGGGCGCCGGCCGTCCGCACGGCGGGCGAGGACAGCGAGCTGGCCCGGGACGAGGCGGCGCGGTCCGCGCGGCTGCCGGGACTGGCGCTGCGGACGGCCCGCGAGGCGCTCGGCCGGGGGCCCGTGCTGTTCCAGGTGCCGCGCAGCGGATACCTGGCCGCCGTGGCCTGCGAGCGCTGCCACGCCCAGGTGCGGTGCCGATGCGGCGGCCCGGCGCAGCTGGCCGGCGAGCGCGCCGTGCCGCGCTGCGGCTGGTGCGGCAGCGTCGTGAGCCGCACCTGCGCCCTGTGCGGGCACGGCCGGCTGCGCGCCCTGGTGACCGGTGCGACCCGGACGGCCGAGGAACTCGGCCGGGCGTTCCCGGCCGTGCCCGTCCGCACCTCCGGCGGCAGCCGGGTGCTGACCGCGGTGCCGGGCTCGCCGGCCGTGGTGGTGGCGACCCCCGGCGCCGAGCCCTATGCCGACGGCGGGTACGCCGCCGCGATCCTGCTCGACGCCTGGGCGCTGCTGAGCCGCCCCAGCCTGCGCGCGGCCGAGGAGACCCTGCGCCGGTGGATGAACGCCGCGGCGCTCGTCCGGCCCGGGCCCGACGGGGGCAGCGTCGTCGTCGTCGCCGACGCCGGCCTTCCGGTGGTCCAGGCGCTGATCCGCTGGGATCCGGCGACGTTCGCCGATCGCGAGCTGGCCGAGCGCCGCGAGCTCCGGTTTCCGCCGGCCGCCCGGATGGCGGCGCTGTCCGGGCCGCACAGCGCCGTCCGGGCGCTGCTGGACGCGGCCGAGCTGCCGCCGGGGGCCGAGATACTGGGGCCGGTGCCGGTGGCCGGCGGCGATACCGGGCCGGTGTCCGCAGCCGCCGGCAGCCCCGGCGGAGGGCCGGGACCGGATGCCGATGCCGTCCGCTTCCTGGTGCGTGCGCCCAGGTCAGGAGGCACCGCGCTGGCGGCCGTGCTGCACGCCGGGCAGGCGGCGCGGACCGCCCGCAAGGAGCCCGGTACGGTCCGCCTGGAGCTTGACCCAGCCGAGCTGATCTGACTACTGCGCGCTGAGGCCTTAGGGTTCTTGCGTGGCGACCTCACGACGGGATGCGGGAACCGGGCATGCTATGGCGCGCCTGGCCGACCGGGCGATGCCGCCGGACGGCCGAGGCCCGGCTGCGACCGGACGCGGCGACGCGCCGCACTGCGGCGGCCGCGAGGCGGCCAGCCGGGCCGCCGGCGGCCAGCCGGCCAGCGGCCCCGGCGAGCCTGAGGTCGTGACGGCCCGCAAGAGCCCCGGCGTCCAGCGCCGGCCGCGCGCCGCGGACAAGACCGCCGCCGGCGTCCAGGCGGGCGCCGAGGACCAGGCCAGCGCCGACGCCGAGCCGGGCGCCGCCCCGCGGACCAGCGCCGGGGAGATGGCCGGCGCTGGAGACCGGGCGAGCCAGGCAGGCAAGGCCGGCCAGGCCGGCCGGAAGAGCAACGCCGGCGGACCGGGCCGGTCGGGCGTCAAGAACGTCCCTGGCGGGGAGCAGGCGCCTGCGCCCGGAGCCGAGCCCGAGTCCGACCGGGAGCGGCCGCGGATGCCGCCGGTGCGGCTGGCGCCCCGCGATGAGCTGGCCGCGGCCGCGCGCGTCGCGCCGCTGCTGCGCGCGGGCGTCGACCTGAGCCGGTGGGCCGCCAAGCACTACCCCGCCGATCCCGGCCAGCCCGGTGACCCGGCCGGCCGTGCCACCGGCGCCGGCCTGCCGGCGGATGCGGCCGATGCCGCGGCGGCTGACCTCGAGCTCACGCCGAACGAGGTCGACGCCGCGTGGCGGGTCGTGCTGGCCACCGGCCTGCTCGAGGCGGGACGGCCCGAGATCGGGAACTGGGACGACAGCGAGGTCCTGGGCGCATGGGACAGCGCGCTGGCCGCCATCCTCGACGCGGAGGACCTGGACGGGCTCGCGACCGCGCTCTACACCGTCGGCACCCCGGTCCGCATCGACTCGCTGTTCGAGGCGTACACCGCCGCGGCCGGCGCCCCGCGCCCGGAGCGGGGGAGCCCGGCCCAGGGCGGCAGCAGCCGGCAGCCCGGCGAGGATGAGGCGGCCGCGCTGTCACGGGCCCTGGAGACGCTGGCCGACCTGGGCGTCGTCGAGCTCGGGACGGAGGAGACGGCGGGCGGCCTGACCGTCACGCTGTCCCCGCTCGGCGTCTGGGGCGTGCACCGCCGCCTGCGCGGGCAGGGCTGGCACGTGCCGGTGCTGGGCAGCGCGGACCGGGATGGCGCCGTCGGGCTGTTGATGACGCTGGCCAGCTGCGATGCGGAAGACGGCGAGACCGAGATCGGGACCTGGCTGGCGGACCGGACGCCGGTCCAGGCGGCCCGGGAGCTCATCCAGGCCGCCGCCGGCGGCTCGCCGGGGCTGCGCGGCGCGGCCTTCGCCGTGCTCGACCGGATCGGCAGCGTGGCCATCCCCGAGATCCGGGCCGCGCTCGGCGACCCGCTGCTCCGGGCCCACGCCGCGGTGTGGCTGCATGAGCACGACGAGGAAGCCGAGCTGAGGCCGGCCGACCGGACCTGGCTGCTGGTGGACCTCGGGGCGGGCCTGCTGGAGGAGGCCGACCCCCGTGACGTCGTCGCCGAGCTGCTGCCCGAGGTCCCGGCCCTGGCCCAGGCCGAGATCGTCGCCGGGCTGTGGCAGGTCGACCATCCGGGGGTCGTTGACCTGCTGACCGCGCTGAGCCAGCACCACCCCAACCCCAGCGTCGCGCGGGCCGCCCGCAAGGCCGCGTTCAAGGCCCGCTCGGCCTGAGATCTGAGCAGGCCGGGCTGAGCAGCTCCGGCCCGTAGACTTGACCGCACTGTGACGACGCACGGGCCACGTGCCAGGAGGAACTGGTGAGCATCAAGCCGATTCGCCTATTCGGCGATCCGGTCCTACGGACCCCCGCGGAGACGGTCACCGATTTTGACGCGGAGCTGCGCAAGCTCGTCAAGGACCTCACCGACACCATGCTGGAGGCGCCCGGCCTCGGCCTGGCCGCGCCGCAGATCGGCGTCGGGCTGCGCGTGTTCACGTACTACATCGATGACGTGCTCGGCCACCTCATCAACCCGACCCTGCAGCTGTCGGCGGAGGAGGAGACCGACGACGAGGGCTGCCTGTCGTTCCCGTCCCTGCAGTACCCCACGCCCCGTTCCTACGGCGTCGTGGCGGGCGGCTTCAACATGCACGGCGAGCCGGTGGCCCTGGAAGGCACCGGCCAGCTGGCCCGGTGCGTCCAGCACGAGACCGATCACCTCGACGGCATCTTGTTCATCGACCGGCTCGACCCGGCGCAGCGCAAGCTGGCCATGAAGGAGATCCGGGCAGCCGAGTGGTGGGGCGAGCCGGTCCCGGTGGTGCGCGCCTCGCCGCACCCGACCCACGGGAAGGCCAGCTAGCCCGTGCGCCTGGTCTTCGCCGGCACCCCGGCCACCGCCGTGCCGTCGCTGGATGCCCTGCTGGGCTCCCGGCACGAGGTGGCCGCCGTCATCACCCGCCCCGACGCCCCGGCCGGCCGCGGCCGGCGGCTCGAGCCCAGTCCCGTCGCGGTGCGCGCCGCGGAGGCGGGCGTCGAGGTGCTGCGTCCGGCCAAGCCCAGCGAGCCGGAGTTCAAGGACCGGCTGCGCGAGATCGCGCCGGACTGCTGCCCGGTGGTCGCCTACGGTGCGCTCATCCCGCAGTCGGCCCTGGACATACCGGCGCGCGGCTGGGTCAACCTGCACTTTTCCATCCTGCCGGCCTGGCGCGGCGCGGCCCCGGTGCACCACGCGATCCTGCACGGCGACGACATGACCGGGGCCACCACCTTCCAGCTGGTCCGCGAGATGGACGCCGGGCCCACCTACGGGGTGCTGACCGAGCCGATCCGGCCGTCTGACACCACCGGCTCGCTGCTGGAGCGGCTGAGCATCGCCGGGGCGGGCCTGCTCGTCACGACCCTGGACATGATCGAGTCCGGCGAGCTCGAGGCGCGCCCGCAGCCGGCCGACGGGATCAGCCTGGCCCCGAAGGTCACGACGGCGGATGCCGAGGTCAACTGGAAGGTCGCCGCCCCGGCGGTGAATCGGCTCATCCGGGCCTGCACCCCGGCACCCGGGGCCTGGACCATACTCGACGGGACGCGCGTCAAGCTGCTGCCCGTGAGCAGCCCCCCGGACGCGGCCGACATCGTCCTGCACCCCGGCGAGCTGTGGGCGACCCGGGACCGGGTGCTGGTCGGCACCGCCACCGCGCCCGTGCAGCTCGGCGATGTCCAGCCCGGCGGCAAGCGGCTGATGGCGGCCGCGGAGTGGGCGCACGGCCTGCGGCTGGATGACGGCCGCGCGGTGCTGGGCTAGGTGGCCGGCTCAGCCAAGGCGCCCGGCCCGGCCTCCGCCCCCGGCCGCGGCACCGGACGGAAGCAGGCGGCGGGCGGATCGCCCCGGCCCGGCCGGCGACCGGGGCCGGCGCCGGCCGGCGGCCCGCGTTCCCAGCGGCCGCGCCAGGGCCGGGCTGATCCGGTCCGGCGGGCGGCCTGTGACGTCCTGTGCGCCGTCGCCGAGCGGGATGCCTACGCCAACCTGCTCCTGCCGGCCGTCCTGGCTCAGCGCGGCCTGGGCGGGCGGGACGCGGCCCTGGCCACCGAGCTGACCTACGGCACGCTGCGCGGCCAGGGCACCTACGATGCGGTGCTGGCCATCTGCAGCGACCGCGACCTGGGCACGCTGGACCTCGCCGTGCGCGAGATCCTGCGCCTGGGCACTCATCAGCTGCTCGCGACCCGGGTCGCCCCGCACGCGGCCGTCGCGACCTCGGTCGACCTGGTCCGGGACATCGTCGGCCAGCGGGCGGCCGGATTCGTGAACGCCATCCTGCGCCGGGTGTCGACCCGCGACCTGGACGCCTGGCTGGAAATCGCCGCGCCGAGCCGCGCCGACGACATCATCGGGCACCTGGCGGTCCGCTACAGCCACCCGCGCTGGATCGTCACGGCCCTGAGCGACGCCCTGGGCGAGACCCCGCCCGGCAGCGCCGGCCAGACCGGCCTGGCCGAGTCCGGCCTGGCCGAGTCCGGCCTGGCCGAGTCCGGCCTGGCCGCGTCTGAGCTGTCGGAGTCCGGCCTGGCCGAGAGCGCGCTGGCCGAGACCGAGGCCGTGCTGGCCGCGGACAACGAGCGCCCCCGGGTCACGCTGTGCGCCGTCCCCGGCCTGGCCGAGCAGGCCGAGCTGGCCGAGTGGGGCGCCAGCCCGGCGCGCTGGTCGGAATTCGGCGCTTACCTGCGCGACGGCGACCCCGCCCGGATCCCGGCTGTCGCCCAGGCGCGGGCCGGAGCGCAGGACGAGGCCAGCCAGCTGGCGGCTATCGCCCTGACCAGGGTGCCGGTCGCGGGCTCCGACAGCCGCTGGCTGGACCTGTGCGCCGGGCCGGGCGGCAAGGCCCGGCTGCTGGCCGGCCTGGCCGTGCGCTCGGGCGCCCGGCTGCTGGCCGCCGAGCTGCGCGAGCATCGTGCCCGGCTGGTCCGGTCCGCCGTGAGCGCCTGGCCGTCCGCGGACCAGGTTCAGGCCGGCCGGGCCCAGGCCGGCCAGGGAGGTCCGCCCGCGGGCGTGGTCGTCGCCGACGGGCGGCGCCCGGCGTGGGCCGCGGGCACCTTCGACCGGGTCATCGCCGACGTCCCGTGCTCCGGGCTGGGCGCGCTGCGGCGGCGCCCCGAGGCGCGCTGGCGGCGCTCGCCCGAGACCGTGAGCGGCCTGCACGGGCTGCAGCGGAGGCTGCTGAGGACGGCCCTCGACTCGGTCCGCCCCGGCGGGGTCGTGGCCTTCGTCACCTGCACGCCGCACCTGGCCGAGACCCGCGGGGTCCTGGCCGACGTCCTGCCGGCCCGCCGCGACGTCGAGGTCCTGGACGCCCCGGCGATCCTGGCCGAGGTGCCCGGACTCGCGTGCAGCGGACCGGACAGCCGCTACGCCCAGTTCTGGCCCCACCGGCACGGCACGGACGGGATCTTCATCGCGCTCCTCCGCCGGCTTCCGGCCGCCTGACCCGGCAGGCCTGCCCCCGGCCCGGCCCGGCCCGGCCTGGATGCAGGCCGCGGCTGGGGTGCGTCCGGGCCGGGTAGCGCCACGTTTCGCTAGGAAGCGGGGTGGCACGAGGACGTTCGCGCCGGCCGCGCGCGTGGCCTAGCCGCCGGAGCGGGTCAGGGACGCGCTGGCCGGGCGGGCGACGCGGCGGGTGCCGAGGTCGGCGCGCTGGCCCTTCTCGTAGCCGGCGCCGTAGCCGGTGCCGCTGTAGGTCGTGCGGGCCGCGCGGGTCACCGGGTACTCGCGCTGCACGGCGGCCTTGATGACCAGGGACCGGTCGGCCAGCACCAGCGCGGTGCTCCTCCCCGTCCCGGCCTGCCCCTGGTCCTCGGCGGTGGCCCGGGCAGCCTGCTCGGCGGCCTTGACCCGGGTGATCACCGCCGCGCCGAAGCCCAGCAGCCAGGACCGCCGCCACGCGCGGGGGCTGGCCCGCTCGGGCACGATCGCGGTGGCCAGGCCGTGCGACATCTGGACCAGAACCGAGGTGTACAGCACGTCTGTGCGCTCGATGTCGGAGTCGAAGCCGAAGATGTGGACCTGCAGGCCGGTGCGGGTGGTGAGCAGGATGCACTGGCAGCGCAGCGCCGCGCCGAGCCCGCACAAAAGGTGAGCCTTGACCCGCTTCCACGGGTTGTCCAGGTCCACCATCCGGCTGCCCGGCGCGTCGGTCTCGGGCCGCGCGGCGGCCAGCAGCGCCCGGTCGATCCCGTACCGGGCCATCAGCTCCGCCGCCTTGGCCGTCAGCGCCTGCGCCTCGGGCGGCGTCACGCCCTCGGCCTCGGCCTTGGCCAGCAGCTTGCGGACCCGGTCCAGCAGCTTGTCCGGTGCCTCACTGGTCACGTGGCGGCCTCCTCGCCGGTCGGGGACTCGAATGCAGCATCGAACACTAGTCAGGGGGTCTGACAGCCGGTGCGCCGAGGCTACCGGCCGGCCGGGCGCGCGTCGCGACATGGCCGGCTTTCGCCCGGCCGCCCTGGCGCCCCCTCTAGACTCGCCGGTGATGACGGTACAGATTGCGCCCAGCCTGCTGGCGTCCGATTTTGCCCGGCTCGCTGACGAGGCCGAGACGGTGTCGGCCGTCGCGGACTGGCTCCACGTGGACGTGATGGACGGCCATTTCGTGCCGAACCTCACGATCGGCCTGCCCGTCGTGCAGGCGCTGCTGAAGCACGCGCGGCTGCCGCTGGACTGCCACCTGATGATCGAGGATCCCGACCGCTGGGCACCGTCCTACGCCGAGGCCGGGGCGCGCAACGTGACCATCCACGCCGAGGCGGCGAGCGCCCCGGTGCGCACGCTGCGGGCGATCCGGGCGGCGGGCGCCCGCGCCGGGGTGGCGTTCAACCCCGCGACGCCCGTCGAGCCGTACGCCGACCTGCTGTCCGAGGTGGACATGCTGCTGCTGATGACGATCGAGCCCGGGTTCGGCGGCCAGCCGTTCCTGGACTTCATCCTGCCCAAGATCCGCCGGGCGCGGCAGCTGGTCAGCGCCCGCGGCGGCTCGATCTGGCTGCAGGTGGACGGCGGCGTCACCGACGAGACGATCGGCCGCTGCGCCGAGGCCGGCGCCGACATGTTCGTGGCCGGCTCGGCGGTATTCGGGTCCGCGGACCCGGCGGGGAGCGTCCAGGCACTGCGCGACATCGCCGCGCGGTCGTCCTAGGCGCTCCGGCCCGGCAATCGGTATTCAGGGATCGGCATTCGCCACCAGCCCGGACAGCGAGCGCGTCTTGCGCAGCCACGGGCCACCCCAGTCCGCGGCGGCGTGACCGCCGCGCCGGGAAGCTCCACCTGGAAACACGGGTCAAGGCGTTAGCCTGGCCGGGACCGGGCCGGCTGTCGATTCTCGCCGATCCCGTTCGTCGGGAGGAGTACGAGACCGGAACATCCGGCCCTGAGACTGGGGAGGCCCGATGGCCAAGTACCTGATCCTGATCTACGAGAACGAGGGCGGCTACGCCGACGCGGGACCGCAGGTATGGCAGCAGGCCATGGAGGCGCACGGCCGGTTCGCCGGCCAGGCCGCCGAGCACGGCGTGAAGATCCTGGGCGGCGAGGCGCTGCAGCCGGTCGCCACCGCCACCTCGATCCGCGGTGACGTGGTGACCGACGGGCCGTTCGCCGAGACCAAGGAGGCCCTGGGCGGCTTCTACCTGATCGAGGCCAGGGACCTGGACCAGGCGCTCGCGGTGGCCAAGCTCTGCCCCGCGCCCTACGGCGGCGTCGAGGTCCGCCCGATCATGGACACGTCCGGGCCGATGCCGGGCGCTGAGGGGGCCTAGGACCATCAGCGGGCCAGCGGGCCGGGAGGCGGGGAACGGGCGCGAGCCGGTCCCCGTCAGCCCGGCCGCGGGGGCCGCGGTCGAGGCCGCGCACCGCCGCGAGTGGGGGTTCGTGCTGGCCGCCACCGCGCGGGTGGCGCGCGACCTCGACCTCGCCGAGGAATGCGTGCAGGACGCGTACCTGGCCGCGCTCGACGCGTGGTCGCGCCAGGGGGTGCCGGACAACCCGGCGGCCTGGCTGACCACCGCGGCCCGGCGCAAGGCGCTGGACGCACTGCGCCGGGACAAGACCTTTCGTGCGAAACTTCCGCTTCTCCTGGAACCCGAGCCCGCCCCGGAGCCCCGTTCCGGGCCGGAGCCGGAGATCCCCGATGACCGGCTGCGGCTCGTCTTCACCTGCTGCCATCCCGCGCTGGCCCGCGAGGCCCAGGTGGCCCTGACGCTGCGCCTGGTGTGCGGCGTCACGACCGCGGAGATCGCGGGGGCGTTCCTGGTGTCGGAGGCGACGATGGCGGCCCGGGTCACCCGGGCCAAGAAGAAGATCGCGGCCGCGCGGATCCCGTACCGGGTGCCGGCCGCCGCCGACCTGCCCGACCGGCTGGACGCCGTGCTGACCGTGATCCACCTGCTCTACACCACCGGCCACACCGCCCCCGGCGGGGACGCCCTGGCCCGCGACGACCTGGCCGAGCGCGCGATCGGCCTGGCTGAGCTGGTCGCCGGCCTGATGCCCGACGAGCGGGAGGCCCGGGGGCTGCTCGCGCTGCTGCTGCTCAGCCACGCGCGCCGGGCGGCCCGGACCGACGGCGACGGGCGGCTGCTGCTGCTGGCCGACCAGGACCGCGCCCGCTGGGACACCGGGGCCATCGCCCGCGGCACCGCGCTGGTGGTCGGCGCGCTGCGCGGGGCCGGCCGCGGCGGCCGGCCCGGCCGGTTCGCGCTGCAGGCCGCCATCGCGGCCGTGCACGCCGAGGCGCCGAGCTACGAGGCGACGGACTGGCCGGAGCTGCTCGGGCTCTACGACGAGCTCCTGCGGGCCTGGCCCTCGCCGGTCGTCGCGCTGAACCGGGCGGTGGTGCTCGCGATGGTGGCGGGGCCGGCCGCGGGGCTGGCCGAGATCGAGGCGCTGGAGAAGCGGGACGGGCGGCTGGCGGCCTACCGGTACCTGCCCGCGGCCAAGGCCGACCTGCTCCGCCGCGAGGGCCGGCTCGCCGCGGCGGCGGATGCCTACCGGGCGGCGCTGGCGCTGGCGGACAACGAGGCCGAGCGCGCGTTCCTGGCCGCGCGCCTGGGCGGACTCGCCCCGGCGGCGGCGGCACCGGGCCGGCCGGACGGTGGTGGCAGGTATGCTCAGCAGCCAGAATGAGGACATGTCCGCTGCCGCGCCGTTTGCCGCATAGCCGCCGCTGATGAACGCCGCCGCCATGCGCCCCGCTCCGGCGGGCCGGGCCGTCCTCAGCCCGGTGCCCGCGGCCAGCGCCGCGGAGCCGGTCCCGCCGCTGCTGTCGGTGTCGGACCTGGCGGTGAGCTTCGGCCCGATCCGGGCCCTGGACGGCGTCAGCCTGAGCGTCGCCGAGGGCGAGATCGTCGCGCTGGCCGGGGAGAACGGCGCGGGCAAGACGACCCTGGTCCGGTGCATCGGCGGTGACATCGAGCCGTCCGCCGGGGTGGTCCGCCTGTCGGGCAAGGTCATGCCGTCCGATCCGGGCGTCCTGGCCCGGCACGGCATCGGCGTCGTCTGGCAGGACCTGGCGCTGTGCGACAACCTGGACATCGCCGCGAACCTCATGCTCGGCCGCGAGCACCGCCGCCAGCTGCGCTCCGACGTGCGCATGCATACCGACGCCATGCGGCTGCTGGAGCGGCTCAGCATCCCGCTGCGGGACACCTCGCGCAGCGTGCGCTCACTGTCGGGGGGCCAGCGCCAGCTGGTCGCGGTGGCCCGGGCGGTGGCCCGGGCGCCGCGGGTGCTGCTGCTCGACGAGCCGACCGCGGCGCTGGGCGTGCAGATCGCCCGCGAGGTCGAGAACATGATCATCGCGATGCGGGCCGAGGGCACCGCGATCCTGCTGGCCTGCCACGACATCGACCAGATGTTCCGGCTGGCCGACCGCATCGTGATCTTGCGGCACGGCCGGGTGGCGGCCGAGGTCCGGCCGGACGAGGTGCACCCGGATGATGTCGTCGCGCTGCTGTCCGGGCAGCAGGTGGGCTCCACGGCGCGCCGCCAGCTCACCCGGCTGCACGGGCTGGCCGACGACCTGGTCTCGGCCGACCCGTCCTCCAGCCTGTCGCTGATCCTGTCCGCGCTGGGCGCGGCGCTCGGCAGCGAGCGGCTGTGCATCCACCTGCTCGACGGTGACTCGCTGGCCTGCGCCGCCTCCCTGGGCCTGCCCGCCGACCTGCAGGCCGCGTGGGCGCGGCTGCCGTGCGGCCCGGCCGGCGGCCCGGTCGGGCGGGCGGCGGCCGGCCCGCTGCCGGTGATCGAGGAGAACGCCGCGGCCCGGCTGTCCTGGGCGCCCTTCGGCGACCTGGCCCGGGCGGCCAAGGTGGCGGCCTCGTGGTCGGTGCCGGTGCTCGGCCCCGGCGGCCCGGTCGGCGTCATCACCGTGCTGCGCTCGACCGCCGGGCGGCCGAAGCGCGACGACCTCGACCTGGTCACCCTGTACGCGGGCTACGCGGCGGGCGCGATCGAGCGGGACCGGCTGCTGGAGGAGGTCACCAGCCGCAACCGGGTGCTGGAGACGATCCGCGAGATGCTGGAGACGCTGGCCGGCCCGCTGCCGGCGGCTGACGGGCTCGGGGTGGCCCTGCAGTCGCTGCGCCGCGGCCTGCAGGCCGCGGAGGTGGCGCTCGTCACCCAGGCCCGCGGCGAGGCGCCCCGCTGCCGGGCGGTGGCCGGGGACCCGGCGGCCGCGGCCGCGGCCGGGTCGCCGGGCCCGCTGGACATCGCGGCCGCCGCCCTGGGCCAGTTCCGCCGCGACGACGTGGCCACCAGCCGGGGCAGCACGGGGAGCGCCGGCGGCGCCGGCCTGACCGTCACCTTCGCCGCGCCGGGCAGCGGCGCGGCGGTGGTCGCCACCTGGCCCGAGGGACCGCCGCCCGCCGACGCGACGGCGCTGCTGGAGGACGCGGCCCACTCGCTGCGCCTGGCCCTGGAGCGCGAGGAGGCGTGGGTGGCCCACCAGGAGGCGCTCGCCCTGCGCCGGTCCCGGGAACTGCAGCGGGGCTTCCTGTCCCGGCTGAGCCACGAGCTGCGCACGCCGCTGACCGCGATCCGGGGCTATGCCTCCAGCCTGCTGCAGCCCGACGTCACCTGGGACGGCGCGTCCCAGCACCGGTTCATGGAGCGGATCGCCGCCGAGTCCGCCCGGCTCGGGCGGCTGGTGGATGACCTGCTCGACTTCTCCGCGATCGAGTCGGGCGTGCTGCGGCTGCAGCGGGACTGGTGCGACATCCCGCTGGTCGTGGAGGCCGCGGTGGCCTGCCTGCCCCCGGCCGCCGCGCCCCTGACCGAGGTGACCTGCGACGGCGATCTGCCCGTCGTGTGGGCCGATCATGACCGGCTGGAGCAGGTCTTCGTGAATCTGCTCAGCAACGCGTTCGGCCACAACCCGGCCGGCACCCGGGTCGCCATCAGCGCCGCGCTCGGCGCGCCCGGCGAGATCGTGCTCAGCGTGCGCGACGACGGGGCCGGCATGCCGCCCGAGCTGGCCGCCGGGCCGTTCGAGCCGGCCCGGCGGCGGCGCACCCAGACGTCCGGGGCCGGCCTCGGCCTGTCCATCGCCCGCGGCATCGTGACCGCGCACGGCGGCCAGCTCGAGCTGGTCCCGCAGTCCCGCGGCACCTGCTTCGCCATCCGGCTGCCGGTCGAGGCGCCGGTGACCACCCCGCGGCCCGCGGGCCACCAGATCGGAGTCGCTCCCGGTGCATGACGATGCCGTCCGGACCCGCGCCCTCGTGGTCGAGGATGACCCGAACATCGTGGACCTGATCCGGTCGAACCTGGCCGTCCGGGGCTTCGACACCATCGTGTCCGCCGACGGGCTGCGGGCGCTGCGGCTGCTGGAGACCGAAGAGCCCGACATCGTCCTGCTGGACCTGATGCTGCCGGAGGTGGACGGCTTCGAGCTGTGCCGGCAGATCCGGGAGCACTCCGCGGTGGCCATCATCGTGGTGTCCGCCCGCGGCGGGGAGCGGGACAAGGTGACGGCCCTCAACGTCGGCGCCGACGACTACATGACCAAGCCGTTCAGCATCGAGGAGCTGCTGGCCCGGATCACGGCCACGCTGCGCCGGACCCGGCCGGCCGCCGTCCCGGAGATCACGCCCACGGTCATCACCCTCGGCGACCTGAAGGTCGACCTGTCGGCCCAGCAGGTGAGCCGGAACGGGCGGCCCGTGCACCTGACGCCGACCGAGTTCGCGCTGCTGCGCGAGCTGGCCGTCAACCGCGGCAAGCTGCTGACCCACGCCCACCTGCTGCGCCGCGTGTGGGGCCGCGGCTATGAGACCGAGACCGAGTACGTGCGCGTGTACGTGCGCCGCCTGCGGGCCAAGCTGGAAACCGACGGCGGGGTCCCGATTATCCTGACCCAGCCGCGGGCCGGGTACCGGATCGCGGGCGAGTAGCGCGGATCACCCCGGTAGCGCCATCCTGATACCGTTTAGCACGGGTTTAGCCGGAGCGCGAGCCGGGCTAAGGCACTGAGGTTACATAGTGGTGACGACCGGGTAACAAAGCAGCCTTCAGTCCGCGTGGCTCAGCCTCGGACGGGGTATCTGACCTGCGGATCTGACGTTTACAAATTATTCATGCGGTTACCACGATGTTAACGAAGACGTTTATCAAAGACGTCCTAGGGTTTTGACAGGAGATTCCGGCCGTTGTGGCGACCGGTCATGCGGCGTGCCGCGGCGACGGATCCCCTGCGTATGTTCCGCCTATCAACGAGGTGGTTTCCTTGATTTCCGTTACGAAAACGGCCGCGGCGGCGGCAGTGGCCGCCAGCGCGGCGCTCGTGCTCGCCGCCTGCGGCAGCAGTGGTACGTCTTCCAGCAGCGGCGGGAGCAGCTCGAGCTCGGGCGCGACGAACGTCCCGCAGCTGAGCGTCAGCTCGCTCAACAACAGCTTCTCCGCCATGGCCACGCTGAAGCCCCTGGCCAGCAAGGGCAAGGGCAACGTCGCGGTGATCCTGCCGGACACGGTCTCCTCGACCCGGTACGTCGAGTTCGACGCCCCGTACCTGAAGCAGGCCCTCACCACGGCGGGCCTCAAGACCTCGCAGTTCACCATCCAGAACGCGCTGGGCAGCGACTCGACCCAGCTCTCTGACGCGCAGACGGCCATCACCAAGGGCGCCTCCGTCCTGGTCGTCGACCCGATCGACTCCGGCGTCGGCGCCCACATCGAGTCGCTGGCCAAGGCGCACGGCGTCGTCGTCATCGACTACGACCGCCTGACCCTGGGCGGCACCCGCAAGTACTACGTCAGCTTCAACAACGTCCAGGTCGGCAAGCTGATCGGCCAGGGCCTGGTGAGCTGCGTCGCGGCCTGGAAGGTCAAGAACCCGCAGGTCATCGTCATGAAGGGCGCCTCGACCGACAACAACGCGACGCTCTTCGCCCAGGGCTACGACGCCGTGCTGGCGCCGAAGTTCAACGGCGGCGGCTGGAAGGACGTCAGCAACCCGGGCGGCACGTGGGACCCGCCGACCGCGCTGAGTGAGTTCCAGCAGCAGTTCACCGCGCACCCGAACATCAACGCCGCGCTGATCCCGAACGACGAGAACGGCGCGCCGATCATCCACTACCTGCAGAGCAAGGGCGTCAAGGCCAACACCTTCCCGACCACGGGCCAGGACGCGACCCTGACCGGGCTGCAGAACATCCTCGCCGGCTTCCAGTGCGGCACCGCCTACAAGCCGATCTACCTGGAGGCCCAGGCGGCCGCGGCCCTGGCCGTGTACGTCCGGGCCGGCGTCACCCCGCCGGCGAGCCTGCTCAACGGCACCACCACGGACCCGCAGACCAAGACCTCGGTCCAGTCGGTCCTGCTGACGCCGGAGTGGGTCACCACGCAGAACATGAACTCGACCGTGATCGCGGACAAGTTCGTGCCGGCCTCCCAGCTGTGCAAGGGCTCGTTCGCCAAGGCCTGCACCGCGGCCGGCATCTCGGGCTAGGACGGAGTCGCATGACCAGCCGGGACACCAGTAGTGACCGGTAGCCCTGAGGACGGAGCCCGGCCCGCGCACACCGCGGGCCGGGCTTCGTCCGGCGCCGGTTCCGACACCGATACCGTGGGCGGGGCCCTGCTGCAGCTGCGCGACATCGGGAAGAGCTTCGGCCCCGTGTCCGCACTCAGCGGCGTGACCCTCGACGTCCCGGCCGGGCAGGTCACTGCCCTGGTCGGGGACAACGGTGCGGGCAAGTCCACCCTCATCAAGACCATTGCCGGCATCTGGGAGCCCAGCCACGGGCACCTGATCTGGCAGGGCCGCCAGGTCAACTTCAAGACCCCCCGTGACGCCACCGCGGCCGGCATCGCGACCGTGTACCAGGACCTGGCGCTCTGCGACAACCTGGACATCGTCGCGAACATGCTGCTCGGCCACGAGGTCCGGCGGCACCTGCTGCTGGACGAGGTGTCCATGGAGCAGACCGCCAAGCAGACCCTGTCCGACCTGCGGGTCGTCACGGTGCACAATATCCGCCAGCTCGTCGGCTCGCTGTCCGGCGGCCAGCGGCAGTCGGTCGCCGTGGCCAAGGCGGTGATGCTGGACGCCAAGCTCGTGATCATGGACGAGCCGACGGCGGCCCTCGGCGTCTCGCAGACCGCGCTGGTGCTGGATCTCATCCGGCGGCTCTCCGAGCGCGGCATCGCGGTGCTGGTCGTGTCGCATAACCTGACCGACGTGTTCCAGGTCGCGGACCGGCTCGCCGTGCTGTACCTGGGGCGCCTCGTGTCGGTGGGCCCGGCCTCCGACTACGACACGGCGTCGGCGGTTGACCTCATGACCAGCGGTGCTACGCAGCGGACCCGGGACGCGAGTGCCAACGGTCCGGACAGCCGGACCCGCACTCCTGACAGTCGCCCGGAGGGCTGACCATTGGCATCCACGAATCCGCCCCCCGAAGAGCCCGGCGGCGTCAGCACTGAGCACGACCCAGGCGGCGAGCCGAAGGACGTGGCCGCGGCGCTTCCCGGCGCCTCCGCGGAGCTGATCGCCAACTCCATGGGCGAGTACGCGCGGATCTGGGTCAAGCGGATCCGCAGCGGCGAGAGCGGCGCCCTGCCGGTGATCATCGGCCTGATCGTGATCATCTTGATCTTCCAGGTCAAGAGCTCGCTGTTCCTGTCGGCGGGCAACCTGGTCAACCTGATGACCCAGGCCGCGTTCATCATCACGCTCGGCATGGCCGAGGTCTTCGTGCTCTTGCTCGGCGAGATCGACCTGGCGGCCGGGTTCACGGCCGCCTGCGGCGCGGTCGTCGCCCTGTACCTGGTGGCGAAGGGCAACCCGTGGTGGGTCGCGGTCCTGGCCACGCTGGCCGCCACCGGTGCCTACGGGGCGCTGCAGGGCTTCATCATCACCCGATTGCGATTGCCGTCCTTCGTGGTCACGCTGGCGGGCTTCCTCGGCCTGTCCGGCGTCCTGCTGGTGCTGATCGACGCCACCGGGAGCATCGGCAACGGCGGCGTGATCCGGCTGCAGAGCAACGTGCTGAACGACATCGAGGCCGGCGCGCTGAGCTCGACGGCCAGCTGGATCGTCACCATCGTGCTCGTGGCCCTGGCGGGCGTGCTGCTGTACAGCCGGGACCGGCGGCGCCGGGTCAGCGGGCTGGTTGCCCCGCCGCTCAGCATCACCCTGCTGAAGATCGCGGTGATCGCGATCGCCGGCGTGGTGGTGGTCCTGGTCAGCAACACCAACCGCGGCACGTTCCTGCTCGCGGTGCGCGGCCTGCCGTGGGTGGTGCTGGTCGTGCTGGGCGTGCTGGTCATCTACAGCACGCTGCTCGGCCGGACCCGCTTCGGCCGGTACATCTACGCGATCGGCGGCAACGCCGAGGCCGCCCGCCGAGCGGGCATCAGCATCGTCGGGATCCGGACCCTCGCGTTCACCCTCTGCGGCCTGACAGCCGGCGTCACCGGCATCATCTACGCCTCGTACCTGGGGTCGATCTCCACCAACGTCAACGGCGGCCAGAACGTGCTGAACGCCGTCGCCGCGGCGGTCATCGGCGGCACCAGCCTCTTCGGCGGACGCGGCAAGATGCTGCACGCGGTGCTCGGCGGCCTGGTCGTCGGCGTCATCTACAACGGCCTGGAACTGCTCGGCCTGTCGGCCGCGGCCCAGCTCATGTGGACGGCGCTGGTCCTGCTGGCGGCCGTCATCGTGGACCGCATCACCCGGCGCGGTGCCATCCAGCGCTGACCGCTCCCCTTCGCAGCGCCCGGGCCGGGATTCCGGCCCGGGCGTTACGCTTTCCGCCCCCGTCCGGCCGGCCGGA
>DASYBB010000066.1:0-27111 GCA_036501025.1 Streptosporangiaceae bacterium
ACGTCCGGGTCGATGTAGGTGTGCGGCTCCCACGCGGTGGAGTACGTGGCCAGCAGCGCGTCGGTGTACTCGACCCCGGCCCGCTCGAAGACCGCGCTCAGGGTCCAGCTGCTCTGGTCGCGGCCCGCGAGCTCCCACAGGTCCCGCTCGGCGGCGTGGATCGCGGCCGCGGCCTGCGCCGCCTGCTCGCCCGCCAGGTGCTGGGCGAAGACCTCGTGCCACAGCCCGGCCAGGTCCACCTGGTGCCATGGCGTCAGGGTCCCGCCCCAGTCGAAGATGACGGCCCGGACGCTCACCCGCCGCATCCTATCGGGACCCGCCGGCCGGGCGGCCGGGCGCGGCGGGCGGGATCGCGGGCGCGCGGTGTGCTAAGAGAAAGGGCGTGCCGGAATCGGCGGCGAACGGCCGGCTGGCCGGACACGGGCGGGGGCCGGCTGGGACACTAGCCGGAAAGCATGGTGCCAGCGAAGTCGCTGGCTCGGGAGGGACGCGAGTAATGGCCGATCCGGAACGGGCAGTCGAGGTGCAGGGCACGGTCGCGGTGAGCGGCTCGGTGGCCAAGCAGGGTCCCGACATGATCGTTGCCGAGATCGAGCGGACCAGGGAGAACCTGGCCCGCACGATCGATGCGCTGACCGAGAAGGTCAGCCCGGCCAACAATGTCCGCAAGCTCAGGGAGCAGGTCGCGGAGCAGGTGGCCCGGCCCGAGGTCATCCTCGGCGCGGCCGCGGTGGGCCTGGCCGTGGTCGGCTTCGCCATCTACCGCATCTGGGGCCGCCGCCGCCGGTAGCCCCGGGCCGCCCGGCGAGCGCGCGGCCCCGGCCGCGCGCCGCCCGCCCTCAGTTCTCCTCGGCTCCGGAATCGGCGGTGAGCGCTGTGTACTCGGCCGCGGAGAGCAGGCCGGGCGGCATGTCCTCGCCCTCCTCCTCCTCCGCCAGGCTGACCTTGAACAGCCACCCGGCCCCGTACGGATCGGAGTTGACCAGGCCGGGGTCGTCGTCGATCTCCGGGTTGACCTCCGTTACCTCGCCGTCCACCGGCGAGTAGAGGTCGCTGACCGACTTGGTCGACTCCACCTCGCCGCACGGCTCCCCGGCGGTGACCTTGGTGCCGGGCGCGGGGGCCGATACGAAGACGACGTCGCCCAGGGCCCGCTGGGCGTGATCGGTGATGCCGACCGAGGCGATGGAGCCGCTGAGGGCTACCCACTCGTGCTCGGGGGTGTAGTGCAGCTCCTCGGGAACGCTCATCTGCACCTCTCTTGTCCCATGTGACGTAATGACCCGGATGGTCCCTTACCGGGCGGCTGGCCCGCTAAGCGCCGGCCCGGTGAGCAATTGTGACCCGCGGCCTAGGCCGGGCGCCGGTAGAACGGCAGTGGTACCAGTCTGGCAGGCTCCGCCCGGCCTCGGATGTCCACGGCCAGCCGGCCCGCGCCGCCGTCGCCGGCGGCCTGCTCCGCCACCTCCGGGGTGACGTAGGCCATCGCGATCGGCGCGCCGAGGGTGGGCGACGGGGCGCCGCTGGTGACCGTGCCGGCCGGCTTGCCGTCCCACAGCACCGGGTAGCCGTGCCGGGGCACCCGGCGCGACTCGCTGACCAGGCCCACCAGCCGCCGCTGCGGGGCCGCCTGGGCCCGGGCGGCCAGCGCCGTCCGGCCGACGAAGTCACCGGGCTTGTCCAGCCGGACCAGCCGGTCCAGGCCCGCGTCGTAGGGCGTCAGGTCCGGCCCGAGCTCGTTGCCGTACAGCGCCATCCCGGCCTCCAGGCGCAGCGTGTCGCGGGCGGCCAGGCCGGCCGGGACCAGGCCGTGCTCCGCGCCGGCCGCGCTCAGCGCGGCCCAGATGCCCGGGGCGGCCGCGGGCGGGGCGAAGATCTCGAAGCCGTCCTCGCCGGTGTAGCCGGTCCGCGCCAGCAGCACGCTCGTGCCGGCCACCGTGGCCGGGTAGCTGGCGTAGTACTTGACCTGCGTGAGGTCAGCGTCGGTGAGCGGCCCGAGGATGCCGGCCGAGCGCGGCCCCTGGATGGCGATCAGCGCGAAGTCGCCGCTCCGGTCGGTGACGGTCGCGTCCAGCTTGGCCGCCCGGTCGCTCAGCAGCGCGAAGACCGCCGCGGCGTTGGCCGCGTTCGCGACGACCATGAACTCCTCGGCCGCCAGCCGGTAGACGACCAGGTCGTCCAGGACGCCGCCGTCGTCGGCGCAGATTACCGTGTAGCGGGCGCGGCCCGGCGCCAGCCCGCCGAGGTTGCCGGTCAGCGCGTAGTCCAGGGCATCGGCGGCGCCCGGCCCGGTGACGGCCAGCTCGCCCATGTGCGACAGGTCGAACAGGCCGGCCGCGGACCGGACCGCGTTGTGCTCGGCGGTCTCGCTGCCGTAGCGCAGCGGCATGAGCCAGCCGGCGAAGTCGGTGAGCGTGGCGCCGAGTCCCTCGTGCACGCTCGTCAGCGGGGTCCGCCGCGGGCCCGTGCCGCGCGCCCCGCCGCCGGGTGGGTCAGTGATCGCGGGATCGGTCATGGCAGCTCCAAGGACTGGCGCCCCGGCGCCCCGGCTGCGGGCGGCAGGAACGGGTATGGCCTTCGCACGGGCGGGTGGCAGGCGCTGATCAGCCTACCGGCCGGCGCCGCCCGGCCCGGCGCCGCCCGGCGCGCCCCTCGATGTGATAGGCGGTAGTACATGGACCTGCTGACCGAAGACGAGATCTCCGCCCGGCTCCCCGGCCTGCCCGGCTGGGAGCGCGCCGGCGGCTCCATCGCCGCCACCTTCTCGCGGGCCGACTTCCGCGACTCGCTGCTGTTCCTGGGGATGGTCGCCTACCTGGCCGAGGCGGCCGGGCACCATCCGGATGTCGCGGTCTCCTGGAACAAGGTCACGCTCACCTTGTCGACGCACTCGGCGGGCGGCCTGACCGGGGCTGACTTCGCCCTGGCCGAGAAGATCAGCGGCCTGGCCTGACTCCCCGCCTGCGGACGGCGCCACGCCCCCGGGTGGCGCCGCCCACAGGACGAAGATCCCCCTACCGCTCGTCGCGACCCTCGTACACCTTGCGCTGCGACCCGGCCGAAGCCGGGCACTGCGCAGCCGGGCGATCCCGCCGGGAATCACACAGCCCCCCGGACGAAGGTCCCCCTCCGCGACTCACGGTTTCCCCGTACCTCGCGGGCCCGTCTTTCCCCCGGCCCGGTCTCCCGGACTCTCCAGCCCCGCGTGGGTTTCTATTTATACACGCTGTGCAGAGTCGATTACAGCTTGTTACAACATTGAGGTCAGATGGGGTGCGGCACCGCCCGGGAGCGATCACCGGCGGCGCGCCGGGCCGATCATGAGCCGGCCCTGCGGCCACAGCCGCACCGCCAGTCCCGCAGGTGACCCGGCCGCGGTCAGTGTCCGGCCCGGCCCGGCCGCTCCTCATGATCGTGGGAAGATTGCTCATCCCAGAAGGTGAGCGATCTTCCCACGATCAAGGAAAGTGCGGGGTCAGGACGGCAGAACCCGGCTCCCGCGTGCCGGGCTGGAGCTCAGCCCGGCGGGCTGAGCTGCTTTCCCGTCCGGGTGCAGAGCTCGTCCAGCCGCCCCAGGGTCTCGGCCATGGCCCCGGCCCAGACCTTGCCGTTATCCATGCCGACGCGCTCCGCTTCCGGCGCTCGGGAGCAGTCGTAGATCTCCGTAACGATCGTCGCGTCCGGGCCGTCGGGGGTGAGCTGGTAGCTCCACCGCTGCCCCCACCGGGCCGGGTCCGGACTGCCCCCGGTGGCGGCCGGATGCCCGCGCCCGGCCTCGGGCTCCCAGCCGATCCGCCGGTCGGGCTCGTACTCGACCACGTGGTTGTTCATCTCGTAGTCGCCGAGATGCGGGAAGTACATCTTCATCACGAAGACGTCGCCCACGCCCGAGATCACCGCCGCGGACCCCGCTCCCCGCAGGCTCTGTGAGCCATCGAACTCCGGATGCCGCACCGGGTCGGCGAGGACCTGGAAGATGTCGTGCGCCGGAGCGCAGATCCGCCGCGATACGGCAACGGGCTGAACCTCATCGTCCGTCATGAGTCCCGGTTTCCTTCCCTCGGGGCGGCCGCCGCCGTGCGTCGGCGCGTCGGCGTTGACGGCAGATGAGACGCGCCATCGCCCGGCAATTCATCGCCCCCGGGGCAGGCGGCCGCGCCCCGCGGTCCCGCGAGCGCTCCGGACCTGCTCAGCCGAACTCGCACGGGAGGTGCTTGATGCCGTTGATGAAGCTCGACAGCAGCCGGTCGGGCTGGCCCGCGCGGATGTCGGGCACCCGCGTCAGCAGCTCGGTCAGCATCGCGGTGATCTCCCGCCGCGCCAGGTGGGCGCCCAGGCAGAAGTGCGGTCCGGCCCCGCCGAACGCGACGTGCGGGTTGGGGGAGCGGGTGATGTCGAACTCGGAGGCATGACGAAAAACCGACTCGTCCCGGTTGGCCGCCCAGTAATACAGGATGGCCTTGTCGCCCTCGCGGTAGTCATGGCCGTTCAGCGTGCAGTCCCGGGTCACCGAGCGGCGCATCCAGATGACGGGGGAGACGTAGCGGAGGATCTCCTCGACCGTCCCGCCCATCCGGCCGCTCACGTCGGCCTGCAGCAGCGCCCGCTGCTCCGGGTGCTCGGTCAGCAGCACCAGCCCGTTCGAGATGGCGGTCCGGGTGGTCTCGTTCCCCGCCACCACGAGCAAGATGAAGAACGAGGCCAGCTCGGCCGGCGTGAGCTGCTCGCCGTCGAGGTTGGCGCTGGCCAGGGCCGTCGTCAGGTCGTCCGCGGGCTGTTCCTGGCGGGCCGCGGCCAGCTCGGTGACCAGGTCGGCCAGGGCCTGCCCGGCCAGCAGGATCTGGGTAATCGCCTCGTCCATGTCGCCGCTGAGGAACTCGGGGTCGCCGCCGGCCAGGATGATGTTGGTGTTGCGGAGCACCATCTCGTCGTGCTCCGGGCCGATCCCCATCATCGCGGAGATGATCTTCAGCGGGAGCCGGGCCGCGACCTGCTGGACGAAGTCGCACGGCCCGGTCTCGAGCAGCTCGTCGACGATCTGGGCCGCCGTGACCTGCACGTCCTCCTCGAACCGCTTGACCATCTTCGGCGTGAACGCCCGGGACACGATCCGGCGCAGCCGGGCGTGCCGCGGGTCGTCCATGCTGATCATGGAACCGAAGTACTCGTTGTACTCGGCGGGCAGGTCGACGATGCTCGTCGCGCCGCGGGCCGAGGAGAACAGCTCGGGATGCCGGCTGGCCCCGGTCACGTCCGCGTGCCGGACGAACGCGTAGTACCCGCCGCCCTCGGTCGCCGCGAACGGGACCGCCGGCTCGGGGAACCACGCGGGCCCCGGCCGCGAGCGGAGCTTGGCGAACGCCGTGTGCCGCTGGTCGGGCGGCCGCGCCCAGAACTCGTCCGCGGACAGGTTGACGTCCAGCAGGTCCGGGTCAAGCTGGCCGGGACCGGGGTGCGCAGTAGTCACGGATCGCCCTTCGCGCAGCGGCGGCTGAGTCTGGTTCATCGTGACAGATGCGGCGATAGGCGGGAAGAGCGGTCTTACGATCGCCGCCGGGCGCCCCCGCCCCGGACCGGACGCCCGCGCAGCGCCGGGCGCGGCGAGTCGGTCATGATCGCGATGGCGACCGGGCCGGGCAGCCCGGCCACCTCGACCACGGTGCAGGCCAGCCGGGCCGCGCCTGCGGCCAGGACGGCCCAGCCGTCGCCGGCCGCCCGCTCGAAGCTGAGCGGGGCGTCGGCCGGCGCCCCGGCCCGGGCCAGGCACGCGGCGGCCGCCTGCAGCCGGGCCGCCGAGGCGACCGGCGGCTCGGACAGGTGGCTGCACAGCCGGGAGAACGCTGCCGCCTGGCCCGCGTCGCTGGCCGGCCAGACCGGATGCCGCGGGTCAGCCGGCGCCCACCCGCACGCGGCGAAGGCCGCGCCGCCCGCCGACAGCACGAGCCCCCCGGCCGCGGCGGGCTCCGGCGGCCGGGGCGGCGGCACGCCGGCGCCCCCGCCGGGCGGCCGGGCCGGCCCGCCCGCCGCCGCCGTGATGCGCAGGTCCGGGTCCAGCCCGAGCCGCAGGGCCGCGCTCTCCAGGTACGCCGGCAGCAGCGCCAGCGGCCACGGACCGCCGCGCGGCAGCGGCCCGGCGTCGCGCAGCACCACCCCGCGCCATGCGGCCAGGATCGCGCCGTCGCCGTCGACCGCCGTGACATCCCAGGTCAGTTCCGTGGCCGGCGCTGTCCCGTCCGCGTCCGGGCTCGGCGCCGGCGGCGGCACCAGGACCCCCCGGCCGAACGGCCCGCCAGGGACAGCGACCGGGACGGGGACCGCCGGCCCGGCCGGGCGGCGGGCCGCCGCGACGGCCCGGATCTCGACCTCGCCCGCCGCGGCCGCGCCGCTGAAGGCGACCGACGCGATGGCGGCCGGCCACACCCGGCGGTCCGGGACGCACGCCTGCAGCGCCTGCAGGAGCGCGTCGTTCAGGCCCGGGCTGCCCAGCAGCAGGCCGCCGGGGGCCGGCCCGGCGCCGGGCCCGCCCGGGAACCACGCGCGGTCGTCCGGGCCGCGGGCCAGCGCCCGGCACGACCGGGCCGTGAGCTCGGGCAGCCCCGCGATCCGCCGGAACCGGCCGGCCTGGAAGCAGACCGTCCCGTACAGCTCGCCGCCGTCGACCAGCGCGGCCCCCGCCCGCCGCGGCCCGGCCGTCGCCAGCGCGGCCGTCGGCCCGGCCGCCGCGCCCGGACCGGCCGGCTCGTCCGTGCCGAACACGGCCCGGACGTGGTCGACGACCAGGCCGCTCTCCGCGCTGCGCAGCGTGGTCGTGATCTTCCCGCCGTCGGCCACGGCGCAGACCCGGATCGTGACCGCGCCGCCGCTGTCAGCGGCCGGGAGCCCGGCCGGCGGGCCCATGGTGACGGCCGTGGCGTGCCGCAGCGGCCGCCCGGCCAGGGCGGACGCGGCCTCGGCCAGCGCCTCCAGGGCCAGCACGGGCGGCAGCACCGGCCGCCCGTCGACGCGGTAGTCGGCCAGGTACGGGTCGGTGGCCAGCGACAGCCGCGCGTCGCAGACCAGCTCGATGCCCGGGTAGTGCACGATCACCTCGCGCAGGAACCGGCCGGACGGCACCGGGCCGGGCCGGGCCGGCCCGGCGTGGGCCGGGCCGGGCACGCCGATCCGCCCGTGCACCGCGACCCGGTCCGGCCGCCCCGGCGTGGCCAGGACCTTCAGCAGCAGCCGGGCCGCGTCGCCGGCGCTGATGCCGGCCATCCCGGCCGCGGCCATGCTCTGCTCCAGGTCGGCGCGGCCGCGCACCCCGGCGCCCGCCCAGCCGGGCAGCTCGATGTGCAGCGCGCGGCCGCCCGGGATCATGGTCGCCGCGGCCTCGGCCTGATCGGCCAGCGCCGCGCTGGCCAGGGCGAGCAGCCCCTGGCCGGGCAGGCCGTAGCGGGCCGCGACCGAGCCGAACGTCAGGATCAGCCGCAGCCGCGGCACGGCGACGGCGTCCAGCAGGTCGCGCAGCGCGCCGCGCTCGGCGGCCAGCCGCGCGTCCACGGCCCGCGGCGAGAGCCCGGCGACCGGCATGGCCGCGCCGGCCCCGACCGCGTGCGCGATCGCCGTCACCGGCCCGAGCCGCCGCTCGACCCGGCGGACCGCGAGCGCCAGGTCGGCCGGGTCGGCCGGGTTCACCACCTCGTAGGAGACGCGCGCGCCGGCCAGCCGCAGTTCCTCCAGGCCCGCGACCACCCCGCCGCCCTCCTCCGGGCCGGGCTGGCCGATCACCGCCACCGCCGCCCCGCAGCAGGCGAGCACCTGGGCCAGCGCCAGCGCCGCCGTCCCCGAGCTGCGGCTGACCAGCGCCACGTCGGTCGGGCCCAGCGGGAACTCCCCGCCGCCGGCCGCCGCGCACGCGGTCAGGACCGGCTCGCGGGCCGTCCCGTCCGCGGCCACCACCACCTCCCGGAACGCGCCGGGCTCGGCCCGGGCGTACCGCCGGGCCAGCCGCGGCCCGTCCGCCGTGGCCGGGACCCGCAGCACGGTGATCCCCAGCGACGGCTGCTCCGCGTGCAGCGACGCGAACAGCCCGGTCAGCCCCGGCCCGGTCGTGAGCACGACCAGCTGCCCGGCGGCGGGCGCGTCCTGCGCCGCCTGCAGGGCCGCCTGCGGCGCTCCGGCCGCGCCCGGATCCCCGATCACCGCCAGCAGCCGGGCCGCCGCCGGGTCGGCGCCGAATGCCAACCCCACTTCCCGGCGAAACGGATAGCTCCCGGCCACCCGGATCCGCCACGGCCGGTCATCCTCCGGCTCCGCCGGGACCGTGCTCGCCCCGGTCCGCTGCGTAAAGCACCGGGCCCACGGTGCCGCCCCGGCCGCCCCGGCTGCCCCGCCCCCCGGCCCCGTGTCCGCGCCGTGGCCGGCCCCGCCCGGCCCGCCGTCCCGCGGCCCGGCCGCCACCGGCCCGTCCCCGCGCTGGCCGGCACCGGCCCGGTCGCCCGAGGCCCGGTCGACCTCAATCCCGCTGTGACTGGCCCGGCCGTTTCCGGCCCGCCCGTCTCCGGTCTCGCCTCCGGCCCGCTGGCCGGCCCGCCCGCCCGGGCCGGCCTCGTCGCTCTCGGCCCGGTCCGCACCCGGCCGGCGGGTCCCCATCCGGTGGGTCCCGCCGCCGCGCCGCGGGCCGCGATCATCCCCGGCCGCGGCCAGGCCCGCCCGGCGGGCGGAGTGCGCGCCGCGGCGGCCGGGCGCGCCCGCCGGCTCCGGCGCGGCGGCGGCCTCCGAGTCCCGCGGCCCGGCGGGTCCCGCGGGCGCGGGCCGCTCCGGGCCGCTGCCGAATACCTGGTCGCGGGCCAGGTCAAAGGGCCGCGAGGGCCGGCCGGCGAGCAGCGGCTGGGCCAGCCCGACGGCGCCCGCGGCGAACAGGGCCGCACTGGCCCGGACCCGGGCCGCGTCGTCGCTGCCGCCGCCCAGGCTCACCGCCGGAACCCGGCAGGCCCGCCCGGCTGCGGACGTCAGTGCCGTTCCCGGCCCCGTTTCGACGAGAAGGGTGGCTCCCTGGGCGCCGGCCGTCATGGCCTGCGCCAGCCGGTCCGGTCCGGCCAGCCCGTCGCAGATGAGGTCGATGGCCTCGCCGGCGGAGGCGAGCTCGCGGCCGGTGCGGGTGGAGATCAGCCGCCGCCGGGGCGGCCCGAAGCGGAACTGGGCCAGCGCGGCCCGCAGCAGCCCGATCGACCCGTCGCCGTCGTCCGGGGCGGCGGGCAGCGAGCCGCCCCGGTGCGGCACCGGCAGCAGGCGGACGGCCGGCCCGCTGAGGAACGCGGCGCGCAGGGCCGCCACCTCGGTGACGTCGGCCTCGCTCAGCACCCCGGACCAGGCCAGGCCGACCAGGTCGCCGGTGTCGTGGCCGACCGCGGCCGTGGCGCCGACCTCCAGCGCGTCGAGCCAGCGCAGCGCGGCCAGCGCGCACTGGACGGCCTCGGCCGAGCGCGACTCGGTGCGCTCGCCCGGCATGGGCTCGCCGGAGAGCAGCAGCGTGACGCGACCGTCGGCGCTGTCGGCGGCGAAGCTGCCGCCGCGGGCGGCGAGCAGGCCGTCGCGCAGGCCGGGCAGCAGGCCGAGGGCCTCGCGGGCCGCGGCGGCCAGCTCCGCCGGGCAGCTGGCCACCAGGCCGGCCCGGACCGGCCCCTGGACGCGGGCGTCCCGGATGAGCTGGCAGCTCAGGTCGGTCAGCTCGGACTCCGACAGCCACGGGGCCACGTCCGCCAGGCGGGTCAGGGCCGCGGCGAGCTGGTGCCGGTCGGGGGCGTGCAGCAGGAAGGCGGCGGGCTGCCCGCTGCGGTCGGGTGCGCGGTCGCGCTGCGCGGCCCGGCGGCGGCCGGAGCCCGCGCGGGCCGGCCGGGGGAGGACCCGCAGCATGCGGTCATAGCGCAGGCCGCGGCTCGGCGCGCTGCGCAGCACCACGTGCACGTTGACCCCGCCCACGTCCATGGCGCTGACCCCGGCCACCCGCCGGCGGCCCGGCCATTCCTCGGCCGCGTCGGGCAGCCACAGGGTCGCGTCCGGCCCGCGCAGCAGCGGGTGCGGCGAGACGACGCCCGTGGTCGGCGGGATGATCCCGGTCCCCAGGGCCAGCACGGCCTTGATCAGCCCGGCCGCGCCCGCCGCGGCCCGCGCGTCCCCGATGTTGGCCTTGATCGAGCCGAGCGCGGCCGGCTCGCGCGCGCCGGCCCGCAGCTCGGACAGCGCCAGCAGCTCCGCGTCGTCGCCGGCCGCCGTGCCGCTGCCGTGCCCCTCGATCAGGCGCGCCTCCCGCGGGTCCACCCCGGCCCGCTCGTAGGCCCGGCGCAGGGCCAGCAGCTGACTGCTCACGTCGGAGGCGACCACCCCCGGCCGCCCGCCCGCCGACGAGCCCCAGCCGGCGATCTCGGCGTAGACCGGCAGGTCAGCCGCGCGGGCCTGCGCGGTCCGCATCAGCACCACCACGCCGCACCCCTCGCCGGGCAGGTAGCCGGTCGGGTGCTCGTCATAGACCCGGACCGCGCCGGCGGCGAGGTCCGCGGCGGCCGGGCCGGCCAGCGCCAGCGGGTCCAGGCTGAGGTCCACGCCGCCGGCCAGGGCCACGTCGACGTCGTGCGCGGCCAGGGCCGTGCACGCCGACGCGATGGCCTGCAGCGACGACGCGCAGGCCCCGTCCATCGCCTGGCTGCCGCCCCGGAACCCGAAGTAGCTGCTGATGCCGGCCGGGATCGACGCCGCCGCGGGGCCGCCGGACAGGCCCGGCTCGCGCGGCCCGGGCACGCCGAACCGGTTCGCGGCGTGCCGGAGCACCCGCCGGGCCCGGTCGGAGCGGACGTCGCCGGCGAACAGCGACTCGGCCAGCACCCGGCGCACCTGCGGCCAGCGCAGCGCCGCGGCGTCCGCCGGGCCGGTGCCGGCCGCCGCGCTCGCGCCGATGAACACGCCGATGCGGTCCCGGTCCAGGCCGGTTCCGCCGGGGAAGCCCGCCGCGGCCAGGGCCCGGGCCGCCGTCTCCAGCGCCAGCCAGTGCGCCGGGCCGGCCGCCCGGTAGGCGGGCTCGGGGATCCGGAAGGCGGCCCGGTCGAACTGCCAGCCCTCGATGAGGCCGGCCCGGGGCCGGGCCGCGCCGAGGCCGGCCAGGTCCAGCCGGCCGGGCGGCACCTGGCGGAACGCCCGGCGGCCGGTCAGGATCGTGTCCAGCAGGGTCGGCGGGTCGTCCGCGTCGGGGAACCGGCAGGCCAGCCCGACCACGGCCACCGACGGGGCGGCCGCCCCGTGCCAGGACGGCTCAGCCACGGCGGCGTCCCCCCGCTCGCGCCTGGCCCGGCCCGCGAATCAGGCGCCCGAATTCCGCGCGTGACCCAATAGTCAAATTGTCCCCCCGGTAATGACCTTATTTCCCCGCGCCAGCAATTCCCGGCGGGCCGCGGCCCGCCGCCCCCGGCCGCCGCGCGGCCGCCTGCGGGCACCATAAGCCCAGTTCCGGCCGCCCCGGCCGGTTCCGGGCAGCGCCGCAGCCGGCAGGTTCGGACTGGGTGCCTGGTCATTATTGGCGCCGCGCCGGCGGCGGTCAATACAGATGACGCGTTGCGCTAATTAGCAGCTGATGGCATTTCTGCAATGACTGGCGGGGCTTTGCCGGATACATTGCCCTCGGACTCGGTTGACCGGCCCGGACGGCCCGGCCCGGCCCGGCGTCCGGCCCCGCCACCGGATCGGCTCCGATGCGCTACCCTGTGGGCATGCGTTTCGCCCGGCTGCTCCTTCACTAGCCGCGCTGACTGACCTGTCGTCGGCGCGGCTGCCCCTCCCATGCGAGGGGCATTTTGCTTAGGAGAACCAGGCCGGGCAGGGGCCGAGCCGGACCTCATCACCTCGCGAGGAGCCATGACAGCCGCCGATAATGCGGACCGCGCCCAATACGACCCGCGTGCCGTCCAGGAGAAGTGGCTGGCGCGCTGGCCGGAGCTGGACCTGTTCCGGGCCAGTGACGACCCGGCCGATAAGCGGCCGCGCACCTACATGCTGGACATGTTCCCCTATCCGTCGGGCGACCTGCACATGGGGCACGCGGAGAGCTACGCCATCGGGGACGTGATGGCGCGCTATTACGTGCAGCGCGGCCATAACGTGCTGCACCCGATTGGCTGGGATGCCTTCGGGCTGCCCGCCGAGAACGCGGCCATCCGGGGGAACTCGCACCCGGCCGACTACACCTACCGGAACATCGAGACCCAGGCGGCCTCCTTCCGGCAGTACGCGCTGTCCTTCGACTGGTCCCGGCGGCTGCAGACGTGCGACCCGGAGTACTACCGCTGGACGCAGTGGCTGTTCCTGCGCTTCTACGAGCGCGGGCTGGCCTACCGGGGCGACGGCTACGTCAACTGGTGCCCGGTCGACCAGACGGTGCTGGCCAACGAGCAGGTCGTCGACGGCCGGTGCGAGCGCTGCGGGGCCGAGGTCATCCGCCGGGTGCTGACCCAGTGGTACTTCAAGATCACCGAGTACGCGGACCGGCTGCTGGCCGACATGGCCCCGCTGGAGGGCAACTGGCCCGACCGCGTCCTGCTGATGCAGCGCAACTGGATCGGCCGCAGCGAGGGCGCCGAGGTGGCGTTCGCGGTCGAGGGCCGGGCCGAGCCGGTCACCGTGTTCACCACCCGGCCGGACACCCTGTACGGGGCGACCTTCTTCGTCGTCGCGGCCGACTCTGCGCTGGCCGCGGAGCTGTGCGCGCCCGAGCACCGGGAGCAGCTGGCCGGGTACGTCGCCGAGGTCCGCAAGCTGACCGACATCGAGCGGCAGTCGACCGACCGCGAGAAGACCGGGGTGTTCCTGGGCACGCACGCCGTCAACCCGGTGAACGGCGAGCGCATCCCCGTCTGGGCCGCCGACTACGTGCTGCCCGACTACGGCACCGGCGCGATCATGGCCGTGCCCGCCCACGACCAGCGCGACCTGGACTTCGCCCGGAAGTTCGGCCTGCGCGTCCGCGTCGTGGTCGCCACCGACCAGCCCGACCCGGCCGTGTCCGGGATCGCCACTCCCGGCCAGGGGACGCTGGTCAACTCCGGCCCGCTGGACGGCCTGGACAAGACCGCGGCCATTCCCGCCATCGTCGCGATCCTGGCCGAGCGCGGCCTGGGCCAGGCCGCCGTCAACTACCGGCTGCGCGACTGGCTGGTCTCCCGGCAGCGGTTCTGGGGCGCGCCGATCCCGATCGTGTACTGCGAGGGCTGCGGCGAGGTGGCCGTCCCGGACGAGGACCTGCCGGTCCGGCTGCCCGACCTGCGCGGCCAGGACCTGGCCCCCAAGGGCGTGTCGCCGCTGGCGGGAGCGGCCGACTGGGTCAACACGCAGTGCCCGAAGTGCGGCGGTCCCGCGCGGCGGGACACCGACACCATGGACACGTTCGTCGACTCGTCCTGGTACTTCCTGCGCTACTGCTCGCCGGGCTTCACCAGCGGCCCGTTCGAGGTGGAAGCCGTCCGCCGGTGGAGCCCGGTCGACCTGTACGTGGGCGGCGTCGAGCACGCCATCCTGCACCTGCTGTACAGCCGGTTCTTCACCAAGGTCCTGTACGACATGAAGATGCTGGACTTCGTCGAGCCGTTCACCCGGATGGTGAACCAGGGCCAGGTCATCAACCACGGCAAGGCCATGTCCAAGTCGCTGGGGAACGGCGTCGACCTGGGCGTCCAGCTGGCCGCGCACGGCGTCGACGCGATCCGGCTGACGATGATCTTCGCGAGCCCGCCGGAAGACGACATCGACTGGGCCGACATGCGGCCCGAGGCGTCGGTCAAGTTCCTGGGCCGGGTCATCCGGGTCGCCGCCGACGTGGCGGCGGCTTCGGCCGGTGCCCCGGCGGCGGGCACTGCGGCGGCGCGCGGGGACGCCGAGCTGCGCAAGGTCACCCACAAGACCATCGACGAGGTCACCCGCCTGATCGAGGGCACCCGGCTGAACGTCGCCGTCGCGCGGCTGATGTCGCTGGTCAGCGCGGCCCGGCGGGCCATCGACTCCGGCCCCGGCGCGGCCGACCCGGCCGTCCGCGAGGCCGCCGAGACGCTGGCCATCCTGCTGTCCCTGTTCGCCCCCTACACGGCCGAGGAATGCTGGGAGACGCTGGGCCATGCGCCCTCGGTCGCCACGGCCGGCTGGCCGACGGCCGACCAGTCGCTGCTGGTCGAGGCGACCGTCACCTGCGTCGTGCAGGTGGACGGCAAGGTCCGCGACCGCCTGCAGGTCCCGGCCGGGATCGGCGAGGACGAGCTGCGGGAGCTGGCCCTGGCCGCCGACGGCGCCATCCGCGCCCTGAACGGCCGCCCGGTCGCCCAGATCGTCGTCCGCGCCCCCAAGCTGGTCAACATCGTCGCGGGCTGAATCGTCGCGGGCTGAATCGTCGCGGGCTGGCCGACGCCGGCGCGGCCGTAACGGGCGGCGCCGGCGTTAACGGGCGGCAGGCGGCGCGATCGGCCATTCCTCGAAGCCGGCGCAGCGGCCGCCGGCAGCGAAGCGGATAATCCACAGGTCGCGCCATTCCTGGGTGACGGGATCGCCGTAGCGAACCTCGGCCCGCACCACGGCCAGGTCATTCTCGATGGCCACGATCTCGCTGGTCATCCCGAACACCTCGCCGGGGCCGTCGCGCTCGGCCTCCCACATCCGCGCGATGGCGGGCAGGCCGGTGACGGGCTCGTCGTAGGGACCCTGCCGGTAGATCGCGTCGGCAGCGAAGATCCCGGCGAGTGCCTCGGTCCCCGCGGCGCGCCAGGCGGCCTCATAGGACGCGACCCAGCGGGTCACATGATCTCTGTCCACGCCCCGATGCTCTCAGAACGGGGGGACAGCCAGGCGCGAGCCCGGCGGGCGGCCCAGGCCCGCCGGGTATCGCCTGGTCAGGGGTCAGGGGTCAGGCGTCAGACCCGGCGCAGGACCGCCACGACCTTGCCGAGGATCTCGGCCTCGTCGCCGGGGATGGGCGTGTAGGCCGGGTTGTGCGGCATCAGCCAGACGTGCTCGGCCGACCGCTTGAAGGTCTTGACCGTCGCCTCGCCGTCGATCATCGCGGCGACGATGTCGCCGTTCTCGGCCACCGGCTGCTGGCGGACGACGACCCAGTCGCCGTCGGCGATGGCGGCGTTGATCATCGAGTCACCGACGACCTTCAGCAGGAACAGGGTGCCCTCGCCGACCAGCTGGCGCGGCAGCGGGAAGATGTCCTCGATGGCCTGCTCGGCCAGGATCGGACCGCCGGCGGCGATCCGGCCGACCAGCGGGACGTAGGCCGCCTCCTGCGAGGTGATGTCCATCGGCATCTCGTCGTCGATGTCGGCGTCCGGCCGGACCGCGGGATGGCCGGGCAGCCGCACCTCCACGGTGCGCGGCCGCCCGGCGTCGCGGCGCAGGTATCCCTTGTTCTGCAGGGTCGACAGCTGGTAGGAGACGCTCGAGGTACTGGTCAGGCCGACCGCCTCGCCGATCTCGCGCATCGACGGCGGGTAGCCGCGGCGCTGCACGGAATCGCGGATAACCTGCAGGACCTTGCGCTGCCGCCAGGTCAGCACGTGGTCCGGGTCGGGCTTGTCGGGCACGTCGGCCACAATCGCGGGAACGCTCCCGCGGGGCTTGCGTCCGGGGCGGCCGCGCGGTCTGGCGCCGGCCGGCGCGCCGGCGTCGCCGTCAGTGCCTGCCGCTGCGGTCTCGACGGTCGAGACCTTCCGCGTCCCTCCGTCGTCGGTCGCGTCGTTCATCACTGGGCCTCCGGGCTCGGTGGTAGTCGTCGTCGTCGGTGCCGACGCTAGCGGCTGCGGTCACGGATCTCAAACATCTGTTCGACCGGCGTGGAAAGTGTCGCACCCCTGCGGTATGACTATACCGTATCTTCGTTCGATCGAACGAGCATGCGATAGAACAGAGATCCTATCGAACGGTCATTCGGCGGAGGCGATCGTTCGCTGAGGAATAACCGCGGGGTAAGGGAGGCCAGCGATGACGGTAGTGACGCTGCGGCCGTCAGCCGGGTCGTCGATCCGGCCACGGGTCCGGCCGGCTCGGGCCCCGGCCCGGCCGGCGCACCAGCCGGCGGCCGGGCCGGTGCGGCTGACCCGGCGGGGGCGCCGGGTCGTCGGCGGGCTGGCGGCCGGGGCGGCGGCGCTGGCCGCGTTCGTGCTCTCGCTGGCCCTGGGCGGCGGGGCGCTGGCGTCCAGCCACCCGGGGTCCGGGTCCGGGTACTCCGGGATGCGCCAGGTCGTGGTCCAGCCGGGCCAGAACCTGTGGGCGCTCGCGATCCGGGCCGAGCCCGGCGCGGATCCGCGGCTGGTGATCCCGCAGATCGTGTCGGCCAACGCGCTGTCCGGCGACGCGATCTACCCCGGCCAGCAACTCTGGGTGCCGCGCTGAGCCTGCCGCGCGCAGCGTTCTTCCCCGGCCCGGAGCGGCTCGCCGGCGCACTTCCGGGCCGGGCGACTTGCGTTCGCGGCCAGGGGGGACCACAATATCTAGTAGTTACAGCACTGTAGTTTTCCTCTAGGTTGTGCTTCCTGGGGTGATTGGTCCGCTTCGGCGAGGGGAGGTGATCGCGTGTACTGCCCGTACTGCAGGCATCCCGACAGCCGGGTCATCGACAGCCGGGCCGCCGAGGACGGGGTGGCGATCCGCCGCCGCCGGTCCTGCCCGGCCTGCGGGCGCCGGTTCACCACCCAGGAAAGCGTGATCCTCACCGTCGGCAAGCGCAGCGGGGTCACCGAGCCGTTCAACCGGGACAAGATCGTGAGCGGCGTCCGGCGCGCCTGCCAGGGACGGCCGGTGAGCGAGGATCAGCTGGCGATCCTGGCCCAGCAGGTCGAGGACGCCATCCGGAGCCGCGGCAGCGGGGAGATCCCCTCGCACGAGGTGGGCCTGGCCATCCTCGGCCCGCTCCGCGAACTGGACGAAGTCGCCTACCTCCGGTTCGCCTCGGTCTACCGTAGTTTCCAGTCGCTGAACGACTTCGAGGAAGAGATTGCCGCCCTCCGGGCCAAGCGCCCGGGCCAGTGGGGGCCCGAAGAAGCGCACAACGAGAACCACCTGCCGGTCCGCTGAGCGGGGCCGCGGCCGGTACAAGATGAGAAATAACGGGACAGGGCCTGACCAGGTCCGCGATGGAGTCCACGCGGATTCCGAAGGGGGCAAGATGACCGAGACGACGAGCGGGTCGGCGCGCGCGAGCAAGAGTGCCAAGAAGGGGCTCACGATGCGCCGGATCTACACCCGTGAGGGCGTCCACCCCTACGACGCCGTCACCTGGGAGCGCCGCGACGTCGTCATGACCAACTGGCGGGACGGCTCGGTCAACTTCGAGCAGCACGGGGTGGAGTTCCCCGAGTTCTGGTCGGTCAACGCGGCCAACATCGTCACGACCAAGTACTTCCGCGGCGCGGTCGGCACGCCCCAGCGCGAGTGGAGCCTCAAGCAGCTCGTCGACCGCGTCGTGGGCACGTACACCCGGTCGGGCCGCGAGAACGGCTACTTCGCCACCCCCGCCGACGCGGAGATCTTCGAGCACGAGCTGACCTACGCGCTGATCCACCAGGTGTTCAGCTTCAACTCGCCGGTCTGGTTCAACGTCGGGACCGCGTCGCCGCAGCAGGTCTCGGCGTGCTTCATCCTGGCCGTCGACGACACGATGGACGCCATCCTGGACTGGTACCGCGAGGAGGGCCTGATCTTCAAGGGCGGCTCCGGCGCGGGCGTCAACCTGTCGAGGATCCGCTCGAGCCGGGAGCTGCTGTCCTCGGGCGGTACGGCGAGCGGCCCCGTGTCGTTCATGCGGGGCGCCGACGCGTCGGCCGGGACCATCAAGTCCGGCGGGGCGACCCGCCGAGCGGCCAAGATGGTCGTCCTGGACGTCGATCACCCCGACATCGAGGAGTTCATCGAGACCAAGGCGCGCGAGGAGGAGAAGGTCCGCGTCCTGCGCGACGGCGGGTTCGACATGGACCTGGGCGGCAAGGACATCGTCAGCGTCCAGTACCAGAACGCCAACAACTCGGTCCGGGTCAACGACGAGTTCATGCGGGCGGTGGAGGAGGGCGGCGGCTTCGACCTGAACGCCCGGACGACCGGCGAGCCGCTGAGCCGCGTCGACGCCCGCGACCTGTTCCGGCGGATGGCCAGGGCCGCGTGGGAGTGCGCCGACCCCGGCATCCAGTACGACGGGACCATCAACGACTGGCACACCTGCCCTGAGTCCGGCCGGATCACGGCCAGCAATCCCTGCTCGGAGTACGTCCACCTGGACAACTCCTCGTGCAACCTGGCCAGCATCAACCTGCTGAAGTTCCTGCGCGATGACGACACGTTCGACGTGCAGCGGTTCCGCGACGTGAGCGAGCTCGTGATCACGGCGATGGACATCTCCATCTGCTTCGCCGACTTCCCGACCGAGAAGATCGCCGAGACGACCCGCGCGTACCGGCAGCTCGGCATCGGCTACGCCAACCTGGGCGCGCTGCTGATGGCCACCGGCCACGCCTACGACTCCGACGGCGGCCGGGCCATCGCCGCGGCGATCACGTCGCTGATGACCGGCACCGCCTACCGGCGCTCGGCCGAGCTCGCGGCCGTGGTCGGCACCTACGACGGGTACGCCCGCAACGCGGCGCCGCACAAGCGGGTCATCCGCAAGCACGCCGAGGCCAGCGCGGAAATCAGCCCGGTCGGCGGCATGGACAAGGAGATCCTCAGCCTCGCCAACAAGACCTGGCGCGAGTGCCTGAAGCTGGGCGAGGCCAACGGCTACCGGAACGCGCAGGCCAGCCTGCTGGCCCCGACGGGATGCCTGACCGGCGACACCCTGGTCACCACCGACCGCGGGCTGGCGCGCCTGACCGAGCTGGGCGACGCCTACGGGCAGCGCTGGCAGGACCTGGACCTCACCGTATCCACCGATGAGGGCCCGCGCCGGGCGACGAAGTTCTTCATCAACGGCGAGGAGCCGACGCGCCGGGTCCGCACCGATGGTGGCTATCAGATCCAGGGCACTCTCACGCACCGGGTCAAGGTCGTCGATGACGCGAGCGGGACGTGGGCCTGGAAGCGGCTGGCTGACATCGAGCCACGGGACCTGATCCCCATGCAGCTGCGCACGCTGGTCGGCGAGCCCAAGGCGGTGCCGCTGCCGGTCATCGACCAGGCGTACTACACCGGTGACCACGGCCTGCACGTGCCGGACGCCGTGACGCCCGAGCTCGCCGAGCTCGTCGGGTACTTCATGGGCGATGGCAGCCTGCACGCTAAGGGCATCAGGCTGTGCGTGGCCGACGCCGACCGGGACGTCGCCGAGCGCCTCGGCATCCTGGCCAAGCAGTCCTTCGGCGTGGAGACGGCGGTCACCGCGCAGCAGGGCTACCTCGAGGTGACGCTCCCATCGGTGCGCCTCGCGCGCTGGTGGCAGGCCGCCGGGTTCGCCAAGGAACTGCCGGACGCCGGCCACGCCGGGAAGGGCTGGGTGCCGCGGATCCCATCCGCCATCCTGGAGGCCAACGACCCGGCCGTCTACGGCGCCTTCCTGCGCGGCCTGTTCGAGGCCGACGGGACGGTGCAGGACGGCGTTCCCAGCCTGTCCACGGCACACGAGTCGTTCGCGGCCGAGGTCAGGACGACCCTGCTCGCGCTGGGCCTGGCCACCACCACGCGCGAGACGACGAGCGGGTGGGGCGGCCCGATCTTCCAGGTCCGGCTGCGCAACGTCGACCACGCCCTCAACTTCGACGAGGCCATCGGATTCATCGGCGAGCGCAAGTCAGCGCTGATGGCCGTCCTGGAGCCGGACGCGTCGGCGAAAAAGGACTACGTGTTCCTGCCGCGCGGTGACTGGAGCGAACTGGTCCCCGCCGGGCATCCGCGGCACGCGACGGTCCTCCAGTCGCTGCGCAAGGCGGGCGGGGTGCCGCGCATGCTGGCGGTCCGGCTGTTCGAGGAGACGCTCGACCCGCGGCTGGAGCGTGCTCTCGGGTACCTGTTCGAGCGGGTGGCCAGCAACGAGGACGGCGGCGTCCAGCCCACGTATGACCTGTCGGTCCCCGACAACGTGACCTACGTGGCGAACGGGATGGTGAGTCACAACACCATCGGCCTCATGATGGACTGCGACACCACGGGCATCGAGCCGGACCTGGCGCTGGTCAAGTTCAAGAAGCTGGTCGGCGGCGGCTCCATGCAGATCGTCAACCAGACCGTGCCCCGCGCCCTGCGGAACCTCGGCTACCAGCCGGAGCAGGCCGAGGCAATCATCGAGCACATCGCCGAGCGCGGCCACGTCATCGGCGCGCCGGGCCTGCGGCCCGAGCACTACGAGGTGTTCGACTGCGCGATGGGGGAGCGCGCGATCAGCGCGATGGGCCACGTCCGCATGATGGCCGCCGTCCAGCCTGCCCTCAGCGGCGCGATCAGCAAGACCGTGAACCTGCCCGAGTCGGCGACCGTCGAGGACATCGAGACGATCTACCTCGAGGGCTGGCGGCTGGGCCTGAAGGCGCTGGCCATCTACCGGGACAACTGCAAGGTCGGCCAGCCGCTGTCGGTGGCCAAGACCAGGACGGCGCAGGCCCCCGAGCCCGCGGCGGCCGAGCCGGCCGTCCCGCACGAGGTCCGGCCGGTCCGCCGCCGGCTGCCCCGGCAGCGCTCGGCCACGGTCACCCGGTTCTCGGTCGCGGGAGCCGAGGGCTACATGACCGCGTCGGAGTACCCCGACGACGGCGTCGGCGAGGTGTTCCTCAAGCTCGGCAAGCAGGGCTCCACGCTGGCCGGCGTCATGGACGCGTTCTCCGTGGCGATCTCCGTCGGCCTGCAGTACGGCATCCCGCTGGAGTCCTACGTCGCCAAGTTCACCAACATGCGGTTCGAGCCGGCGGGCATCACCGATGACGCCGACATCCGGATGGCGAGCTCGGTCATGGACTACATCTTCCGCCGCCTCGCGCTCGACCACCTCAGCTACGACCAGCGCTCCGAGCTGGGCATCCTGACGACCGCCGAGCGCACGGCAGCCCTGGCCGGGGAGGCCCCGGCCGCCGCGGCCGAGGAGATCGACCCCGTGGAACTCGCCCAGTCGGCTCCGGTCGAGGACGTCCGCCCGCAGCCGGCCCGGGCGCCCGAGGCCGCCGCGGATCACACCGCGGAGGCGCTGCCCCGGCCGCGCAGCTCCACGGAGCTGATCGAGTCGCAGCAGGGCCGGACGGCCGACGCGCCGCTGTGCCTGACCTGCGGGACGAAGATGCGGCCCGCGGGCAGCTGCTACGTGTGCGAGGGGTGCGGCTCAACCAGCGGCTGCAGCTGAAAGTGAGCGGTATTGCATCAGATGCAACAACCAGCCAAGCGTGGCTGCTTGGCAGATGATTTGGCTGGTCCGGGCGCTAGGCCCAGGTCGGCGAAGTAAGCGGTACTGGCCGGTCAATGCCGGTCAGCACGGCGGGCGCCCAGCCTCGCAGGAGGCGGGCGCCCGTCGCAGCAGTGCCCGCTGTCAGGCCTGCGCCATGAATGTCGTGTTCGGCACGCGGCTCCAGCGCCACGGCATCAGCACCCACGCAGGCCGCAACACCGCCCGGCTCGCCCTCGCCGCTGAACTGCCCGCATCCGTCCTCGCCGACCTGACCGGCATCAGCATCAGCACTGCCGAGCGCTGGTCCCAGTGGGCCAAGCGACACTGGGCCTCCTACGTCGGCCAGCGAGCCACCGACATTCAGGCTGATCCTGGGCTGCGGGCCTGCTCGCCCGAGAGCACCAAGCTCACCACTCGACAGCCCTGGACAGCAACACCCTGGTCTTGCGGCAGGCCCGGGCACTGCTTGACCAGGGCCGCGCGATAGGCGCCAAGCCGCTCAGCGAATACAACGAGGTGCGGGGATACGCCGACGCGGCGCAGTGGGTCTACGGGCAGGCACGGGAGCCAGGCGACTGGCACGACGGGAGGCTCGTCACGATCGCTGAGGTCCGCCAGATCCACCACGCGGCGATGACCCCGGTCTAGGATGTGGCCCCGCACCCGGACGCGACCGATCGCGAAAGGGCCGGGCAGCTTCCGCGAGCACGACATCCGCCCCTTCGGCGACGGGATGACACCGCCATCGTGGCCACTGGTGCCAGCCCAGGTGCAGCACTGGGTCGAAAGCGCCTGCATCACTGGCGACGAGTTCGAGCGCGTGCACCCTTTCATCGACGGGAACGGCCGCGCCGGGCGGCTCGTCCTGAACCTCATCCTGGTCCGCCTCGGCCACCCGCCGGTCGTCGTCTTGAAGCGGCAGCGCAATGCCTACCTAGCGGCGATGCAGCGCGCCGACCGGGACGACTTCGGGGCGCTCGGCGAGCTGATCGCCCGGGCAATGTATGACAACCTGAACCGGTTCATCGTGCCCAACGTCGCCGGACCAACTCGGCTGGTGCCTCTGGCCGCGCTCGTGGATGAGCAGCTCAGCCTTCCGGCGCTCCGTCAGGCGGCACAACGTGGACGACGTGATGCAGTCCAGGGCGCTGATGGCGTCTGGCGGAGTTCCCGCAAGGCCGTGGACTCCTACAGCATCGCCAGGCACCAGCGGCGGAGGAATACCGCACCCTCCGAATAAGTGGCCTGCGCCAGTACAACGACCAACGCCACATGGCCCCGGCCCTCATCTCGAGGACCGGGGCCATGGCGGGCGTTCTGCGCGTTCGGCAGCTCGGCCACGTGAGTAGCGGCAGATCGCGCACAGAGATGTCGCGGCAGATCGGCCACAGGTGTGCGCGGAACTTCTCATAAGTGGTAATGAGCCTTACGTGTTAGGTCAGGCTGCTCCGCGTCGTGAGCGGCACCCTGGTCGCGCCATGGCTGCCAGGAAACCGTTGCTGATGACAGCGGCACCGGCTCATTATCGAACTCGTATTTGATAAGCCCTGCCAGACTGCTAACATGACCGAATGACAGCCACCGCGAGCCGAAGGTCCCAGGACGAGACGCGCGGAGCGGCCTGACATGCCCGGCCGGGGCCTGAGCCAGCGTCAGCGCCAGATTCTCCAGGCCATCGAGGATTCCGTGGAGCGCTACGGTTACGCGCCCACCATGCGGGAGATCGGCGCCGCGGTGGGGCTGGCGAGCGCGTCAGGCGTCGCCTACCAGATCTCGATCCTCGTGGAGAAGGGCTACCTGAGCCGCTGGGCGAGGCGCCCGCGCACCTCCGTGATCCGGCCCTCCGCTGATCAGGAGCAGTCCGGCGAACCGCAAGCCGACCTTGACGGCCCGGGCGTCGCCCGGGTGCCGCTGGTCGGCCGGATCGCGGCGGGCGACCCGATACTCGCCGAGCAGTCCGTCGAGGACTTCTTCTCGCTGCCCCGCCAACTGGTCGGCGAGGGCAAGCTCATCGTGCTCAAGGTCGTCGGCGACTCGATGATCAACGCCGCGATCACGGATGGCGACTGGGTCGTCGTCCGCCTGGATTCGGATGTGGAGAACGGCGACATCGTGGCGGCGACGATCGACGGCATCGAGGTCGAAGGCACGGTGAAGACCCTCAAGCGAGCTGACGGCCACGTCTGGCTGATGCCGCACAACCCGGTCTACGCGCCGATCCTCGGCGACAACGCGGCCATCGTCGGCAAGGTCGTCGCCGTCCTCCGCCGGGTCTGACCGTCGTAGCGCTTCCCGAAGGCAGCAACCGCCGACCTTGACGGCTCAGCGCGTCCGCCGCGGTGCCGTGAGCACGTCGAAGTGCTGGATCGCCGGGTCCGAGCTGAGCAGCGCGGCCCTGGCCTGCGGCGTGACCCGCTCCCGCTCGTACCGCTCGCCCGCGAACTCCCGCACCGCCGCGAGCGACTCGAACAGCGTGAGGGCCCGGATGGCCATGAAGCCGCGGTCCTGGCGTCCCAGCAGGTAGGCCCCGCGGAACCCGGCCACCCCGCTCAGGTGCTCCATGACCTCGGTCTCGAACACGCCGCGGTACTGGTCGGTGGCGTGCTGACTGGCGGTTCGGGCGTCCCAGATTCGGGCGATCATCGGCTGGCTCCGTTCGGCGCGGCGGTGTCGGGCGCTACCAGTGTCGCCCCGCCCCGGGCGCCCCCGCTTGAACGCCGTTGCTCAGTTCGGCCCGGCCAGCAGCCGCCGCAGGTCCCGCGGGGACCGGCCGCATTCCAGCCGCACGGTCCGGCTCAGGTGGGCGTGGTCGGCGAAGCCGAGCCGGGCCGCGAGCGCCGCCAGGTCCGGCTCGCCGGCCTCGATCGCCTCCAGCGCCAGCAGGACCCGGACCCGGTTCCGGTACCGGGTGAGGGTCAGGCCGGTCTCCGCGCGGAACACCCGGCTCAGGTGATGCGGCGAGCAGCCCGCGTGGCGGGCGATGACCGCGAGCCCGGACCGGCCCGGGTCGGCGGCCACCAGCTCGCGGGCCGACTCGGCCAGTTTCCGGCGGGCCGCCCGGGTGGCGGGCCGCCCGGCCGCCGCGGGCGCGGGGGAGCGCGCCGCCAGCAGCGCGGCGGCCAGCCCGGTCGCCCGCTCGGCCAGCTCGAGGGCATCCGCGCCGCGGCGGGCCCGGGCGACCAGGAGCCGGTGCGCGACGGCCACGGCCCCGGTCACCGGGACGGACGTGCCCAGCGGCCGGTCGCCGGGGACCAGTCCGGACATGAGCTCCGGCCCGAGCGTCACCGCCGTGCAGACGTCGTCGGCCCCGACCCGGTGGGCGATGCTCTGCGCCACCCCGGGGCCGCCGGCGTAGGCGACCGCCGGCTCGGCCAGCAGCGCGTGGCCGCCCACCCGCGCCCGGAAGGTGCCGCGGCGCACGAAGACCAGCCGGTAGCCGGGCGGCGCCTCCGGCTCGGACCACCGCGGGGTCTGCGCCCGGATGCTCACCTGCGCCACGGACACCCCGCCGCCTGCGGCGATTTCGGTCACGACCTTCACGCCAGGAGGCTACGCCGGCCCAGCAGGTCGCGGACCACGTCACGCTGCGCCGCGCTGCGCCCGTCCGGCCGGCCGAGCGGCCTGGACTACTCCTGGCTCTCCATGGTGATCGCGGCCCGGCCGAACCTCGGGCCCGGCATGCTGCGCTGGAGCGAGGCCTGGCTCGGTGCCGCCGGGGCTACCGGCCGGACGGCTGATTCTCCGGGCCGGGCACGCTCCGCAGCGCGGCTGCCACGAACGCGCCCTTGGCCGCCGTATAGGCCTCGCGGTCGGCGCCGTGCTCGCGCGCCAGCCGCCGCTTCAGCTGCGCGTAGTCGGCCGCCAGCCGGCTGTCGCGCCGCAGCGCGTCCCGGAAGGCGAGCTGCTCCGCCCAGCGGGGATGCCCGGCCGCGATCACGTGCAGGTGGGCGACCCGCCGCTGGCCGGCGGCATCGGGCTTGACGAAGAACCGCCGCCACGACCCGCCGCTGTCCAGCTCGGGCGGCACGTAGCGCCAGCCGTCGGCGGCGAGCCGCGGCGACGCCTGCTCGACCACGGCATCGGGGTCGGTCACGGACGCCATGATGTCCAGGACGGGCTTGGCGGCGAGACCGGGGACGGCGGTAGACCCGACATGCTCGACCCCGTCCGCCAGCCACGGCGCCAGCAGCGCGGAGAGGCGGGCGCACTCGTGCCGCGCCCGGTCAGCCCAGGCGGGATCGGGCGGTTGCACTGCCGTCTTCTCGTGTGCCCAGGGCGGGTCGGCGCTAGTCACGCGACCAGGCTAGTGCGGACACCCTCAGCGGTGCGGATCGCCGGCCGGTTCCGGGGTACGATCCGCACCGCTGAGGTGGCTCTCCCATACTCAGTGCAATGACCGACGCACCTGACGCCCCCACCGTGCTCATCACCGGGGCGACCGACGGCCTCGGCCGCGCCCTGGCCCAGCGCCTCGCCGCCGACGGCGCCCGCCTGCTCCTGCACGGCCGGGACGCCGCGCGGCTGGCCGCGGCCGCGGCCGAGATCGGCGGTGCCGCCCCGCCGCTCACGTTCACGGCCGACCTGGCCGAGCTGGCCCAGGTCCGCCAGCTGGCCGCCGACGTGCGCGGCGCCACCGGGCGGCTTGACGTCCTGGTCAGCAACGCCGGCATCGGCAGCGGGATGCCCGCCGGCCGTGAGCGGGGCGTCAGTGCCGACGGGTACGAGCTGCGGTTCGCGGTGAACTACCTGGCCGGGTTCCTGCTGACCCTGGAGCTGCTCCCGCTGCTGCGCCGGTCGGCGCCCGCGCGCATCGTCAACGTCGCCTCCCTCGGGCAGCACGCCATCGACTTCGACGACATCATGATCACCCGCGGCTACTCCGGCACCCGCGCCTACGGCCAGAGCAAGCTGGCCCAGATCATGTCCGGCTTCGAGCTGGCCGGCCGGCTCCCGGCCGCGGAGGTCACGGTCAACAGCCTGCACCCGGCCACCTACATGCCGACCAAGATGGTGCTGGCCGAGATCGGCCGCCCGGTCGACACCCTCGAGACCGGGGTGGCGGCCACCCGCAGGCTGGTCAGCGACCCGGGGCTGGCCGGGGTGACCGGACGGTTCTACGACCGGACCCGCGAGGCCAGGGCCAGCTCGCAGGCCTACGACCGCGCCGCCCGGGCCGCGCTGTGGCAGCGCAGCCTGGAGCTCACCGGCCACCCCGGCCCGGGCTAGACCAGCCGGCTACTCGTTGTCGGGCCACTCCAGCAGCTGCTCCGCGAGCTCGCTGTCGCCCTCGACCTCGACGTCGCCGTGGGCGTTGCGGCCGTACAGGGTCAGGACCAGGTCGCTGGCCGGGCCGCGCAGCCACGCGCCCGGCTTGCCCGCCGCGTCCGGCGGCCGGGTCGCCGCGCCGTCGGCGTCCAGGTCGACGACCCAGGTGCCGGCGCCGTCGGCGTCCAGCCCGACCTGGCCCGGCTCGTGCGGCCACGGCCCGAGGCTGGCCAGGCTGACGGTCAGGAACTCCGGCACGCCGTCGGCGGCCACGGCGGCGGGCAGCGGCTCGCCGTGGCCGGCCGCCTCCTGGGCGTCGAACGCGTGCACCGCGGCCTCCTGCACCTGGTGCCGGGCCACGGCTCCGGCCGTGGCCGGCGCCGAGCCGCCCGCGTGCGCCCACCACGTCCAGCAGCCCTGGTCGGGGCCGGCCGCGGCCAGCGCCCGGACCAGTGCCCCGGTCGACTCGGCGGACCAGGCCAGGA
>DASYBB010000067.1:0-112186 GCA_036501025.1 Streptosporangiaceae bacterium
CCGCCGCCTTGATCAGCACCATCTCGAGGTCGCTGACGCGCTGAACCCTGCGCTGGAGCGTGCGGCCGGGCATCGCGCGCATGATGCCCGCGAGGTCGATCTCAATCCACATCATGGCGTCGGTGTGCCCGTCGCCCGCCGGCTCGAGTTCCATTCCCCAGCGCGCCGCGGACGTGCCCATCGGCCCGGCGAACGCCATGGAGCGGGGCGCGTCGACAGCGGTCACCTCCTGGCTCCGGCTGCGGGACAGCCCGAGAATCAGCTTCGCCCGCTGGTCCACCCGCGAGCCGGGCTCAAGCGGGCCCCCGCCGCGAACCCGGCCCTCGAGAACCGTCGGCGCCCATTCCGGCCAGCGCCCGACGTCACACAGGTACGCCCACGCCTCCCCGGCGCCGCAAGCGATGGTTATGCGGCTTTCGGTCCTGATTGTCATCGGGCGGACTTTCTCTTGGTCACCGGGATTATCCCCGCCGGAACTGACTCGCTGGCCAGGGCCTCAGCCACGGGCCGACGCCGTCTGGGCCGCCGGGGTGCTGAAGGCGCCGAGGAACTCGTTGCGGAAGGCGTCCATGGGCTTGAGCGGAGCGGAGAGATTGGGCATCAGCCCGTCCTGCCAGTGCCAGGACTTGATCTGCCGGAATACGGACGGGTCGCGGCTGATGATGGAGATCGGCACATCGTGGGTGGCGCCGACGCCGCTGACGGCCGTGTGGGGCTGGTGGTCGCCGAGCACGATGAGCACGAGGTTCGGGTCGTTGAGCTCGGTGACCCACGAGGTGAGGGCCTGCAGCGAGTACTGGATCGACATGCCGAAGTACTTCTGCACGGTGCTGGTGCTGCGCCAGACCGTGGCCGGCTGCTCGCTTTCCGCGGGCATGGGGTCGAAGATCGATCCGTTGCCGACCTGGTTCCAGGGCACCATTCGCGGCAGCGGAGCCCACGGCGTGTGCGACGAGACCAGGTCGATCTCGGCCATGACCGGCTTATGGCCGGGGCCGAGCTCGTTCTGCTGGAACGCCTTCAGGGTGTACTGGTCGGGCATTGACGCGTAGGCGAAGGTCGGGCCCTCGTAGCCGACGTTCTTCCGGTTGTAGAGCTGGGCGTAGTGGTAGAACTTCGTGCCCGGGCCCCACGGCTCATTGTCAGACGGGTCGTCGCTGACCGTGTGCCACCCGGCCTTGTCGAAGGCGTCGCTGAGGGTGAACCGCTGACTGCCGGTGAGCTCGTTGTACCGCTGGTTGCTGTTGACCCACAGCCCCGACTGGAGCGTGGAATGGGCGAGCCAGCTGATCCCGCCGAACGTCGGGGAGGTGAGCCAGGCACTCTGCGAGGACCAGCCGGCCCGGGCCAGCGCGGCCTCGCGCTGGCGCAGGACGCCGTCGACGCCCGGTGAGAAACTCGTGCCGCGGACGGCGACCTGCCCGTAGCTTTCGACGAAGGCGACGACGACGTCCTTGCCGCGCAGCCCGGTGAGCAGGTCGGAAGCGGGAACGCCGGCCTGCGGGTCGGCGCTGTGGATGGCCCGGGTGAACTGACGCGGGCCCCGGAGCGCGGCCTGGGTGGCGCGCACCTGCGTGACGGCCAGCCCGGCGGCGCTGGTCGAGGCGACCGGGAAGCCCGGCAGGAGCTGCAGTGACAGGCCCGCGCACAGGCCCCAGACCGCGGCCACGCCCACGAGGCCGCGAACCGTGCCGCGGCGGTGACCGGCAACCACGTCAGTGATGTGAATCGTTGCTGCGGTGATGGCGACCACGAGCAGGACGAGACCGAGCCAGAACGCGACGAGCACGACGTCGGCGAGCGTGCGGCCGATCGCGTCGCTGACCACGCCCAGGGCCGGCCCGATACTGACCCAGTCGGACACCGGGTTGAACGCCCGGTCGACCTCCTCGTAGAAGGCCATGTCGAGGATCTTGGACAGAGTGAGCAGGCCGAGGACGACTCCGGCCACGCCGGCCACCATCCGTCGCGGCCATGTGGGCAGCACCAGCGCGATAGCCACCAGCACCAGGCCCTCCACCGGGATGCGGATGAACGCCTCCGGGGTGATCTGCCAGGGCCGGTCGGGCAGGAGCAGGTCAGCCCACACGAGCGCGACGGCCAGCACGAGCACGGTCACCCGCAGGACCTGCCGGGTGCGCTCCCCGGCGGCGGTGCGGTACAGCCAGATCACGTCGCGGCCGAATGACTCGGCCAGCAGCAGCAGGGCGACGGCGACCGCGATGATCCCGGCCACCCGGTCGAGCACTCCGGATACGGCGACGACGAGCACGATTCCCTCGACCGCGGCCACGACCTTGCGCCAGAACCGGGGCGGCAGCGGGGCGGCCAGCCACGGGACCGCCCAGCCCGCCAGCAGCAGCACGTAGCGGGCGGCACCGATGGCCAGCACCCAGCTGCCGTAGACCTGCGACACGGCGATGCTGAGCAGCAGGATAAGGAAGGCGTCGACCTCGCCGTCGAGGCGGGCGCCCAGCGGGGTGGTGGTGCCGGTCCGGCGCGCCACCTGCCCGTCGACCGCGTCGAGGGCCAGTGCGACAGCGGACAGGGTGACCAGCGCGGTGACCGGCGCCGCCCGGCCGAACGAGTCGGCGACCAGGGCCGCGACCCCCGCGGCCAGCACCGCCCGGGTCAGGGTGACCCAGTCCGCCGGGAGGATGGCCGGCCGGTCGCTGCGCCGGCGGGCGGTGGCGATCAGCGCGGTCGCCGCCGAGCCGGTGGCCAGCCCGGTGATCCAGCCGGCGACGCCGAGGCCGGCCGTGGCGGCCAGGACGCCCAGCAGGGCGGCGGTGACGGGCAGGCCCAGGACGGCCGCGACCCGGATCGTCGGCTGCGCGTCGGCATCCGCCGGGCGGACCGCCTCGACCGCGCTGTCGTCCGCCGACCGAATCGCACCCATCGTCCCTCCATCTGAGCCGTCTGCAGCCGTTCCCGATCGGATCAACGACCGCGCGTTACCGCTGGTTCACGGTGACGCTACGTGAGGTCGTGCTACCGGCGCGGCAGGATAGGTGAACTGTGAGCCTCGCTGATCCGTGTAACCCGCTGTGACGTCCCCGCGCTCAGGCCCGGCCGGGATCGGCCCGGCCGCCCGCCGCTTCGGCCTGCCGCTGCTGCGACTGGCCGGCGGCGCCGCCGTGCTGTGGTTTCTCGCGCGGCAGCTGGGCGCGGCGCCGTTCGAGGACGGGCTGCGCGCGGTGACCTGGCCGGCGGTCGTGGCCGCCGGTGCGCTCACGGTCCTGACGACCGTGTGCTCGGCCTGGCGGTGGCGTGTCGTCGCCCGGGCGCTGGGCACCGACATCAGCCTGCCGGCCGCGACCGGCGCCTACTACCGTTCGCTGTTCCTGAACTTCGTGCTCCCCGGCGGGGTCCTCGGCGACGTGCACCGGGCGGTCACCCACGGCCGGGACACCGGAGACGTCGCGCGCGGGGTGCGGGCGGTGGCGTGGGAACGACTGTGCGGTCAGGTCATCCAGGCGCTGGTGACCGCCGTCGTGCTGCTGGCGCTGCCCTCGCCGGTCCGGCCCGCGCTGCCCTACATCCTGGCCGGTCTCGCGGTGACCGCCGGCTGCGCGGCGCTGGTGGTGCGCGGCGCGGCTCGCCGCGGCCGGTCGCGGCTGGCCCGGGCCGCCCGCACCGTTGCCGGCGACCTGCGCTGCGGGGTGCTGGCCGCCGGCGTGTGGCCCCGGCTCGTGCTGGCCTCGGTGCTGGTCGTGGCCGGGCACACGGCCACGTTCGCCGTCGCGGCCGAGGCCGCCGGGTCCACCGCGCCCCTGGGCGAGCTGGTCGCCCTGCTGATGGTCATCCAGGTGGCGGCGGTGATCCCGCTGAGCATCGGCGGGTGGGGGCCGCGGGAGGGCGCTGCCGCCTGGGCCTTTGCCGCAGCCGGCCTCGGGGCGGCCACCGGGGTCACGATCACCACCCTGTATGCGGTGCTCATGCTGGTCGCGGTTACCCCGGGCGCTGGCCTGCTCCTGCGGGACGCCGTTCGCCGCCGTCGCGGCCCGGGGCACTCGCGCGAGCCGGGACGGCCCGAGCTGGCCCCGGAGGCGCTGGAGCCCGTCCGTGACAGGCCCGGCGTGTGACCGGGGCGGTCCTCCCGCCGGCGGCGATCCGCCGGCGTATCCGCATCCCGCTGCGCTTCGGTGACGGCTACTCGACCACGGCCGCGGTCGTCAGCTTCACCGGCCTGGCCGACGCGCAGCAGCACGTGGCCCTCGAGCTGGGCCAGCCCGGCGCGGCCGGGCTGCCGCTGGTGCGCCTGCACAGTGAATGCCTCACCGGTGACGTCTTCGGCAGCCAGCGGTGCGACTGCGGGCCGCAGCTGCGCGAAGCCGTCGAGCGGATCAGCCAGCACGGCGGGTACCTGCTGTACCTGCGCCAGGAAGGGCGCGGCATCGGGCTGTACGAAAAACTCGACGCCTACGCCCTGCAGGACCGGGGCCTGGATACCTACGACGCGAACCTCGCGCTCGGTCACCGGGCCGACGAGCGTGACTACACCAGCGCGGCCCAGATGCTGCACGCGCTGGGCGCCAGCCGCATCGGCCTGCTGAGCAACAACCCGGACAAGGGCGCCCAGCTGGCCGGCCTGGGCATCACGATCGCCCGGCAGGTGCCCACCGCTCTGCACCTCACCGCGACCAACGCCGCCTACCTGGCCACCAAGGCCCGGCGCGGCGGGCATGATCTGATCTCGCTGGGTCTGGAGAGCGTCGCTAGCCCGGTGAGCGGCCCGCGAAGTCCAGCTGGTGAGCGAGGTAGACCAGCTCACCCGCAGCCAGCTGCCGGACGCGCACGGCCAGCCAGCCGGCCAGGTCCGCCGGATCCACCCAGTCCGGGCGATTCCGCAGCGCGTCCCGGATCGTATTGAGGATGCTGCCCAGGAAGTGAGCCTCGTCGGCCGGGTAGCTCGCGTCCGGGGCCGGGTGCACGACCCAGTCCGACGACCCCGCCGCCAGCGCGGGCGCCCCCGCCTCCCGCAGGTGGTGAAACAGGTGGCGCCCCGTCCGGCTCTCCCCGGCCGGCCGGCCGTAGCGGATGCGCTCGTCCATGTCGCGGTGGTAGGCCCGCATGACGCGGTCGTCGTGCGGGTGGCCGGGCATGAAGATGCTCTCGCCGTCGTAGTTGATCGTGAACCAGTACGCCCCGCCGGGGACCAGCAGCCGCAGCAGCCCGGGCAGGACGGCCGCCACGTCCACCAGGTCCAGGACGGCGTTGGCGATCAGCACATCGGCCCGCTCCCCGTGCGCGGCCTCCAGGTAGCCGGCGAGCTCGGCGTGTACCAGGCGCACCCGCAGATCACCGACCCGCAGGCCATCGGGCAGCGGGTCGCTGCGCACGCCCCGCGCGGCCGCCCAGTCGCGCAGCCACCGGCGCGAGCAATCCAACAGCTCCCGGTCCGCATCCAGCAGGACGTACTCGCCGGCGCCCACGACGCCCCAGTCCAGCAGGCGGGCCACCATCGTCCCCAGGCCGGCGCCGACCTCCAGCACCCGCGGCGCGCCCGCGGGCACCAGGCGGCGCAGCTCGGCCAGGACCTGCCGGTTGAGCGCCCGGTCGTCTACGGTCGTTTTCGCGGCCAGGTAGCGGGCATAGCCGGCGGCCGCCGGGGCGTCATCGAAGCCGGTCATTGCTTCTGCGCCACCATCGCGAACTTGCGCAGCCGCCCGCTGCCGAGCCAGTCACTCCACAGCCGGTGCGAAGTGAGCAGGTCGGCGGTGGCCCGCGTCCCGATCTCGGCCGCGATCTTGAGCGAATCAGCTCGGTAACAGCGAAGCAGCGCCGCGGCTGTGGCCTGATGGGCGGAGCTGCACTCAAGCTGCCACGTCACGGTCAGCCCCACCGCGCGCAGCACATCCGTCAGCTCCGCCAGCGCAACGGGCCAGACCGTATCGGCGCCGGGCATCAGGGCTCGCTCCTGCCCGGTCAGCGGCCGGCCCTCCTCGACCGTGAAGGCGAAGCACCCGCCCGCCTCCAGCACGCGCGCCACCTCGTCCGCCAGCGCCTCCTTGTCGGGAAACGCCAGCATCGTCTCCAGCAGGAGGACCACCTCAAAGCGGTCCTGCGGCAGCGGCGGGATGTGCGCCCGCTCAAAGCGGCACGGCAGATTCCCGGCCAGCTCCCGGGCGGTGGCCAGAGAGCTGGCCGACTGATCGAGGCCCAGGTAGCGGCAGCCCGACTGGGCCGTGATCATCCGGCCGGGGCCGGCCACCCCGCAGCACAGGTCCAGCACGGAGACCCCGCTGCCGATCCCGGCCCGGCGCGCCAGCGCGCGGATCTCGCCCGCCCGCATGAAGCTCTCCTGGCCCACATACTCGCCCGCCGGGAAGGCCGCGGCCCGCGCCCGCTCTAGCGCCGTCAGTCGAACCGTGTCCCCCGCTTCTCCGTACCATGCTGTGTCAGGTATGACGGATCGGCGGCGGCTGTGGTTCACGGCCAGGCGGGAGGCGGGCTCGGTGCGGGAGGCGCTCTCGACGGCGGGAGTATGGTGCGGGTCCACGTAGTCGTCCCCGAGGGTTTCGACGATCCCGGCCGGCCTACCGGCGGCAACATCTATGACCGGCGGGTCTGCGCGGGACTGGCCGGGGCCGGCTGGGAGGTCCTGGTCGCGACCGTCGCCGGGGCGTGGCCGCGGCCCGGCCCCGGCGCGCGCGCCGATCTGGCCCGCATCGTTGCCGCCATCCCCGACGGGGAGATCGTCCTGATCGACGGGCTGATCGCCTCCCCGGCCGCAGCCCAGCTGCGGCCGCAGGCCGACCGGGTCCGCATGACCGTGCTGCTGCACATGCCGCTGGCCACCGCCCCCGAAACGCGCCACGATGACAGCGCGCAGCGCTCCGAGCGAGCCGTGCTCCGCGCGGCCACGGGCGTGATCGTGACCAGCGAGTGGACCCGCCAGCAGGTCCTGGCCCGATACGAGGTCCCGGCCGGCCAGCTGCACGTCGCCCGGCCGGGCGCCGACCGGGTCGCGGCCCCGGCCCGGCCCGTCCGCGGCCACCTGCTCTGCGTCGGGGTCCTCGGCCGCCACAAGGGGCAGGACCTCCTGGTCGAGGCGCTCGCGGACCTCGCCGACCTGGACTGGCATTGCGTGCTGGCCGGACCCCTGGACCGTGACCCGGGCTTCGCCGTCCAGTTGCGCACCCGGATCGCCCGGCTCGGCTACGGGAGCCGCGTCCGGCTCGCCGGCGTCCTGACCGGCCCGGCGCTCAGCCACGCCTACACCACCGCCGACCTGCTCGTCGCGCCGTCCCGCTCGGAAACCTACGGCATGGCGGTGACCGAGGCGCTCGCCCATGGCCTGCCCGTCGTAGCCGCGGCCGTGGGCGGGCTCCCCGAGGCGCTCGGCTCCGCCGCCGACGGCGCTCGCCCCGGCCAGCTGATCCCGTCCGGCGATCCGGTGGCCCTGGCCGCCGCGATCAGGGAGTGGCTGGGCGACGAGCGCCACCGGCACCGGCTGCGGGCCGCCGCGCGACAGCGGAGGTCGACGCTGAGCGGCTGGGATCAGACCACCCAACAGATAGCCCGCGCCCTGACCGGCCGCGGGCCCAGCAAGCCTGCGCCGCCGGGAGTCACCCATGGATTATGTGCCTGCCCGCGCGCTCTTTCACACGGCGCCGCGCGGCCTGGAAATCAGGGAGCTGCCGGTACCGCCGCCGGCGGCCGGCGAGGTCCTGGTCCGCACCCTGTGCTCGGGCATCAGCGGCGGCACCGAGCGCCTGGTGTACCGCGGCGAGGTCCCCGCCGAGCTGGCCCTGGACGACGCGATCGGCGCGCTCGGCGGTACCTTCTCCTATCCCTTCGCCTACGGGTATGCCTGCGTCGGCGAGGTGGCGGGGTCCGGCCAGGTGGTCTTCGCCTTCCATCCGCACCAGGACGTGTTCGCGGCGCGGGCCGACGAGCTGATTCCGCTGCCCGCCGTCGATCCGAAGTCCGCCACCTTGTTCCCGCTGGTCGAGACGGCGCTGCAGGTGACGCTTGATGCCGGGACCGGATACCGCGACCGGGTCATCGTGCTCGGCGCCGGCGTTCTCGGGCTGCTGACCGCCCTGCTGCTGCAGCGCGCCGGGTGGCGGCCGCTGATTGCCGAGCCGCAGGCGTGGCGCCGCGCCCTGGCCGGCAGCCTCGGCGCCAGCGCCGTGGCCCCGGAGGAACTGGCGGAACAGGACGTTCCGCTGGTCATTGACGCCAGCGGTAGCCCGGATGCGCCCGCGATGGCGCTGGACATGCTGGCCCACGAGGGAACCTTGCTGATCGCGTCGTGGTTCGGCACCAGGCCAGTGGTGCTGCCGCTGGGCGGCGCCTTCCACCGGCGGCGCCTGATCATCCGCAGCACCCAGGTCTCCACGATCCCGGCCCGGCAGTCGGGGACCTGGTCCCGGTCCCGCCGCCGCCGGGAGACCGTCGCGCTGCTGGCCGGCCTGCCGCTGGCCGAGCTGTGCACGCACGTCTTCGCCTTCGGTAACGCGGCCGAGGCGTTCCGCGCCGTGGACGAGGGGAGACCCGGGCTGATGCATGCCGTTCTTGACTACGACAGGAGTGTTACCGGTGACTTGTGAGGTCGGGCTGAGCCGAAGCGTCCGCGCTTTCCACATCATGCCGGGAATGCCCGGGCCAGAGGGGCAGCTGCACGATCATGACTACCGGATTGACATCGTGGTCGACCGCGAGCAGCTCGACGACCGGGGCATGGTCTGCGACCTGGATGTGCTGGAAGCGGCGCTGACCGAGCTGACCAGCCGGGTCGAGGGCCGGAACCTGGAGGAGATACGCCCGGCCGCGGCCGAGGCGGTCACCGTTGAGGTGTTCGCCCGCTGGGTGCACGACACCCTTGCGCCGGTCGTCGCCGCGGCCGGCGGTGAGGCCCTGGCCGTGCGGGTATGGGAGACGCCCGTCGCGTTCGGCGGATACCGCGCGCGGTGCTGACGCCCGGCCTGGTCAGGCCGGGGTGGCTGAACCGTTCTGCTGACATGCTCGTGTTGCCGTTATACCGTCGGCCATATTCTCCTCATCCTCACGGGATAGCCATATGACACTGGGCTGGGACAACCCCGTCGCAGATCCCACGACCACCGTCTTGCTGCGGCACGGCGATACCCGGCTGTCACCCGAGCACCGCTTCAGCGGGCGCTGCGATCTCCCGCTGAGCGACAGCGGAACCCGGCAGGCCCAGGCCGCCACCTGCCGCCTGGCCGCCGGTGCCCCCATCGACGCCCTAGTCAGCTCACCGCTGCAGCGCGCCGTCGACACCGCCGCGATTGTGGCCGACAAACTGGGCCTGACCACGGAAATCGACGATGATCTCCGCGAAACCGACTTCGGTGACTGGGATGGCTTCACCCTGGCCGAAATCCAGCTGCGCTGGCCCGATGCCGAGGCCGCCTGGCGGCGCGACCCCGAGCAGGCACCGCCGGGCGGCGAGAGCTTCACCGATACCGCCCACCGGGTGAACCGGGCCTGTGACCGGCTGCTGCGGGACCACAGCGGTCAGACCGTCCTCGTGGTCAGTCACATTACCCCGATAAAGATCCTGCTATGCCGGGCCCTTAGCGTCCCGCTCGGCACCCTTTACCGGCTCTATCTCGGCTCCGCGTCCATTAACGAGATTCAGTGGTATGGCCGGGAATTTGCGGCCGTCCATCGCGTCAACGACACCAGTCACCTTCCCTGACCCGATTCGGCCGGGCAGGGCTCGGCCCTCCGGACCGCTAGCGGGCCGCGCTAGAGCTGGCCGACGCTGGTGACCGCGACGGCGGCGGCGCCGGCCTCGTCGGAGGCGGCCAGGTCGATGGTGGCGCTGAAGCCCCAGTCGCGATCGCCGGCCGGGTCGTCGAAGATCTGCCGCGCCGTCCACTCCCGCGGCCCCTCCTCCAGGATCAGCAGGCCCGGCCCGCGCGCGTCCGGCCCCGTGCCGATGTCGCGGTGCTCGGCGTAGTACGGCTCGAGCGCCTTCTCCCAGGCCACGGCGTCCCAGCCGGTGCCCTCGTCCAGCTCGCCCAGCTCGAACCAGTTCCGCAGCGCGGCCAGCTCGACGCGCCGGAACAGCGCGTTGCGGACCAGCACCCGGAACGCGCGCTTGTTGCCGGTGACCGCCGGCGGCGCCTCGTCGACCGGGGCGGCGGCCTCGGCGGCCGGGTTGCGCAGCCGCTCCCACTCGTCGATCAGGCTGGAGTCGACCTGGCGGACCAGTTCGCCGAGCCACTCGATCAGGTCGGTGAGCTCCTCGGTCCGGGCCTCCTCGGGCACGGTCTGGCGCAGTGCCTTGAAGGCGTCGGCCAGGTAGCGCAGGACCAGGCCCTCGGACCGGGTCAGGCTGTAGAAGGACACGTACTCGTTGAAGGTCATCGCCTGCTCGAACATGTCCCGCGCCACCGACTTGGGCGCGAGCTCGTAGTCGGCGATCCAGGGGTGGCCCTGCCGGTAGATGTTGTAGGCGGCCTCCAGCAGGTCGGCCTGCGGCCTGGGGTAGGTGACCGACTCCAGGAGCTCCATCCGCTCCTCGTACTCGATGCCCTCGGCCTTCATCGCGGCCACGGCCTCGCCGCGGGCGCGGAAGAGCTGGGCGGACAGCACCTGCCGCGGGTTGTCCAGGGTCGCCTCGATCACCGACAGCACGTTCAGCGGGTACTCCGGCGACTCCCGGTCCAGCAGCTCGATCGCGGCCAGCGCCAGCGGCGACAGCGGCTGGTTCAGCGCGAAGTCGTCCTGCAGGTCCACGGTCAGCCGGACCGACCGGCCGTTCTCGTCGGGCTCGCTGAGGCGCTCGACGACGCCGCCCGCCAGCAGCGCGCGATAGATCGCGATCGCCCGGCTGATGTGCTTGCGTCGTGCGGGCGGCTCCTCGTCGTTGTCGGTCAGCAGGTGGCGCATGGCGATGAACGCGTCGCCGGGCCGGCCGATCACGTTGAGCAGCATGGCGTGGCTGACGGCAAAGCTGGAGCGCAGCGGCTCCGGCTCGGCGCCGACGAGCCGCTCGAAGGTCGGCAGGCCGTAGCCGACGGTGCCCTCGGGCGGCTTCTTGCGGACCACGTGGCGCCGCTTGCGCGGGTCGTCGCCCGCCTTGGCCAGCGCCCGCTCGTTGGAGATGACGTGCTCGGGGGCCTGGACGACGACCTGGCCCGTGGTGTCGAACCCGGGCCGCCCGGCCCGCCCGGCGATCTGGTGGAACTCCCGCGCCGTGAGCAGCCGCACCCGGGTCCCGTCGTACTTGGACAGCGCCGTGAACAGGACGGTGCGGATCGGCATGTTGATGCCGACGCCCAGGGTGTCGGTGCCGCAGATGACCTTGAGCAGCCCGGCCTGGGCCAGCGTCTCGACCAGCCGGCGGTACTTGGGCAGCATCCCCGCGTGGTGCACGCCGATGCCGTGCCGCACCAGCCGGGACAGGGTCTTGCTGCCAAAGCCCGACGCGAACCGGAAGTTGCCGATCAGCTCGGCGATGGCGTCCTTCTCGGCCCGCGTGCTGACGTTCATGCTCATCAGCGCCTGGGCCTGCTCGATCGCGGCCGCCTGGGTGAAGTGCACGATGTACACCGGCGCCTGGTGGGTGGTCAGCAGCTCGGTCACGGTCTCGTGCAGGGGCGTCATCGCGTAGGAGAAGACCAGCGGGACCGGGCGCTCCACGGACTTGACCACGGCCGTCGGTCGGCCGGTGCGCCGGGTCAGGTCCTCCTCGAACCGGCTGACGTCGCCGAGCGTGGCCGACATCAGCAGGAACTGGGCCTGCGGCAGTTCGATGAGCGGAACCTGCCAGGCCCAGCCCCGCTCTGGGTCAGCGTAGTAGTGGAACTCGTCCATGACGACCTGGCCGATGTCCGCGTCCGCGCCGTCCCGCAGCGCGATGTTGGCCAGCACCTCGGCGGTGCAGCAGATGATCATGGCCCCGGCGTTGACGCTGCCGTCCCCGGTCATCATGCCGACGTTCTCCGGCCCGAAGATGTCGCACAGCGCGAAGAACTTCTCCGAGACCAGCGCCTTGATCGGGGCGGTGTAGAAGGTCGGCTCGTCGCGGGCCAGCGCCGCGAAGTGGGCGCCGGCCGCGACCAGGCTCTTCCCCGACCCGGTGGGGGTGCTGAGAATGACGTTGGCGCCGGAGACGATCTCGATCAGCGCCTCCTCCTGGTGCGCGTACAGCTCCAGGCCCTGCTCCGCGGCCCAGCCCGCGAAGGCATCGAAGAGCTCATCGGGGTCTGCGCCGTCCGGCAGCCGGTCGTAGAGCGTTGCGCCGCTTGGCATCGTCGGCTATCCCGTCTTGTCGTCGCTCGCTGCGGCCGAGTGCTCGGGCGGCAGCGCGATTGCCGGCGTGGCACTGCCCCGGCCGGCCGATTCGCGCGACCGGGTCCTTTCCTGCGCGCGGAACCCCGCCCCGGGCAGCTCAGGATGGGCCATACCCAGCTCGCGCCGGGCGGCATCCAGCTGGTCCTCAGCAGGCATCTCGCGGGCTCCCGGCTTGCCCGCCATCGAGACCATGGGCTTCATGATCTCACCTCCGCGAGGGGCCGTGCATCGGCGGCAGATCTGTGCGTGCCGTGGCGGCGGGCTGCGTAGGGGGGCATCACCTGCCCGGCCGCGCGGGCCAGGTGGTGCTCGCACGAGGCCAGGGCTCGTCCTGGTCGAGGCAGGCGAGATGATCAGGCCGCACCAGCCATCTGTGAGGGCCGCCTGTCCGGTCCGGCCTCCTCATCCCGGAGCCGGAGACCCCGGCGGAGGCATGCCCTGACCGCGGCGGGGCAGGACCGCGCGCTCAGCGTGCCAGCGTTTCCCGGCGGCTGAGCGCGGCGAGGAAAGTGCTGCGACGGAACATCGGTCACCTCCACGGTCACGGCGATTACGGTCCTGGCTCCAGGCTCCACCGCTCGGCCAGCCACCGTCATCCGGGAGATCCCCCATTTTCTGGCCCAGACGGGGAGATGCACTCAGAGGTGCCGGACTGCGCCGCTCGATGAACAGGACATCGCGCCACCGGTCGTTCTGCGATCGGGCACCGGCGCGTCGGCGACCTCGCCCCAGGCCAGGGGCGACGAACCGGTGAGCGGGCAGGCGCGCGGCGGTGAACTGCTCCCATGACTGGCCAGGCTCCGAAGGTGGCGTTGCCCTCGCCGATGCCGGCCTGGTAGATCGCCAGGACGTCATCAGCTACGGCAAGCTGACCATCGGCACCGGCGCTGTCCCGGCCAGGCCGCCGATCCGGCTCCGGCGTCTCTCTCGTTCCGGCACGTCCCTGCTGACCTGGGCGGGGCCTCGGGACGTCGCCGGTCTTACGGCTCGTCTCACCCCGTCTCGCCGAGTCTCGTTAGCAGGACAGGCCGGTGAACAGCGCGAACACGCCGGTTCTGGTAGCGCAACCGCGGCTGTGCCGCTCGGCTGGTCATCCCGGCGCCGTCGGCAACCGAGTACGCCAGTATGGACCGCATGTCTACCGTCCCCGAAGATGGCGCTCTGCCCGCAGGTCCGCCCCGAGTCAACGACTATGACAACTTCGCTCAGGCGTACGCGGCCGAAAACGAGACCGGCCTGGCCAACGCCTACTACGAGCGACCCGCGATTCTGGCGCTGGCCGGGGACGTGGCCGGTCGCCGGATCCTCGACGCCGGCTGCGGGTCCGGTCCCCTGTCCGCGGCGTTGCGCGAGCGGGGCGCCATCGTGACCGGCATAGACAGCAGTGCCGGGATGCTGGAGCTGGCGCGGCGGCGGCTAGGCGACGACACGCGCCTGCAGCAGGCCGACCTGAATAGCCCGCTGCCCTTCCCGGGCAATGCATTCGACGACGTCATCGCGTCCTTGGTCCTGCACTACCTGGAAGACTGGACGGCCCCGCTGGCCGAGCTGCGGCGCGTTCTGACGCTCGGCGGGCGGCTGATCATGTCCGTCAATCATCCTTCTTCCATCTATATCCCGTGGCTGTACCCCACCGGGCGCAAGACTGACTACTTCGCGACGCACAACTGGACCGTACCTTGGACCATGGGTGGCCAGACGGCCCAGATGCGTTTCTGGCACCGGCCGCTGCACGCGATGACCGATGCCTTCACCGGAGCGGGCTTCCGGATCTCCGTCGTCAGCGAACCGCAGCCAGTGCCAGCCGCTCGCGAGCTGTTTCCCGACCAGTTCCCGGCCCTCACCAACAACCCGAACTTCCTGTTCTTCGTCCTGCACGCCGACTGAGCCTGCCCGGCCGCGCGGGCCAGGCGATGCTCGCACGAGGCCAGCGAGTCCTCGCCCGGCCTGACGGTGCCAGCGCGATCGCCAGCCGGGCGCGGTGGCAGCTCACGGCGAGGTCCCCTGGCTTGGCCAGGACCGGATCACAGTCGCGCGGCGAGACCGTGCAGGTTTGCCGCATGGCTCCCTGAGCGCTTTCGAAGGTTAGCCGTGGTGGCTGACGGCCCATTCGAGGACGGCGAAGATAGCGCAGCCGGTGCTGGCGATGGCGAGGGCGAGGGCGTACGGATGCCCGGCATCTGGAAAAACGATCATGAGCGCGATCGCCAAGGCTGCTGCGGCGAGGTTGGCTACGCCGAGCGGTCGGCATGCATCTGCCGGGTGCCGCTGCTTGCTGGCGTAGAGCAGGAACGCGGCCAGCGCGAGGCAGCCCGCCGCGACGGCGACGGGAAGGATCCATGGCCGCAGGGTGGCGGCGCCGAGTCTGCGCGTGACGGAGCTGACTGTCGCCAGGACCAGGCCGGCAGCTGTGAGCACCTCCCAGGCGGAGTCGGCTTTCAGGATCGGGCCGGCCAGGTACTCGAGGGGCCGCTCGGGCCGGTGCCGCTCTTGTGCCGTCACGGTCTGCACGTCCTGCTCCGCTCTCTTATGCTGGTTAACGGGCGCTGTAGCCGCCGTCCACGGCCACGACGCTGCCCGTGCTGTAGGTCGCGTCCAAGGCCAGGTGCACGATCGTCGCAGCCAGCTCGGCGGGTGCTGCCACCCGTCCCAGCAGAACCCTGCTCATCTCGGCCTCGCCGACCTTCTGCGCCTCGGCGGCGTCCATGGACCGGAGGTAGTCGGTCACCGCAGAGGCCATCATGGGCGTGTCGGTCGCGCCCGGGGCAACGCAGTTCACGCGCACCCGGGGAGCGAGCTCTGCCGCCAGGCTGGTGGTCAGTCCCAAGAGCGCCGCCTTGGTGGCCGCGTAGGCCGCATGCCGCGGACGCCCGTGCAGCGCGGAGACGCTGCCGACGAGTACGATCCCGGACCCGTCGGCCAGCCCCGGGGCAAGTGCCTGCGTGAGGAAAAAGGGGCCGCCGATGTTCGTGGCGACCAGCCGGTCGAAGGCGGCCCGGTCTGTGCTGTCCAGGGCGACGATGCTCTCGATTGCTGCTGCATGGACCAGTGCCGCGACCGGCGCATCGCCGACCGCTGCGGCGATGGCGTCGATGCCTTGTTCCGTGGCCACATCGGCGGCCACCGCGAAGCTCCCCGCGCCGAGCGCCCGCACGGTGTCGTCTAGCGGCTTCGCCCGTCGGCCGACGCAGCACACGTCCAGCCCCCGCTCGGCCAGAGCACGAGCTGTGGCCCGGCCGATGCCGCTCCCGGCACCGGTCACCACGGCGACCGGATCGCGACTCGCGCTCATCGCACCTCCCGGTACTATTATTGACACGTCCGTTTCATAAACTGCCAGGGCCGGCCGCCATAGTCAAGGAGGGCAGAGCAAATGGGACGCCCGCCTGACCCCCGACGCCGGGCGCGGACACTGACCGCGGTGACCGACTATGTCCTCGACCATGGCCTGGCCGGGCTCAGCCTGCGCCCTCTCGCGGAGGCGCTCGGCACCAGCACCCGGATGCTGCTCTACGACTTCGGCAGCAAGGAAGAACTCACCCTGGCCGTCCTGGCCGAGGCCCGCCGCCGCGAATCCGCCCTGCTCGCCGAGGCCGCCGCCAGTCGCGAGATCGCCCGCGCTGACCTCATCCGCGCCGTCTGGAGCTGGGCCAGCGCACCCGAGCAGTCCGGGTTCATGCGCTTGTTCTTCGAGGTCTACGTCCAGATCATGCTCGGCTCGCCGGAGTACTCCGATCAGGCCCGGGCCATGGTCACGGACTGGCTCGGCCAGTTCGCGCGCACCTTTACCGCCGGGGGCGCCGATGCTGATCCCGCGGAGGCGACCCTGCTCATCGCCGTCCTGCGCGGGCTGCTCCTCGATCAGCTCAACACCGGAGACACCCCGCGCACGACCCGCGCCTTGGAGCAGTTCGTCCAACTCCTCGGCAGCGTTCAGGAATGACAGTGCCGGCTCGGCCAGTGGCGGCCTCGCGCTGTGCCGGCACCGACGCGCCCAAGATCTGTGAGTGTGTCGTGCAACGGCTCCGGTCCGGTCCGCTGCCAGGCTCGGGGCCGGTGACCTGGTCAACGATAGATATCAAACGTTTCGATATCAAATGCTTATCGCCTCGAGCATTTAGTACTGGAGGTTGACTATCAGGGCCGGGTCCATGGGCTTACGATCATGACCGTGGAGCCGAACGCACGACCGCCGGAGCGCATCCCGTCGCTGCTGCGGCGGGCGCGGCGGGCCTACGCCCAGGCGACCCAGGCGGCGCTGGCCGAGGCGGGCTTCGACGACGTGCCGCGCAACGGCGCCTTCGTCCTGGCCGCCAGTGCGCGCGAGGGCGCGCAGCTGAGCCGGATTATCACGGAACTGGCCGTGTCCAAGCAGGCCGCCGGGCAGCTGATCGACACCCTGGTCAGCCGGGGCTACCTGGACCGGTCGGTGGATCCGCAGGACCGGCGGCGGCTGACCATCGCCCTGACCGAGCGCGGCGCGGCCGCGGCCGCCGTCATCGGCGCGGCCGTTGACGGGATCGACGCGCGGCTGCGCGAGCGCGTCAGCGCAGACCGCGTCGAGCACGCCCGCGAGGTCCTCGGCGCGCTGGGCGACCTCGCCGCCGAGGCCGCCCGCCCCGGTTCGTCATAAACCCCGCATATCCGGCTGGAAGCTGGGCACTTGCGCGGTGCTCGTGCGCATTTTCCTAAAAAGAAACGGAAGGACCGGACATGCTGGGCATTATTGCCGCGATCCTTTTCATCATCGCATTCCTGCTCAACGCGGCCTCGGTGGCCACCTCGAACCTCTTCACCCCGACCAGCCTGATGCTGGCCGGGCTGGCCCTGCTGGCCCTGCACCTGTCCGGTGTGGGCACCGGCTGGAACTGGCGGCGCCGCTGACCGGCACCCGGTAACCCGGCCCAGGCGGCCCGCCATGCCCCTCGCGGGCGGCGGGCCGCTGCCGTGCGCGGCTAGCTGCCGAAGTCGACGGCGGTGGTGTTCGCGCCACTGATGACGACCGCGACGTGCTCGTCCGGCGCGGGGGAGTAGCCGCCCGACAGCACCGCGGCCAGCGCCGTCGCGCCGCCCGGCTCGGCGACGATGCGCAGCCGGTCCCACAGCAGCCTTTGTGCCGAAACGATGGCCGCATCGCTGACCAGCGTCACCGATCGGACGTGGCGCCGGGCAATCGAGAAGGGCAGGTCGCCGATGCGACGCGGCGCCAGCGAGTCGACGGCGATGCTGCCCATCGGGGCGTCCACCGGCTGGCCGGCCTGCAGCGCCCGGAACAGGGTCGGCGCCCCCTCGGGCTCGGCCCCGACGACGGCCGCGTGCTCGTGGCAGGCCAGGGCGATGCCCGAGATCAGTCCGCCGCCGCCCACGCTGGCCAGCACGGTCGTCAGGCCCGGGGCCTGCGCGGCCAGCTCCAGCCCGGTCGTCCCGGCGCCCAGCACCGTCTCGGGCTGGTCGAAGGCGTGGACCGGCAGGGCGCCGCTGCCGGCCGCCCACTGCTCGCTGGCCGCCAGCGCCTCGGCGTACACCGCGCCCGTGACGACCAGGTCGGCCCCGTACCCCCTGATCCGGCTGATCTTGGCCGGGGACGAGACCTCGGGGACGAAGATCCGGGCCGGGACGCCCAGCACGCCCGCCGCGTAGGCCACCGCCGCGCCGTGGTTGCCGCCGGACGCGGCGACCACGCCCGCCTCGGGGAGGTCGCGCAGCAGCAGGTTGGCGAACGCGCCGCGGGCCTTGAACGAGCCGGAGTGCTGGAGGTGCTCCAGCTTGAGGGTCAGCGGGCCGGGCCGCAGGCCGAACTCGGCGCGGTCCACGCGGATGACCGGGGTGGCCCGGACGTACGGCGCGATGCGCGCGGCGACGGCGGCGACGCTGGACCGGCTCAGCGCGGGCCGGCCCGTTCCGGCCGGCGCCGCGCCCGCCTGCGCGGCGCTCGTCAAGCGGTCTCCCGCTGGTCAGCGGCGGCCAGGCCGAGTTCGGCCACTGAGGTCTCGCGCATCTTGAACTTCTGCACCTTGCCCGTCACGGTCATCGGGAAGTCGTCGGTGAACCGCACGTAGCGCGGCACCTTGTAGTGGGCGATCTTACCGACGCAGAACTCGCGTACCTGCTCGGTGGTCAGCCCGCTGCCGGGCCGCAGCTTGACCCACGCGCACAGCTCCTCGCCGTACTTCAGGTCCGGCACGCCGATGACCTGGACGTCCTCGATCCCCGGGTGCCCGTACAGGAACTCCTCCACCTCGCGCGGGTAGATGTTCTCCCCGCCCCGGATGACCATGTCCTTGATCCGGCCCGTGATGTTGAGGTAGCCCCCCTCGTCGATGACGGCCAGGTCCCCGGTGTGCATCCAGCGCGCGGCGTCGATCACCTCGGCGGTCCGCTCGGGGTCGTTCCAGTAGCCGAGCATGACCGAGTAGCCGCGGGTGCACAGCTCCCCGTGCTCGCCGCGGGGCAGGACCAGGCCGGTCTCGGGGTCGATCACCTTGATCTCCAGGTGCGGGTGGACCCGGCCGACGGTGGACACCCGGCGCTCCATGTCGTCGTCCGCGGTCGTCTGCGCCGACACCGGAGAGGTCTCCGTCATCCCGTAGCAGATCGTCACCTCGGTCATGTGCATCTCGCTGACCACGCGCTTCATCACCTCGACGGGGCACGGCGAGCCCGCCATGATCCCGGTCCGCAGCGTGCTCAGGTCGTAGTCGCCGAAGTCGGGCAGGGCTAGCTCGGCGATGAACATCGTGGGCACCCCGTACAGCGACGTGCACCGCTCGGCGGTGACCGCGGCCAGGGTGGCCGCCGGGTCGAACCCCGGCGCCGGGATCACGATGGCGGCCGCGTGCGTCGTGCAGGCCAGGTTCCCGAGGACCATGCCGAAGCAGTGGTAGAACGGCACCGGGATGCAGACGCGGTCGGCCGCGGTGTACCCGCAGCCCTCGCCGATGAAGAACCCGTTGTTCAGGATGTTGTGGTGGGACAGGGTCGCGCCCTTGGGGAACCCGGTCGTCCCGCTGGTGTACTGGATGTTGATCGGGTCATCGAAGGCCAGCCCGGCCGCCCGCTGTGCCAGGTCACCCGGCCGGGCGGCCAGCTCGGCGCGGCCCGCCGCGAGCAGCTCCGCCCAGTCCGGCGTGCCCAGGTAGAGGACCCGCTCCAGGTGCTCCAGCCCGCCGCGCACGTCCTCCACCATGCCCCGGTAGTCGCTGGTCTTGAAGCTCTCCGCGCTGATCAGCAGCCGGACGCCGGACTGGCCCAGGACATAGCCCAGCTCATGGCTGCGGTAAGCCGGGTTGATGTTGACCAGGATCGCGCCGATCTTGGCCGTGGCGTACTGGATCAGGACCCACTCGGCGCAGTTCGGCGCCCAGATGCCGACGCGGTCACCCTTCCCGATGCCGAGCCCGGCCAGGCCGAGTGCGACCGCGTCGGTGTCGGCGTCCAGCTCGGCATAGGTCCAGCGCGCCCCGGTCGGCACGTCGACCAGGGCCTCGCTGGCCGGGTGCGCCGCGGCGACCCGCCGCAGGTTGTCCCCGATGGTCTCGCCGATCAGGGGAACCGGGGCGGTCCCGTGGCTATAGGCGAGCTGCGTTGCTCCGGGCATGGCCAAAACCTCCGCGATCTTCCGTGACTCCATGGTGCTCGTTTCGTCCCGCCGGGGGAAGCATGCTGGCAAGGGGGAAAGCAGTCTGCGGGCGAGCCAGTACGGACTGGCGGGTGTAATCCGCCCATAACGGGGTTACTGTCGAGTTAGGGCTGAATGACGTTCGTATCCGGAGCGTTTCGGTGGGAACCTGGATTGTCTGGCTGATCATCGCCGCCGCCCTGGGCGCGGTCGAGATTGTTACCGTAACGCTCGCGTTCGGCCTGGTGGCCGTCGGCGCCCTGGTGGCGGCCGTGGCCGGGGCCGCCGGCGGCGGGGCGCCCATCCAGTTCGGCGCGTTCGTGCTGGCCTCCGCGCTCGGCCTGGGCGTGGCCCGGCCGCTGGCCATGCGCCATGTCCGGCAGCCGCCGATGCTCCGCACCGGGAGCGCCGCGCTGGTCGGCCGGACCGCCATTGTCGTCGAGGAAGTCACCGGCCTGGGCGGCCGGGTGCGGATCGGGCCGGACCTGTGGTCCTCCCGCGCCTACGACGAGACCCTGGTCATCCCCGCGGGGACCACGGTGGATGTGCTGCACATCGAGGGCGCCACGGCGCTCGTCTATCCGAGGGAGTAGCCGCGATGGACGTAATCGCGATCGTCGGCGTCGTCATCGTCGCCCTGGTGCTGCTGGTGGCCATGCGCACGGTGCGGATCGTGCCGCAGGCCAAGGCGCGGAACGTAGAGCGCCTGGGCCGCTACCGCAAGACCCTCGAGCCGGGCATGAACCTGATCATCCCGCTCATCGACCGGGTCAAGCCGCTGATCGACCTGCGGGAGCAGGTGGTCTCCTTCCTCGGCCAGCCCGTGATCACCGAGGACAACCTGGTCGTCAAGATCGACACGGTGCTGTTCTTCCAGGTCACCGACCCGCGCGCCGCGGACTACGAGATCGTGGACTACATCCAGGCCATCGAGCAGCTGACCGCCACGATGCTGCGCAGCGTGATCGGCAGCATGGACCTGGAGCAGAGCCTGACCTCCCGCGACCAGATCAACACGATGCTGCGCGGGGTCCTCGATGACGCCTCGGGCAAGTGGGGGATCCGCGTCACCCGGGTGGAGATCAAGGCCATCGACCCGCCGCTGACGGTGAAGGAGGCCATGGAGAAGCAGATGCGGGCCGAGCGGGAGAAGCGGGCGGCGGTGCTGAACGCCGAGGGCGCCCGGCAGTCGCAGATCCTGACCGCGGACGGCGACAAGCAGAGCGCGATCCTGCGCGCCGAGGGCGAGAAGCAGGGCGCGATCCTGCGCGCCGAGGGCCAGGCTCAGGCCATCACCACGGTCTTCGAGTCGATCCACGCGGGCGACCCCGATCCCAAGCTGCTGGCGTACCAGTACCTGCAGACCCTGCCCCAGCTCGCGCAGGGGTCGGGCAACACGGTCTGGATGATCCCCAGCGAGCTCACGGGCGCGCTGAAGGCCCTGGGCAGCGCCTTCGGCGCGGCCGACGCGAACGGCCTGGCCGGCCCGGTCGGCCTGACCGGCGCGGCGGCGGACAGCGCGACTGCGGGCCAGCCCGCTGGCGGCCCGCCCGCGGGCCGGGCGGCCGAGGCCGGACCGGCAGAGCGTCCCGCTGGCCTGCCGGTGCCGGCGGCCCGCAACGGAGCGCGCCCGGTCGCCGGCGGCCGCCCGGCGGAACTCCTGGCCCCGGCCGAGGTACCCGGCGTGGCCGAGGTGCCCGCGGCCGAGGATCCGGAGGTCGCCGGGCTGGTCGCTGAGGCCGATCCGGAGGTCGCCGGGCTGATGGCCGAGGCCGACCCGGAGGTCGCGGAACTCATGGCCGAGGTGCCGCCCGAGATCGCGGACCGGGCCGCGCCCTAGCGAGCCAGGACGGCCGGGCTGGCCGGGGCGGCTGCGCTGGCCGGGGCGGCTGCGCGCGCCGGGGCGGCCGCGCCAGCGGGGACGGCCGCGCCAGCCGGGGCGGCCGCGCCAGCCGGGACGGCCCTGCTGGCCGGAACGGCCCGGAGCGAGCCGGCCGCCGGCTCGAACGTCGCCCACACGACCTTGCCCCGGCGCGGGACGGTGGTGTATCCCCAGCCGTCGCTGACTTCCTCGATGACGTGCAGCCCGCGGCCGGACTCGGCCAGGTGGCCGGGCGGCGCCGGCACCGGCGGGGCCGGGCTGGCGTCGGCCACGGCGCACAGGACCGCGGTGCCCGGCCGGGACTGGAGCAGGCCGATCCGGACCGGCCAGCCGCCGGGCCGGGGCGCGGCGTGCTCCAGCGCATTGGTCAGCAGCTCCGAGACCACCAGCGTGATGTCGTCGCAGCGGTCCGCTATCTCCCAGCGCTGCAGCGTGGCGCGGGTGAACGCCCGGGCCGCGCGCACGGCGGCCAGGTCGGCGGCCGGCGTGCGGGTGGCGATGCGCGGGAATCCGGGCGGCGGGGCGGCTGCGGTCAGTCCCGCGGGTGACGTGAGCCACGGCCAGGTGGCGCCGTCCGCCGCCGCGATTAGTGGGCGCGCGCTCATCGTCAGTTACAGACCCGTCGCAGAAGGGGAGCCGGGCAGTTACGCGTGCATCCTACGCCACGTGCACATGCATCATGCAATCGCGTCTGCATGAACCATCTGCAATGTACGAATGCACGTGCATTCGCTCTGTTAGCATGGGTGCATCACCGGGGTGTGACCGTTCCGCGGCAGCGCGGACGCAGCGCGGTGAATGCCGCCGGCGTCAGGTGGCATAAAGGGAGAGAACATGCAGATTCGGAACGGCGTCCCCGGCGACCAGGTCCCCGGGACCTGGCGCAAGAGCATGGCCAGCAACCCCAGCGGCGCCTGCGTTGAGGTGGCCTCGCTGCCGGAGGGCGAGGTGGCCGTGCGCAACTCGCGGTTCCCGACGGGCCCGGCCCTCGTCTACACGCGGGCCGAGATCACGGCGTTCCTGGCCGGGGTCAAGAATGGCGAGTTTGACGACCTAGGTTAAGGGCGCGGTCATGCCGGGCCGGCGGGGCGGCCCGGTCCGATCGGGGCGGTGCGGGGCGGGCGCACTGGCCAAGATGCACAGCCAGGAGGCACGTGCGACCTGAACGTCGAAGGCCCGGCGATGGTAGTCTGTCAAACCATTACGGGCGGTTACAGGTCCTTTCCTGCCCGGCTAGTCAGCTGGGTTTGCGAGTGCGATTGGCCGCCTGGGGGTGGGGATGAGCGAAGGGTCGGACGGCGGCCTGCCCGCCGAGGCTCCGCTGGGCTCGGCCGTCGTCCGGGTGATGCTCGGCGCCCAGCTGCGGCGCCTGCGAGAGCGGGCCGAACTCAGCCCGGAAGCGGCGGGCTACCAGATCCGGGCCTCCCGGTCCAAGATCAGCCGCATGGAGACCGGCCGGGTCGGCTTCAAGGAGCGTGACGTCGCCGACCTGCTGGAGCTCTACGGCGTGACCGACAAGCAGGTCGTCGCGAGCATGCTGGAGCTGGCCAGCCAGGCCAATGCCCAGGACTGGTGGGCCAAGTTCGGCGACGTGCTGCCGGACTGGTTCGAGCCCTACCTGGGCCTGGAGGCCGCGGCGTCGCTGATCAGGACCTTCGACCTGCAGTTCGTGAATGGCCTGTTCCAGACCGAGGCCTACGCCCGGGCCGTCGCCGCGGTCGGGTTGCGCGGGGCCGGCGCCGCCGAGGTCGAACGGCTGGTCGGCGTCCGGGTCCGGCGCCAGGAACTGCTGACCTCCGCCCACGCCCCCCGGGTCTGGTCCATCGTCGACGAGGCCGCCCTGCGGCGGACCGTCGGCGGAGTCGAGGTCATGCGGGGCCAGCTGCGCCACCTGGCCGAGGTGGCCCGGCTGCCCAATGTCACGCTCCAGGTCGTCCCCTTCCGCATCGGCGGTCATGAAGCCGCCGGCGGAGCGTTCACCGTCCTGCGCTTCGCCGAGCCCGACGTTCCCGATGTCGTCTATATCGAGCAGCTCACCGGGGCCATGTACCTGGAAAAGCGGTCCGATGTGGACCATTACCTGGACGTGTCCAACCGGCTCGGCGCGACCTCACTCGACCCGGCCGCCAGCATGCGCTTCCTGGGCGAGGTCCTCCGCGACTTCTGACCGCGGGGCCTGCGGTCAGAAGTCGCGGCCGTTACTTCTCCCGCGCGCCGGCCTGACCCGCGCGGGGGACCCGGTCCAGGACGATGCCGAAGTGGTCACGGTAGGCGGCCAGCAGGTCATCGTCGCGGTCGAGGCGCTGCTCGGTGCGCGCGCCGCCGCTGGTCCGGATCAGGGTCCGGTCGCTGACCGAGATCCGCCCGCCGGCGGTAAGCCGCGAGCAGATGGTGGCACGGGTGAAGTGGGAGGTCGGCGAGGTCTGCTGCCACCAGCAGGTGGGCGCGAAGTCGGCCAGTGACCGGTCCCGCAGCTCGAGCCGGTACTGCGGCTGGCCGTCCTTGAGCACGTCCACGTCACCGTGCTCGCCATCGGCCAGCCGGTACCGGCCGGCCGGGTCGTCCTGCTCGGCCCGGCTGTCGAGCTGCAGCGGGTAGTCGCTGTGGCTGCCGAAGCCCACGTCGGCCAGCCACGGCCCGGTCCCGTCGGGCAGCCGCACGGCCAGAGCCAGGTGGTCGAACGGCGGCCCGGCCCGGCCGTCGCCGTACACGGCGGCCGCCAGCCGGGACACCCGGGCGCCGAGGGCCTCCAGCAGCAGCGCGAGCAGCCCGTTGAGCTCGTAGCAGAAGCCGCCCCGGCGGCGGCGGACGATCTTGTCCACCAGGTCCGCCTCGTCCAGCGAGATGGGCTCACCCAGGTGGATGCTCAGGTTCTCGAACGGCACCGCGACCTGGTGGGCCCGGTGCAGGGCGCGCAGCGTGCCCGCGTCGGCGACGGCCGGGCGCTCGACCCCGATGCGCCGCAGGTACGCCGCGACAGCGTCATCGTCCATAACACTCCCCGGCCTGTGCCTCCGGCGGCGGCGACCTCGGCGGGCTGGCTCAGGCCGGCGTCAGGCCGAGGGCCTGGGCCGCCCGCTCGATCGCGCCGAGGTGCTGGTCGGCACTGGTCAGCCCGGTGTTCATGGTGTTCAGCGACAGGTGGCTGGCCCCGGCCTTGCGCCAGCGGTCCACGTGGTCGACGAGCTTGTCGGCGTCGCCGTTCCAGCTGACCCGGCCTTCCATGCCGATGGCGGCCGGGTCGCGGCCGGCTTCGATGGCCGCCTGCTCGACGATCGCTCGCGCCGCGTCCAGGTCCGGTCCCGGCCGGACCTGGGGGAACCAGCCGTCCCCGAGGCGCCCCGCCCGCCGGTAGGCCGCGGGCGACTGCGCACCGAACCAGACCGGGATGGGCCGCTGCACCGGCAGCGGGGACAGCCCCGCTCCGGTGACCTGCTCGTCGGCGCCGTCGAACGTCACGCTGCGCTCGGTCCACAGGCGCCGCAGCAGTTCGACCTGCTCGTCGGCCCGGCGCCCGCGGCTGGCGAAGTCCTTGCCGAGGGCCTCGTACTCGACCCGGTTCCAGCCCAGCCCGATGCCGAACCGGAACCGGCCCTCGGCGAGCAGGTCGACCTCGGCGGCCTGCTTGGCCACCAGCGCGGTCTGGCGCTGGGGCAGGATGATGATGCCGGTGACCAGCTCCAGCCGGGTGACCGCGGCCAGGTAGCCGAACAGCACCAGCGGCTCGTGGAACGTGGTCTCGACGTCGTAGGGGCCCTTCCAGCCCTCGTGCACGGCCGGATCGGCGCCGAGGACGTGGTCATAGGCGAGCAGGTGGCGGAAGCCCAGCTCCTCAGCGCGCCGGGCGTAGGCGCGCACCGCCCCGACATCGGCGCCGATCTCGGTCTGGGGGAACACGACACCGATCTGCATGGAGCCTCGCTTCCGTGACGGCTATGGCCGAATCTACCGCCGGCCGTGCCGCCGCCCGGCGACGGGCCGGCCTCACTCGGGGATCGGCGACCCGAAGCGGATCAGGTTCCCGTCCGGGTCGGTATGCGAGCCCTCGCGGAGCCCGTAGGGCGTCGGGCCGACCGGGTGGGTGTGCCCGCCGATGCCGGGCCGGCTCCACTCCGCGTGCAGCGCATCCGCGTCGCGCACGTAGAGGTACGCCGCGGCGCCGCGCCCCGGCTCGTGCCCGGCGTCGGCGGCCAGGTGCAGGCTGGTGCCGTCGCGGTCGGCGAACCCGTAGTCGCGGCCGTCCTCGTAGCCGTGCGTGGTGAATCCCAGCGCCGAGTAGTGGGCCAGGGCGGCGGCCAGGTCCCGCACCCGGAAGATCGGGCTGAAGCTGTGCACCTGCCGCCGGGCCCGCCGCCGCCCGGGGCCGGCCGACTCGCCGGCGGTCTTGATCTCGGCCAGCGCCCACAGCCCGGCCCGCATGGCGTCTACCTGCTCCGCCGGAACCCGGACGCGCAGCTGGTGGTCCACGGCGTCCACGCCGCGCGCCAGGGCTTCGACGACCAGCCGCCCGCGCCCGGTCAGCTCGAGCGCAACCCGCCGGCGGTCGCCAGGATCGGGCCGCCGCTCCAGGTAGCCCCGGTTCACCAGGGTGTCCGTCACCTGGCTCACGGCCTGCTTGGTCACGCCGAGGGCGGCAGGCACGTCCCGTGGCGGGCCGTCCGCGACGTCAATTCCCGTCAGGATGAACGCGCCGTTCCTGGGCAGGTCGTCGACCCCGATGGCCTGGAGCTGAACCCGGATGGACCGCGCGTACGCGCCCCGCGCGGCGCGCATCAGCGTCGGGGTGGCCACCTCGGGGGCCCCTGAGTCATCCATGCCCGTCATCCTATCGGTCCGTCAACTTACATGACAGTCAAGTAAGTTGATTACTGCTGGCGCGTGGCCGCGCGGCTCTGATGCGCACGCGCGATCACGGGATATCAAGGGCGGTAAGCATGACGGACGTGCTGATTCGCGACGTGCCCGACGATGTCATCGCCGCCGTGGACGCTCATGCCGGCCGGGGCGAGGCCTTCGGTGACCTCGCCGATCCGGATGTCATGTCCCCGGCCTGGGAGTGACGAGCTGGCTGATCGACAAGTCCGCGCTCGTCCGGCTGGGCGCCAGCCCCGATGCCGCACAGTGGGCCGACCGGATTGAGCGCGGGCTGGTATGCATCGCGACGGTGACGCGGCTGGAGGTCGGCTACTCCGCGCGGTCAGGGCCGGAACTGCGGGCCGGGCTGCGGCGGCCGCCGCTGGCCTCCATGTCCGCTGAGTACCTGACTCCGGCCATCGAGGACCGGGCGGTCGAGGTTCTCGCGCTCCTGGCCGACCGGGGCCAGCATCGCGCTCCGTCACTCCCTGACCTGATCATCGCCGCGACAGCCGAACTCGCCGCGCTCACCGTTCTCCACCTGGACGAGGACTTCGAGATCATCGCTGACCTCACCGGGCAGGCCGTGGAGCGTCTCAAGCCGGGCTGAGCTGGGGTTTTGACGGGTCGGTCATGATCCTTTCAGGATTGTCCCAGCCTGTGTGGCGAGAGTTTCCACAGTGGGACTTGAGCTTTCAGCCACGCCTGTCACGAGCACGATCCAGGACCTCGGCACGCGGGCATCTCAGCGCCGGCGGGGCGACGTCCTGGCCGTCATCCTGCTGGTCGCGCTGCCCGTCCTGGTCTTCGGCGTCCCGGCCCTGCTCGGCCACGCCGTCGTCCCCGGTGACGACCTGACCCAGAACTTCCCGCTGCGCGTGCTGGCCGGGCGCGAGCTCCGCAGCGGCCACCTGCCGCTGTACAACCCCTACATCTGGAGCGGCGCGCCCTTGCTGGGCGGCTGGAACGCCGGCGCCGCCTACCCGCTCACGGCCCTGTTCGCGGTCCTCCCCGCCACCGCGGCGTGGACGCTCAACATGATCATCACCTGGGCAGTAGCCGGGCTCGGGATGCTCGTCTTCCTGCGTGCCCTCCGCCTGGGGACCGGGCCGGCCACCCTCGGCGCGCTGTCGTTCGCCTTCGCCGGGGCCATGTCGGCCCAGGTGTCCCACTTCGGGCTGGTGGCCGGGATGAGCTGGGTCCCGGTCGCGCTGCTGGGCGTCCTGCGGCTCTCGCAGGAGCGGAGCCCCGCGGCCCGGATGGGCTGGATCGCCGTCCTGGCCGGGACGATCGGCCTCATCATTCTCGCGGGCGAGCCGCGGGCCATCGCCGACGCCGGCGTGATCATCGGTGTCTACGCGGCGTGGCGGATCGCCCGGCTCGGCCGCCGCTGCCTCCCGGCCGGCCTCTCGGTGGCGGCCGCCGCGGTGCTGGGCGTCAGCCTCGGCGCCGTGCAGTGGCTGCCCGGCCTGGCCGCGGTCGGCGCCTCCCAGCGCGGGGGCGCCTCGATGGCCCTGTTCAACTCGGGGTCGCTGCCGGCCAAGTGGCTGCTGCTCATGCTGGTGCCCGATCTCATGGGCGGCTCCGGCTCGCTCGGCCAGCCGGCCTTCTTCACGCATTACAACCTGACCGAGGTCACGGGCTACGTCGGGATCCTCCCGCTGGTCGCCGCGACCGTGCTGCTCGGCCGTGTCCGGCTCCGGTCACGGCCTCCCGAGTGGATCGTGTGGCACGTCCTGGCCCTGGTCGGGGTCGTGCTCGCGCTCGGCGGCAACACGCCCGCCGGCCACCTGCTGTTCCACCTGCCCTTCTTCGGCGATCAGCGGCTCCAGAGCCGCAACATCCTCGTGACCGACCTGGCCCTCGCGGTGCTGCTCGCCTACTGGGCCGACCACCCGCTCGGCGAGCGGAGCCAGCGGTTCCTGCGGGCCAGGGCGCGCCGCTGGCTGGACCGGGAAACACTGCTCGGCGTCCTGGCCCCGCTGGCCATGATCGCCGTCGTCGTGCTCGGCGTGGCCTTTGGAGCCGGCCTGCTCCGCTGGCTCGGGGTGAGCCCCGCCGCCGCCGCGGCCGGCGGCGGGCTCAGGCCCTGGCTGATCCCGTCCGCGCTGACCGGCGCGGGCGCTATCGCATTCGTGCTCTTCGGCCGGCGCCTCCGGCCGAAGGCGCGGTTGCGCTGGCTCGGCGGACTCGTCGCCGCCGACCTGGTGGCCTTCACGCTCCTCGCCGTGGTCGCGGTCCTGCCCGGCCTGGGCAGCAGCGCGAGCGCGGCCACGACGGCCGCCGCCGCGAAGGCGTCCGGCCCGGCCGCATCCCCGGCCGCATCCCCGGCCGTCCGCCCGATCGCGGCCCTCGGGTACCCCGGGCGCTATGCCGTCTACGATCCCGACCAGGTCGCCGCCGGGCAGCTGACCCTGCTCGGCGCGCCCGATCTCAACGTCCTCACCGGCACGCCGTCGGTCCAGGGCTACTCGTCGCTGGCCGACGGCCGCTACGCCGCGGCGACTGGATCCCACCAGGCCACCGGCGAGGGCCAGGACGTGCTCGATCCCCGGGCCGTGGGCAACGGGACGCTCGACCAGCTGAACACCTCAGTCCTGCTCACCGTGCCCGCTTACCTGGTCACCGCCGCGCCATCCGGGCCGGCCGCCGCGCCAGCCGGGCCGGCCGCCGGGCCGCCCGGCACCGGGCGCCGTGACATCGCCGCGGCTGACCAGGCCACCTGGTACCTCGGCACGCCGCTGCCGGTATCCCGGCTCGAGGTGCCCGACGCGGATGCGCGCCAGGACGCCGCGGCCGGGCTCCGGCTGGGGCTGGTGACCCCCGCCGGCGCGACGCGCTGGTTCCCGGCCACGGCGCCGAGCGCCTCGGTGCTCGCCATCAGGCCGCCCCGTCCGGTGACGAGCGTGGCCGTGATCGCGGCCGCGGGCGCCCGGCCCGGCCGTCTCGGCCCGGCCGCGGTCACCGGGCCGTCCGGGGGCGTGCTGGTCGCCGACGGCCAGCTGCAGGACTCCCTGGTACCGCCGCGGTGGGGCTACGCGGGCCGCGACGGCTCGTTCGCCGTCTTCGCCAACCATGCCGCGGCCGGCCCGCTCCGCCTGGCGCCCATCCCCGGCCAGCCGGCGGCGGGCGCATCGGTGCGGCGCGTGGCCGGCTCGGCGGCCAGCCCGACCGCCGCTGCCGTGGCGTCGCCCCACGGCGTGCGCGTGATCCGGTCCGTGGCCGCCACCGCGGGCTGGACGGCCACCTGGCAGCCCCGCGGCGGGAGGCCGGTTATCGTGCCCGTCCGCCGCGCGGGCCTGGTCCAGTCCGTCGACCTCCCGGCCGGGCGCGGCGTCGTCACCTGGACCTACACCCCTCCATCGTTTACGGCCGGCTTCGCGCTGTCCTCCGGGGCCACGGCCGTCATCCTGGGCCTGGCCATCGCCATGGCCGTGAGCCGCTCGCGCCGCCGGCCCGGGCCGCTGATCCGCCCCGGCTCCGGCCGGCCGGCGGGCTCATTAGGCTGGCCGCAGTCCTGCGGAGCTAGCCGGCCGCGGGCCGCGCGCGGCGGCCACGATGAGTTCGCCGGCCCGCTACCGTCTACCCGGTATGGCATACGCATCCGTGAACGGCCTGAAGCTCTACTACGAGATCCATGGTTCCGGCCGGCCGCTCGTGCTCCTGCACGGCGGCCTGATGACCATCGACCTGAACTGGGGGCCGCTGCTCGAGCCCCTGGCGGCAGGCCGGCAGGTGATCGCGGTGGAGCTCCAGGGCCACGGTCACACCGCGGACACCGCGCGCCCGATGACGATCGAGGCGCTGGCCGGTGACGTGGTCGCGCTGCTGGACGAGCTGGGGATCGCCGAGGCCGACCTGTTCGGCTTCAGCCTCGGCGGGCTCGTCGCGTACGCGATGGCGCTCAGCGCGCCCGGCCGGGTCGGCAGGCTGATCGTGGCCTCGGCGGACGCGCACCGCCCGCCGGGCCGGGAGAGCGTGCCGCTGGACGAGGACCGCCTGCCGACGGCGGCGGACTTCCAGGCCATGCGCGACGCCTACGACGCGGTCGCCCCCGACCCCGCGCACTTCGACGAGTTCGCGGCCCGGAACTCGTCCATGGTGCACGAGTTCCCCGCCCGGGACCGCGAGCTGGCCGCACTGCGGGCGCCGACCCTGCTGATCTTCGGCGACCGCGACTTCTCGCCGCTGGCCGACGTCGTGGAGATGTTCGAGCTCCTGCCGGACGCCCAGCTCGCCGTGCTGCCCGGTACCACCCACATGGGCGTGACCCAGCATCCCGCCCGGCTGCTCGCGCTCATCACGCCCTTCCTCGACGCGCGCTGATGGCCGGGCGGGCCGCCGCGGCCGCTCAGGCGGCGGGCCGGCCGAAGGAGACGGTTCCGGTGCCGGCGAAGATGACGGCCTGGGCGAGGAACGCGCTGGTGCCGCTGCACCCGGCCCGGGCGTCGACCTCGGCGATGGTGATCTTCATGTCGAAGGTCCCGCTGATGCCGCGGTAGGACGCGGTTCCCGAGCCCGCCACCACCGGGACGGCCCCGGTCACGGTGACGGTGCCCGAGCAGGTCGCGCGATCCGGCGGGAAATGGCGGAACACGGCGACCAGCTGCGCGTCCAGGCGGGCGATGCTGAGCCGGAACGAGCCCCGGGCCAGGACCAGCTTGAGCTGGCTGTCGTGGTCGGGGTCGGTGGTGCCGTCTGGGTGGACGCTCACGGCCGGGCCGTAGTCGCCGATCGCCCCGGTCAGCACGGCGGCGGCCCTGGGCCCGTCGTTATCCTGGTAGTCGACGAACTGCACCGTGCCGCCCGCCTGAGCCCGGCTCGCCGCCGGGCCCGACGCGGCGGTCACGGTCCGGGCGGCCGCTGGGGGCGGGCTGGGCCGGTGCCCCGCGCCCGCCGGCGCGCAGCCGGCGAGCGACACGGCGGTGGCCGCTGCGGCAGACAGGAGGACAAGGCGCTTGCTGTACATGGCGGGGCTCCCGGGTGGCGGGGAAATGATCGACATCAGCCACGCTACGAACGCGCCGCGCCCGCCGGCAGCCGGCTGACACCCATCTCCGGGTAGGGGATTTCCCCCGGTCAGGAGTCCAGGTACCGGATGGCCGCGATGACCCGGCGGTTGTCGTTGTCGGAGGGGGCGAGGCCGAGCTTGGCGAAGACGCTGGCCACGTGCTTCTCCACCACTCCGGGGGAGATGACGAGCGCGGCGGCGATCCCGGCGTTGGAGCGGCCCTCGGCCATCAGCGCGAGGACCTGCCGCTCGCGGGGGGTGAGGGCGGCCAGGGCGGTGGCCTGGCGGCTGGCGCGCAGGAGGTGGCGGACGACTTCCGGGTCGAGGACCGTGCCGCCCCGGGCGACCTGGGTGATCGCGTCGATGAACTCGCCGACGTCGGCGACGCGGTCCTTGAGCAGGTAGCCGACGCCGGCCGGGGCGCCGGCGATGAGCTCCGCGGCGGACGTGGTCTCGATGTACTGGGAGAAGACGAGCACTCCGACGCCGGGGCAGTCCTGGCGGATGGCCCGGGCCGCCCGCAGTCCCTCGTCCGTGTGGGTCGGCGGCATGCGGACGTCGATGATGGCCACGTCCGGACGGAACTGCTGGACCGCCGACCGGAGCGCGTCGGCGTCGGCCACGGCGGCCACCACGTCATGGCCGCGGCGGGTCAGGGTCTGGGTCAGCCCGTCTCGCATGATCGCGGCGTCCTCGGCGATCACGATACGCAGCGGCGCGGGCATCAGGCGTGCTCCGGCAGCATGATCGTGACGACGGTCGGCCCGCCGGGCGGGCTGTCCACGCGCAGCTGGCCGTCCACGGTCTGCGCGCGCTCGAGCAGGCCGGCCAGCCCGCCGGCCGGCACCAGGCGGGCCCCGCCGGCGCCGTCGTCGGCCACGGTCATCAGCAGCCCGCCGTCCTGGTCGCTGACGCTGACCGCGACGTGGCCGGCGGCGCTGTGCTTGGCCGCGTTGGCCAGCAGCTCGGCCGCGCAGAAGTAGGCGATGGCCTCGATCGCCGGCGAGGGCCGGTCCCCGACACTGACGCTCAGCGCGGCCGGGATCGCGCTGGTCTCGGCCAGGGCGGCCAGCGCGGCGCCGAGGCCGCGATCGAGCACCGGCGGGTGGATGCCCCGGGCGAGATCCCGCAGCTCGGCCAGCGTCTCCTTGGCGTTGCGATGGGCCGCGCCGACCAGGAACCGGGTGCGGCCGCCGTCCTCGGCCTCGCCGGCGGCGTCGTCCAGGCCCTCCTTGATCTCGCCCAGGGTCATGGCCAGGGCCGTCAGGCGGACCTGCGCCCCGTCGTGCAGGTCGCGCTCGATCCGGCGGAGCCGGGCGGCCGACTGGTCCACCGCTCGGGCCCGCTGCTCCTCCAGCCGGCGGGCGCGCTGCGCCGCGGCCGCGATGCGGGCCTGGGCATCGCGCTCGGCCTCCAGCCGCGCGGCGCGGTCCTCCAGCGAGGCGTAGTAGGCGCGGCGGTAGCGGAAGGCGATGGAATCACCCAGCACCCAGGCCGTCAGCGCCGCGCCGCCGAGCGCGACGGCCGCCGCGAACACCGCGTCCTGCGGGTGGGCCGTGTTGGCCGGGCTCCACCGGGCGATGGCGACGGCTGACAGCAGCAGGCAGATCACCAGGCCGGAGACGGACACGCGGCGGGACCGGTGCGCGGCCAGGGTGTACAGGAGCACGGCGATGGCCAGGTCGGCCACGCACGGCTCCAGCGCCGGGTGCGTCGGATCCCCGCCCGGCCGCAGGCCGAGAACGATCTGCACCGCGCCGACCGCCGCCGCCACCGCGAACGCCGCCTCGGGGTATCGCCGCCGGGGTATCACCGTGGCGGCCAGCAGCACACTGACCGCCGTGACCCTGGCCTGGTCCGAGCTGCCCGCGAACAGCGCCGCCGCCAGCAGGGCGTCGGCCTGCCACGGATGGCGGCGCAGCCACGCCCGGAGTCCCGGCACCTGTCCAGGGTACGCACCGGCCTGCGCGCCATCGGGGCGCCTCGGGCCCGGCGGGGCGGCCACGGGCTCAGGCGTCACGGCGCCGCAGGGCCGCGGCCCCGGCCGCGAGCAGCACCGCCGTGTAGGCGCCGAACACGGCGAGCTCGCCCCAGGCCGAGAACACGTGCGGGCTGATCGGCCTGTTGCTGGAGCTGGTGAGGGCGGCCACGAAGTCGCCGCCCGGCAGCCACCGCACGACCTCGCCGTACCAGGCGGTCGGCAGGGCCTTGGCCAGCTGCGGGACCAGGAACAGGAACCCGAAGGCGGCCGTGATGGTTCCGGGCGTGCTCCGCAGCACGGCGCCGAGGCCGATCGTGAACAGCCCGCACAGTCCGACGTACAGGGCGGCGGCCAGGACCGCGCGCAGCACCTCCGGCTGGCCCAGCGTCGTGCCCGCGTGCGTGCTGGCCAGCAGCCGCTGGCCGACGAAGAAGGCGGTGAAGCTCGCCGGGACGGCGGTGACCAGGCTGACCGCGCCGAGCACGGCCGCCTTGGCGCCGAACAGGACGCCGCGCCGGGGCATGACCGTCAGCGACGTCCGGATCATGCCCGTCGAGTACTCGGAGGTGATGACGAGCGCGCCGAGGACCACGACGACCAGCTGACCCAGCAGGGCCACGCCGAGGACGCTGGACTGCGCCGGGTCGAAGCCGGCCCGGTCGGCCGCCCCCAGGTGCGGCCACTGGGCGGCCTCGCCCGCGCAGAACGCGATCGACCAGCCGATGCTCGCCACGACCAGGACCAGCAGCGACCAGTACGTGGAGCGCACCGAGAAGATCTTGGTCAGCTCCGAGCGCAGCGTGCCGGCCAGGTCGGCCCGCCGGCCCCGGGCGGACGCTCCGCGCGGCCGGGCTGCACCGGGCCGGGCCGGGCTGCTCGAGATGGCGGTCATGTCAGGCCTCCGTTCCGGCGCCGGCCGTCGTCCGGCCCGCGTGGTACTCGACGCTGTCCGCGGTCAGCTCCATGAATGCCTGCTCCAGCGACACCCGGGCCGCGGCCAGGTGACGCAGCTGGATTCCCCGGGCGAAGGCCAGGTCGGCGACCTGGTCCTGGGTCAGCCCGCGGACCTGCAGCGCATCGCCGCTGTCGCCGTCAGCAGCGCCGGTCCCGGCCTCGTCATCGGGCGGCCGGGTGACGGTGCCGCCCGCCGCGGCGACCGCGCCGGCCAGCTCGGCCGGCTGCGGGGTCCGGACCAGGACGGCCCGGGCGGAGCTGCGCCCCATGAACGCGGCCATGCTGCAGTCCGCGATGAGCCGTCCGCGCCCGATCACGAGCAGGTGCGCGGCCGTGTTCTCCATCTCGGCCATCAGGTGGCTGGACACCAGCACCGTGCGCCCCTCGCCGGCCAGCGACTGCATCAGGGTCCGGATCCACGTGATGCCCTCGGGATCCAGGCCGTTGACCGGCTCGTCGAACATGAGGACCGCCGGGTCGCCGAGGAGCGCCGCGGCGATGCCGAGGCGCTGGGCCATGCCCAGCGAGAACGCCCGGGATCGCCGCCGGGCCACCTCGGCCAGCCCCACCAGCTCCAGGACCTGGTCCACCCGGCGGCGGGAGATCCCGTTGGTCTGGGCCAGGCAGAGCAGGTGGCTGCGGGCCGTGCGGCCGCCGTGCACGGCCCGGGCCTCCAGCAGCGCGCCGACCTGGCGCATCGGGCGGGGCAGGTCCCGGTGCGGCCGGCCGCCGATGGTGACGGTGCCGGCCGTGGGGGAGTCGAGGCCGAGGATCATCCGCATGGTGGTCGTCTTGCCCGCGCCGTTCGGGCCGAGGAACCCGGTCACCGTACCGGGGCGGACCGTGAAGCTGAGGTCATCGACCGCGAGCGTGGCGCCGTAGCGCTTGGTGAGACCGCGGGCCTCGATCATCGGGAGTTCTTGCTCGTGAGCGTGTGCGTCATGACCACAACGCTAGGAACGGCGGCCGCCGGCCAGTAGCCGGCTGTCACCCATCCTCACCCGGGGGATATCCTCCCCGGCCGGGTCATCGGCGGTCGGGCGGCGGGCGCCCTACTGTGGCCGGGTGACCACTCAGATGATCATTCTCAACGGCGGGTCCAGCTCCGGGAAGTCCGGGATCGTGCGGTGCCTGCAGGCCGTGCTGCCCGATCCGTGGCTGGCGTTCGGGGCCGACTGGTTCGTCGAGGCCATGCCCGCGCGGATGCAGGCGTCGGGCGCGGGGATCGAGATCGCGGCGGACGGCGTGGTCAGCGTCGGGGCCGGCTTCCGGGCGCTGGAGGCGGCCTGGCGGGCCGGCGTCGCGGCGATGGCCCGGGCCGGCGCCAGGGTCATCATCGACGACATCTTCCTCGGCGGGGCGGCGTCCCAGCAGCGGTGGCAGCAGGTCCTCGGCGATGTGGCCGTGCTGTGGGTCGGCGTCCGGTGTGACAGCGCCGTGGCCGCCGGCCGCGAGGTCGCCCGCGGCGACCGGGTCCCGGGCATGGCCGCGTCGCAGGCCGGCCTGGTGCACCAAGGGGTGCGCTACGACCTGGAGGTGGACACGACCCGCGCCGAGTCCCTGGCGTGCGCGCACGACATCGCCGCGCGGGTCAGCTAGGCGCGCCGGGCTCAGAGCCGGATGGCCAGCCCCAGGGTCAGCAGCGCGCCGAAGGCGAGCTGCAGCCGGCCGGTCTGGCCCAGCGCCGCGATCAGCGCCCGCCCGGCGGCCCCCCGGCGGACCGCCCGCACCGGCGCGAGGGCCAGCGGCACCGCCGCCAGTGCCACCAGGCACAGCAGCCGCACCGGCGCCAGGGCCACGGCCACCGCGAACGGGACCAGGACGCAGGCCGCGTACAGCAGGCGGGTCCGCGCGTCCCCGAGCACGACCGCGAGCGTTCGCTTGCCGGTCTGCGCGTCGGTCGGGATGTCCCGCAGGTTGTTGATCACCAGCAGGGCGCAGGCCAGCAGCCCGACCGGCGCCGCCGCGGCCACCGACAGCCAGGTCACCCGTCCGAGCTGGACGTAGGCCGTCCCGGCCACCGCGACCAGGCCGAAGAACACGAAGACCGAGACCTCTCCGAGCGCCCGGTACCCGTAGGGCCGGCGGCCGCCGGTATAGAACCAGGCCGCCGCCACGGCGGCGGCGCCGACGAGCAGCAGCCACCAGGACGTCACCGCGGCCAGGGCCAGGCCGGCCACCCCGGCGACGGCGAAGCTGGCCAGCGCGGCGGCCCGGACCTGCCGGGGCCGGGCCAGGCCGGAGGCGACCAGCCGGACCGGGCCGACGCGCACCTCGTCGGTGCCCCGGATCCCGTCGCTGTAGTCGTTGGCGTAGTTGACGCCGACCTGCAGGGCGAGCCCCACGACCAGGGCCAGGATGGCCCGCCACGCCACGAAGCCGTGATAGCCGAGCGCGACGCCGGTCCCGACCGCGACCGGGACGACCGCCGCCGGCAGGGTACGCGGCCGGGCGCCCGCGACCCAGTTCCGGATGGTTACCGGGTCTCTGGTCGCGGAACTCTCAGCCGACATGGTCACAGGGCTGGATCATACGTGCCCCGCAGGGGTCCTCAGGCGGGGGGCAGGACGCGCTCGGCCGCCTCGTAGATGTCGTGGATCTCCTCGTCGTCCAGGTGGTCGCCGCGGGTGACCCGGTTCTGGTTGCGGAAGAACTTGCGGACCCGCTTGCCGCTGAACACCTCGACCCCGCGCAGGTTCGCCACGCCCCACTGGATCTCGGGGCCGTAGATCACCATGGCCGCCTTGACCTCGACCGGATCCGTCAGCGCGGCGCCGAGCAGCCGGGTGGCCTGGGCCGCCTCCCACCGCGCGTGCGCCAGCCGGTCCTGCTGGCTGTACGGGCCGTGGTAGAGGATGCCCGACTTCTTGGCCGACCCGCCGGTCACCCGGACCGGCAGGCGGCGGTCCCACTGCTCGGAGTCCACCGAGAAGACGCCGGCCGGGCCGATGACCAGGTGGTCGATGACCTCGTCGCTGTCGGGGATGGCGCGGGCGTTGAGCACCACGTAGCCGGCCCGCCGCAGCGCGGTCAGCCGCCGCCGGGTCTTGCGCTGGGCCGAGGTCGCGCCGACCTCGGCCGGGATCGGGGCCATGGCCTTGGACTGGTAGATCGTGTCCAGGACGGCGACGGCGGCCGCGGCGGTCAGGCCCCACCGCCAGCCCGCCCAGATGGCGATGGCGACGCCGACGACCAGGGCGATCACGGCCCGGCGGATCCAGACGGTGAGCCGGGGGTCGGCGCTCAGGCCGGCGGCCGGGGGGCGGGGCCCGGCCGGGGCACGGCGGATCGGCGGGTCGGCGGGTTCGGCGGCGGCCGCCGTTGTCCCGGCGGCCGGCGGCTTAGGTCCGGTTTCGCGGTCCACATCTCTAGAGTAACCGAGCGGCCACGGGCAGACTAGCGCGCGTTCCGGCTATCGCCCGCCGTTCCCGGTGATTATCGCGGCCAATCCGGCGCGGCCCGCGGGGCGCCCGTAGACCAGGCGTTCACCGGGTTCTACTGTTCGGTGGGTGACTGACATTCACGACCTCACGGTGACCGAGCTGACCGCGGCGATCCGGGCCGGGGAGGTTTCTCCCGTGCAGGTGACCGACCATTACCTGGACCGCATCGACCGCCTCGGCGCCGAGGTCGGCGCGTTCTACACCGTCACCCACGACCTGGCCCGCGCGCAGGCGGCCGTCGCCGAGCAGGCCGTGACGGTCTGGCGGCGCGACGGCGAGCCCGCCGGCGGCCTGCCGCCGCTCACCGGCGTGCCGGTCCCGATCAAGGACCTGAACCAGGTGGCCGGGGTCCGGATGACGCTGGGCAGTGCCGTGTACGCCAGTCACGTGCCGACCGAGGACGACTACGTCGTGGCGGCGCTGCGGTCGGCCGGGATCGTGATCACCGGGAAGACCGCCACGCCGGAGTTCGGGCTGCCCTGCTACACCGAGACGACGATCGGCCCGCCGGCCCGTACGCCCTGGGACCTGACCCGCTCGGCCGGCGGGTCCAGCGGCGGGGCCGGCGCGGCGGTCGCGGCCGGCCTCGCGCCCGCCGCCCAGGGCAGCGACGGCGGCGGCTCAATCCGGATCCCGGCCAGCGTGTGCGGCCTGTTCGGGATCAAGCCGACCCGCGGCCGGATCTCGGGCGGCCCGCTCAACCCCGACCTGGCCGGCCTGTCCACCGACGGCCCGCTGGCCCGCACCGTGGCGGACGCGGCCCTGCTGCTCGACGTCATGACCGGCAACTACCCCGGCGACATGTACACCCAGCCCGCGCTGCCCCCGGGCGAGACGTTCCTGGGCCACGCCAGCCGCGAGCCGGGCCGGCTCAAGATCGCCCGGTCGCTCAGCGTCGCGGTGCCCGGCGCGGAGGTGCACCCGGACTGCATCGCCGCGTGGGAGGCGGCCAGCACCCTGCTGGAGTCGCTCGGTCACGAGGTCACCGACATCGAGATGCCGTTCGGCGAGGACACCGTCGACCCGTTCGTCACCTTGTGGTACGCCATGGCCACGCTGGTCCCGGTCGGCCCGGACCAGGTCGGCCAGCTGCTGCCGCTGACCCAGTACCTGCGCGGCCGGGGCATGGAGCTCAAGGCCGCCGACCTGATGTTCGCCCAGGCCTACCTGCAGGCGGTGACCCGCGGGGCGCTGGCCGCGTTCGGCCGCTACGACGCCATCCTGACCCCCACGGTGGCCGCGCCGCCGGTGCCGGTCGGCTACTTCGACGAGGTCGACCCGGCCGAGAACTTCGAGCGGCAGAAGCGATTCACGCCGTGGACGGCCCTGTACAACTGCTCCGGCCAGCCGGCCGTGAGCGTGCCGCTGCACTGGACCGACGCCGGCCTGCCGATCGGCGTCATGCTGGCCGGGCGGATGGGCGACGAGGCCACCCTGATCTCGCTGTCGGCCCAGCTCGAGGCGGCCCGGCCGTGGCGGGACCGGCGGCCGCTTATTTGGTAGCCAGCCGGGCCGGGCGCCTGGTTTAGTCGTCCTGGTCGCGATCATGGTTTTACGCGACGTTAACGAGATATATCTTGCTCGATCGCGAGCACGAGATATATCGTGTTGCTTGATCCGGACCGGCTCCGGCCTCGCGACCAGAAAATCCTGAAGTAAGGCGCGGCCGATGTCGATCTGGGGCCGCGGCGTACGACAGGTGGTCAGAGCGGGCCGGAAAGCACCGGGCCGCCGCCCCGACCAATCGCCGATCCAGGGGGATCCCCGATGAACACCGTCCGCGCTCTTGCTCGCGTGCCCAGCGGCCGCCGCACTAAATGGCTGGTCCTGATCTTCTGGGTGATCGTCGTCGCCGTGCTCGGCCCGCTGGCCGGCAAGCTGACCAACGCCGAGAAGAACGACGCCTCGTCCTGGCTGCCCGCCAAGGCGGAGTCGACGCAGGTCGTGAACCTGCAAGCCAAGTTCCAGTCACCCAACGTCTTCGTCGGCGCGGTCGTCTACTCCCGGCCCGGCGGCCTGACCGCCGCCGACCGGGCCGCCGCGGCCGCCGACACCAGCGCCTTCGCGCGCGTGCACGGCGTCGTCCACGGGCAGGTCGTCGGGCCCGTCCTGGCCCGGGACCGGCAGGCGATCGAGACGATCGTCCCCGTCAACCTGGGCAAGGACGGCTGGAACGGGGCCAGCACCGCGGTGGACCGGATCCGGGCCATCGCCAAGTCCGGGGCGGGCGGGATGACCGTGCACATCGCCGGCCCGCTGGGCAGCGCCGCGGACTCAGCCAACTCGTTCAAGGGCATCGACGGCACGCTGCTGTACGCGACGCTGGCCGTCGTCATCGGGCTGCTGCTGATCACCTACCGGAGCCCGACCCTGTGGCTGCTGCCCGTCATCTCGGCCGGCATCGCCCTGGCCACCGGCGAGGCGCTGGTCTACCTGCTGGCCGCGCACGCCGGGCTGACCGTCAACGCCCAGACCGCGGGCATCCTGGACGTGCTGGTGTTCGGCGCGGGCACCGACTACGCCCTGCTGCTGACGGCCCGCTACCGGGAGGAACTGCGCCGTCACGAAGACCGGCACGAGGCCATGGCCGTGGCCCTGCGGCGGGCCGGCCCGGCCATCCTGGCCAGCGCCGGCACGGTGGTGGCCAGCCTGCTGGTGCTGACCATCGCCCAGCTGAACTCGACCAGCAGCATGGGGCCGGTCCTGGCCATCGGCGTCGTCGTCGCCCTGTTCGCCATGATGACCCTGCTGCCGGCCCTGCTGGTCATCTGCGGCCGCTGGGTGTTCTGGCCGGTCCGGCCGTCCTACGGGTCGCCCGAGCCCACCGCCGCGGGCCTGTGGTCGCGTGTCGGCCGCGGCATCGCTCCCCGGCCCCGGCTGGTCTGGGTCGGCACCGCCCTGGCCCTCGGCGTGCTGGCCCTGGGCACCCTCACCCTGAAGTCCAGCGGCCTGACCAGCGCGCAGTCCTTCCCCGGCCGACCCGACTCGGTGGTCGGCCAGTCGGTCCTCGACCGGCACTTCCCGGCCGGCGCCGCCGAGCCCGTCACCGTGGTCGGCCGGCAGGCCGAGGCCGCCCCGCTCGCGGCGGCGTTCCGCTCGGTGCCCGGCATCTCCGGGGTGGTGCCGCTCACCACCCGCGGCGGCCTGACCTACCTGAACGGGACGCTCACCGCGCCCCCCGACAGCCCGGCCGCCTACGCCACCATCGGGAAGGTCCGCGCCGCGGTGCACGCCGTTCCGGGCGCCCGGGCTGAGGTCGGCGGGGCCACCGCCGTCAACCTGGACATCAACCACGCCGCGACGCACGACCGGGAGCTGATCATCCCGCTCATCCTGCTGGTCGTGTTCGTCATCCTGGCGCTGCTGCTGCGGGCGATCGTCGCGCCCATCATCTTGATGGGCACGGTGGTGCTGTCCTACTTCGCGGCCCTCGGCGTCAGCGCGGTGGTGTTCAACCACCTGTTCCACTACGGCAACACCGACACCTCGTTCCCGCTGTTCGTGTTCGTCTTCCTGGTCGCCCTGGGCATCGACTACAACATCTTCCTGATGACCCGGGTCCGCGAGGAGACCCAGCAGCACGGGCCGCGCCGCGGCGCGCTGACCGGCCTGGCGGCCACCGGCGGCGTCATTACCTCGGCCGGAGCCGTTCTCGCCGGAACGTTTGCCGTCCTCGGCACTCTCCCGGTGACCTTCCTGGCCGAGCTCGGGTTCGCGGTCGCCTTCGGGGTGCTGCTGGACACGATCATCGTGCGGTCCATCCTGGTCACCGCGCTCAACCTCGACCTGGGGCGGCACATGTGGTGGCCGAGCCGGATCAGCCGGGACAACCCGCCCGCGCCGGGCGGAGCGGGCCACGAGGTGACCGCCGGGGAGCCGGCCCCGGTCCGGTAGCCCGCTTCCGCCGTCACCCGGCCGGGGAGTTCACCCCGGCCGGGTGATGGCAGCCGGCCCGCCGGCCCGCACCCTGATCCTCATCATGGGTGGCTCTTGGATGCCCGGCGGCGGGCCGGCAGGAAGGCGGGCATGAACCAGCTGCTCGAGCGTCTCGCCGCATTCGCGGCCCGGCGGCACTGGATCGTCATCATCACCTGGGTGCTGGTTCTCGGTGGCGTGCTGGGCGCCAGCCGGGCCTGGGGCGGCACCTACGTGAACAACTACACCGTGTCGGGCACCGACTCCGCACTCGGGCTCGACCGCCTGAACAGCGACTTCTCCCAGCAGGGCGGGTATTCGGGGCAGATCGTGTTCCACGCCCGGCACGGCAGCGTGAGCTCCGACCAGTCGGCCGTGAACCAGGCCACCACCAACGTCGCCAAGCTCCCGCACGTGATCAAGGCGGTCAGCCCGTTCTCGTCGGGGTCGGCCGGCACGGTGTCGAAGGACGGCACCATCGCGTACTCCACCGTGTCGTGGAAGGTGAACCCCAACTCGCTGGGGACCTCGTACCTGAATCGGCTCAACACGGCCGTCAAGCCGGCCACCCAGGCCGGGCTGCAGGTCGCCTACGGGGCGGGCGCGGGCCAGATCGGCCAGAAGACCAACGACCTCACCTCCGAGGCCATCGGCCTGGGCTGCGCCCTGCTCCTGCTGGTGTTCATGTTCGGCTCGCTCATCACCGCGGCCATCCCGCTCATCTCGGCCCTGTTCAGCGTGGGCGCCGGCCTGTCGCTGCTGGCGCTGCTGGCCTCCGCGGTGACGTTCCCGACCACGGCGCCGACCATCGCCACCCTGCTCGGGCTGGGCGTTGCCGTGGACTACGGCCTGTTCCTGGTGTCCCGGCACCGCGAGCAACTCGACAGCGGGATGGACGTCATCACCTCGGCCCGGCATGCCGGGGGCACCTCGGGCGCGGCCGTCGTCGTGGCGGGCAGCACCGTGGTCGTCTCCATCCTCGGCCTGTACGTGGTCGGGGTGTCGTTCGTGGGCTCGCTCGGCCTGGCCGCCGCGCTCGTCGTCGCGGTCACGATGATCGCCGCGCTGACGATGGTCCCGGCCCTGATCGGCCTGGCCCGCGGCGGCGCCCGCTCGCTGCCCGACCGGATCCGGGCGCGGCGGGCGGGAATCTCGATCCAGCAGCAGGCCCGGCAGACCGCGGGCGCCACCGAGCAGCGGCACGAGCAGAGCGGGTTCGCCCGGTGGGGCCGGATGGTCAGCGGGCACCCGTGGCCGTGGGGCCTGGCCAGCGTGGCCGTGCTCGTGGTGCTGGCCATCCCGCTGTTCTCGATCATGCTCGGCCAGCCCGACAACGGCACCAATCCCACCTCGCAGAGCAACCGGGTGGCCTACGACCTGATCAAGCAGGGCTTCGGCGTCGGCGTCAACGGCCCGCTCGCGGTCGTGGTCAAGGTGCCCAAGGAGTCCAGCTCGGCGACGCAGTCGCTGCTGAACGACATGACCAAGAACGTGGGCGCAACGAGCGGCGTGGCCTCGGTCGGGCCGCCGGCCGTCAACTCGTCCGGCAACACCGCGGTGTTCAACGTCATCCCGACCACCCGTCCGCAGGCCAGCGCCACCAATGACCTGGTCAGGCGGCTGCGCGACACCGTGCTGCCCAAGTCCCACGTCACCACCTGGGTGACCGGCACCACGGCGGGCAACGTGGACTTCACCAGCCGGATCACCAGCCGGATGACGTGGCTCATCCTGACCGTGGTGGCGATCGCCTTCATCCTGCTCACCACGGCGTTCCGGTCGGTCGTCATCGCGCTCAAGGCGGCGGTGCTCAACCTGCTGTCCATCGGCGCCGCGTACGGCGTGATCGTGGCCGTCTTCCAGTGGGGCTGGGGGGCGAGCCTGGTCGGCGTCCCGACCACGCTGCCGATCCCGGCTTACGTCCCGATGCTGGTGTTCGCCATCGTGTTCGGCCTGTCCATGGACTACGAGGTCTTCCTGCTGTCGCGCATCCACGAGGCCTGGATCACGACCCGCGACCCGCACCGGGCGGTGGCCATCGGCATCGGCAGCACGGCCCGGGTCATCACCACGGCGGCGTCGATCATGATCGTGGTCTTCGCCAGCTTCGTGCTGAGCACCGACCCGACGGTCAAGATGCTCGCCATCGGCATGGCCTTCGCCGTGCTGATCGACGCGTCCCTGGTCCGGATGATCCTGGTCCCGTCGATCATGAGCTTGCTGGGCCGGCACGCCTGGTGGATGCCCCGCTGGCTGGAGCCCGTCGTCCCGCACCTGACCCTGGAGGGCAGCGCCGCCGCGGCGGCCGCGCCCCCGCCTGAGCCCGAGCCCGCCGGCATCCGCCGCTGACCGGCACGCGAAGTGTCGATGGGGCGTGGCGCTGATCGACTCACTAGTACAGGCTGGCTGTACGGGCCAGCCGGGAAGGTGAGCGACGATGAAGTACCTGTTCCTGCTCTACGGAGAGCCCACCCGCTGGCCCCAGCTGCACGTCGCCATCGGCGAGCTGTCCCGCCAGGCCGGGCGCCCGGCCGCGGCCCGTGACGCCTACGCCGAGGCCCTCCGCCTCGGCCTCGCCCCCGCCCAGCGCGCCTTCGTCCGCCGCCAGCTAGCCGCCCTCCCGCCCCCCTGACCCCGCGCCGCGTCCCGTGTCAGCGGATCGGCTCGCACCCGGCCAGTGACGTGCGATCCGATCCGCTGGCGCCCTGGCCCGGCGCGAGGCGCGGCGGCACGCGGGCGCGGGCCGGGTCCGTGCGCGGGGCGGCCCGGGCTCCTACGATGCTGTGGCCAGTGCGACCTGGGTAACTGCGGGGGCGGAGGTGGTCGCGGGATGGCGGAGCAACCGAGTGCCCGGCCAGGCAGCGGCACGCTGCGCGGGCCGCGAGGCGGCGTCGGCCATGCGCGGGTGGCCGGCGCGGGGAGTGGCACCCGTGACTGACCTCAGGCGGCTGGGTAAGCCCGGCTCGTACCGGCTCGGGCGGCTGCGCGTCCAGGGCAGCGCCCCGCCCGGCCCGCCGCCGCCGCTCCGGCCCCGGTTCCGGCGGCCGCGGCACCAGGGGCCGACGGCGCTGTGGCTGCTGGCCGCCGCCGCGGGCGCGGCCCTCATCGCGGCCGGCGCGGCGGCCGGGCTGTGGTTCCTTCCGCTCGCGGCCGGCGTCGCCGCCGGGCTGGCCAACCGCTTCGGCGGCTGGCGGGCCCGCGTGCTGGTGCCCGTCGTGGCCGCGATGGCCATGGCCGGCTGGGGGATGGCGCTGGGGTGGCCGGCGCTGCACGGCCACCCGGCCGGCGGCACCGCCCCGGTCATCGCCGGCCTGGCCCGCCGGACGTCCTCCGCGACCGCCAGCGTGCTGGTCGCCCTGCTGATCGCCGCCCTGCTGGCCCTGGCCGGCCTGTGGCTCGGCCACGCCCTGGCCCAGTACCCCCGCGCGGCCGTAGCCGACGCCGGGATCGCCGAGGCCGCCGCCGCGGGCGCCGCCGCCGACGGAGCCGCCGACGAGGGAGCCGCCGAGGTCCGCACCCTGGACCCCGGCGCCATGACCGCCAGTGCCGTGGCCGCGAGCGGCGCGGACCACAGGATGGCCGACGTCGGCCTCCCGGAGATCCAGTCGACGGGCATCGCGCCGGATCCCCGGGCGGGCGGGAAGCCGGAGCGGGGGTCGGGCGGACGGGGCGATCCCGCCGGCCCGACGATAGGGGAATGACCGACCCTGAGCTCGCCCGCCGGGCCGAGGCCGCCGGCGTCGCCCCGCGCTACCTCAACTGGGTAGGGGAACAGGTCGACGTTCCCGACGCCAGCCTCGAGGCAATCCTCGCCGCCCTCGCCGCCGCCCCGCCGCCCGCCAGCGCGGCCCCGTCCGCCCGTCCAGTTCCGTCAGCCACCCCGGCCGGCGGGCGGGCGCCCGTCCCGGACCGCCGGTCCTGGGGACTGACGGTCCAGCTCTACTCGGTCCGGTCGCGGCAGTCGTGGGGCCACGGTGACCTGCACGACCTCGCCGACCTGGCCCGGTGGAGCGGCCGCGACCTGCGGGCCGGGTTCATCCTGGTCAACCCGCTGCACGCGGCCGAGCCGCGGCCCCCGGTCAGCCCGTCGCCCTACCTGCCGATGACCCGGCACTACTCCAGCCCGCTGTACCTGCGGATCGAGGACATCCCCGAGTACGCGGCGCTGCCGCCCGGCCCGCGGGCCGGCATCGAGGCCCTGGCCGCGCCGCTGCGGGCGGCCAGCACCCGCCCGGACCTGATCGACCGGGACGCGGTGTGGGCGGCCAAGCGGGCCGCCCTCACGCTGCTGCGCCAGGTCCCGCTGACCCCGGGCCGGCAGGCCGCGCTCGACGCCTACCGCGCCGGCCAGGGCGTCGAGCTGGAGTGCTGGGCGGCCTGGTGCGCGCTGGCCGAGGAGCACGGCCCGGACTGGCGGCACTGGCCCGAGCCGCTGCGCGACGCGGCCGCGGGCCGGGCCGCCGCGGCCGGCACCGAGGCGGCCGAGTTCCACGCCTGGGTCCAGTGGCTGGTCGACGAGCAGCTGGCCGCCGCGCAGGATGCCGCGCGGGCGGCGGGCATGGCCACCGGGATCATCCACGACCTCGCCGTCGGCGTCCATCCCGGCGGCGCGGACGCCTGGGCGCACCAGGACCTGCTCGTCCAGGGCATCAGCGTCGGCGCCCCGCCTGACAGCTTCAACCAGCTCGGCCAGAACTGGTCGCAGCCGCCCTGGCACCCGCAGCGCCTCGCGGACGCCGGGTACCGGCCGCTGGCCGAGCTGTTCGCGGCGGCCCTCGGGCAGGCCGGCGGCCTGCGCGTCGACCACGTCATGGGCCTGGCCCGGCTGTGGTGGGTGCCCGAGGGCATGACGGCCGACCGCGGCGCCTACGTCCGGTACGACCGCGCCGCCGCCGTCGGCGCGCTGGCCGGCCGGGCCGCCGCCGCGGGCGCGGTGGCCATCGGCGAGGACCTCGGCACGGTCGAGGAGGGCCTGTCGGCCTACCTGACCGAACACGGCATCCTCGGCACCGAGGTCCTCTGGTTCGCGGCCGCGCCGGACGGCGGCCCGCTGCCGCCCGGCGACTGGCGGCGCCGCTGCATGGCCACGGTCGGCACCCACGACGTGCCCACCGTGGCCGGATTCTGGACCGGCGACCAGGTCACCGTCCGGGCCGGCCTCGGCCTCCTGACCCGGCCGCAAGAGGAAGAACGAGATCGCTCGGCGGCCACTGTTTCGTCGTGGTCGGCCGCGCTGGCGGCGGCGGGCCTAGTGCCGCCGGGCGGGCCGCGCAGCGTCGCCGAGTTCACCGTGGGCCTGTACGGCTACCTCGCCCGCACGCCGGCGCTGCTGGTCGGGGTGTCCCTCGCCGACGCCGTCGGCGACACCCGCAGCCAGAACATCCCGGGCACCGTGGACGAGTACCCCAACTGGCGGGTCCCGCTGTGCGACCACGAGGGCGTTCCCGTGCTCCTCGAGGACCTGCCCGGCCACCCGCTGGTGATGGCTGTGACCCGGGCCGTGTCCGGCGTCGGGGCGGCGGACTAGCGGCCCGGGCGGCCGTCCCTCCTGCGTCCGCCCGGCCCTTGCCCGGCGGCTGGGTGCCGGAGCCGCGGGCCGGGCCACGTTACGGATGGTCGGGTGAATTCCGCCGTTAGCTCTCCCTTGCGTCCCGCCGGTTAGCTCTCCGATGCATCTCGCTCGCGGCACCTGAGCTGGCGGGCGATGTCGTCGCGGTCCTCGCTGAGCAGCCGGCGCAGGGACGCGGGCGGGCTGGCCGCCGCGAGGTAGGCGTCGGTCCGGTCGAGCGTCTCCTGGCTGACCGCCGTGACCGGGTAGGCGCCGGTGGCGAAGTACTGCGCCTGGTCCGACCCCCACTCCTGCCACAGGCGCCCCAGGACCTCGAAGAACGGCTCGGCGAAGGGCGTCAGCAGCTCGGCCTGGTCGAGGTCCTGGAAGCCGCCGAGCGCGGCCCGGAACATCGCGTTCGGCAGGTCGCCGCCGACGATCTCGGCCCACGCCCGGGCCTTGGCGGCCGGGGCCGGGATGGCGGCCCGGGCGGCGATGGCGTGCCGCTCGCCCGCGTCGGTCCGGTCGTTGTCCAGCTCGGTGTCGATCTGCTCCTCGGTGGCCGCGCCCATGGCGACCAGCCGGTGCAGCAGCAGCCAGCGCAGCTCGGTGTCCACGGCGAGCCCGTCGATGACCACCGAGCCGTCCAGCAGCCCGGCCAGCAGGTCCAGGTCGGCGGGCGCGGTGGCGATGTCGGCGAGCGCCCGCGCGTAGGTCAGCTGCGCGTCCGAGCCGGGCTCGGCCCGGCTCAGCCAGCCGCGCAGCGCCATGGCCAGCTCGGCCATCCCGGCGGGCCGCCAGGACGGGTCGGCGTACCGGCGGATGGCTGAGGTGACCTGCATCAGCACCGTGCGCAGGACCGAGACGTCGGTGATGAACTCGGTCCCGGTGACCGCCATGGCCAGGAAGTCCCGGGCGCGCAGCTCGCCGTCGCGGGCCATATCCCAGGCGGCGGCCCAGCAGATCGCCGCGGGCAGGTCGTCGGTGAACCGGCCGCCCGCGCTGACCAGCGCGCGCTGCGAGCGCTCGTCCAGCCGGATCTTGGCGTAGGTCAGGTCGTCGTCGTTGACCAGCACCAGGTCGGGGCACGGCTGGCCGACCAGCTCGGGAATCGGGGTGGCCTCGCCCGCGATGTCGGTCTCGACGCGGTGCGCCCGGCTCAGGCTCTCCCCGTCCTGCCGGTACAGGCCGATGGCGATCCGGTGCGGGCGCAGCTCGGGGTGGGCGGGCGGCGCCTCCTGCAGCACCTCGAACGAGGTGAACCGGCCATCCGGGCCGACCTCGAACCGCGGCCGCAGCGTGTTCACCCCGGCCGTCTCCAGCCACGCCTTGGACCAGGACGCCAGCTCGCGGCCGGAGGACTGCTCCAGCGCGGCGAGCAGGTCGCCCAGGGTGGCGTTGCCCCAGGAGTGCCCGGCGAAGTACTGCTGCACGCCGGCCAGGAAGTTGTCCCGGCCGACCCAGGCGACCAGCTGCTTGAGCACGGCCGCGCCCTTGGCGTAGGTGATCCCGTCGAAGTTGACCTCGACGGCGGCGATGTCGGGGATGTCGGCCGCGATCGGGTGGGTCGAGGGGAGCTGGTCCTGCCGGTACGCCCAGGCCTTCTCGAACTGCGCGAACACCGTCCAGGCGGAGCGGAACCGGGTGCCCTCGGCCTCGGCCACGGCGGCCGCCCAGGTGGCGAACGACTCGTTCAGCCACAGGTCGTCCCACCAGCGCATGGTGACCAGGTCGCCGAACCACATGTGGGCCATCTCGTGCAGGATCGTCGACGCCCGGGCCTCGCGGGTCGAGTCGGTGACCCGCGAGCGGAAGACGTAGGCCTCCAGGAAGGTCACCCCGCCGGGGTTCTCCATCGCGCCCGCCTTGAACTCCGGCACGAACAGCTGGTCGTACTTGGGGAAGGGGTACCGCAGCCCGAACTGGCGCTGGTAGAAGTCCAGGCCCTGCTTGGTGATCTCGAACAGCTCACCCGGGTCCAGGTAGCTGGCCAGCGACTGGCGGCAGAAGATGGCGAGCGGGATGCCGTCGTGCTCGTCGCGGACCGCGTGGTAGGGGCCGGCCGCGACGAACGTGATGTAGGTGGGCAGCGGCGGGGTGGGCGGGAACCGCCAGCGGAGGCGGCCCGGCCCGGCCGGCTGGGGATCGCCGGCGGGCGGCATGTTCCCGATGACCTGCCAGTCGTCCTGGGCGATCACGGTCAGCTCGAAGGCGGCCTTGAGGTCGGGCTGGTCGAAGCACGCGTAGATCTGGTGGGCGTCGAAGGTCTCCAGGTCGGAGTACAGGTAGACGCCCTTGTCGGCCGGGTCGGTGAACCGGTGCAGGCCCTCGCCCGAGCGCGAGTAGGCGCAGTCGGCCACGACCAGCAGCTCGTTCTCGCCGGCCAGCCCGGCCAGCGCGATGCGATCGCCGACGAACGCGCCGGGGTCCAGGGCCTGCCCGTTCAGCAGGATCTCGCGGACCGCCGGGGCGGTGAGGTCGATGAAGGTGGCGCTGCCGGCCGCCGAGGCGCTGAACCGCACCGTGGTCGCCGAGCGGAATGTCTGCTCGTCGCCCGTCAGGTCAAGTTCGACCTCGTAGGACGTCACGCTCAGCAGCCGGGCTCTGTCCCGCGCCTCGTCGCGCGTCAGGTTGCTCGCCATCGCCTTTGACCTCTCTCCCTCGCGGAATGCCGGGACGCGCCCCCCGGTTGGCCCGTCAGAGACCCTGACGAACCCCCCGAGGAGCACGAATGGCTGAGCAGGAGCCTACTGAAGTCGATTTCTGGTTCGACCCGCTGTGCCCGTGGGCGTGGATCACGAGCCGGTGGATGCTCGAGGTCGAGAAGCTCCGGCCGGTCGCCGTGCGGTGGCACGTGATGAGCCTGGCCGTCCTGAACGAGAAGAACGAGGACCTTCCCGAGCAGTACCGGGACTTCATGAAGGCGGCCTGGGGGCCGGTCCGGGTGTGCATCGCGGCCGAGCAGAAGTTCGGCCCCGAGGTGCTGCTCCCGCTCTACACCGCCCTCGGCGCGCGCTTCCACGACGCGAAGGGCGAGCGCACCCGCGAGACGATCGCGGCCGCGATCGCCGACGCCGGCCTGCCCCCCGAGCTGGCCGACGCCATCGATTCGACCGAGTACGACGACGCGGTCCGCGCGTCCCACGCGGAGGGCATCGGCCGGGTCGGCTACGACGTCGGCACCCCGGTCATCTCCGTGCTCGGGACGTCCATCTTCGGCCCGGTCATCTCGCCGATCCCGCGCGGCGAGGCCGCGGCCAGGCTCTGGGACGGCGTCCTGCTCGTGGCCGGCACCGACGGCTTCTTCGAGCTGAAGCGCAGCCGGACCCGCGACCCGATCTTCGACTGACGGTTTGTCGACGGCCAGTTCGTCACCGGACAGTGATCCGGGGGCGGCGGTCCGGCCGCTCGGCCCGCCGCCCCCGAGCTCTGGTTACCGGCTGCCGGTGACCTTGATCGTCCAGGCGCAGTTCGTGATCACGACCAGGTAGTGGGCCGCGGCCCGGGAGTAGATCCAGGTGCTGCCCCCGCCAGCCGGCCCGGAGGCTGACGCGCTGACTCCGGTGCTGCCCGCGCCGCCCTCCCGGATGAGCAGGCGCCCGCCCGCCGGCCCGGCCGGACACGCGTACGACCACCGGAGGTTCCAGCGACGCCGGGCGGCTTCGGTGAACTGGCCGGTCGTCTGGCTGCCCGTGCCCCGGAAGGTGCGGGTCAGCGGCCCGGTCCGGGCGGCGTGCCCGGCTAGCTTCCCGTTCCCCAGGTGGCGCACGCCGGCCGCGGTGCTCACGTGCGTCGCGCTGGTCGGCTGGGCGGTCTCGGCGACCAGCGCGACCGAGCCGATGACCAGGCACAGCCCGGCCGCCCACGCCCCCGCCACGCCCGCCAGCCGCAGGGCCCGGTGAGCATGCAGGCGCATGGGCGCGGGCCGGCCGGACGGCGCAGCATGATGCGAGCCGTGCACGGGGAACTGGCGAGACTGCCACCCGTCGGGGGCCGGGTAATTCATCCGCCTACCTTCACGTCCGTTGTCCGCACCTCGGTCACTTAAAGTAACTAAAACCCTGGTCACGCACGGAGATCGTTGTATCACGAAATGCAGTGCCGCCCTAGGCCTAAATTTATTTTTCCCAGTTAGAAAGGGCGATGGCGGGATCACGCCCGGGTGGGCAGATGGTCGGCTGATGACTCGGCCGGGATCGGGCCATTTTGCGGATCATGAACACTAAGTGACCAAGGTGCGATATATCGACCGTGATAGCGGTGATTGTCCGGCCGGTGAGGGTTATTGCGGGTGTATTGGGGGCTTATTCGAGGCGGGCTGAAGGCTGGCGGGACGGCGCTGGGCTGGCTCGGGCGGCCTGGGGACGGCTTGCGGCGGGACCCGGCCGCGCTCGGGGGGCGGCGGCGTTTCGCAGGCGGCTGGAGCCGCCGCACCGCCCGGATCAGGCAGGATGACGGGCATGCGCAGCAATTTCATCGGCGGGACCTGGATGCCGTCCGTGAACGACACGGGCATTGACGTGGTCAACCCGGCGACCGAGGCGGTCATCGACCGGGTCCCGGCGGGCGCCGCCGGGGACGTGGCCGCTGCGGCCCGCGCCGCCCGGACCGCCTTCGCGGCCTGGTCGGTCACCCCGCCCGCCGAGCGGGCGCGGCACCTGGCCGCCGCGCGCGACCTGCTCGCCGAGCGCGCGGACACGGTGGCCGCCGCCATCAGCGCCGACATGGGCGCCCCGCTCGCCTTCGCCCGCCGGGTCCAGGTCGGCACGCCGCTCGCGGTCCTCGGCACGTTCATCGACCTGCTGTCCAGCTACGACTTCGGCGGCGACCGGGTCGGCAACTCGCTGATCGTGCGCGAGCCGGCCGGGGTCGTGGGCGCCATCACCCCGTGGAACTACCCCCTGCACCAGATCGTGGCCAAGGTCGGGGCGGCGCTGGCGGCCGGCTGCACGGTCGTGCTCAAGCCCGCCGAGGTCGCTCCCGCCGCGGCCTACGAGCTGGCCGACATCTTCGCCGCCACCGGCCTGCCGCCGGGCGTGTTCAACCTGGTCAGCGGAACCGGCCCGGTGGTCGGCGAGGCCATCGCGGCGCACCCCGACGTGGACCTGGTCTCCTTCACCGGGTCGACCCGGGCCGGCCGGCGCGTGGCCGAGGTCGCGGCCGCCGCGCCCAAGCGGGTAACGCTGGAACTCGGCGGCAAGTCGGCCACCGTGATCCTGCCCGGCGCTGACCTGGCCAAGGCAGTCAAGGCGGGCGTGGCCCGCGCGTTCGCCAACGCCGGGCAGACCTGCAACGCGCTGGCCCGGATGCTGGTCCAGCGCGACGACTACGCCGACGCCGTGGCCATGGCCGCCGCCGAGGCGCAGCGGTTCGTCCCCGGTGACCCGATGGCCGAGGGGACCCGGATCGGCCCGCTGGCCTCCGCCGCCCAGCGTGACCGCGTCATCGGCTACATCGAGAAGGGCCTGGGCGAGGGCGCCCGAGCCGCCGCCGGCGGCCCCGACCGGCCCGATGGCCTGACCACGGGCTACTACGTGACGCCGACCGTGCTGGCCGACGTGACGCCGGGCATGACCGTGGCCCGGGAGGAGATCTTCGGGCCGGTGCTGAGCATGCTGCCGTTCGGCACCGAGGAAGAAGCCGTCCAGATCGCCAACGGGACGGCCTACGGGCTGGCCGCGGGCGTCTGGTCGGCCGACCAGGAGCACGCCGTGGCGGTAGCCCGGCGGCTGCGCGCGGGCCAGGTCGAGATCAACGGCGGCGCCTTCAACCCGGCCGCCCCGTTCGGCGGCCGGGGCCAGTCCGGCTACGGGCGCGAGCTGGGCCGGGCCGGCTTCGAGGAGTTCCTGGAGATCAAGTCGCTCCAGTTCTGAGCCCGGCTCCCTCGGCCGGGAACCGGCCGCCCGGCCGCGAGCCGGCCGGCGCGGCGCGTCTGGCACACTTGCTCCGTGCGCGTCTACCTGGGATCGGACCACGCGGGCTTTGAGCTTAAGACACGGCTGATCGAGTGGCTGAAGGAGCAGGGCCACGAGCCCGTCGACTGCGGTCCGGCCGCCTACGATCCCGGCGATGACTACCCGCCCTACGTCATGAGGGCGGCCCGCTCGACCGTCGCCGATCCCGGCAGCCTGGGCATCGTCATCGGCGGCTCGGGCAACGGCGAGCAGATCGCGGCCAACAAGGTCCACGGCGTGCGCGCCGCGCTGGCCTGGAGCGAGGAGACCGCGCAGCTGGCCCGCCGGCACAACAACGCGAACGTGCTCAGCCTGGGCGCCCGCATGCACCCCGCCGAGGTGGCGGTCGCCTTCGCCAGCACCTTCATCGACACGGAATTCTCCGGCGAGCCCCGGCACGCCCGGCGCATCGACCTGATCTCCGACTACGAGCGCACCGGCGCCCTGCCCGCCACTCCCTGACGCCTCCGCGGCCCGGCCCGGTACCGGGTCAGCGGCTCACTTGCCCCGTCGCCGCGCCCGGCTCCGGTGCCGCGAGCGTCCCGGCTGGCCAGCGGCTGGCCGCGCCGCGTCCGCGCTCCGCGCCGCCTCCGCCGACGGAGCCTGGTCGGCTGCGGCGGGCTGGTCGGCTGCGGCGGGCTGGTCGGCTGCGGCCGGCGACTCCGGGATGGGGGCCATCGCAGGAAGACTCTGTGCCGGATCGCCGTTGGCTGTTGACCTCACGATTTCCGCCGGCGTCCCGGCGCGTCCCACGCTGGCGGGTCCCGGGCTGGCGGGTTCCGGGCTGGCGGGTTCCGGGCCGCCGCCCGTCGCCGACGCACGCTGAGCAGCCGCGGCCCGGCGGCGGGCGGCCTTCTTGGCCGAGGACCGGCCACCCCCCGGTGTGCCTGCAGGCGGGCGCGCCGGCGCGGGCGGGACGTCGTCAGCCGCGATCTCCGGGGCACGGGACACGTCCCTGGCTCGCATCGCCGCGCTGACCGTTATCTTCGATCCCGTTATCACGCTCGCCCCGCCGTCCTGCCCGCCCGGCTCATGCCGGTCAGCTGGCCCGGTCCGCTCCGGGCCGCTTTCTTGATGCTCGCATGCCCGGTGCCTGAGCGTGCGCTGCCTGCGGCACTCACCTTGAGCCTCTCCCGTCCCGGCAGACCAGACTGCCCCGTCCGCCTCAGCCGCGCACTGAGGGCCAGGCCCCTTCCCAAGCTCCGCCAGCCCGCTCAGAAGGTCATCGGGCACCACGGCGCAGGGTCCCACGACATCGCCGCCGATAGCTCCGCGAGCGCCCCCGGCCGGAGCTCCGTGACCTGCCCGGCCGCCGCCAGCGCCCCCAGCCGGGTCCCGCCCAGGTAAGCCGCCCCCAGCGCCGCCACCGTCACGGCCACCTCAGCCTCATCACCCGTCCGCTCACACCGCACGACGCCGCTAGCGCCAGCCCCAGCCCCGCCAGCCCCGGCCCCACCCCCGGCACCGCTCACCGTCAGCCGCCACCGCCCCGCGTTCCCCGGCCGCACCGTGTCCGCCACCTCCAGCACCACGTCCACCCCGCACGCATACCCCCGCTGCCCGAGCGCCGCCCCGACGTCGACCAGCCGGATCCACAGGTTGTCGCCCACCACCGCCCGGGCCCGCCGCCGGTCGGCCAGCAACAGCAGCAGCGCGTCGTCCACCGGCCGGGAGCCGCTGCGGACCTGGCTGACCAGGTCCCGGCTGAGCAGGTCGTTCCACAGCGCCGCCGCGGAAACCGGGTCGGCCGCGATCAGCTCCCGCACGTTCAGCTCGTTCGCGGCCAGGCCGTCCGTCCCCCAGTTCGGCACGGTCGAGTACAGCGCGTACCCGCGCGGCCCGTGCGCGTCGGCGGCGATGACGCACCGCAGCGGCGACGACCCGCCGCGCTGCGAGGCCGGGTCCAGGATCCGGTTGTGCCACCACTGGTCGTCGCGGTCCGGCGCCCCCGGCCGCGCCGAAGCCGCCGCGGCGTAGACCGCGGCCAGCTCGCCGACGACCGAGCCCGGGGTGGTGACCCGGATCCGCACCGGGCCGGGCAGGCCGGGAGCGGGCAGCCCGGTCAGCGTGCCCTCGCCGCGCTGGATGGTGCAGCGCATGCTCTGCGACGCGCATCCGAACCCGAACCGCTGGTAGATGCCGGACTCGCTGGCGAACAGGGCGGCCAGCGCCTCGCCGCGGGCGGCCGCGTCGGCCAGCAGCCGGCCCATCATCGCGGACATGATCCCGCGGCGCCGGTAGGCGGGCAGCACGGCGACGTTGCTGATCCCCGACGTGGCCGCCGTTCCCCCCGGAACCGACAGCGCGAAGGTATAGGCGCTCGACGTCCCGACGATCTGGTCCCCGTCGAACGCGGCCGCGCTGCGGTCGAACTCGAAGGTGAGGAGCTCGCGCTGCAGCGCCTCGGCCGGATCCTCGTTGTTGTTGAAGGCCTCGTCCATGACAGCGAAGAAGGCGGCGGCATCCGCTGGCTTGATATCCCGGATCGGGTAGGTGTCAGTCACCCGCCTATTCCTACCCGGCAGGCCGCGCGCTGGCGAGCAAGTATCCCGCCGGCCCGGCCGCCGCCTGACGGAACGGGCGTGCCCGGAACGGCCACGTTCGGGCAGGTAATCACTAACCGGCCTGGTCCTGGCACTCAGGCGGTACCGGTACAGTGCCGACATCATGGTGGGTGCTGCCACGAGGCGAATCTCGTCCGTGGTCCGCGGGCCGGCGGACCGGGCGCGCAGCACCCTGCGCCGCCAGTTCATCACCCGGAACCGCCGGATGGCGCTGGTCCTGACCCTGGCCGTCATCGGCATCGGCATCGCCGCGGCCGAGGAGACCGGGGCGTGGTTCTCGCCCGGCGTGGAGATCCTGCCCATCCTGGCCGGCGGCCTGCTGCTGTGGCCGCGGGCGCTGCGGATCCTGTTCGGCCTGGTGGCGGCGGCGCTGCTGTACGACTGGTGGGCGGCCGACGTCGCGCCCGGCGCCGGCATCGTGGCCACCATCGTGGTCACCGCCCTGTTCGCCGACGTCCTGGCCCGGACCCGGAAGAAGCTGGGCCTGCAGGGGCTGCGCGGCGACCAGATGCTGATCGAGCTGCGGGACCGGATCCGGGCGCAGGGCAAGATCCCGGCCCTGCCCGAGGGCTGGCACTCGGTCTCGGTGCTCCAGGCGGCCGGCGGCTCGTCCTTCGGCGGCGACTTCCTGGTGTCGGCCTGTGACGGCAAGAAGCTGGAGGTCGCCCTGGTCGACGTGGCGGGCAAGGGCATCGACGCGGGCACCCGGGCGCTGCTGCTGTCGGGGGCCTTCGGCGGCCTGCTCGGCTCCGTGCCGCCCGGCGAGTTCCTGTCCTCGGCCAACGCCTACCTGCGCCGCACCAGCCCGGCCGAGGGGTTCGTCACCGCTGTCCACATCGCGGTGGACCTGGTCACCGGGGAGTACACCGTGTCCTCGGCCGGTCACCCGCCGGCCGCGCACTTCGAGGCGGGCAGCGGGCGGTGGCGCCTGACCGCGGCCCGCGGCATCGTCCTCGGCGTGGTGCCCGACCTGCGCAGCGTGCCCGACCAGGGCGCGCTGCGGCCCGGCGACGCGCTCATGCTCTACACCGACGGCGTGGTCGAGGTGCCGGGCGAGGACATTGACACCGGGATCGACCGGCTGCTGGGCGAGGCCGACCACCTCATCGCGGGCGGCTTCGGCACCGGGGCGCGCAACCTGATGACGACCATGCAGGCCGGGCACGCCACCTCCGACGACTGCGCCCTGGCCCTGATCTGGCGGTCCTGACCATCCGTAACGCTGGCCGCGCCCGGCGCCGGCCCGTCACAGCGCCGGCTGCGGCACCTCGGCCTGCCCGCTGAGCTGCATGAGGGCGTGCTCGGCCAGCGTGACCAGGACGTCGCGGCAGGACGACCGGCGCCGCGCGTCGCACAGCAGCACCGGGACCGCGGGGCCGAGGTCCAGGGCCTTGCGGACGGCCTCGAGGGGGTAGCGGCGGAAGCCGTCGAAGCAGTTCACGGCGACGACGAACGGGATGCCGCGGCGCTCGAAGTAGTCGACCGAGGGGAAGCAGTCGGCCAGCCGCCTGGTGTCGGCCATGACGACCGCGCCGAGCGCGCCGTAGGCCAGCTCATCCCACATGAACCAGAACCGCTGCTGGCCGGGCGTGCCGAACAGGTAGACCAGCAGGTCGTCGCGGATGGAGATCCGGCCGAAGTCCATGGCGACGGTGGTGGTGGACTTCTGCTCCACGCCGGCCAGCGAGTCCACCGCCACGCTGCGCTCGCTCAGGACTTCCTCGGTCCGCAGCGGGCGGATCTCGCTGACCGAGCCGACCAGCGTGGTCTTGCCCACGCCGAAGCCGCCGGCGATGAGGATCTTGATCGTGATGGGCACGGTGGGCGCCGGCCGTCCGGCCTCAAATACGTCGTAGGCCATCTGCCACTTCCTTCAGGATGTTCAAGTCGGCCAGCCCGGCGGGCGCCGCCCGGTGAATCGTGACCAGGCCGCGCTCGCGCAGGTCAGAGATGAGGATCCGGACCACGCCCAGCGGCAGGTCCAGGTCAGAGGCCAAGTCGGCGGCGGGCACCGGGACCCGGCAGGAGCGCAGCACGGTGAGCTGCTCGGGCCCGAGCTGGGACAGGTCATGCCCGGTGCTGCGCACCGCGCAGACCAGCGCGAGCAGGTCGAACCGCTCGCCCGAGGGCCGGGTCCGGCCGCCCGTCAGCGCGTACGGGCGGACGACCGGCCCGGCGTCCTGCTCAGCCCACGGGCTGCCCGGTTCATCGTCAGGCGGGTACACGGCTCACACGGCTTCGACCGAGGGCGGCACCGGCCGCGGGGCGACCCCCAGGTGCTCGCCGACGCGCTTGACCAGCACCGTCATCTCGTAAGCGACCAGTCCCGCGTCGACGCCCGCGCCGGCCAGCACGGCCAGGCAGCTGCCCTCGCCCGCGGCCGTCACGAACAGGAACGCGGCGTCCATCTCGACCACCGTCTGCCGCACCGCGCCGCCGCCGAAATGCTGGCCCGCCCCCCGGGCCAGGCTCTGGAAGCCGGCCGCGACGGCCGCCAGGTACTCCGCGTCCTCACGGCTCAGCCCGCCCGAGGCGCCGATCGCCAGCCCGTCGCGGGACAAGATCACTGCCTGATCTATCTGCGTGACTCGCGCAACCAGGTCATCAAGGAGCCAGTCCAGCTGACCGCCGGTGCTCATATTCGGCCTCCCCTGCCACACTGCCGGGATAGATCGTTAGTGGTAGGCCTTTTCTAGTCGTTATCGGCGGCGGGTGGAACCCCGGCGTCCGGGGCTGACGGCCCGTCGGGCGTGGACCGGCCGAGCTCCCAGCCGCGCTGCAGCGCGGCCATGGTGTTGCGGGCGGCCTCCGGGGAGGGCAGGCCCGAGCTGCGGCCGGGCGCCAGGTCGGGCCGGGTCGGCTGGCGCAGCTGCGGGGCCAGGCTGGCCTGGCGGACCCGGGTCGGCAGGCCGAAGTTGGCCGGGTCCGGCTCCGGGGGAGCGGGCGGCGCGACGGGCCGAGAGTCCAGGCTCGCGGCCCCGGCGAAGCTGTCGCCCCCGAACCCGCCGCCCGGGAAGCCCCCGTTGCCGAAGCTGTCGTTCCCGAGGCTGTCGTTCCCGAAGCTGTCCGGGCCGAAGCTGCCCGCACCGAACGGCGAGGAGGGCGAGGAGGGCGGGCGGAACGGCGCGGGGTCGGTGATCGCAGGCTGCGGCCCGGTCACCAGCTCGGCCCAGTCCGCCTCCGGGCTGACCGGCCCGCTCCCCGCGGCCGCGAGCCGCGACTGCACCCCGATGGTCGGGAGGGGCGGAACCGGCGGCAGGGGCGGCGGCTCGCTCGCGGCCACCGGCGGGGCGGCCGGGGCCGGCGCGGCGGGCGGCGAGTTCCAGTAGGAGGGGTCAGCCGGGGCCTGCCCGCTCGGGCTGGCGTCGACCGGCCAGGGCAGGCTCGCGGTCCCGCTGGGCGAGGCCGCCGGGCCGAGGGCCGGGGCGGCCGGCCCGGCCGTCGCGGCGGGCGCGGCCGGCGACGTGCCGTTCCCGTTCCCGGCCGCGGCCCCGTCGGCCAGGGCCGCGTGGCGGCCGTTGAGCGGCAGGCCGCGGCCATCGGTGCCGATCGCCGGGACGTGCTCGTAGTTATCCTCGTCGACGACCAGGACCATCGGGATGATCACGATCGCGGAGGTGCCGCCGTAGACCGACGGCCGGAGCGTGATCTTGATGTCGTGCCGCCGGGCCAGCCGCCCCGCGATGAACAGGCCCAGCCGGTCGCTGCCCGACAGGTCGAACGCCGGCGGGTCGGCCAGGTTGGCGTTGATCTCGGCCAGCCGCTCCTCGGTGATGCCCAGCCCGCGGTCCTCGATCTCCACCGCGAACCCGCGGCCCACGATGTCGCCCGAGATCTTCACCGGGGTGTTCGGCGGGGAGAACACCGTCGCGTTCTCGGCCAGCTCGGCGATCAGGTGGATCACGTCCGCCACCGCGGTGCCCGACAGCGCGGCCCGGGTGCGGGCCTCGACCCGGATCCTCGTGTAGTCCTCGACCTCGGCCACCGCCGCGCGCAGCACGTCCATCAGCGGCACCGCGTGCCGCCACGTCCGCCCGGCCGGCTCGCCGGACAGGATGATCAGGCCCTCGGCGTGGCGGCGCATCCGCGTGGTGAGGTGGTCGATCCGGAACAGGTCCTCCAGCTCCTCGGGCTCGCTGGCCCGGCGCTCCATCCCGTCCAGCAGCCGCAGCTGGCGGTGCAGCAGCACCTGGCTGCGCCGGGCCAGGTTGCGGAACACGTCGCTGATCCCGCGGCGCAGGTTGGCCTCGTCGACGGCCGCCTCGATCGCGGTCCGCTGGACGATGTTGAACGCCTCCTGGACCTGGTCGATCTCGTCCGAGGACTTCGGCGCCTCGGCCGTGCCCGCCTCCAGCGCCGGCGTCTCCGCCGCCACATCCACGTTCTCGCCGTCGCGCAGCCGCCGGATCACGCTCGGCAGCCGGTCGTTGGCCAGCTCCAGCGCCGACAGCCGCAGCCCCTTCAGCTGGCTGATCAGCCCGCGGCCGACCAGGATCGAGAAGATGATCGAGAACACGATGGCGGCCAGGCCGAGCAGGGCCGAGATGATGATTCCGAGCAGGGTCGACCGGCCGTTCGACTTCACCTGGGCCACGATCAGCGTGGTGTGCGCCGTCAGCATCTTGCCCAGGTTGGTGGCGTACGGAGTGACGGCCTTGGCCCAGGCGGCCAGGGCGACCGGCGGCAGGCCGCGCGGCGGCTGCTTGCCGATGATCGTGTTCTCGGCCTGGGTCAGCCCCGCGGTCAGCTGCGGCGTGACGTATTTCTGGTACAGGGCGGTCGACGTCGGCTCCAGCTGGGGCACGGCCTCGGCGACCAGGAACCGGCGCAGCCCGACGAGCTGGGCGAACTCAGCCCGGCTGGCCGGGGTGAACGAGCGCGAGGCCACCGAGCCGACGTACAGGTCGCTCTCCTGCAGCGCGAGCATCTCGGACAGGAAGAGGTTGACCCCCTGCTGCGAGGTGGTCACGATCGTCTGGCTGATGTTGGTCTTCTGGATCGACTGCTGCATGACGTCGTAGCCGGCCAGGACCAGGCCGCTGTACTGGCTGACCACGTCCGGCACGGCGATCCCGCGGCTGGTGACCCTGGCCCGCAGCGCGGGCAGCTGGCCCGTGCTGGTGATGAACGCCGTCACCAGCCGCCGGTCCAGCGCCGAGGCGTTGGCCGCGATCGGCCCCTCGCCGGTCACGTGCTCGAACGCCCGGAGCGCCTTGTCCGTCGCGGCCTCGTCCTTCTGCAGCTTCGCGAGGGCCTTGGGATCGGCCGTGGCCACGTAGAGCACCGCGTCGCTGCGCTCGGTGGCCAGCGCGTTCATCACGGCCGCGTCCGGGTTCACCGTGTTGTTGGCCACCGTCCCGGCGTGCGTCAGGTCGAGCGCCGTCTTGACCGAGTTCGTCGTGGCGTAGGCGTAGACGCCGGCCAGTGACAGCAGCGGGACCAGGATGAGAAGGAGTACCCGAAGGCGGATCGACTTGTGACGCAGCCCCATGGATGTGCCCCGGTGATGAGAAGGGTCGCTGGACCGCCGATAGGCGGGTGGGTCGGTGCAGGATTCGGAGCTTAACACCCCGTTTACTTGCGCGTAGGCAGAACTGTGGGCATTGGTAAGTGCCTTTTCCGTTCCTGCCGGGGTGCCGTGATGTCGCCCGTTTTGTGAGGCATCCGAGGCCCCCGGAACCGCCCCGCATGGGCTGTATGTCCGCGCGCTAATTCCTGACCTAAACGCTGGGAAACCCGAGGCTGACGGCAAGTCAAATACCCGGCGAAACATGGGTCCTTCCGCCCCGCCGGGCACCGCCCGCCGGTGCCCTGATCGCCGGCGCCCCGGGCGCGGCCCGCGCCGCGCCCGGCGCCCGGCGCGGGACCGGATCCGCCCCGGCCGCCGCCGGCCCGGCCGGGCGCGCGCCCGGCCGCCGGCCGCCCGCCCCGGCGGCGGTAACAGAGCAGCAACGCACCGGTCATCTGACATTTACGTCAGTAATTAAGTGGCGCTCGGCCGGATTCTCTGATTCACGGTGAGTCCGGCCCCGGCGGACGGTCAACCTATTAAGATCCCGTCCTCGGCATGCTGCGGCAGAAGCGGAGGTCCGGCGCAGTTCCGGCCGGGAAACACGACACGGGCGTCATCTGACGCTCACGTCATTATTTGCCTTCATTACCTCAGGGGACCGAAAATGGGCCGGTGGCACGCGAGGGTACGCGGATGAGAGAGAAGTTTCTCTGGGCGCAGGATGACGAGGCAGTCCGCACGGACGCGATGGCATCCCGCTCGGCCGGGGAGAACTTCCCTGTAGCGCTGCGCATCCTCCCGGCTGCGCGGCGCCGTCACCTCATGGCCATCTACGGTTTTGCCCGGATTACGGACGACATCGGGGATGAGGCGCCGCCCGCCGAGCGAGCCGCGCTTCTGGACGAGCTGGAAGCGGATCTCGGCGAGCTGAAGTCCGGCCGGGCGCGCCTTCCGGTGATTCGCGCGCTCGAGCCGACGATCTGCGGGCTGGGTGTTCCCGAGCAGCTCTTTATTGACATCATCAGCGCTAATCGGCAGGACCAGATTGTCTCGCGTTACGAGACCTTCGCGGACCTGGCCGGATATTGCCGGCTCTCGGCCAACCCCATCGGCCGGATGGTGCTGTATGTATTCGGCGAGTTTTCGGAGCGCCGCGCCGAGTTGTCCGACCGGGTCTGCACGGCGCTGCAGCTGGCCGAGCACTGGCAGGACGTCGCCGAGGATTACCGGGCCGGCCGGATCTACCTGCCCGGCGCGGACCTCCGCGAGTACGGCGTCGATGAGGCCGACCTGGCCGCGCCCGCCGCGTCCGCGCGGCTGCTGGGGCTGATGACGTTCGAGACCAAGCGGGCCGGCGAGCTCCTGGACTCCGGCGCCCCGCTGGTCGGCACGCTGCGCGGCACGGCCCGGCTGGCCGTGGGCGGCTACGTGGCGGGCGGCCGGGCCGCGCTGGACTCGATCGCCGGCGTCGGCTACGACGTGCTGGCCCATCAGGCCGCGCCCGGCAAGCGCACCCTCGCGGCCCGGCTGCTGCGCACGGTGGTGACAGGACGGTGAGCACTATCGCGACGCCGACCCCGGACGTGGACGCGGCCTACAAGCACTGCGAGCACGTCACCCGGACCCAGGCGCGGAACTTCGCCTACGGCATCACGCTGCTGCCCGGCGACAAGCGCCGGGCGCTGTCGGCCGTGTACGCGCTGGCCCGGCGGATCGACGACATCGGTGACGGGGACCTGCCGGCCGACACCAAGCTCACCGCGCTGGCCCAGGCCCGCGCCGAGGTGATCGACCTGGCCGGCGGCGGCACGGCGCCCGCCGGGGACCCGGTCCTGGTCGCGCTGGGCGACGCGGCGCGCCGGTTCCCGATCCCGGTCGCGGCCTTCGGCGAGCTCATCGAGGGCTGCGAGGCCGACGTGCGGGGGGTGACGTACCGGACATTCGACCAGCTGGAGCACTACTGCCGGTGCGTGGCCGGCTCCATCGGGCGGCTGTCGCTCGGCGTCTTCGGCTGCGCCGAGCCGGCCGTGGCCGAGCCGCTGGCGGACTCGCTGGGCGTGGCCCTGCAGCTGACCAACATCCTCCGCGATATCCGCGAGGACCTGGGCAACGGCCGCGTCTACCTGCCCGCCGAGGACCTGAGGCGGTTCGGCTGCACGCTGGAGCCGGGCGGCACGCTCGGTCCCTACGGCACCGCCCCGGCGAGCACCGGGAGCGACGGGGCCGGCCCGGCCGGCACCGGGCCGGCCAGCACCGGGCCGCGGGGGACCGCCGGCGGCGGCATGGAGCGGCTGATCCGGTTCGAGGCGGACCGCGCGCGGGGCTGGTACGCCCGCGGCCTGGCGCTGATGCCGCTGCTGGACTGGCGCAGCAAGGCGTCGACCGGCGCGATGGCGGGCATCTACCTGCGCCTGCTGGATCACATGTCGGCCACGCCCGGCACGGTGCTGCAGGAGCGGATGTCCCTCCCGGCCAAGGAAAAGCTGCTGGTCGCGGGCCGCTCCCTGCTGGGCCGGACGCCGGTCCCGAGGAGCAGGTCATGACCGGCGGGAGCGCCGCCGGCGGGAGCCCCGCTGGCGGGAGCGCGATGGCCGGCGGCGACGCCGACGGGGAGACAAAGCGCGCCGGGGATGCGAGGCCCGGCGGGGAAGCGGCAGGAGACGAGCGGGCGGCGGCCGGGGGGAACGCGGCCGCGGGCCACGGAACGGCCGCCGGCGGGAGGGCGCCGGCTAACGGGGAAGAGATCACCGGGGGAGACACGGGGGCCGGGGGAAGCACAGTGACGGACGTGGGCACGGAGACCGGCGAAATTCCGTCCGGGAGCAGAAATCCTGCGACGACCGGAAATATCGGGGCGCGGCAGAGTGCTGGGGTTGCCGGAGCACCGGGTGCTCCGGGGAAGACAGGGGCTGAAAGGACTGCGGTGACTCACGGCGAGGCGGTGACTCACGGCGAGGCCGGGACTCACGGCGAGGCCGGGACTCACGGGGCCGGGACAGCCGGGCCGGGGCGGGCGGGCACGTCGCCGGCCGGGCCGGGCGTGTCGGCGCGGCCGCCGGGCATGACCGGGCCGCCCGGCCCGGCTGGCCGGCATGTCGTCGTCATCGGCGGCGGGCTGGCGGGCATCACGGCGGCGATCCGGCTGCGCGAGTCCGGCGCCGCCGTCACTGTGCTGGAGGGCCGCCCCTGGCTCGGCGGCGCGACCTGCTCCTTCACCCGCGGCGAGAAGGTCATCGACAACGGCCAGCACGTGTTCCTGCGCTGCTGCACCGAGTACCAGGCGCTGCTGGCCCGGCTCGGCATGGCCGGCTCGGTGTCGATGCAGGAGCGCTTCGACGTCACCGTGCTCACGCCCGGCGGGCAGGCCCGGCTGCGCCGCAACTCGCTGCCGGCGCCGCTGCACCTGAGCGGCGCGCTGGCCCGTTACGGGCTGCTGACCGCCGGCGAGCGGCTCAAGGTCGGCCGCGCGGCGCTCGGGATGCGGTTCGCCGACCCGGCCAGCCCGCGCCTGGACGACCAGCGGCTCGGCGACTGGCTCGGGAGCCGCTGGCAGGGCGAGCGGGCCCGCCGCCGGCTGTGGGACCTGTTCATCATCTCGGCCCTGAACATCGCCGGCGACGACGCCAGCGCGGCCCTGTCCGCCACGGTGATCAAGACCGCGCTCCTGGGCCGCAAGGACGCTGCGGACATCGGAATGGCCGCCATCCCACTCGGCGACCTGCACGGCGAGTCGTCCCTGCGCCTGCTCACCCGACTCGGCGTGGACGTCCGGCTGGGCACCAAGGCCACCGCCATCGAGCCGGGCGGCACCGGGCCGGGCGGCACCGGGCCCGGTGGATCGGGCTCAGGCGGATCGGGCTCAGGCGGATCGGGGCCGGCCGGGTCCGAGGCCGCCGACGGGCCGGGCGCGGGGCGGTTCCGGGTGCCGGTTGTGTCGGGTGGCGGCCCGGACGGGGTGCTGAGTGCCGACGCCGTGGTGCTGGCCGTGCCGGCCGCCGCGGCCGTCCGGCTGGCGCCGCCCCGGCTGGCCGCGAGCGCGGCGCGCTGGGGCGAGCTGGGCGTCTCGCCCATCGTCAACGTGCACGTGCACTACGACCGCCGGGTCACCCGGCTGCCGTTCGCGGCCGCCCTGGAGTCGCCCGTGCAGTGGGTGTTCGACAAGACCCGGGCCGCCGGCGTGACCTCGGGCCAGTACCTGGCCGTGTCGCAGTCGGCGGCCGACGACTACGTGGACGTCCCGGCCGCGCGCATCCGCGAGGAGTTCCTGCCCGCACTGGCGCAGCTCTTCCCGGCCGCCGCGGACGCCCGCGTCCTTGACTTCTTTGTCACCAGAGAGCGCCGGGCGACATTCCGCCAGGGGCCAGGAACAGGTCGGCTGCGGCCGGGGGCGGGCACGGTCGTGCCGGGCCTCGCGCTGGCAGGCGCATGGACGGAAACGGGGTGGCCAGACACCATGGAGGGCGCCGTGCGGAGCGGACAGAACGCCGCAGAGCACATCTTGTCAGGGCTGGCCGCGCTTGGCCCGGCCGCACGCAACCCGCGGGCGCAGGCCGGCGCGGTCACGGCGGGGGCGTCGTCATGACGACCACCATGCCGGCGGGCGTGGCCGCTGCCCGCGACCTCGTGAGCCCGGCCATCGCCGGATGGCTGGAGCGGCTGAGCCCCGAAGTGCGCGTCGTCGCGGCTTATCACCTGGGCTACGTCGACGCGCAGGGGGCACCCACCGGCGACCGGCCCGGCGGCAAGGCCCTGCGCCCGGCCCTCGCGCTGCTGTCGGCGCGGGCCGCCGGGGCGCCGCCCGAGCGCGGCGTGGCCGCGGCCGCCGCCGTCGAGTTCGTGCACAACTTCTCGCTGCTGCACGACGACATCATGGACGGCGACACCGAGCGCCGGCACCGGCCGACCGCGTGGACGGTGTTCGGGGTCGGCGCGGCAATCCTGGCCGGGGACGCGCTGCTGTGCCTGGCCCAGGACATCCTGCTCGCCGACCAGGCCCCGCAGGGCGTCTGGGCCGCCCGCTGCCTGTCCGCGGCGGTGCACCGGCTGATCGCGGGCCAGGGCGCTGACCTGGCCTTCGAGCGGCGCGACAACGTGACCCTGGACGAGTGCCTGCAGATGGCGGGGGACAAGACCGCCGCGCTCATGGCCTGCGCGTGCAGCATCGGCGCCATCGGCGTCGGGGCGCCCGCCGAGCTGGCCATGGGCCTGGCCGGCTTCGGCGCGCACGCCGGCCTCGCATTCCAGCTCACCGACGACCTGCTCGGCATCTGGGGCGCGCCCGAGGTCACCGGCAAGCCGGTGCGGGCCGACCTGCGGGCACGGAAGAAGTCGCTGCCCGTCGTCGCCGCGCTGACCGGCGGCACCCCGGCCGGCCAGGAGCTGGCCGAGATCCTGGCCCGCCCGGACGCCCTGAGCGAGGAGGACCTGCGGCACGCCGCCGAGCTCGTCGAGGAGGCCGGGGGCCGGGCGTGGGCCGAGAGCGAGGCCGACTCGCAGCTGGCCGCCGCGACGGCGTGCCTGAACGAGACGCAGATGCCCGACGACGTGCGCGGCGAGTTCGCCGCTATCGCCGGCTTCATCACCGTCCGGCAGAGCTGACCGCCCGCCCGGACATTCACCCCAGACCAGCCAGAAGAGGGATGACGCGATGACGACGACGCAGGCCACCGGGGCCGGCGGGACCAGTGCCGAGCGCGCCGGTTCCACCGCCCCGGCCGCCGCGCGGTCGGCGCTGGGCCGGGCCGCGCGTCACCTGATGGAGCTGCAAGACGATCAGGGCTGGTGGCAGGGCGAGCTCGAGACCAACGTCTCGATCGACGCCGAGGACCTGCTGCTGCGCGAGTTCCTCGGGATCAGGACGGCCGAGCAGACCGACGAGACCGCCCGCTGGATCCGGTCCCGGCAGCGCGCGGACGGCACCTGGTCGAACTCCTACGAGGGCAAGCCCGACCTGTCCACCACGGTCGAGGCCTACGTCGCGCTGCGGCTGGCCGGCGACTCGCCGGACGCCTACCACATGGCCCAGGCCGCGGGCTGGATCCGCGCGGCGGGCGGGATCCCGGCGACCCGGGTCTTCACCCGGATCTGGCTGGCCCTGTTCGGCCAGTGGTCCTGGGACGACCTGCCGGTGATGCCGCCTGAGCTCATCTACCTGCCGGCCTGGTTCCCGCTGAACGTCTACGACTGGGGGTGCTGGGCCCGCCAGACGATCGTCGCGCTGACCATCGTCGGCTCGCAGCGCCCGGCCCGGTCGCTGCCGTTCGGCCTGGCCGAGCTGCAGTCGGCGGCGGCCGCGCCGGCCGCCGGCCGGCCCGACCCCTGGGCGCGGGTGTTCGGCCAGCTGGACCGCGCCCTGCACGTCTACCACCGGCACGGCCTGAAGGCGCGGCCGCTGCGCGCGGTCCGGGCGGCCGCCATCCGGCGAGCCGCCGACTGGATCCTGGCCCGCCAGGAGAAGGACGGCTGCTGGGGCGGCATCCAGCCGCCCTGGGTCTACTCGGTCATCGCCCTGCACCTGCTCGGCTACGAGCTGGACCACCCGGTCATGGCGCGCGCGCTGGCCGGGCTGGAGGGCTTCACGGTCCGGGAGCAGACGCCGGACGGCCCGGTCCGCCGGATCGAGGCCTGCCAGTCCCCGGTCTGGGACACCGTGCTGGCCATGATCGCGCTGGCCGACGCCGGCCTGCCCGCCGATCACGAGGCGCTGGTCCGGGCCGGGAACTGGGTGCTCGCCGAGGAGATCCGCGGCCCCGGTGACTGGCAGGTCCGCCGCCCCGGCCTGGAGCCGAGCGGCTGGGCCTTCGAGTTCCACAACGACACCTACCCCGACATCGACGACACCGCCGAGGTGCTGCTGGCCCTGGGCCGGACCGCGCTGCCCGAGCAGGCCGGCGCCATGGCGGCCACCGGGCGGGCCATCCGCTGGCTGACCGGCATGCAGTCCAAGGACGGCGGCTGGGGGGCGTTCGACGCCGACAACACCCGCAAGCTGTGCATGAAGCTGCCGTTCTGCGACTTCGGGGCGGTCATCGACCCGCCGTCGGCCGACGTCACCGCGCACGCCATCGAGGCCCTGTCCAAGGAGGGCCTGGCCGGCAGCCGGGCCGTCCGCCGGGGCGTGGCGTGGCTGCTGCGGGCGCAGGAGGCCGACGGGTCCTGGTTCGGCCGGTGGGGCTCTAACTACGTCTACGGGACCGGCGCGGTCGTGCCCGCCCTGATCGCGGCCGGCGTGCTGCCGGGCAAGCCGGCCATCCAGCGGGCCGTCAGCTGGCTCGTCGGGCACCAGAACCCTGACGGCGGCTGGGGCGAGGACCTGCGCTCCTACGAGGACGGTGAGCTCGGCCGCGAGTGGGCCGGCCGGGGCGACTCGACCGCGTCGCAGACGGCCTGGGCGCTGCTCGCCCTGCTCGCGGCGGGCGGCCCGGCGGACGCCGTCGAGCGCGGCGTGGCCTGGCTGGCGGAGACCCAGCGGCCTGACGGGAGCTGGGACGAGCCGCAGTTCACCGGCACCGGCTTCCCGCGGGACTTCTACATCAACTACCACCTGTACCGGCTGGTGTTCCCGGTGAACGCGCTGGGCCGCTACCTCGACGCCAGCCCCGGCGATCCGCCCGCTGACGCCGCCGGCGGCGTCGCGCAGGACGGTGCGGCATGAGCGGCCCGGCGGGCCCGATGGACCCGGATGCCCCGGGCGGCCTCACCGTCTGCGCCCCGCTCCGCTTCGAGGCGCGGGCGGTCCGCCGCGGCCTGTCCGACGCGGCCGGCTCCGGCTTCGAGGTCCTGGCCACCGGCATGGGCGCCCGGCGGTCCCGGGCGGCGGCCGAGCGGCTGCGGGCCAGGGCCGCGAGCGCCGTGGCCATCGCCGGGACCTGCGGCGGCCTGGCCCCCGGCCTGGAGCCCGGCGACCTGATCGTCGCCACCGTCGTCATCGGGCCCGACGGCCGCCGGGTGAGCTGCCCGGCCGCCCCGCTGCTGGCCGGCCAGCTGCGCCGGGCCGGACTGCGCGTGCACGAGGGCCCGGTCGCCACCGTCCGCGGCCTGCACGACGCGGCCGGGCGGTCCCGCGCGCTCGACCGCGGCGCCATCGCCGTCGATATGGAGTCGTCGTACCTGATCGACGGCGCCGCCGGGCGGCCCGCCGTGGTGCTGCGGGCGGTGTCCGACACCCCGCGGCGGCCGCTGCTGCGGCCGGGCGGGATGGCCGGCGGGGTCGCGGCGCTGCGCTCCCTGCGGCTGGCCGGCCCCGCGCTGGCCGCCTGGGCGGCCGCCACCTCCCCGCGCCAGGTTCTCCTGGCCGGGCCGCGTTCATTCTGTGCCGGGGTGGAACGCGCGATCGAGATCGTGGAACGGGCGCTGGACGGGGCCGCCGCCCCGGTGTACGTACGCAAGCAGATCGTGCATAACACGCACGTCGTGGCCGGACTCGAGCAGCGCGGCGCGGTCTTCGTCGACGAGCTGCACGAGGTGCCCCAGGGGGCCACGGTCGTGTTCTCGGCGCACGGGGTGGCCCCGGCCGTCCGGTCCGAGGCCGGGCGGCGGGGGCTGGACACCATCGACGCCACGTGCCCCCTGGTGGCCAAGGTGCACGCCGAGGCCCGCCGGTTCGTGGCCGACGGCTACCTGGTCGCGCTGATCGGCCACGCCGGCCACGAGGAGGTCGAGGGCACCCTCGGCGAGGCGCCGGGGGACATGCGGCTGCTGCAGACCCCGGCCGACGTGGCCGCGCTGGAGCCCGCCGACCCCGGCAAGGTCGCCTACCTGATGCAGACCACGCTGTCCGCCGAGGAGGCCGGGGAGATCGTCGACGCCCTGCTCGAGCGGTTCCCCGCCGCGCGCGGCCCGGGCAGCGACGACATCTGCTACGCGACGACCAACCGTCAGCTGTCCGTCCGGGCCATCGCCGCCGAGTCGGATGTCGTGCTGGTGGCGGGCTCGGCCAATTCGTCCAACTCCAAGCGTTTGGTGGAGACGGCCGAGCGGGCAGGTGTACGGGCGTACTTGATTGATGACACGGGGGATATCGAGCTCGGCTGGCTGACGGGGGCATCAACAGTCGGCATTACCGCGGGGGCCTCGGCGCCGCCCGCTGTGGTTAGCCAGATCGTGGCCGCGCTGTCTGGTCTCGGGTCTGTTCAGGTCGGCGAGCGCGTGGCCGCCACCGAGTCCATCCGGTTCGGCCTTCCCAAGGAGGTAAGGCAGTCATGAGTATGCCGTTGCGTCAGACATTGCGCATCGGAAGCTACCTAATGCGCCAGAAGCTGGCGCGGCGGGACAAGTTTCCGCTGATCGTTGAGCTCGAGCCGCTCTTCGCCTGCAACCTCAAGTGCGCGGGCTGCGGGAAGATCCAGCAGCCCGCGAGCCTGCTGAAGCAGCGGATGCCGGTCGAGCAGGCCATCGGCGCGGTTGAGGAGTCCGGGGCGCCGATGGTGTCCATCGCGGGCGGCGAGCCGCTGATGCACCCCCAGATCGAGGTCATCGTCGGCGAGCTGATCAAGCGCAAGAAGTTCGTCTTCCTGTGCACCAACGCGCTGCTGCTGCCGAAGAAGCTCGACAAGTTCAAGCCGTCGCCCTACTTCGCCTTCACCGTGCACATCGACGGGCTGAAGGAGCGGCACGACGAGTCGGTCTGCAAGGACGGGGTGTTCGAGGACGCCGTCGCGGCGATCAAGATGGCCCAGGAGCGCGGGTTCCGGGTGACCACCAACACCACCATCTTCAACACCGATACGCCCCAGACCATCATCGACGTGATGAACTACCTCAACGACGACCTCAAGGTCAACGAGATGATGATCTCGCCCGCCTACGCCTACGAGAAGGCCCCCGACCAGGAGCACTTCCTCGGCGTGAGCGAGACCCGGGAGCTGTTCAAGAAGGCGTTCGACGGCGGGAACCGCAAGCGGTGGCGCCTCAACCACTCGCCGCTGTTCCTGGACTTCCTCGAGGGCAAGAAGGACTTCGCCTGCACCGCCTGGGGGATCCCCTCGTACTCGCTGCTGGGCTGGCAGAAGCCGTGTTACCTGATGTCCGACGGGTATGTGCAGACCTACAAGGAACTGATCGAGGAGACCGACTGGGATGCCTACGGTCGGGGCAAGGACCCGAGGTGCGCCAACTGCATGGCACACTGCGGGTACGAGCCGTCCGCGGTGCTGGCCACGATGGGGTCGTTGCGCGAGTCCATCCGCGCTGCCCGCGGAATCTGAATAAGCTCGGTTTCCGGGGGACGGGAACCGCTGCGTAGCATCAGGGAGCCGGCCGGTACGGCCGGCTCCCTGCTTGCCGACGTGGCGCCCGTGACGTCGCGGCTATCGTGGAGGATCCGGCGATGAGCTCACCCAGTGGCCTGGCGCTGCTGCGCCGCGCAACCGGGACCAGCAACGCCGGCGCCTCCCGGCAGCCCCGCAAGGCCGTCGGTGACCTGCAGGAATACCATCCCGGGCCGTGGTGGATGCGGCTCGCGCCGCCGGTCGTGACCTTCGCGGTGATGCTGATCGGCATCACCGTGCCGTCCTACTGGCGCGACGAGGCGGCCACGCTCGCGGCCGTCAAGCGGCCCTTCGGCGACATGATCGCGATGCTCGGCAACGTCGATGCCGTGCACGGCGCCTACTACTCGCTGGCCTGGGTGATCGTCCGGGTGTTCGGCTACGGCGAGCTCGCGCTGCGGCTGCCGTCGGCCATCGCCATGGCCGTGGCCGCCCTGTTCGTGGCCGCCCTGGGCCGGCGGCTGGTCTCGCCGGGCGCCGGGCTGGCGGCCGGGCTGCTGTTCGCCGTGATCCCCGACGTCAGCCTGTACGGGCAGGACGCGCGGTCCTACGCCATGGTCGTGGCCGTGGCCACGATCGCCAGCTACCTGCTGGTCCGCGCGCTCGGCGCCGGGCACGCCCACCAGCGCCGGTGGTGGATCGGGTACGCCGCCAGCGCCGCCCTGCTCGGGATCCTCAACATCTTCGGCCTGCTCCTGCTGGCCGCGCACGCGGTGACGATCGCGCTGCGGATGCTCCGCTCGCGGGAGGGGCAGTCCCGCCGCGCCCTGGCCCGGCGCTGGGTCACCGCCGCCGCCGCGGCGGTCCTGGTGTCGAGCCCGCTGATCGTCTTCGGCTGGCTGCAGCGCGGCCAGATCAGCTGGCTCATCGTGCACGGCACCGACGGCGTGTCCAGCGTCACCCGGCTGATCGGCCCGCCGGTCATGACCTGGGCGGTGGCCGCGGCGGTCATCGTCGCGGCCGGGGTCGCGGTCGTGGCCGCCCGGCGGCGCCCGGCCGGACGGCGCGTCCCGGCCTGGCTGTCCCCGCTGCTGATCGTGTGCGGCCCGTGGCTGGTGCTGCCGCCCGCCCTGCTGTTCATCAGCTCGGACTTCACGCCCGTCTACAACTTCCGCTACATCCTGTTCTGCGCCCCGGCCGCCGCGCTGCTGGCCGGCGCCGCCCTGGCCGCGCTCGGCCGGATCGCCGGCCCCGCGGCCCTCATCGTGATCGCCATCCTGGGACTCAACTCCCAGGTCGCGTTCCGGACGCCCAGCGGGCACGGCGACAACATCCGCCAGGCCGACGCGATCCTGGCCGCGACGAGCCGTCCCGGCGACGTGATCCTCTACACCAACCCGAACGCGGAGAGCTTCGGCGCGGCCTATCCCGACGGCCTCGGCCAGCACCGGAACATCCAGCTCGCCCTCAGGCCGATCCCGTCCGAGACGCTGGGCGGCACCAACGTGTCCCAGGCCGAGCTGCGCACCCGGCTGTCGACCGTCAGCCGGCTGTGGATCATCGAGATCAATAACTCGGCGCCCGCCGGGGACATCCTGAACGGGCTGCACTTCCACCTGATCACGGTCTGGCAGACCTCTGACATCTGGCTCCGCCTCTACCAGCGGGTGCCGCCGCAGTAAAGCTCGGGTCGCCAGGTAATGGCTTCGTAAAGTAACCCGACGCAGGTCAGGCCACTTCGGCAGACCCGGCAATTTACCAGTCTGCGTTCAGTATCTCTTCAGCCCGCACCGCCACGATCTGTACCGGCGCAGGCGGCTGCGCCCGGTGCCGGAGGCTGGCACCGCGGCGGGCCTGCGGGCCGGCGAAGGGGTTTGTCGATGTTTTTCACGTACCTGCGGCGGGAGCTGCGACGGCGGATGCGCCAGGCCAGCCTGATCGTGGTGGGCCTGGCCCTCGGCATCGGCCTGGTCATCACCGTGACAGCGCTATCGGCGGGCGTGAAGAACGCCCAGGGCGAGGTCCTGCACTCGCTGTACGGGGTGGGCACAGATATCACCGTGACCAAGGCCGCCGCGGCCAGCTCGGGCGGCCCGCCGTCGTTCGGCTTCCGCGGCCAGACCGGGACCAGTACCCGCCCCGCGGCCGGTACCACCATCGACATCGACAACCTGGCCAGCCGGGGCACCGCCACCCTCGCCGTCTCCTCGGTGACCACGGTCTCCCACCTGCGCAACGTGGCCGCAGCGGCCGGCGACCTGGTCCTCACCGACACCAAGATCACCGGCAAGATCCCGGCCATCAACTCCGGCGGCGGGGGTGGCGGCTTCGGCGGCGGGGGCGGGGGCGGCGGCGGCTTCGGCGGTTCCTTCACCCCGAGCTCGTTCAGCGTCAGCGGGATCGACCTGAACCAGGGCGCACTCGGCCCGCTCAGCTCCAGCAAGCTGACCTCCGGCCGCACCCTGGCCAGCTCCGATGCCACCGGCAATGTCGCGGTGATCGACTCCGGCTACGCCACCCAGAACAAGCTGAAGGTCGGCTCGACCGTCACGGTGGCCAAGACGGCGTTCAAGGTCGTGGGCATCGTCAGCACGCCGGCCGGGTCCGACTCGTCTGACGTGTACATCCCGCTGGCCCGCGCCCAGGCCCTGGCCAGCATGAAGAACGACGTGAACACCATCTACGTGGCGGCCAGCAGCGCCAGCGACATCACCACCGTGTCGAAGGAGATCTCCACGGCGGTTCCGTCCGCGACCGTGACCAACTCCAGTGACCTGGCCAAGGAGCTCACCGGCTCGATCTCCAGCACCTCCAACCTGGCCAACAACCTCGGCCGGTGGCTGGCCATCGCCGTCCTGGTCGCGGCGTTCCTGCTGGCCAGCCTGCTGACCATGGCCGCGGTCGCCCGCCGGGTGCGGGAGTTCGGCACCCTCAAGGCCCTGGGCTGGCGCTCCCGCCGGGTCATCGGCCAGGTCGTCGGCGAGGCCGTGGTCATCGGCATCGTCGGCGGGGTTATCGGCATCGGGCTGGGCTACCTCGGCGCGGGCCTGGTTGGCCACCTCTCCAAGCCGCTGACCGCGTCGCTCGGCCAGACCACCGGGTCGGCAACACCTGGCGGCGCGCGGACCTTCGGCGGCGGGGGCGGCGGGGGCGGCGGCTTCGGCGGGGGCGGCGGGGGCGCCGGCCGGGCGCCGGGCGGCGGCACCGGCTTCGCGGGCCGGTTCGCCCGTGCCGGCGGCAATGCCACTCACACCGTCAGCGTGCACCTGACCGCCCCGGTCACCGCCGAGATCGTCATCGTGGCGGTGCTGCTCGCCATCGCCGGCGGCCTGATCGCCGGCGCGTTCGGCGGCTGGCGGGCCGCCCGGCTGCGCCCGGCGGCCGCGCTGAGCCGCGTCGAATGAGCGGCGGCAGGCCCGTGCAGACCGTGAACCTTCCCCAGGAGAGCACCATGTACCAGCTGACCGGCGTGACGAAGACGTACCAGAAGGGCCGCGGCACCGTCCAGGCGCTGCAGGGCGTGGACCTGGAGATCAACGACGGCGAGTTCCTCGCCATCCAGGGTCCCACCGGGCACGGCAAGACCACGCTGCTGCAGATGCTCGGCGGCCTCGACCGGCCGACGTCCGGCTCGATCGAGCTGGCCGGCCAGGACCTCGCCGAGTTGCGCGAGGGCCAGGTCACCCAGGTCCGGGCCACGTCCATCGGCTTCATCTTCCAGACGTTCAACCTGATCCCGACGCTCAGCGCGCAGGAGAACGTCGAGGTCGCCCTCGTGCCCGGCCGCGTGTCCGGCGCCGAGCGCCGGAGCCGGGCGCAGGCCATGCTGACCGACCTCGGCCTCAGTGACCGGCTCCGGCACCTGCCCGCGGAGCTGTCCGGCGGCCAGCAGCAGCGCGTGGCCATCGCCCGGGCGCTCGTCAAGCGGCCCAAGGTGCTGCTCGCCGACGAGCCGACCGGCAACCTGGACGAGGACACCCGCGACGAGATCATCAGCCTGATGGAACGGCTCTGGTCCGAGTACGGCCTCACCATGGTCCTGGTGACCCACGACAGCTCGGTCGCCCGCCGCGCCCAGCGCATCGCCCTCATGCAGAACGGCCGCCTGTCCATCCGCAAGGACACCCGCCCCCAGCGCCCCGCCCCCTCCCAGGCCCCGTCCGCCTCCTCCGCCTCGCCAGCCCCAGCCACCTAGCCCGCCGGACGGCGCAGGCGCCCCCGCCCGGCTGCGAGCCTCGTGATCGTGACCGCTTCTCCGCAGATCTGCCGGTAAAACGGTCACGATCATGCGGGAGGCGGCGGGGCGGGGCCGGGGGGGCGGGGTTAGGCGTGGGGGAGGGCTAGCTCGCACCAGACGATCTTGCCTGAGACGGCCCGGCGGGCGCCCCAGCGCTGGGCGATCTGGCTGACCACCTGCAGGCCGCGGCCGCGCTCCTCGTCGTCGTCGGGGTGCCGCAGCCGGGGCAGCGCCGCCGAGTCGTCGAGGACCTCGATGACCAGCCCGCCCTCCAGGATGAGGCGCAGCCCGATCTGGCCCTGGGCGTAGCGGACGGCGTTGGTGACCAGCTCCGAGGCGAGCAGCTCAGCCGCCGGGATCAGCTCGGTCAGCCCCCAGCGCTTCATCGGCCGCCGGATCAGGGTCCGGGCCCGGTGCGCCGAGGTGAGCTCGGCGGGCAGCTTCCAGGTCACGAAGTTGTCCTCCGGGATCCGGCGCAGCCGGGCGATGAGCAGCGCGATGTCGTCGCGCTGCTGATCGGCGTAGACCCCGGCCAGGGTGGCCTTGCACAGGTCCTCCAGCGGCCGGTCGGCCGAGCCGGGGCCGAAGATGTCGCGCAGCTTGGCCAGCCCCACGTCGATGTCCTCGGTCCGGCGCTCGACCAGCCCGTCGGTGTACAGGACCAGCAGGCTGCCGTCGTCGATCTCGACGACCCGGCTCTGGATCGGCCCCGAGCCCACGCCGAGCGGCGGCGCCGGGGAGATGTCCAGCAGTTCGGTCGTCCCGTCCGGGCGGACCAGGAGCGGGGGCAGGTGCCCGGCCGAGGCCAGCTCGCACGACCCGCTGACCGCGTCGTAGATCGCGTAGACGCACGTCGCGAAGTGCGGCTCGCGCGCGCCGAGTTCCTGCATCAGCTCGTTGAGCTGCTGCAGCGTCTCGGCGGGCGGCAGCTCGAGCATGGCCAGGGTGTGGATGGCGGTGCGCAGCCGCCCCATGGTCACGGCCGCCCGGACACCGTGCCCGGCCACGTCCCCGACCACCAGCGCCACCCGGCCGCCGGGCAGCGCGATCGACTCGTACCAGTCGCCGCCGATCTCGATCAGCTGGCTGCCGGGCAGGTACCGGTGCTTGACCTCGACCGAGGACGGCGCCGACAGCCCGGTGGGCAGCATGCTGCGCTGCAGCGTCAGGGCGGTCGCGCGCTCGCGGCTGTAACGCTGCGCGTTGTCCATGAACATGGCCGCGCGGGATGCGAACTCCATCCCGAGCTCCGTGTCATACGCGTCGAAACGGCGGTAACCGGGCAGGCGGGTGCATACGAAGAAGCCGAGCATGATCCCGCGGGCGATGAGGGGCAGGACCAGCAGCGAGCTCTGGCCCAGCAGCTCGGAGACCGGCTTGCGGATCCACGCGTCCGCGATCTTGTCCGCGGTGGACTCGACGATGATCTCGCTCACCGGCAGGCCGGTGGTCATGCACTTGGTGTAGGGCGTGTCGGGCGGGTAGCGGAGCACCTCGCCGGTCGGGAACGTCGCGTCCCACGTGCCGTCGTTGTCGTCGTGCGCCACGGCCAGCCGCCGGAGCAGCTGGGTCCCGTCGGCCGTGTCCGAGGGCGGGTCCTCGTCGCCGATCAGGCTCTCCCGGATGAGCAGCCCGGCCGCATTGCAGAAATGCGGGACCACGACGTTGATCAGCTCCGGCGCCATCTGATCCATGTCGAGCTCGCCGCCGATCCGGCGCAGCGCGCCGTCGAGCATCGCGTGCCGCATGACGGCCGGGTCCAGGAAGCGCTCCTCCAGCGGCGGCGGGATCCGCAGGATGACCTGCGCGACCAGCTCGGGGTCGGCCGACCGCACCGGCTGGACCGTGACGACGCCGTCGGCTGTCGTGCCGCGGGCCGTCCGGACCGTCAGGACGGTCGTGCCCTCCCGGCCGGAGCAGGCCCCGTCGATCAGCCCCTGCAGCGTTGCGGCGTGCGCCTCCGGCCCGGCCAGCAGGCTGCCGAGATCGGTGCCGAGCAGCGCCGACGGGACATCGCTCAGCACGTCGGCCGCCGCGCGGTCGTGCTGGCGGATTCGGCCCGTTTTGTCGATGCCGAGCATGAGCGTGCGCGCCGAGGTGTTCGCCAGCAGCGCGGAGATCTCGGCAGTCGCGGCTGGAGCCAACCGAGCGCTCCCTTCGCCTGTGCGGATCGTGGCCTGTTCTTCTTATTATGGATCAGCTTCGCTCATGTTGGCCGGGAACGCCTCAGGCCTGCCTTGGGCCAGGCCGGGTAAATGGACCTGAAAGCGTGTCGATCGCGACTGGGGGGCGTGTGCCAGCAGCACGATCCGGCGACGTAATTGTTGTAGGTGCTGGGCCAACGGGCCTGATTCTAGCCGCAGAGCTGGCCCTCGCGGGCGCGCGCTGCGTGGTCCTGGACCGCCGGTCCGGGCCGCGAGCCGACTCCCGCGCGATCTGCCTGCACGCACGCAGCCTGGAGGCCCTGGACCTCCGCGGCGAGGCCGGCCGCTTCGCGGGCGCCGGGCTGGCCGTGCCGTCGTTCCCGCTCGGTCCGCGCGGCGCCCGGATCGATTTCTCCGTGCTGGACTCAGATTTTCCGTACCTGCTCGACCTCCCGCAGAGCGAGATCGAGCGCCTGCTGCTGGCCCGGGCGCTCGACCTCGGTGCCGAGGTCCGCTGGTCGACCACGGTGACGTCCGTCGTGCAGGACGACACCGGGGTGCGCGTCGCGCTGGCTCCGGGCGGCGAGGCACGTGCCGACTATGTCGTCGGGTGCGACGGAGTGCATAGTTTCGTCCGGAATGAGATGGCAATCCCGTTTCCCGGCGTCCACAATCCGGGCTCGGTCATTCTTGCTGATCTTCGCCTGGACGGGTTCTCGATGGACGCGGCGTACGGTGACCTATCGCGGAACGGGATGCTGCTCATTTTCCCGTTCCGCGACGGTTTCTGCCGCGTCGTGCTCTACGACTACGGGCAGGGGGACGTCCCCGTTGACGTGCCCGTCTCGCTGGCCGATGTCACCGGCAGCCTGCTGCGGGTATCCGGCCGGGACTTCGGGCCGCGCGAGCTGCGCTGGTCGGGCCGCTACCAGAGCGAGAGCCGCCAGGCGCCGACCTACCGGGCGGGCCGCGTCCTGCTGGCCGGAGACGCCGCGCACGCGCACTCGCCGGCCGGCGCGCAGGGCATGAACACCGGCCTGCAGGACGCCATGAACCTGGGCTGGAAGCTCGGCGCGGCGCTGGGCGGCTGGGGGCCGGACTGGCTCCTGGACTCCTACTCGGCCGAGCGGCATCCGGTGGGCGCCGCCGTCCTGGCCCTGAGCGGCCGCCAGTTCCGGCTGAACACCGTCCGCTCGCCGGCCCGCCGCGCGCTGCGCTGGGCCGTGCACCGGCTCGTGGTGCCCCTGCCGCCTGTGCAGGCCCGGCTGGCGCGGGACTACTCCGGGATCTCCATCGCCTACTCGCCGGCCGGGTCCGGGGCGAGCCCCGCCCATCCGCTGGCGGGCCGGCGGCTGCCGCGTGGCGCCGTGACCCTCGCCGACGGGCGCCGGGGCCGGCTGGCCGAGTTCTTCCACGACGGGACGTTCGTCCTGCTCGACAGATCCGCCGGGCTGCCCGGCGGGGCGGGGGGCGGTCCGGCCGCGGAGGCGGGTTCAGCCGGGGCGGCATTCTCGGCTGGAGCGGCCTTCCCGGCCGGGGCCGGGGACCGCGTTCCGGACGGGGCGGGTTCCGCCGGTGAGGCCGGCCCGGCTCCGAGCGGGGCGGGACGGCGGGCGGGCGCGGCGAGCGACGGGGTGCTGGCCGGCGCGCCGGCGGACCGGGTCGCGGTCGTCCCGTACCGGGCCACGACCGCAGCCGGGCTCCCGGCCGCCGTGCTCGTCCGTCCCGACGGGTACATCGCGTGGGCCAGCGACGAGCCGGATCCGGCCGCGCGGGCCGCCGCCGCGCGCGCCGCGATCCGCCAGTGGTGCTGCCCGGGCGTCCTCACCAGCCCCGGTTAGGCGTCGCGCGCGGGCTCGCCGTGGCCGGCGTTGGCCCGGCCGCGGCCCCAGTAGGCCTTCGGGGACATCTGATCCGCCGGCAGGCCGCGGCCGGCCAGCACCTCGCGCAGGGCCAGGACGACCTTGGCCTCGCCCAGCAGGTAGGCCTGCCCGCTGCCGGGCAGCAACTCGACCTCCGCGGCCTCGTCGGCCAGCCCGGCCGGCTCGCCCGCCGGGCCGGCGAGACGGTGCAGCCAGGTCAGCCGCGTCCGGGCCGGCGCCAGGAGCTCCTGCTCGTCGGCCGGGTCGGGGACCTCGATTACCACGGTGGCCACCGAGTCGCCGGGCAGGGCCTCGGTCATGGCGAAGATCGCGGGCAGCGCCGACTCATCGCCGATGAACAGGTGCCAGTCGGCCGCGGTCGAGGTGGTGATCTTGCCGCGCGGGCCGATGCCCTCGATCCGGTCACCGGGGCGCGCCGCCCGGACCCAGCGCTCGCCGGGACCGTCGCCGTGGAGGACGACGTCCAGGGTGAGCAGGCGCCGGGCCAGGTCCAGCTGGCGGATCGTGTAGCGGCGCCGGACCGGCCGGTTGCCGTCGGCCGCCACCAGCAGCATCACGTCCTGGCCGGGCGCATAGCTGAACCCGTCCAGTTCCGGCGCGGTGAGCACCAGCCGTTGCATGTGCGGCGTCAGCAGCTGAGAGCCGACCACCTCCAGGTGGAGGCGGCGGGTGTCCGCGAGACTCCCCGAAAGCTGCGCGAACGGGTCGTCGAGCGTAGCTCGCACGGTCTCGGGTAGTGCGTCGGTCATGTGACTGCAGCCTCTCCGTGTCGCCCGGCTCGCGATGCCGGGCGGGACGAAGGCCACAGTACGCGAGCGATCACACAAGTGATGCTGGAGGTTATGGCTTGCGCCGTTCAGAATGAGAGCGAGCGAGGGACCTGGGGGGACAGTCATGCCAGACCGGGGTGAGTCCGGAGTGCCCGCCGGCCGGCGTGGTACACGCGGAGCCGCGCGTGACGTAAGTGGCGCAAGCGACAAGACCGCCCGAGACCGCGCCGCCCGAGACCGCGCCGCGGGTGACCGGGCCGCGGGTGACCGGGCGGCGCGCGGCCGTCCCGGGAGCGGCATCCAGGCCCCCGGCGAGCTGACCGCGGACGACATGGGCGGCGCGGTGCTGGTGCCGCAGTCGGTCCGTCGCGTCGTGTCGCTCGTCCCGTCGCTGACCGAGGCGGTCGCGTCCTGCGACCCGCGCCTGCTGGTCGGCGCGACGATCTGGTGTGCGCACCCGGCCGACCTGGCCGTGACCCGCGTCGGCGGGACGAAGAATCCCGACGTCGCCAAGATCGTCGCCCTGGCCCCCGACGTGGTGCTGGCCAATGAGGAGGAGAACCGGCAGCCCGACCTCGACGCGCTGCGGGCGGCCGGCCTCAACGTGTGGGTGACCCGGGTGCGGAACCTGCCCGAGGCGCTGACGTCCCTGGCCCGGATGCTGACGGTGGCCTGCCGGCTCCCGGCGCCCGCCTGGCTGGACACGGCCGCGACGGCCTGGGCCCGCCTCCCGCAGCTGACCGCCCGGACGCCCCGCCCGGCCGTGATCCCGATCTGGCGGCGGCCCTGGATGGTCCTCGGGCGGGACACCTTCGCCGGCGACCTGCTGGCCCGGCTCGGCATGGTCAACGTCTACGCGGATCAGGACGAGCGGTACCCGCGCGTCGGCATCGACGAGATCCGCGGCATCGGCGCCGACCTGTTCGTGCTGCCGGACGAGCCGTACCGGTTCAGCGCGTCGGACGGCCCGGAAGCCTTCCCCGGTGATCGCACCGCACTCGTCAGCGGGCGGCACCTGACCTGGTACGGACCGTCGCTGACCGAGGCGCCCGCGGTCCTGGCCCGCCAGCTGTCCGCCGCCCGCATCCGCTGCCCCGGCCCGCCCCTCGCCCCCCTCCACACCTGACCGCCGTCCGGCCATGATGGCGGGAAGTCCGCTCACATCCCCGGGGTGAGTGATCTTCCCACGATCATCAGAGCGCCGGCGCTGGGCGTGCTGACGGGGCTGACACGGCTGGCGGGGCTGACACGGCTGGCGAGAACGGCGGGGACGGCCGCGACGGGAGACGACAACGCCCTCGTGAGCAGCTGCTCACGAGGGCGCCATCAGTGTCGATGCGCGGTCGCCTCACGGCGAGAGGCACATCGCGGCTCCAGCCGAACGGTATTCCGCGAAGGCATTGGTTAGGCCCGGGGGACTCAAACGCACCGACGGTCCACTGTAACGCGACCCCCCGCCGCGCTATTCCGCGCCCGCCGGCGCGAGTGGTTCGCGGTGCGCGGGTCAGCGGGGTGGGGTGAGGAGGGCGGCCAGGGCGTTCATGGCGGCGGGGACGAGGGCGTAGTAGGCCCAGACACCGCGCTTGTCTCGGGTGAAGATCCCGGCCTCGACCAGGATCTTCAGGTGATGCGAGACCGTCGGCTGAGTGAGGCCGAGCGGCTCGGTCAGGTCGCAGACGCACGCCTCGCCGCCCTCGTGCGCGGCGACCATGGAGACCAGCCGCAGGCGGGTCGGGTCGGCCAGCGCCTTGAGCGTGCGGGCCAGGCCGGCCGCCTGGCCCGCGGTGATCGGCTCCCGGAGCAGGGGGGCGCAGCACTGGTCGGCCAGCAGCCGGGGCACGGCCGGGGCCTCGGCGACGACTGAATTGCTCATCCGGCCAGTATGCGCCAGGTATTGACAGCCGTCTATCCCGGGCGCACAGTAGCCATCGACGATTATCTATACCTGGGAGTGGCGATGAGCACCGAGCCTGAGGCGGGGTCCGCGCGCGACGAGGGGGCGGGCGGCGGGGGCTGGGCGCCGGATGCGTGCACGCTGCCGACGTCGGAGCGGCCATCGCGGGCGGCTGACTTCGACGCGGTGTTCGCGGCCACGGTCCGCGACCTGGAGCGCGTCGGGCCGACCCGGCTGCGCCTGGATCTCGAGCCCAGCCCCCAGGCGGCGGCGCGGATGGCGGAGCTGGCGGCGGCCGAGACGGGGTGCTGTTCCTTCTTCAGCTTCGCCCTCACCGCCACGGGCGGCGCGCTGACCCTGGACATCACGGTCCCGCAGCAGTACGCGCCGGTGCTGGCGGCCCTGGCCGACCGCGCCGGCGCGGCGGCCGGCCTGGCGTCCTGACCTCGGCGTCCACGGCCAGCGCCGCGGGGCCGGCCGGCGGCCGGGCCCGGATACGACAACACCCCCGTGAGCCGTAGCTCGCCGGGGGCGGTATCGGTGCCGGTGCGCGGTCGCCTCACGGCGAGAAGCACATCGCGGCTCCAGCCGAGCGGTATTCCGCGAAGGCGATGGTTAGGCCCGGGGGACTCGAACGCACCGACGGGGGCTAGTAACGCCGCCTCCGGCCCGCCTATTCCGCGGCCCGCCGGGCGGCTTCGCGGGGGCGGCCGCGCGCCGGGCGGGGCAGGGCGGCGCGCGGGGAGCGGCTAGAGTCGGGACCAGATTGCCCCATGACGAGAGTGAGTTTTCCTTGCTGTCCCTGGTCCTGCCGAAGGGCTCGCTGGAGCGCGCCACCCTCGACCTGTTCGATGCGGCTGACCTGACCGTGCAGCGGTCGTCGGACCGTGACTACCACGCGGCGATCGACGACCCCCGCATCGACCGGGTCAAGTTCCTGCGGCCGCAGGAGATCCCGTCCTATGTCGCCGAGGGCCTGTTCGACTTCGGCATCACCGGCCGGGACTGGATCACCGAGACCGGCGCTAACGTCACCTCGCTCGGCGAGCTGCAGTACTCCAAGGCGACCTCCTCGCCGGTCCGCGTGGTGCTCGCGGTGCCCTCCAGCGCACCGTGGCAGTCCGTGCGCGACCTGCCCGACGGCCTGCGCATCTCGACCGAGTTTCCCGAGCTCACCCGCCGGTTCCTGGACTCAGCCGGAGTCAAGGCGGCCGTCATCCCGTCCTACGGGGCGACCGAGGCCAAGGTGCCTGACATCGTGGACGCGATCGTCGACCTGACGGAGACCGGGTCGTCGCTGCGGCGCAACGGGCTGCGCATCCTGGAGACGATCTTGACCAGCTACACCGAGCTGGTGGCGAACCCGGTGGCGCACGAGGACGAGGTCAAGCGGTCGGCGATGGAGGACATCGCGCTGCTCCTGCGCGGCGCCATCCAGGCCCGCGGCAGTGTGCTGCTCAAGCTCAATGTCGGCGTGGGCGACCTGGGCGCCGTCACGGCCATGCTGCCGGCCCTGTCATCGCCGACCGTGACCTCGCTGGCCCGCGGCGACATGCATGCGGTGGAGGCGGTGGTGCCCAAGCGCGGGGTCAACACGCTGATCCCCGCGCTGAAGTCGGCCGGCGCCCGCGACATCCTGGAAGTCCCCATCTCCAAGATCGTCGAGTAGTGCAGGTAATTGCCCGGATAACCGAAGGAATATCCGAATTAGGGTGGCATCGGGCTGCCCGAATTAGCCGTGAAAATAATACGGCGTCCCAATAGCCAATCGGCTGGGCGGGCAGCCTGACCCGTTCTGGTCGGCTGCCGGCGGATATAACGCGGTAGTCGCCTCGGCGCAACCTTGACGAGGTAACAGCGGCATGCCCAAGATGGGAGCGTTCGCCCTGGAAGCGGTTCCAGTTCGGGCCGAAAAGGCGGTGACGCTGTGCCGAAACCCCGACGCGCAACGATCGCTGATGTGGCCGCTGCCTCCGGGGTCGGCGTCGGAACGGTTTCCCGGGTCATAAACCGGGCGTCGGGAGTGCGCGACGCGACGCGCGCCCGGGTGCTGGCCGCCATCGATCAGCTGGGCTACCGGCCCAGTCACCTGGCCGTCTCGCTGTCCCGCGGCACGCCGCGGACGGTCGCGATCGTCCTGCCTCACCTGACCCGGCCGTCCTCGGTCGAGCGGCTGGCCGGCGCGCTGGCCGTCCTGGCCCGCTATGAGTACGACGCGATCGTCTGCAACGTGAACACGCCCAGCCAGCGCGATCATGTCCTGGCCACCCTCGTGGCCCGGCACCGGGCCGACGGCGTGATCGTCGTGTCCCTGCCGCTGAGCCCGGCGCAGCTGGCGGCCTTCCGGCAGGCCGGGCTCCCGCTGGTCACCGTGGACGTCGCCGCCCGCGGCGTCCCGCACACCGTCATCGACGACGTCGCCGGCGGCCGCCTGGCCACCAGGCACCTGATCGAGCTCGGGCACCGCCGGATCGGCTTCATCGGGGACCGGGTCCAGCGGGCGGTGTCGACGGCGTTCGGGTTCACCGCCTCGGCCCGGCGGCTGCTCGGCTACCGGCAGGCACTGGCCGCGGCCGGGCTGGCGGCGGACGACTCGCTCATCCGGCTCGGCCCGCACGGCCCGGCCAGTGCCCAGGCCCTGGCCACCGCGCTCCTGGAGCTGCCCGACCCGCCCTCGGCTATCTTCGCGGCCTCCGACACCCAGGCCATGGGCGTGCTGGCCGCCGCCGACCAGTCGGGCGCCTCGGTGCCGTATCAGCTGTCGGTGATCGGCTTCGACGATATCCAGTCCGCTGCGCTGCTCGGCCTCAGCACGGTCCGCCAGCCGCTCGAGGACAGCGGGACGCAGGGCGCGGAGCGGCTGTGCGCGCTGCTGCGCGGCGAGCTCGCCCGGCCGCAGCGCCAGGTGCTGGAACTGCAGGTCATGCCGCGGGCCAGCTCCGCCCGGGCGGGCAGCAGCCGGGCGGCCGGGAGCCCGGAGCGCGGCCCCCGCGCCCGCGCCCGCGCGGCCGATACCAGCGGCCCCGGACGGCGTCCCGCGCACCGGGCGACGGGGCGGCCCCAGTGACCGCGTCCCGGACCGCGGCCTGCCCCGCCGGCCGGCCGGCCGCGCCCGATCCCGTGCGGGGCCGCCGGACGGCCAAGGCCCGCCGGGCCGCCAGCACCACCGGCGCGCCCCGCGGCCCCAGCCCCAGCGCGAGCCCCAGCCCCATCGCGCGCCCCAGCCCCAGCCGTGCCGCCGGCCCGGCCACCCCGGCCTTACCGGCACCTCCCGCCGCACGGCACCCGCCCGCATCACGGACCCGGCCCGAATCACGGCACCCGCCTGATCCACGGCCATCACCGGCATCGCCACTCATCCCGGACCCACAACTAACAGCAGCAACTCGGCTCGGCGCGGATAACCGACGTAAAACCGGGCAACTGCCGAGGCCACGACCGGCCCGGCCCGAGCCCGGCCGCATACGCCAGCACGACCCCGGCACCAGCACCGCGCCGGGGACCAGCACCTCGGCGGAGGGAAAACGAGAATGACAGAGCACGGATCGCGGCCGGCCCGGCACCGGCCACCCGGGCGCGACCGCAGCGGGATCGGCGGGATCGGCCGCAGAGCGAGCCGGGTCGTGCCGCCCGGCCGGCGGCGGGCCTGGATCGGCGTCGCCGTGGCCGCCCTGGCTGCCTCGGGCCTGGCCGCGTGCGGCACGGCCAACGCCGGCACCGGCCCGGTCACGCTGAACTATTACCTGTATCCCGACAGCTCCGGTGCCACCACGACGGCCATCAAGAACTGCGACGCGCAGAGCGGCGGCAAGTACACGATCTCCTACCAGCAGCTGCCCCAGGCCGCTGACGGCCAGCGCCAGCAGCTGGTCCGCCGGCTCGCCGCGCACGACAAGACGATCGACATCATGGGCCTGGACGTCACCTGGGAGTCGGAGTTCGCCCAGGCCGGCTGGGCCGAGCCGTGGACCGGGTCCAGCAAGGCCCAGGCCGAGAACGGCACGCTCAAGCCGGCCCTGGACACGGCGATCTGGAAGGGCAAGCTCTACGCGGTTCCGGACAACAGCAACACCCAGCTGCTGTGGTACCGGTCTGACCTGGTCAAGAAGCCGCCGACGACCTGGGCCGAGATGATCTCCGACGCCGAGCAGCTGGCCAAGGAGGGCAAGCCGCACTACATCGAGATCCAGGGCGCGCAGTACGAGGGCGCGACCGTCTGGTTCAACACGATGGTAGCCAGCGCGGGCGGCACGATCCTCAACCCGGACGCGACCAAGGTGACGCTGGGCGCGCCCGCGGTCAAGGCCCTGGGCATCATGAAGCAGCTCGCCACCTCCTCGGCGGCTGACCCCTCGCTGGACGTGCAGATGGAGAACCAGAACCGGCTGGCCATGGAGGCGGGCACGGCCGCCTTCCAGCTGAACTACCCGTTCGTGTATCCGGCCATGAAGCTCGACAATCCCAAGCTGTTCAAGAGCTTCAAGTGGGCCCTGTACCCCGAGGTCATCCCCGGCCAGCCGGCCAAGGTGACCATCGGCGGGATCGACCTCGCGGTCAGCTCGTACTCGCAGCACAAGGCCCTGGCGTTCCAGGCCGCGCTGTGCCTGCGCGACAGCCAGAACCAGCTCATCGGGGCCACCGTGGGCGGCACCCCGCCGACTATCACCAGCCTCTACAGCAATCCCAAGCTGTTCGCCGACTACCCCTTCCACGCCGACATCCTGAAGGCCCTCCAGGACGCCAGCGTGCGGCCCAAGTCCCCGGTCTACCAGGTCGTCTCCATCGACATCTCGCACCTGGTCGCGCCGGCCAACGGCATCAACCCGGCCGGCACCGAGCAGTCGATGGTCAGCCAACTCGGTGAGGCCCTGCAGTCCAAGGGCCTCGTCCCGTGAGCCGCCGCCCCGCTAGCGGCGCGCTAGCAGCAACGGAAGGAATCCGCCGATGAGCATGAGCCAGACCGCGGCCGGGGCCGAGGTCGCCCTGGAGGCATCGGGCAAGGTCAAGAAGGCACCGCTGTCGGAAGGCGCCCAGGCCGAGCGCAGGCTCGGCTGGCTGCTGTGCGCGCCGGCGGTGATCGTCATGATCGGCGTCACGGCCTACCCGGTGGTGTACGCCATCATCCTGTCGCTCCAGCGCTACAACCTGGAACTGCCGCAGGCGGTCAAGTTCATCGGATTCAGCAACTATGCCGCCGTCCTGAGCTCGCCGTACTGGTGGCAGGCACTCAAGGTCACCGTGATCATCACCATCTTCTCGGTGGGCATCACGCTGGTCCTGGGCATGCTGCTGGCCCTGCTCATGCACCGGACGCTGTTCGGCCGGGGCACGGTCCGGACCGCCGCGCTCATCCCGTACGGGATCGTGACGGTCGCGGCCGCCTACGGCTGGCAGTACGCGTGGACGCCGGGCCAGGGCTACCTGTCCGCCGCGTTCGGCAACGGCGCCCCGCTGACCACGGAGATCTCCTCGATCATCGTCATCATCCTGGCCGAGGTCTGGAAGACGACCCCGTTCATGGCCCTGCTGCTGCTGGCCGGCCTCTCGCTGGTGCCCGAGGACCTGCAGAAGGCCGCGCAGGTCGACGGGGCCACGGCCTGGCAGCGGTTCACCCGGATCACGCTGCCGCTGATGAAGCCGGCCATCCTCGTCGCGCTGCTGTTCCGCACGCTCGACTCGTTCCGGGTCTTCGACAGCATCTACATCCTGACCAACGGGGCCAACAACACCGGCGCCGTGTCGAACGTCGGCTACGACAACCTGTTCAACGCGCTGAACCTGGGCATCGGGTCGACCATCTCGATCCTCATCTTCATCTGCGTGGCCATCATCGCGTTCGCCTTCATCAAGGGCTTCGGCACCGCCGCGCCCGGCACCGACATCGGAAAGAGGTGACGCCGTCATGGCCGCTGTGACAACCACTGCCGGTGCCCCGGCGGAGCGGGCCCGCACCGGGCCGCGGACGACGCCTGAGCAGAAGGTGGGCTGGGGCGTCGCCAACGTCGTGGTCATCGCGCTGGCCCTGATCCCGGTCCTGTGGCTGCTGTCGCTGTCCTTCAAGACCCCGGCCGCGATCCTCGACCCGTCGTTCCTGCCCAGCCACTGGAACTCCTGGACGGTGTCGAACTACCAGCAGATCCTGAAGACCTCGCAGTTCATCCGGCCGCTGATCAACTCGATCGGCATCGGCCTCATCGCGACGCTCATCGCGGTCGTGCTGGCCTCGATGGCGGCCTACGCGGTGGCCCGGCTGGCCTTCCCCGGCAAGGGCGTGCTCATCGGCATGTCCCTGCTGATCGCCATGTTCCCGCAGATCGCGCTGGTCACCCCGCTGTTCAACATCGAGCGCTCGCTCGGGCTGTTCAACACCTGGCCCGGCCTCGTCATCCCCTACGTCGCGTTCGGCCTGCCGCTCGGCATCTACACCCTGTCCGCGTTCTTCCGGGAGATCCCCTGGGAGCTGGAGAAGGCAGCCAAGATGGACGGCGCGACGCCGTTCCAGGCGTTCACCAAGGTCATCGCGCCGCTCGCGGCGCCCGGCATGGTGACCACGGCCATCCTGGTCTTCCTGTTCTGCTGGAACGAGTTCCTGTTCGCGATCTCGTTCACCTCGACAACTGCCTCCCGGACGGCGCCGGCCTCGATCGCCTACTTCAGCGGCGCCTCGACGTTCACCGTGCCGACCGGGCCTATCGCGGCGGCCTCGGTCGTCATCACCATTCCGATCATCATCTTCGTGGTGTTCTTCCAGCGCCGCATCGTGGCCGGGCTGACGTCCGGCGCGGTCAAGGGCTAAGAGGGGATTAACAAGTGGCCGAGATCGTCCTGGACGGCGTCACCAAGCGCTATCCCGACGGCCAGCTGGCTGTCGACAACTTCAACCTCGACATCGCCGACGGCGAGTTCGTCATCCTGGTCGGGCCGTCGGGCTGCGGAAAGTCCACCACCCTGAACATGATCGCCGGGCTCGAGGACATTACCGAGGGCGAGCTGCGCATCGGCGGCCGGGTGGTGAACAACGAGGCGCCCAAGAACCGTGACATCGCGATGGTCTTCCAGAGCTATGCCCTGTACCCGCACATGACGGTGCGGGAGAACATGGGCTTCGCCCTCAAGCTGGCCAAGACCCCGCAGAACGTCATCAACGAGAAGGTCGAGGAGGCCGCGCGGGTCCTGGACCTGACCCAGCACCTCGACCGCCGGCCGGCCAACCTGTCCGGCGGGCAGCGGCAGCGGGTGGCCATGGGCCGCGCCATCGTGCGCAGCCCGCAGGCGTTCCTGATGGACGAGCCCCTGTCCAACCTGGACGCCAAGCTGCGGGTGCAGACCCGCATCCAGGTGTCCCGGCTGCAGAAGCGCCTCGGCACCACGATGGTGTACGTGACGCACGACCAGACCGAGGCCATGACGCTCGGCGACCGGCTGGCCGTCATGCGCAGCGGCCTGCTGCAGCAGGCCGGCACCCCCCAGGAGCTCTACGACCGGCCCGTGAACCTGTTCGTGGCCGGGTTCATCGGCTCCCCGGCCATGAACTTCATGGGGGCCAAGCTGGAGGAGGGCGTGCTGCGCACCCGGATCGGCGACATGCCGGTCAGCAGCGCCCTGCGCCAGGAGCTCGAGACCGCCAACGTCGGCCGCGACGTCATCGTCGGCCTGCGCCCGGAGAACTTCGAGGACGCGGCGATCGTGCCCGCGGACCTGCGCGGCTTCGGGATCACCTTCCACGCCACGATCGACGTGGTGGAGTCGATGGGCTCCGACGTCTTCGTCTACTTCACCCAGGACAGCGACCTGTCGGGGCACTCCGACCAGCTCGCCGACCTGGCCGCGGATGTGGGCGCGGACCAGGGCACCCCCGGCGAGGAGACGGTGACCGCCCGGCTCGACGCGGCCACCAAGATCCGCGAGGGCCAGGACGCCGAGCTGTGGGCGGACATGCGCCCGCTGCACGTCTTCGACCCGCAGACCGGCCGCAACCTGGCGCTCGACGTATCGACGGCACCGGGGGAGTGAGGCCGGCCTAGGTGCAGAACGCTGGTGCGGATGGCCCCGTTTCGGCAGGAAACATGCGAAACGGGGTCCTCACCGGCCAGCCGGCTCCCGGACGTCGAGGCCGTGCTCGCGCAGCGCGGCCTCGGCCCGGTAGACCTCGGCCTGCCGGGCGCGGTCGCCGCCGGCCGGCGGGCTGACCCCCAGCCGGGCGCAGGCCTCGCGCAGGGTGTCCAGGTAGGCGCCGCGGACGGCCGCGACGCGGTGGTGCTTGGCGGTCACGGCCGGGCTGGTCTCGGCCGTCTCCAGCTGGGCCCGCAGCCGGCGCAGCCGGGCCTCGAGGTGGTCGAGGGGCTCGGCCGGCGGGGCCTTGCGGCGCCGCTCGGCCAGCCCGCGGCTGCCGCGGAGCGCGACGATGAGAACGTACATGGCGGCGGTCGGGAGCAGCAGGGCCAGGGCCGTCCAGGCAAAGATGGCCATGCCTCTCAGGGTGCGCCGCCCGCGACCCCGATGGCAAGCTCATTGGCGCCCCGGTGACAGGAGACAGATGGAACCTCGCTCGGCGCAGCACCCGTGGTGGCACGGTGCCGTCCTCTACCAGCTCTACGTCCGCTCCTGGCGGGACAGCGACGCCGACGGCTACGGCGACCTGCGCGGCATCATCAGCCGCCTGGACCACCTGGACTGGCTGGGCGTGGACGGCATCTGGCTGTCGCCCACGATGCCCTCGCCCGACGCCGACTGGGGCTATGACGTCAGCGACTACCTCGGCGTCCACCCCGAGCTCGGCACGCTGGCCGACCTCGACGAGCTGATCGCCGCGGCGGGCGCGCGGGGCATGCGGGTCCTGCTCGACCTGGTCCCCAACCACACCAGCTCGGCGCACCCGTGGTTCATCGACGCGGCGTCCAGCGCGGACGCCGCGCACCGGGACTACTACGTGTGGGCCGACGCCGCGCCGGGCGGCGGCCCGCCGAGCAACTGGCTGGACTCCACCGGGCACTCCGCCTGGACCCGGGATGACCGCACCGGGCAGTTCTACCTGCACAACTTCCTGTCCAGCCAGCCCGACCTCAACTGGTGGCGGCCGGAGGTGCACGAGGAGTTCCGGCGGGTGCTGGAGTTCTGGTTCGATCGCGGCGTCGCCGGGTTCCGGATCGACGTCGCGCAGGGCCTGTACAAGGACGCGCTGCTGCGCGACAACCCGCCGTTGCCGCCGCAGCAGGCCGGGGACCCGCTGGCCGGGCAGTTCGGGCTGCAGCAGGTCTACAACGCCAACCGCCCCGAGGTGCACGGCGTGTTCCGGGACTGGCGCAAGATCGCGCACGAGCACGCGCCGGAACGGGTGCTGCTCGGCGAGACCTGGGTCGCGGACCCGGCCCCGTACTATGGCGACAACGACGAGCTGCAGCTGGCCTTCAACTTCCCGTTCGTGTTCGCCGACCTGACCGCGGCGAGCCTGGCCCGCGTGGTGCGGCAGACGCTGGAGGCCATCCCGGCCGGCGCCTGCCCGGTGTGGATGGCCTCCAACCACGACGTCGGCCGGTTCCCGAGCCGGTGGGCGGGCGGCGACGACCAGCGCGCCCGGCTGGCGCTCATGCTGCTGCTGACCCTCCCCGGCGCGGTCGTGCTGTACTACGGCGACGAGATCGGCATGCTCGACGTCGCGGTGCCGCCGGAGCTGCAGCGCGACGAGATGACGCTGGGCGACCTGAGCCCGCGCGGCAACCGGGACCGGGGCCGGACCCCGATGCAGTGGGACAGCTCGCCCGCGGCCGGGTTCACCACGGCCGCCCGGCCCTGGCTGCCGGCCGGGGACGCGGCCGCCCGGAACGTGGCCGACCAGCGCGCCGACCCCGGCTCCACGCTGAGCCTGTGCCGCGCCCTGCTGGCCCTGCGCCGGGCCGAGCAGGCGGGCGGGATCGCGCCCTACCAGGAGCTGGCGGTGTCCGGCGGGCTGTGGGCGTACCAGGTGGGGGCGCTGCGGGTGCTGGCCAACCTGTCCGGCGAGCCGGTGACCTGGCCGGGGCGGTCGGGGGAGATCCTGGTCAGCACGGGCGGGGACCCTGGCGCCGGGGCAGGCGGGCGCGCCCGGGCGAGGCGGCCGGGCGATCCGGTCACGCTCGGGGCCTGGGAGGGCGTCATCACCCGGCCCGGCGGCGCGTAGCCTGCGCGGCGGCGCGGGTAGCGTGCCGCGGCGGCGCGCGGCGCGGGTAGCCTGCGGGGCGGCGCGCCGGCGTTTGCGGCGCGCCGGGGTCGTGAACCCGCACCTGGCCAGCTGGGCGCGGCTGGACCCGGCGGTGATGCGGCGGGCCCTCGTCGTGGGCTGCGGGTACGGCGACGACGCGCAGTGGCTGGCCGCGCGCGGCTGCGCGGTGACGGCCTTCGACATCTCGCCGACGGCGGTCGCGGCGGCCCGGGCCCGGTTCCCGGCCAGCCCGGTCGACTACCAGGCCGCCGACCTGCTCAGCCTGCCCGCGGCGTGGGCGGCGGAGCCGTTCGACCTCGTGGTCGAGGCCTACACGCTGCAGGTCCTGCCGCCGGGCAGCCCGGAGCGGGCCGCCGCGCCGCCGCTTCCGCGTGACCTACGCGCGTGGCGAGTGATGCCCGGCCCCGCCCGGGGATTACTGACGCGCGGGGCGGATTGCGGCTCCCGTAGGCTTGACGGGTGCTGATGCGAATCGATCTTCGAGGTAAGCCCGCCAGCGAGCTGAGCCCCGGTGAGCTGGCCGGGGTGCTCCCGCGGGCCGAGCTTGACGTGGACGCGGCCCTGGCTGCCGTCCGGCCCATCTGCGAGGATGTCCGGCGCCGCGGCGCCGACGCGGTCCGCGAGCATACTGCCCGCTTCGACGGCGTCGACCTGGCCACCAGCCGGGTGCCGCGCGGCGCCCTGGCCGCCGCGCTGGCCGGGCTGGACCCGGCCGTCCGGGCCGCGCTGGAGGAGTGCGCCCGCCGCGCCCGGCTCGTCCACGAGGCCCAGGTCCCGCGCGAGAGCCTGACCACGGTCGCGGCCGGCTCCACCGTCACCGAGCGGTACGTCCCGGTCCGCCGGGCCGGCGTGTACGCGCCCGGCGGCCTGGTCACCTACCCGTCGTCGGTGGTCATGAACGTTATCCCGGCCCAGGTCGCCGGGGTGGAGGAGATCGCGGTGGTGTCGCCGCCGCAGGCCGACCAGGGCGGCCTCCCGGCCGCCGCCGTGCTGGCCGCCTGCGAGCTCCTCGGGATCACCGAGGTGCACGCGGCCGGCGGGGCGCAGGCCATGGCCATGCTCGCCTACGGCACCGCCGACTGCGCGCCCGCGGACGTCATCACCGGGCCCGGCAACGTCTACGTCGCGGCGGCCAAGCGCCTGCTCAGCGGCATGGTCGCGGTCGACGCCGAGGCCGGCCCGACCGAGATCGCCATCATCGCCGACGACACGGCCGACCCGGCCTTCCTCGCCGCCGACCTGGTCGCCCAGGCCGAGCACGACCCGCGGGCCGGCTGCCTGCTCATCACCACCGATCCCGCGCTGGCCGACCGGGTCGCCCCGGTGCTGGCCGCCGCGGCGGCCGGCACCCGGCACGCCGGGCGCGTGGCCGAGGCCCTGGCCGGCCAGTCGGCGTGCGTGCTGGTCGACGACGTCGCGGCGGCCATCGCCGTCGCGGACGCGTGGGCGCCCGAGCACCTCGAGGTCCAGACCCGCGACGCCGCGGCGGTGGCCCGGCGGATCCGCAACGCCGGCGCGATCTTCGTCGGCCCGTGGGCGCCGGTGTCACTCGGGGACTACCTGGCCGGGTCCAACCACGTCCTGCCCACGGGCGGGACCGCCCGGCACTCGGGCGGCCTGTCGGTGCTGTCGTTCCTGCGCGGCATCCACGTCGTGGAGTGCGACGAGGCCGGCCTGGCCGGCGCCGCGCCGTACATCGACGCCCTCGGCGGCGCGGAGGACCTGGCCGCCCACGTCCAGGCGGTCCGGGCCAGAATCCCCGCCCCGGCCAGCGCGGGGGACCGGGCATGACCGCCGCGCTGCCGCTGCGCGCGGACCTGGTCGGCCGCGAGCCCTACGGCGCCCCGCAGCTCGACGTCCCGTACGCGCTGAACACCAACGAGAACCCCTACCCGCCGTCGGACGCCCTGGTCGCCGACCTCGCCGCCGCGGTGGCCGTGGCCGCGGCCGGGCTGAACCGCTACCCCGACCGCGACGCCCGCGAGCTGCGCGCCGCCCTGGCGGGCTACCTCGGCCACGGCCTGACCGGCGCGCAGACCTGGGCCGCCAACGGGTCCAACGAGATCATCCAGCAGCTGCTCCAGGCCTTCGGCGGCCCCGGCCGCAGCGCGCTCGGCTTCGAGCCGTCGTACTCGATGCACCCGATCATCACCCAGACCACCTCGACCCGGTGGATCGCCGAGCCCCGCGAGCCCGACTTCAGCATCGACCCGGCCGCCGCGCTGGCCGCCATCGACCGGCATCAGCCCGACGTCGTGTTCATCACCTCGCCCAATAACCCGACCGGGACGGCCCAGCCGCTGGCCGTGATCGAGGCCATCGCCGCCCGGGCCCCGGGCATGGTCGTGGTCGACGAGGCCTACGCCGAGTTCGCCCGCGACCCGGACGCCAGCGCGCTTTCCCTGCTGCCGCGCTGCCCCCGGCTGGTCGTCGTGCGGACCATGTCCAAGGCCTTCGCCCTGGCCGGCGGCCGGCTCGGCTACCTGGCCGCGGACCCGGCCGTGGTCGAGGCGCTGCTGCTGGTCCGGCTGCCGTACCACCTGTCCGCGCTGACCCAGGCCGCGGCGCTGGCCGCGCTGCGGCACGCCGACGAGCTGCTCGCCTCGGTGGAGGCCATCCGCGCCGAGCGCGACGCCGTCGTCAGCTGGCTCCGCGAGATCGGTCTCTCCGTGGCTGACTCCGACGCCAACTTTGTCCTGTTCGGCCGGTTCGCCGACCGGCGGGCCGTGTGGCAGGGGCTGCTCGACCGCGGCGTGCTGGTCCGCGAGTTCGGCCCGCCGGACTGGCTGCGGGTGTCGGTCGGGACGCCCGCCGACATGGCGGCGTTCCGGACCGCACTGGCCGAGGTCCTGGCCGGGCAGCCCGCGCTGGCCGGGCCGGGAGGCGTGGCATGAGCCGGGCCGGGCGGGTGGAGCGGGTCACCAAGGAGACCAAGGTCCTGGTCGAGCTGGAGCTGGACGGCTCGGGCACCACGGCGGTCCAGACCGGCGTGCCGTTTTTCGACCACATGCTGGCCCAGCTGGGCAAGCACGGCCTGCTGGACCTGACCGTCCAGGCCCAGGGCGACATCGAGGTCGACGCCCACCACACCGTCGAGGACACCGCGCTGGCCCTCGGCCAGGCCTTGCGCGAGGCGCTGGGTGACAAGGCCGGCATCACCCGGTTCGGCGACGCGCTGGTGCCGCTGGACGAGACGCTGGCCCGCGCGGCCGTCGACCTGTCCGGCCGCCCGTACGCCGTGCACTCCGAGCCGGCCGGGATGGCGCCGCTGATCGGCAGCTACGACACCACGCTGACCCGGCACTTCTTCGAGTCGCTGGCCCACTCGGCGGGCATCTGCGTGCACCTGGACGTGCTGGCCGGGCGCAACCCGCATCACATCGTCGAGGCGCAGTTCAAGGCGTTCGCCCGGGCCCTGCGCGCGGCCGTCGCGCCCGATCCCCGCGCGGCCGGCGCCATCCCCAGCACCAAGGGCGTGCTGTGACGCGGCGGCCGCGGGTCGTGGTGCTCGACTACGGGTCGGGCAACGTCCGGTCCGCGCAGCGCGCCCTGCAGCGGGCCGGCGCCGACGCCGAGATCACCGCCGACCGCGACGCCGCCGGCGACGCCGACGGCCTGGTGGTGCCGGGCGTCGGGGCGTTCGCCGCGTGCATGACCGGCCTGCTGGGCGTGGCCGGCGACCAGGTCATCGCCAAGCGGCTGGCCGGCGGCCGGCCGGTGCTCGGGATCTGCGTCGGCATGCAGGTGCTGTTCGAGGCCGGCGTCGAGCACGGCCTGCGCACCCCGGGCTGCGGCTGCTGGCCCGGGGTCGTGGAGCGGCTGACCGCGCCCGTGCTCCCCCATATGGGCTGGAACTCGGTCGCGGCCCCGGCGGACTCCACCCTGTTCGCGGGCCTGGGCCCGGAGCAGCTGTTCTATTTCGTGCACTCGTACGCGGTGCGCCAGGCGGCCGGCGGCCCGGCCGGCGGGGGCGGCGAGTCCGGCGGGCCGCGGGTGACCTGGGCCACGCACGGCGAGCCGTTCGTGGCCGCCCTCGAGGACGGGCCGCTGGCCGCCACCCAGTTCCACCCCGAGAAATCGGGTGACGCGGGCGCCCACGTGCTGGCTAACTGGCTGGCCGGCCTGTCATGAGCCCAGCCAGGCATGACCGGGCCGGGATGACCGCGGTCGGGCCGACCGGGGCCAGAGTGGCTGCTGAGAAGGTGGCCCGCACGGGGCGGCCCAGTTTCGGATGGTAAGGAGAGTCCCCCCGATGACGACGCAGGACGCCGCGACGGTCGCCCTCACGCTCCTCCCCGCCGTCGACGTCGCAGACGGCCAGGCGGTCCGGCTCATCCAGGGCGCGGCCGGCACCGAGACCGGCTACGGTGACCCGCTCGACGCCGCCCTGGCCTGGCAGCGCGCCGGCGCGGAGTGGATCCACCTGGTCGACCTCGACGCCGCCTTCGGCCGCGGGTCCAACGCGGCCCAGATCGCCGCGCTGATCGGCCGGCTCGACGTCCAGGTCGAGCTGTCGGGCGGCATCCGCGACGACGCCGCCCTGGCGGCCGCGCTGGCCACCGGCTGCGCCCGGGTGGTGATCGGCACGGCCGCGCTGGAGGACCCCGGCTGGGTCCGCGCCGCCATCGCCGAGCACGGCGACCGGATCGCGGTCGGCCTCGACGTGCGCGGGACCACCCTGTCGGCGCGGGGGTGGACCAAGGACGGCGGCGAGCTGTTCGACGTCCTGGCCCGGCTCGACGCCGACGGCTGCCAGCGCTACGTGGTCACCGACGTGGCCAAGGACGGCATGATGGCCGGCCCCAACCTGGACCTGCTGCGCCGGGTCTGCGCCCGCACCGACCGCCCGGTCGTGGCCAGCGGCGGCGTGTCCAGCCTGGCCGACCTGCGGGCCATCGCCGGGCTCGCCCCGCTCGGGGTCGACAGCGCGATCATCGGCAAGGCCCTGTACGCCGGCGCGTTCACCCTCGAGCAGGCCCTCGCGCAGGCCCGGTCATGACGCCCGGCGCGATGACCGTCGCGGTGCGGGTCATCCCGTGCCTGGACGTGGACGCCGGGCGGGTGGTCAAGGGCGTCAACTTCCGGGACCTGCGCGACGCCGGGGACCCTGTCGAGCGCGCCGCCGCCTACGACCGGGACGGCGCCGACGAGCTGGTGTTCCTCGATATCACGGCGTCCAGCGGCGAGCGGGACACCATGTACGAGGTGGTCCGGCGGACCGCCGAGCAGGTCTTCATCCCGCTGACGGTCGGCGGGGGCGTGCGCAGCGTGGCCGACATCGACCGGCTGCTGCGGGCCGGCGCCGACAAGGTGTCGCTGAACACCGCCGCGATCGCCCGGCCCGAGCTGCTCACCGAGGCCGCGACCCAGTTCGGCTCGCAGTGCATCGTGCTGTCCGTCGACGCCCGCCGCCAGGCGCCGGGCGGCCCGGGCCGGTTCGAGGTCACCACGCACGGCGGCCGGCGCGGCACCGGCATCGACGCGGTGGACTGGGCGCGCCGCGGCGCCGAGCTCGGCGTGGGCGAGATCCTGCTCAACTCGATGGACGCGGACGGGACGCGGGACGGTTTCGACCTGGAGCTGATCAGCGCCGTCCGGGCCGCGGTCACCGTCCCGGTCATCGCTAGCGGCGGCGCCGGGCGGCTGTCCGACTTCCCGCCGGCGGTGGCGGCCGGGGCCGACGCGGTGCTCGCGGCCAGCCTGTTCCACTTCGGCGGCGCCTCCATCGGCCAGGTCAAGGACACCCTGGCCGGAGCGGGGCACCGGGTCCGCCCGGCTCCCGCTCCGTTGCCGCCCGACGACGACACCACAGGTGAATGAGGCATGAGGATCGACGCCAGCAAGTCCGGCCTGGACCCGCTCATCGCGGCCCGGCTCAAGCGCGACGCCAGCGGGCTCGTCGCCGCCATCGCCCAGCAGCACGACACCGGCGAGGTGCTCATGCTGGGCTGGATGGACGACGAGGCCCTGCACCGGACCCTCACGACCGGCCGGTGCACCTACTGGTCGCGCAGCCGCCAGGAGTACTGGGTCAAGGGCGAGACCTCCGGCCACGCCCAGGTGGTCAAGTCCGTGGCCCTGGACTGCGACGGCGACGCCATCCTGGTCAAGGTCGACCAGGTCGGCGCGGCCTGCCACACCAACGACCGGACCTGCTTCGACGCCGGCGTGCTGCCGGTGACCGCGCCCTAGCGCTTGGCGCCCACGGCGGCGTACAGGGAGACGGGCTGGCCCGGCCGCGCCAGGGCGCGCCACTGCGCGAGCGGCACCAGGCCCGGCTCGACCAGGTCCAGGCCCTCGAAGAAGCCGGCCACCTGAGCGCGGGTGCGCGGGGTGAGCTGGGCCGCGACCCGCGCGTTGTACCGGTCGGCGCCGGGGCTCCCGCTCGGGTCGAAGTCGAGGGTGGCATGCGACATGGCCAGGTAGCTGCCCGGCGGCACCGCGTCCATCAGCCGCGCCACGATCGGGTGCGGGCCGTCGGGGTCCGGGATGAACTGCATGATGGCCAGCAGCATGACCGCCACCGGCTGGCCGAAGTCGAGCGTCCGGGCCGCCTCGCGCAGGATCTGCTCCGGATCGCGCGCGTCGGCCTGCAGGTAGTCGGTGGCGCCCTCGCGGGTGCTGGTCAGAAGCGCCCGGGCGTGGGCCAGCACGATCGGGTCGTTGTCGACGTAGACGATGCGCGACTCGGGCGCGAGCTCCTGGGCGACCTCGTGCGTGTTCTGCGCGGTGGGCAGGCCGGTGCCGATGTCCAGGAACTGCCGGATGCCCGCCTCCTCCACCAGGTACTGCACCGCGCGGCGCAGGAAGGCCCGGTTGGCCTGCGAGGTGGGCACGATGTTCGGCATGGCCGCGATGACCTCGCTGGCGGCGACCCGGTCGGCCGCGTAGTTGTCCTTGCCGCCGAGCCAGTAGTTGTACACGCGGGCCGGATGAGCGCGGGTGACGTCGAAGGCCGGCTCTCCCGAGGTGACTTCCATGGCTAGCATTCTCCGCCATATCCGCCGATAAGCAGGAAAGGATCACTGAACCGCATGGCCATCATTCACCAGACCACGCTCGTTCCCGGCAAGCTGGAGCTGCTGGCCGGCTGGCTGCCCGCCCGGGCCTGGTACCGGCCGGCCGGGCCGGCGCCGGACCTGGCCCGGGTGGGCGGGTTCCGGCTCGACGATCCCGCGGGGGAGGTCGGGATCGAGTTCATGGCCGTCGCCGACGGCCGCGGGGACGAGGTCACGACCTACCAGGTGCCGCTCACCTACCGGGCGGCGGCCTGCGCCGGGGCGCAGGCCGGCCTGATCGGCACCGCCGAGCACGGCGTCCTTGGCCGTCGCTGGATCTACGACGGGATGCAGGACCCGCTCCTCGCCGCCCTGCTGGTCGCGCTCATGCAGGGCGACGCGGAGGCTCAGGCCCAGCGGGTGAGCGACACGCCGGACCCGAGCGTCGTCTGCTCGCCGGTGGCGGGCGGCCACCTGGCCGTGACCGGATCAGCGGTCGCGGGGGACGGGCCGGACGGCACCGACCTGCGCGTCACGACCAGCGGCCCGGACGGCTCCGCCGGCGGTGACCTGCTGGTCCGGGTCCACCGGATCCTCCGGGCCGAGGCTGGCGCGGGCCCGGGCGACGGCGGGCCGGGCCGGGTCGCGGCGCCCTGGCAGCGGCTGGACGGCACGCAGGTGCGCGGCGTCTGGGCCACGGCCGGGCCGTATCGGGCCCTGGCGGGCGGGGCGGCGGGCTAGCTCGCGGCCGGCCGCCGCCTCAGCCGGCCGGCTCCCCGGCGGACTGCTGCCGGGCGATCTCGGTGAAGGCCTCCAGCGCCGCGGTGTCGGAGTGGTGCTGGGCGACGTACTCAGCCGCCCAGTCCGCGGCGCCGCCGAACGGGCTCGCGCTGATCGCCGCGACGGCCGCGGCCGTGTCGTAATTCGTCCGGCGCAGCGACACGGCCGGCCCGAGGAGGGCCCAGGCCGCGCCCTCGTGGCCGTAGGGCATGCCGACGCTGCCCGGGTTGATGACCCGCCGGCCGGCGGCCAGCCGGTCGAACGGCATGTGCGTGTGGCCCACCACGACCACCGGCTCGACGACGTCGGCCAGCGCGTCCGCCCAGCGCTGCGGGGGGCTGTCGACCAGCACCATCTCGTCGTCGCGGCGCGGCGAGGCATGACAGAACAGCACCGGGCCGAGCCCGGCCACCTCCAGGGTCACCGTGAGCGGCAGCCCGTCCAGCCGGTCCCGGTGCGGCCGCCCGATCAGGGCCGCGCTCTTCGCCGCCTCCCCGCCGAACGGGCCGGGGACCACGCCGCCGTCGAAGGCGGTGACCATCTCCCGCTCGCAGTTGCCGTGGACCCACACCGCCCGGTCGCCCAGTTCCGCCAGCCGGTCCAGGGTCGGCCCCGGCATTGGCCCGAGCGCGATGTCGCCGAGCAGCACGACCAGGTCGGCGGTCAGCACGTCCGGCTCGGCCAGCACCGCGTCGAGCGCGGGCAGGTTTCCGTGAATGTCGGCCAGCACCGCCACCCGGCCGGGCTCGGTCACGGGACGACCCGGTCAGCGACCTCGAGCATCCGGCCGGCCGCCGGCTGCAGGCCCACCTGGGTGCCCACCAGCCCGGTCTCGAGCCGGGACACCACGCCCCACTCCCAGATCGCCGTCTCGTCCAGCCCGCACCGGCGGGCGAGCCACCGGGACCGGTCGCGCGGGTCGCCGGCCAGCAGGTCCTCCGGGTCCTCCCGCATCAAGATGCCCAGGTCGTACTCGGGCTCGGCCAGATAGCCGTCGGGGTCGACCAGCCGGAAGCCGTCCCGCGAGCGCAGCGCGTTCCACTGGTGCACGTCGCCGTGCACGAGCACGGCCCGCTCCGCGTCATGCGCGGCCACCCGCCGCTGTGCGCAGTCCAGCGCGTACGCCACCGCCCGCTCCGAGCACGGCTGCCCCAGCTCGGCCCAGAGCCGGGTGATTGCCCCGGCCAGCCGCCGCCCGGCCGCCGCCCCGGTCGGCAGCCCGCAGCCCGGTGCCGGGCGCCAGATCCGGGTCGCCGCCGCGCACAGCGCCTCCTGGCGCTGCGCCAGCGGAAGCTTCAGGTCGCTCATGGACGGCCCGAGCCGCTCCAGCAGCAGGGCGCTGCGGCTCAGATCGGCCCTGAGCAGCGAAACGCAGCCCTGACCGCCCGCCAGCTCCAGGAACGTGATCTCGTTCCGGGCCTGATCGCCGGCCCTGGGCACGAGCAGCTTCAGCACGGCCGGCGATCCGTCCGCCAGCGCCGCCTGCGCGACCAGCGCCTCGGTCGCGTCGCCGTAGGGCGGCCCGACCGTGATGGCCCAGTCCCGCTCCAGGCCCGCGATGATGGCGGGCAGGTCAGCCAGCCAGCCGGCCGCGCCCGCCGCCGCGGCCTTGGCCCGCACGACGTCCGGGACGTCCGGGACGACCGCCGGGATGCCGGTCACTCCTGGCCCGCCACGAACTCGGCCCACCGCTGGCGGCCGTCGGCGTGGTCGGGGGCGGTATTGAGGCCGTCGGCGAAGCTCCGGTAGAGGCGGCCGGGCAGCCGCAGGTTCAGCACCGCCCGCGGCCGGCCGAGCCGCGCCCGCCAGGCGGCGACCAGCTGCCAGCCGTTCAGCACCTCCGGGCCGCCGAAGTCCGGCGCCCGGCCCAGCGCCGGCCCGGCCAGCACCTCGGCCACCCGGCCGGCCACCTCGGCCGCCGCCACGCTCTGGAACAGGGCATCCAGCGGCAGCGGCGCCACCGGCAGCCGGGCCGCCCCCCGCAGCGCGGTCGCCAGCAGCTCGTGGAACTGGGTGGCCCGCAGCACGGTGGCCGGCGTCGCGCTGCCGCCGATGAGCTCCTCGCAGGCCAGCTTGGTCCGGAAGTAGCCGTACGGGATGGCGTCGACGCCGACGATCGACACGTACACCAGGTGCCGGCACGACGGCAGCGCGTCCAGCAGGTTCGCGGTCTGCCGCTTGTCCGTGCGCCCCATCCGGTGGTCGGAGGCGGCGTGCACGACCAGCTCGGCCCCCGCGCCGGCCTCGGCCACGCCGGCCCCGGTGGCCAGGTCGCCGACGTGCGTCCCGGCCCCCGGCCGCCGGGACAGGACCCGGACCTCATGGCCGCGGGCGGCCAGGATGGGGACGAGAAGCCGGCCCAGTGTGCCGCTGCCGCCGGTGACGAGGACGATGCTCACGACGTTAAGGTAGCCCGTCCGCGGGCGGGGCGCGCGCGTACAGGCCGCCCGGTCAGGGCAGCACGCGATAGGTCACGTGCGTCACCGCGCTCGCCGCCCGCGACTCCACCTGCTCGAGCTTCAGCGCCGGGACGCCCTCGAACAGCCGGGTGCCGGCCCCGAAGGTGAACGGCACGATGTGCAGCCGCAGCTCGTCGATCAGGCCGGCCGTCAGGTACTCGTTGATCGTCGTCGCGCCGCCCTGGACCGAGACCGGCCTGCCGCCGGCGGCCGCGCGGGCCTGGGCCAGCGCCGCCTCGATTCCGTCGGTGACGAAGTAGTACGTGGTGCCGCCGTCCATCGGCTGTGGCTCGCGCGCGTGATGGGTGAGCACGAAGACCGGGCCGTGGAACGGCGGATCGTCGCCCCACCAGCCGTTCCACGGCCGGTCCCACTCCCCGCGCACGGGGCCGAACATGTTGCGACCCATGATGAACGCCCCGGCCGCGGTCACCTGGCCGACCTCGGCCCGGTTCTCGTCGGGGGTGTCGAACATCCAGCTGTGCAGCCGGCCGCCGCGCCCGTCGCCGCCGTCGTCCCCGAACGGGCGTTCCTCGGTCTGGTTGAGCCCGGCCGAGTAGCCGTCGGCCGAGATCGTGAGGTCGCTGATCACCCTGTCGATTCTTGCCACGGGGGATAGCTTCGCTGCTTCGCGGCGGCGATGCCAGGTCCCGATGTCATCAGCCGGCGCCGGTCTTCGCGGGTGGCCGGCCGATGACAAACATCACCGGCGTGATGCCGCCCGGCGCGCCCGTCCGAAACGTTCAAGACACCCGCCGGGCCGGCCGCTAGCGTGCGGGACATGAAACTTCAGCTCGCTCTCGTGGAACTGGTGGTCGCCGACATGGCCGCCACCCTGGCCTTTTACCGGCGCGTGGGCCTGGACATCCCGGCTGACGCGGACCAGGCGCCGCACGTCGACGTGGCGGTGGGCGACGGCCTGCGGCTCGCGTTCGACACGGAGGAGACGATCCTGTCGTTCGACCCGCAGTGGTCACGGCCGGCCGGGGGCCACCGGGCCGCGCTGGCCTTCGCCTGCGACAGCCCGGCCGCGGTCGACGCGGCCTACGCCGACCTGACCGGCGCCGGCTACGAGGGCCACCTCGCGCCGTGGGACGCCTTCTGGGGCATGCGCTACGCCGTGGTCCACGACCCCGACGGCACCCCCGTCGACCTGTTCGCGTACCAGCCCGCGGCCTCCTGACCCGGGCCGGACGGGCGGCCTCAGCCGACCAGCAGGACCGTCGGCGGGGCGCCGCCGAGGGCGGCCAGCTCCCGGGTCAGGTGGGCCTGGTCGGCGTAGCCGCACACGGCGGCCACCTCGGCCAGCGGCAGGCCGGCCCGGGCCCGGTCCAGGGCGCGGGTCATCCGGAGGATCCGGCTCAGGCGGCGCGGGCCGTACCCGAAGACCGGCAGGCAGCGCCGGTGCAGCTGGCGGGCGCTCAGCCCGAGCTGGTCCGCCATCTGGGCGACCGGCGCCGCCCGCCGGGCCAGCGCGTGCACCCGGGCGCCCAGCGGGTCTACGGGGCGGTCGCGCACGGCCCCGGCCAGCCACGCCAGCAGGCCGGCGGCCGGGTCAGCGGCCACGTGCTCGGCCAGCGGCCGCGCGGCCGCCTCCGGCCACACCTGCGCCAGGCCGGGGCTCAGGTCGAGCAGCTCCGACGCCGGCAGCCCCAGCAGCGCGGGCCCGAGACCGCGGTGGAACCGGAGCCCGGTGTAGGTGCTCCCGGCCGCGCTCTCATGCCACCGCGCGGCCGAGTCCGGCCCCGCCACGAGCAGCTGGCGGCCGTCCCAGACCAGGTCCACGCAGCCGTCGGGCAGGATCCGCGAACGGGTCTGCGCCCGGGCGGTGCTGCGCTCCCACAGCTCCACGCCCGGCACCCCGGTCGCCCGCTCCCGGTACGCCACCGCGCCCGCGGCTCCCTCAGCCGCCCGGCGCCGCGGCGTCCGCGGCGACGTGGTCGCGCCAGGAATGGGCGGGCTCGAAGCCGAGCACCGCGCGGGCGCGGTCGATGGCCAGCAGCGTGCCGAACTCGCCGACGTCGCGGGTCAGCTTGACCTCGGGGAACACCTCGGCCAGCAGCTCGGCCGACGGCCGGTTCATGACGGTGTCGGCCGCGGCGATGATGAAACTCGGGCTGTCCGCGACGGCATCGCCCGGGGCGGACAGGGCCAGCCGGCACGCGGCCGCCACGTCCCGCTCGTCGATGTAGCCCCACATGTTCCACCGGCGGGCGCGGGCGTCGGCCCAGAACGAGGGGAACTTCGCGTAGTCGGCCGGGGCCATGATGTTGGAGAAGCGCAGCGCCACGAACGGGATGCCCGACCACTGGGCGATGTGCCCGGCGATGGTCTCGCTGGCCACCTTCGAGAGCGCGTAGGAGGAGGTCGGGAGCGGATAGTGGTCCTCGTCGGCCGGCGCGTAGCGCGGCGGCACGTCGAAGGGCAGCCCGAGCGTCGTCTCGCTCGACGCCCACACCACCCGGCTCAGGCCGAGGCTGGCCGCGGCGGTGAAGACGTTGTAGTTCATCGTGATGTTCGCGTTGAAGGTGACGGCGGGCGTCTCCAGCCCGGGGGCCGGGATGTTGGCCAGGTGGACGACTGCCTCGGCGCCCCGCAGCGCCTCGACGGCCTGGCCGTAGTCGGTCAGGTCGGCGCGCAGCATCCCGGCCTCCCGGTCCGGCCGGCTGACCACGGCGTCGGTGGCCATCACGTCGTAGCCGTGCTCCCGCAGGTCGGCGACCACGGCCCGCCCGGCCTGCCCGCTCGCTCCCGTTACGCTTACCCGCTGCCCCATCGCTGTCCTCTCGCCACGCGCCGGCCTGGATCATGAGTCCTCACTGGCATGCTAGGGCGTGCCGTAACCCGTCAATTTTACCGGCCGGGCCGCGGCCGGCCCGGGGCCAGCTCAGCGCGGAGCACGGAGCTCCCCCGGTCAGCGGTTCTCGGCCCTGTTGTTGATCGCTTCGCCGAGAGCCCGGAAGTCGGCCCCGGCCCCGGCGATGGTCTGGTCAGAACGGGGAGCGGGCGTAGCGCCGGGTGCACAGCGGCACGAACACGGCCAGCAGCACGGCGGTCCAGGCCAGCGACGCGACGACCGGGTGCTCCAGCGGCCAGGCCCCGTTGGCCGGGGCGGCGGGGCTGCCGAGCAGCTGGCGGGCGGCGGCGGCCAGCGCGCTGATCGGGTTCCAGTCGGCGATCAGGCGCAGCCAGCCGGGCATGCCCGACGTGGGCACGAACACGTTGGACACCATGGTGACCGGGAAGACGAGGATCGAGGCCTGGGCGGCCGTCTCCTCCTTCCCGATGACCAGGCCGAGGTACAGGCCCACCCAGGTCGCGGCGAACTGGAAGGCCAGCAGCAGGAGCAGCGCGGCCGCCGCGTCAGCCGGCCCGCGGTCGATCCGCCAGCCGACGACCAGGCCGCACAGGGCCATCAGGATGAAGCTGATCAGGCCGTAGACCGAGGTCGCGGCGGCCTGGCCGAAGGGCACGGCCGCCCGGCTGATAGGCAGCGAGCGGAACCGGTCGACCACGCCCCGGGTCGTGTCCCTGGCCATGGCGACCATGGACGGCAGGATGTTGCTGGCGATCGTGGCGAACAGCCCCGAGACCAGGAAGGCGCGGTAGTTGCCGCCGCCGGGCACCGCGATGGCGCTGCCGAAGACGTAGCCGAAGATGAGGACCAGGAAGACAGGCGCGCCCAGGGTCAGCGCGATCGACCCCGGATCGTGCCCGAGCTTGGTCAGCACCCGCTGGGCGGCGGCCAGTCCCTCAGCCGTGGCCCGACGGGCCCGCGCCGGGCGGTCCGGCGCTGACGGCCGGGCCGCGGTCACGGCGGTCATGCCGCGGCCCCCGCCGGGCGCCCATGGCCGGTCCGGTCCAGGAAGACCTCGTCCAGCGTCGGCCGCCGGACGCTGACGTCCTCCGCCTGCAGGCCGGCCGTATCTAGCTGGCGGACCAGCTCAGGCAGGCTGACCGCGCCCGCCGGAACAGGTGCCGTGAGGCGCCGCCGGTCCGGATCCTCGCTGGGCGCCGCCGTGGCCCAGCGGGACAGCACGGCCGCGGCGGCGCCCAGGTCGCCGGCGTCGGCCAGGATGACGTCCACGCGCGTGCCGATCGCGTCCTTCAGCTCGTCGGGGCTGCCGTGGGCGACCGCGCGGCCGCCGTCGATGATGACCACCGTGTCGGCGATCTCGTCCGCCTCGGCCAGGTACTGCGTGCTGAGCAGGACCGTGGTCCCGCCCCGGGCCAGGCCGCGGACCGTGGACCAGATCTCGGCCCGGCTGCGCGGGTCCAGCCCGGTCGTCGGCTCGTCCAGGATCAGCACCGGGGGAGCGATGATCAGGCTCGCCATCAGGTCCAGCCGCCGGCGCATCCCGCCCGACCACGTCTTGACCAGGCGCCCGCCGGCCTCAGCGAGCTCGAACTCGGCCAGCAGCGCCGCGGCCCGCTGCCGGGCCGCCCGCCGCCCGAGGTGCAGCATGAGCCCGATGATGACCAGGTTCTCCTGGCCGGTGAGGTCATCGTCGACCGCCGCGTGCTGGCCGACCAGGCCGATGCTGGCCCGGACCTGGCCCGGCTGGCGGGCGACGTCATGCCCGGCGATGGCGGCCCGGCCGGCATCCGGGCGGGTCAGCGTGGCCAGGATCCGGACCGCGGTGGTCTTGCCCGCCCCGTTCGGGCCGAGCAGGGCGCACACCTGGCCGGCCGCCACGGCCAGGTCGAGCCCGTCGAGCGCCGTTACCGCGCCGAACGACTTGGTGAGGCCGGCGGCCTCGATCGTCATCATGCTGCTCCCCTCTCGCAGAAACATCGTACAAGGTACGTCGTACTAGGTACGGTAATGCATGGCTCACCGGGTCCGGGCACGGGGTGGCAAGGTAGACAGGCCGCGCCCGGCCCCGGGCGCGGGATGCCTGGTCAGTCACCGGCGGGCCGTCGCGGAGCGGCGATCGACGGTCGGAAGCGGCCGGCGCGGCGGGCTGGCGGCGGGTGGCGGCGGTCCAGGCGCAGGTTCGAGCGCTGGTCCGCGGCGGACGCCGCGAGGTGCGACGGGCCGCCCGCAGCCGGGCCGATGCGGGAGCGCGGATGATGGTCGGCGACGGACTGACACGGAGGTGCGGATGACGGTCGGCAGCGGGCCGGCGCGGAGGTGCGGATGACGGTCGGCAGTGCGCGGCCGGACGGGCCGCGGCGGCGGGGACCGCGGCCGCGGCATACGCACGTGCAGGTGGTCGAGGCGGCCGTGGCCATCGCAGGTGAGCAGGGCCTCGACGCCGTCACGATCCGGTCGGTCGCGGCCCGGCTCGGGGCCGGCGCGATGTCGCTCTACAGCTACGTGCCGGACAAGCAGACGCTGATCTACGACATGGTGGAGCGGGTCAGCGCCGAGCTGGAACTTCCGCCCGAGCCCAGCGGCGACTGGCGCGCGGACTTGCGGCTGCTGGCCCGCCGCCAGCGTGCCCTGCTGCACCGGCACCCGTGGCTGATCACGGCGACGTCGCACCGCCAGCCGCTCGGCCCCGACACCCTGGCCTACCTGGAGTTCACGCTGGCCGTCCTGGAGCCCGCCGGCCTGGCCGCGCCCGCCGCGCTGGAGGCCGTGGCCCTGCTCAACGGCCTCGTCATCAACCTGGTGCGCGCCGAGCTGGCCGACCGGGACGCCCCCGCCCGCCCGGCCGCTGCCGCGGCCAGCCAGGCCCGGCTGGCCGAGCTGCTGGCCACCGGGCGCTATCCGCGGTTCACCGCCGCCATCTCGGCCAGCGGGCCGCCGGGCCTGGACCTGGCCGAGAATTTCGACCGCATCGTCGGCCGGATGCTGGACGGCCTCATCGGGCGGAGTTAGGCGTGCTCGCGCTGCGGGCCGTCTGGGCCTGCTGAAGGGCCCAGGCCATTAGTGGTTCGGATTGCCGATAAAACCGGGGTACGAAACGAGCCACTAAGGCCGAGAGCTCCTCGCGCGCCCGGCATCAGGCCGGCGGGTGAAGTCGCTGAGGCTGGTGGGGCTGGTGGGAGGGCGACAGTGCTGCCCGCGGGGGGCTCGTGCCCGCCGGGGGCCAGCGCCCGCGGGGGCACAGGCTCCGTGCCGGGGCCGGTACCCGTCTCGGTGCAGGTGCTCGCCGATGATTGGCACGTTATCGGGGCAATAGTCCCGCGGCGCGAAATCCCGTCGTACTGTCATCAGCTATGCGCATTCAGACGACTGAGCGTGAATGGACTGAGCGGGCGTGACCGCGGCCAGCTTTATCGCGTCGCTGGTCAGCTCCCTGGCCTGGCCCGCGGTTATCGTGGCCATCCTGGTGATCTTCCACCGGCAGTTCGGCACCATGCTGGACCGGCTGGCCCGGGTCCGGCTCGGGGCCAGCGGCACCGAGGCGGACGGGGACTGGTCCCAGGCCGAGGCCGCCGTGCGGCAGAGCCTGGCGGCCGCCCGCTCGTCCGGCGCTGCCCTGCCCGGTGGCCCGCCCGGCCAGCCCGGCTCAGGCCCGTCGGGCTCCGGCTCGGGCTCGGGCGGCTCGGGCTCGGGCGGCTCGCGCTCCGGGCGGGGCGCGGGGCGGGATGACGGGGGGAGCGGCCCGTCCGGCCGGGACACCACGGCCCGGCAGGGGCTGATCGAGGACCGGTGGCAGGCGCTGACCGCCGAGCTCCGCGAGGTCATCGCGCGGTCCGACCCGGCGGGGGCCGGGCAGGCCGGGGCCGGCTTCGATCAGCTCCTGGACACCGCGCTGCGGGCCGGGCTGCTCGATTCGGCGACGGTGCGCTCCCTGGACGGGCTGGCCCGGCTGCGGACCATCGCGCGGACCAGCGCCGGGCTGACCGAGAAGCAGGCCCAGGAATTCGGCGTCCTGGCCGATGCGCTCAGCTACACGATGCGGCGGAGCGGCCCGGCGCGGCCGGACCCGGCCGCGCCCAGCGGGCCGCGCGTCTGGCCCGCCTCCTGAGCGCCGGCCCCTGGGTGCTTCAGCGGGCGGGCCAGAATCCCGGTGCGCCTCAGGGGGCCGTGGCGGTGGCGCCCGCGGGGGCGGCGATGCCGGCCAGGCGGCACTGGGGGCGGAAGAGCCTCGGCGCCAGGCCGGTGCCGGCGTAGGCGTCGGCGCACAGGCGGGCCGCCTTGCCGCCGCACGCGTGCACCAGCGAGCCGCCCATGGTGCTGGGCAGGTTCACGGTGATGCAGCCGTTGCTCGAGGCACCGTAGGAGCCGGGCGCCGCCGCCGCCCAGATGCCGACCCCGGCCAGGACGGCCACGATGACAGCGCCGATCGCCGCGATGACGCGCTTGTCGCGGCGGGTGACCGGCTCGGCCTGGGGGATGGACGCAAAGGGCATGTGACCGGGAGTATAAGCAACATTGACCCCCGGCGCCCGGCGCGGCGGCGGTCCGGCTTCGAAAGAAGACCCGAAACTGGGCCGGGAGCCCGACTGCTGTGGCTCGGCAGCGGTTACCCTGTAGGTATGACCACCCCGGCGAGCTCGTCAGCCCGGCCGCGCTACCAGGCGCGCCCCGGGCGGGTGGCGCTGGTCGCGGCCGACCTGGCCGACCTGCAGGGGCCGGCCGGCGGGATCGCGGAGCTGCCGCTGCGCCTGTTCTGGTGCCCGGACCGCACCTTCGACCTGGGCCAGCCGGGCATGCTGCGGTGGATGTACCAGACTGTGCTGTGCGAGGCCTCGCGCCCCGCGGACCTGACCGCCTACCTGCACGGTCCGACGCTGATCGCGGTGTGGCCGGACCTGTTCCTGCCCCGCGGCGTGCGGCAGGCGTGGGAGGACCGCCATCCGGCGCTGCGGGCGGCGGCCGCGGCGGCCTGATGCCCGATGCCGGTCAGCGAGTTCCATCGCGAGATCGCCACCATCGCGCTGCGGGCCGCGGCCGGGCACGGCTTTGCCCTGGCCGGCGGGAACGCGTTAATCGCGCACGGGATCGTCGACCGGCCCACCGAGGACGTCGACCTGTTCACCGACCAGGATGACGGGGTGGCCCGGGCCGCCGGCGCCGTGGAGGGCGTGCTGCGCGGCGCGGGGTTCGGGGTCGAGCGCCTGGACCAGGCCGGCGACCTCGCGGAGGTCTTCGAGGGGATGGGCGACGGGCTGGCCGAGTGGATCGTGACCGCGCCCGGCGGCCGGGAGATGCTGCTCCAGATGGCCTACTTCGACCGGGACCGGGCGCCGGTGATCATGGACTTCGGGCCGGTCCTGGACCTGGAGGATGTTGTCGGCGGGAAGGTCTGCGCGCTGGCCAGCCGGGTGGAGCCGCGTGACTTCGTGGACACGGCCGCGGCCCTCGGCCGGTACAGCGTGAGCCAGCTGATCGACTTCGCCCGGCGGCTGGACCCGGGGCTGACCCGGCGGGACTTCACCGGCGCGGGCCGGATGCTCGACCAGCTGGACGACGAGGTGTTCCTCCGGTACGGCCTCAGCGAGGCAGATGTCGGCGGGCTGCGGAAGGCCATGGCGGCCTGGCCCAGGTAAGCCAGGCAACCAGGTGGCTAGAAAACCAGGTGGCTCGATAGCCAGGTAAGGACGTCACTGCAGGAACGTCGCGTACAGCAGGTACCCGTTGAGCACGATGATCAGCCCGGCCACGGCGGCCGCGGCCCACGTGGTGAGGCTCCGGTTGACCAGGGTGCCCATGACGTCGGCGCGGCGGGTGAGCAGGATCAGCGGGACCAGGGCCAGCGGGATGCCGAACGACAGGACGACCTGGGAGATGACCAGGCTGCCGGTCGGCGGCAGCCCGGCGGCCAGCACGACCAGGGCGGGCACCATGGTGATGGCGCGGCGCAGGAAGACCGGGATGCGGCGGCCGATGAAGCCCTGCATCACGACCTGGCCGGCGTAGGTGCCGACGCTGGAGGAGGACAGGCCGGAGGCCAGCAGCGCGACGGCGAAGGCCAGCGCCGCGCCGCCGCCGAGCAGCCGCCCGAGGTCGGCGTGCGCGGCCTGGAGCGACCCGCCCAGGGCGGTGACCCCGCCCCGGCGGAACAGGGCCGCGGCGACGAACAGCATGGCCAGGTTGATCAGCCCCGCGGCGCCGAGGGCGACGATCACGTCGATCCGCTGGAAGCGCATCAGCTGGCGGCGCTCGCCGTCGTCGGCGACCGACACCCGGCCCTTGGTCAGGGCC
>DASYBB010000068.1:0-3663 GCA_036501025.1 Streptosporangiaceae bacterium
GCCGCCCGTCACCAAGCGCTGCTAGTGGCGGCGGCGACCAGGCTCCAGCCCGGTAAGGCGCAGCAGGAGCAGCAGCACCCACGCGCCGATGACCGACCCGAGGAAGCCGACGGCGTGGAAGCCGTGCACGCTGAGCGAGTGGTACTGGACCAGGTTCTGCAGGAAGCCGCCCACGAAGGAGCCGGCGATGCCGAGCAGGATGGTGCCGAGGATGCCGATCGGGTCACGGCCGGGCATCAGCAGGCGGGCGATCGCGCCCACGATCAGCCCGACGACCACCAGCGCGATGATGAAGCCAACCATGTCGGTAAGACTCCCTCCTGAGTTCCACTAGGACTGCCGCCGTCACGATATGTCGTGTTTGCGAGGAGCGCAAACCGCTTCTGAGTCGGGGACCCTTCAGGCACCGGTCGCGGCTAGGGGCTGGTAGCGGTAGCCCATGCCGCGCTCGGTGAGCAGGTAGCGGGGGCGGGCCGGGTTGTCTTCGAGCTTGCGGCGCAGCTGGACCCGGTGAAACCGCAGGTAGTTGGTCCGCTGCTGGAAGCCGGGCCCCCGCACGGAGGCCATCACCTGCGCCGCGCCGACAACCTGCCCGGGCGCCGCAGCAGCGGCTCGAGGATCGCCCACTCAGTGGGTGTTAGCTAGTGGCCGTGGCCCGGGCCGGCCTGGCAGCGGCAGGTCAGCGCGGTGCGCAGGGAGACCGGCACGTCATCGAGCGAGGAGACAGGGCCGTCGGGGAAGGCCAGCCGGACCGCCGCGATCCCGTCGCTCGTGAGCACGAGGAGCTCAAGTCCGTAGCGGTCGAGCCCGCGCGGGATGACCCATTCGGCCCTGGTCATCTCATGCGCGCGGACGCAGCCGACGAGCTCGTCCATGTGGCCGTGCTCCAGGTGACGCAAGATGCCCGGTGCCACCCGCCACAGCGGGTCCGGCCGCGCGGCCCGGTAGTCCTCGACGGGAACCCGCGCACCCTTAGCGGTGAGCACGCTGCCGCCGGTGAACTCGATGGACCCGATGGCCAGCCTGCAAGCGGTGATCCCCGCCCCGCCGACCGGCCTGGCCGTCCCGGTGAGCCGCAGCGCGGAGAACGGCGGCCCCGCGGGCAGCGACACCCGCACCGGGTCCTGGCCCGCGGCCAGCCGCCGGGCCAGCGGCGACCCGGCGGCGGGCAGGAGCAGCGGGCTGCCGTCCCTTGTCGACCTGACCGGGACCGGGCCGGCGGCGGCGGGGCTCCCGTCAGCGGCGGCGACGCTGATCGCGGCGGTCGCGGCGCGGGCGAGCGTGGTGCGGGCGAGTTCCGGCAGCGAGGGCCCGGGAAGCACGTCGAAGTCCATGACTTCATTAAATTAGGTAAGCCTTACCTAAGTCAACGCCCTGATGGCGTCAGAGAGCCACTTCACACGCGCGGCCCGGGCGGCCGGCGTCCCTTGCGCCAAGGTTTACGCCGCGCGGCGGGCGAGGGTGACCGTGCGGGTGCCGCGGATGCGCAGGCCGGCTCCGCGTGAAAGCCCGTCCCCGCCGAGCAGCGCCGCGAGCGTCGCCTGGTCGGCGGGCTCAAGCTGGTCGGTGAACCCGTCGGCGAGCCTGGCGAACCAGGCGCGGGCGTACTCGGCGGCGCGCGGGTGCGCCGGCGGGTCGAGGTCGACCGGGAACTCGCGCTCCCCGGTCACCGCCCAGCCGGCGTCAGCCAGCCGCGGCGCCCACGCCGAGCCGAGGGTGGGCAGCGCATCGGCGTGCGCGCGGCCGAGCCGCTCGACTAGGCGGTCCTCGAAGCCCGGCTGGCCGAAGCCCGGGCCGGGCGGTAGGAAGCGCAGCGGCTCCGCGAACTCCGCGACCGCGATCAGGCCACCCGGCCGGGTCGCGGCCAGCGCGTCGCCGAGCACCCGGCCCGGGTCCGCCAGGTGGTGCAGCGACATCGACGCCCAGGTGAGGTCAACCGGGCCAAGGTCCGGCCAGCCGGCGTCAAGGTCGAACTCCAGCTCCCGCACCCGTCCCGCGAGGCCGCGGCCTGCGGCCTTGTCCCGCAGCCGGGTGAGCGAGCCGGGCTCGACGTCGACCGCGATGACCTCGGCCCCGGGGAAGCGCTCGGCTAGCCCGAGCGCGCCGGTGCCGGTGCCCGCGCCGAGGTCGAGCACCCGGGTGGTGCCGGTGCCGGCCGCGCCGCTGACCCAGTCAAGCGCCGCCGACCAGTAGTCGTGCAGCACCTCGCCGTCCAGGTCGAGCAGGACGGTCATGGCGCCTTGGGAAGCGGCGCTGCCGGGGGAGGTGGCGCTGTCGTGGGCGTGCGCGCCGCCGTGGTCATGCGTGTGCTGGCTAGTCATGGCCACACGCTAGCCACGCTTGCGATACCGGCACAGAAAATTTGCCAGTACGGCAAAAGTGCTGCCCGGTCGCCCGGCCGCGCGAGCACGGTCGCGGAAGGGAGCCAGCCGCCCTCGTTCTGGACAATCAAAATCCTTTATCCCGAACGGCAGCGGCTGACTCCGGCCGCCTCACCTGACCGGATCGGGCGTGGCGGGCGAGGCGGCTCCGGCCGGCGCGCCGGAACCAGCGGCCTGCGCCGGCCCGGCCGGCTGGGCCGGCAGGAACAGCGCGGTCAGGATCGCGCCGGCCGCCGCGACGCCGCCGGCGACGATGGCGCCGACGGTGAGGCCGCGCAGGAACGCGTTGGTGGCGGCGAGCCGCAGCGCCTGCCCGAGTACGGGATGGCCGAGGCCGGCGGCCGCCGCGTAGGCCGCGCCGACCGACTGGTGCGCGAGCGCCGCGGCCTGGCCGGGCACGCCGGCCGGGGTGGTGGCGGTGAGCCGTGACCCGTAGACGGAGGCGTAGACGCTGCCGATCACCGCGACGCCGAGCGTGCCGCCGATGAGCCGGGTGGCGTCGTTCACGGCCGACCCGACACCAGCCCGGCTTCGCGAGATGGCCCCCATGATCGACTCGGTGGCGGGCGCCGAGCTCAGCCCCATGCCGAGACCGTAGAGCACCATCTGCGCCGCGATGATCCCGTAGCTGAGCGAGGCGCTCGTCGTCGCCGCGACCCACCCGTAGAACACGGCCATCGCGACAAGGCCGGACGTGACGACGAGCCTGGTGCCCGCCCGCACTGCGAGCTGCGTCCCGGCGACGGAACCCGCCGCCACGGACAGCGCGACCGGCAGCAGCCGGACGCCCGCCGACAGGGCGCTGTACTCGCGGACGAACTGGAAGTACTGCGTGATCAGGAAGATGAAGCCGAGCAGGGTGAAGAACGAGACCGTGACGGCGGCGCTGGCCGCGCTGAACCGCCGGTCGCGGAAGATCCGCAGGTCGAGCATCGGGTGGGCGGCCCGGCGTTCGGCCGCGATGAACGCCGCGAGCAGTACCACCGAGCCGGCGAAGCCCGCCAGGCTGCGGGCGGCGGTCCAGCCGTAGGCGGGCGCCTCGATGATCGTGAAGATCACCAGTGCCATCGTCGCCGCCGACAGGACGAGGCCGGGAACGTCGGGGCGCGCGGCGTCCTGGCTCCTTGACGGCGGGACCGCGACCGCCGCGCCCGCCATGGCCAGCGCCGCGACCGGGGCCATGGCGACGAACACGCTGCCCCAGCTGAAGTGGGCGAGCAGCCAGCCGCCGACGATCGGCCCGAGCGCGATCGCCACGCCGGCGACCGCGCCCCACAGGCCG
>DASYBB010000069.1:0-34237 GCA_036501025.1 Streptosporangiaceae bacterium
CTCCTGGTTCAGCAAGATTCCCGCGGACATCGCGGCGGAGGTCTTCGGCCAGGAGACCTTCATCCGGGTCACCGACCGCAGCGGCGCGCCGGTCCCGGAAGACGACCTGTTCGCCGGCCTGCGCTAGCGGAGCGGCCTAGAGGCCGAACAGGCGGGCCGCGTTGTCGTGGCAGACCGCGCGCAGCCAGGGCCGGCCGAGGCCGAGGCCGGCCAGCGCCTCGAGCTGGTGCAGGTACGGGTACGGGATGTTGGGGAAGTCCGTGCCCAGCAGGATGCGGTCGCCCAGGTCGGCCAGCCGCGGCAGCTCCCCGGCCGGGAAGGCCCGGCCGGGGCCGAGCCGGGCGAAGAAGTCGGTGAACGCCATCGTCGTGTCGAGGTGGACGTTGGGGTAATGCCCGGCCAGGTCGAGGAACTCGCTGTGCTCCGGATACCCGAGGTGGGCGATGATCGCGGTCAGCCGCGGGTGCCGGGCCAGCACGGGGGCGAACCGCTCCGGCCCGGTGAAGCGTCCGGGCGTGGGCCCGGACCCGCAGTGCACCACCACGGGAACGCCGGACTCGGCGAGCTGCCCCCAGACCGGCGTGAGCAGCTCGTCGGCGGGGTCGTAGGCGCCGACCTGGACGTGGGCCTTGAAGATGCGGGCGCCGCCGGCCAGCGCGGCCGCGACGTACTGGCCCGCGCCCGGCTCGGGGAAGAACGTGGCGCTGTGCAGCACATCCGGGTTGGCCGCGGCGAACTCGGCCGACCATGAGTTCAGCCAGGCGGCCATGGCGGGCTTGTGCGGGTACAGCAGACCGGTGAACCGGCGGACGCCGAACGCCCGCAGCAGGGCCAGCCGCTCGTCCTGCGGCCGCCGGTAGTAGATCGGCCACGGCTGCCCGGACCGCCCGCCGTCGAAGAACGCCCAGACCTTGGCCAGCACGTTCTCCGGCATGAAATGGGTGTGCACGTCGATCAGCCCGGGCAGCCCCAGGTCCTGCCAGAACGCCACCACGCCCGGTGCCTCGCCGGCCGGATCTGTCACGGTCTCAGTCTGCCAGCCGGGCGCGGCGGCGGCATCGGGGGGACACTGGACGGATGACGGTGCGGATCCGGACGGCAGTCCGCGTCGAGGGGATCGTGCAGGGCGTCGGTTTCCGCCCGTTTGTCTACGGGCTGGCCACCCGCCTGGGGCTGGGCGGCCTGGTCGGGAACGACGCTGACGGCGTGTTCGCCGAGATCGAGGGCGACCCGGCGGCGGTGGCGCGGTTCCTGGTGCTGCTGGAGCGGGAGCCCCCGCCGCTGGCCCGGATCGACAAGGTCACGACGCGCGAGGTGACGCCGGCCGGGTCGGCGGCGTTCGCCATTGCGCCCAGCGCTTCGCGCGGCCGGTCCCGGCGGGCGCTGGTCTCGGCTGACACCGCCACGTGCGCCGACTGCCTGGCCGAGCTGGCCGACCCCGGCGACCGGCGGTATGGCTACCCATTCATCAACTGCACCAACTGCGGGCCGCGGTTCACCATCGTCACCGACGTTCCCTACGACCGGGCCGCGACGACCATGGCCGGCTTCGCGATGTGCCCGCCGTGCGCGGCCGAGTACCACGATCCCGCCGACCGGCGGTTCCACGCCCAGCCGACCTGCTGCCCGGCCTGCGGCCCGCGGCTGCGCCTGGAGCACAGTGACGGCACGCCGGCCGGGGACCCGGCGGGCGGCGGCGGGCCGATCGCCGCCGCGGCCGCGCTGCTGCGGGCCGGGCAGGTCCTCGCGGTGAAAGGGCTCGGCGGGTATCACCTGGCCGCGGACGCGGGCAGCGCGGCCGCCGCCGGGGCGCTGCGCCAGCGCAAGCACCGGGAGGACAAGCCGTTCGCCGTGATGGTGGCCGACGTCGAAGCGGCCCGGCGGCTGTGCGAGGTCAGCGAGGCCGCGGCGGGCCTGCTGGCGGGCGCGCGGCGGCCGATCGTGCTGCTGCCGCGCCGGCCCGCCGGGGCCGGCGAGCCCCCCGCCGTCGCCCCGGCGGTGGCACCGGGGAACCGGCAGCTCGGGATCATGCTGCCGTACACGCCGCTGCATCACCTGCTGCTCCGCGACCTCGCCGGCCCGATGATCCTGACCAGCGGGAACGTCTCGGACGAGCCGATCGCCTTCGCCGACGCCGACGCCCGGCACCGGCTGGCCGGGATCGCCGACGCCGTCCTGGCCCACGACCGCGCGATCCACATCCGGACCGACGACTCGGTGGTCCGCGTCTTCCGGGACGCCCCCGCGGTCCTGCGGCGCTCGCGCGGCTACGTCCCGGAGCCGCTGCCGGTCCCGGTCACCTTCACCCGGCCGGTCCTGGCCTGCGGGGCTGAGCTGAAGAGCACGTTCTGCCTGGGCGCGCGCGGGCACGCGTTCCTCTCGCACCACATCGGCGACCTGGAGAACGCTGAGACGCTGCGCTCGTTCACCGAGGGGATCGACCACTTCCGGCGGCTGTTCGACATCGAACCCCAGATCATCGCGCACGACCTGCACCCGGACTACCTGTCCACGGCGCACGCGGCCCGGCTCGCCGAGGTGTCCGGGGCGGAACTGGCCGGGGTCCAGCACCACCATGCCCACATCGCCTCGTGCCTGGCCGACAACGGCGAGACCGGGCCGGTCATCGGCGTCGCGTTCGACGGCACCGGCTACGGCCCGGACGGCACGATCTGGGGCGGCGAGTTCCTCATCGCCGACCTGGCCGGCTACCGGCGCGCCGCCCACCTGGAGCCGGTGCCGATGCCGGGCGGCGCGGCGGCCATCCGGCAGCCGTGGCGGATGGCGGCCAGCTACCTGGCCGCCGCCTACGCCGGCGGCGCCGGGCCGTCCGGCCTAGACGTGCGCGCCCGGAACGAGCGCGCCTGGGCCACCATCGCGGCCATGGCCGAGCGCGGCATCAACGCGCCGCTGACCTCCAGCGCCGGGCGCCTGTTCGACGCGGTCGCGGCCCTGCTCGGCGTGCGCGACGCCATCAGCTACGAGGGCCAGGCGGCCATCGAGCTGGAGCAGCTCGCCGACCCGGCCGAGCCGGGCTGCTACCGGGCCGCGGCGGGCGGTGGCGAGCCGCTGCGCATCGCCGGCGCCGACCTGGTCCGGGCGGCCGCCGGCGACCTGAGTGCCGGGGTCAGCGCGCCGGTCATCGCGGCCCGGTTCCACAACGGCGTCGCGGCGCTCATCGAGGACACCTGCGTGACGCTGCGGGACCGCTGCGGGCTGGACGCCGTCGCGCTGTCCGGCGGCGTGTTCCAGAACCTGCTGCTGGCCGACCGGGTCGTCACCGCGCTGGCCGGCCGGGGCTTCCGGGTGCTGACCCACCGGCGGGTGCCCTGCAACGACGGCGGGATCAGCCTGGGCCAGGCAGTGATCGCGGCCGCCCGCGGGCCGCGGCCGGCCGCCGGCTGAAGTGCCGGTCGATCTCGTTGGCGTAGCGGCGGCCGAGCTCGTCGCCGTGGCGGCGGACCCAGTCGGTGAAGGTCGTGTCCCCGGTGGGCGGGCCGTCGGAGTCAGCGAGCCCGTCGGCCATCGCGTGGTACTCGTCAGCAGTCAGCAGGGTGTCGCGCAGGGCGGCGCCCAGGATCCCCGACAGCGCCGGGACCAGCATGCCGGGCACCGGCACCAGGACCGCGCGGCTGCCCACCGCCGACCGGATCGCCGTCACCAGCTCGCGGAACGTCAGGGACTCCGGTCCCACCGCGTCCGTCACCTCCGGGCCGGTCCCGGCGCCGAGCCGGACGCACAGCGCGGCCAGGTCATCGACGTGGATGCCGCGGATCCGGTAGGTCCCGCCGCCGCCCAGGGCGAACGCCGGCAGGCGGCGCAGCAGCCAGGCGATGTTGTTGACCAGCACGCCGTCGCCACCGAACAGGATGGCCGGGCGCGCGATCGCGTACGGCACACCGCACTCGGCCAGGATCTGCTCGACCTGCGCCTTGCCGCGGAAGTAGGGGTAGGGCGAGTCCAGGCTGGGGTGGGTGATGGACACGTGCACGATCCGCTCCACGCCGGCCTGCGCCGCCGCGCCGAACAGGATCCGGCTGTTGGCCACGGCCGCCTGGTGATCGACGGTGCCCCGGGCGAAGCGGACCCAGTAGGTGTTGTAGAGGGTGTGCGCGCCGCGCAGCGCCCGGGCCAGGCCCGCCGGATCGGTGAAGTCGAGCGGCGCGACGGCCAGCGGCGTGCCGGCCGGGGCGCGGTCCGGGTGCCCGGTGATGGTCGCCACCTCATGGCCGGCCTCCCGCAGTTGCCGGGCGATGGCCGCGCCGGAGTAGCTGAACGCCCCCGTGACGACGTCGACCTGGGCTGAGCTCATGTCCTGCTCCCGTCTGCGCGGGCGCCGCCGGGCCGCAGCCCGAGGCTTCCGGTGAGATCGGCCAGTCCGGCCAGCACGGCGGCCCGGTCGAACAGCGCGAGGGCCGCGTCGGTGTTCCCGTCCAGGCTGGCCAGCAGTTCCAGCCCGAGGAAGCCGGCCACCAGGCCATGGGCGACCTCCTCGGCGGGCGCCAGCGAGCGCAGCGGCGAGCCGGCCAGTGCCCGGCCGACGGCGTCCTGGGCCAGCTCCCGCCACGGGGCCATCCGGGCCGCGACCTGCTCGCCCAGGCCGTCGACGGACTGGGCGCCGGTGATCATCTCCACCAGCACGGTGATGTGGCCGGCGGCCAGGTCCTCGCGGAAGATGGTCCGGGCCGACTCGACCAGCTCGGTCAGCGACCCGGCCTGCGACAGCAGCACGCGGTAGGTGGCCATGCGCCGCTCGGAGAGCTCGTCCAGCGCGGCCAGCAGCAGGTCGGTGACCGAGCCGAAGTGGTAGAAGACCAGCGCCTGGTTGCAGTCGGCGCGCCGGGCGATCTCGCGTGCGCTGGCCCGGGCGAACCCGACCTCGCGCAGCGCCGCCTCGGCGGCGGCGATGAGCGCCGCCCGGGTGTCGGCCGACTGGGAGTGCTCCCCGGCGCTGCTCCGCGGCGGCCGCGGACCTGACTTCGCCACCCCGGCTCCTTATAAGCGAAAAGTTTGAGCAACTGCTTAAGAGTAGCAGCCCGAAGCCGCCCGCGCCACGGGGGAGGCGCGGGCGGCAGGCTCGGGCGGGTGGCTCGGGCGGGCTACTCGCGGGGGACGGGAGTGCGGCGGCGGAGCCAGTCGAACCAGGTCTGCATGCCGTCGCCGGTGGTGGCCGAGACCTGGAGGAACAGCGCGTCCGGGGTGACCTTGCGCAGGCCGGAGGCATAGTCGCGGATGTCGAAGTCCACGTAGGGCAGCAGATCGGTCTTGTTGAGCAGGACCAGGTCGGCCTGCCGGAACATGTGCGGGTACTTCAGCGGCTTGTCCGCGCCCTCGGTCACCGAGGCCAGGACGACCCGGGCCTGCTCCCCGAGGTCGAACAGCGCCGGGCAGACCAGGTTGCCGACGTTCTCGATCATCACGATGGAGCCGCTGGGCGGGTCCAGGACGCGCAGCGCCCGGGCCAGCATGTCGGCGTCGAGGTGGCAGCCGACCCCGGTGTTGACCTGGACCACCTTGCTGCCGGTGGCGAGGATCCGGCTGGCGTCCAGGGCCGTCTCCTGGTCCCCTTCCACCACCGAGATCGAGGCCCGGCCTGCCATCCCGTGCATCGTTGCTTCCAGCAGCGTGGTCTTCCCGGCCCCGGGCGAGCTCATCAGGTTGACGGCCAGGATCCCGTGCCGGGCCAGCCACGCGCGGTTTTGCGCCGCGAGCTCGTCGTTCTTGGCCAGTACCTTCTGCTGCAGCTCGATGGTCCGGGGGCCGTCCGGCGCCTGCAGCGAGTGGAGCTCCCCGGCGGCCGGATGAACGTGGTCAGGCTGCCCGTGGTCGGGGTGCACATGGTCGGGGTGCACATGGTCGGGGCCAGCGTGGTCGGCGAGCCCGTGGCTGCCGTGGCCGTGCCCGGAATAGCCGTAGTCGGAGTGCCGGTGGTCCCGGCCCAGGTCGTGAAGGTGCTCAGCGACAAGCAGCCGGACCACCCCGCCCGATGAGCAACCGCAGGTCGCGCACATGTGTCATCCCACCTGAACTGACGTGATCTTGAGGTCCTGCCCGGCCAGCACCGTGACCTCGGCGCTGCCGCACGGGCAGATGGCAATCGGGCCGGACGGCTCGAAGTTGACGCCGCAGACGCGGCAGCTGCACAGGCCGGGCGGCTCGGATATCTCCAGCCGGGCGCCCTCCAGGTTGGTTCCCTCCGTGACGAGGTCGAAGCAGAACCGCACGGAGTCGGCCACGACCCCGGACAGGGCGCCGATCTCCAGCCGCACGCAGGTGATGCGGGCGTCGGGCAGGCGCCCGGTCACCGCGTCGACCACCCCCTCGGTGATTGCCAGCTCGTGCATAGCCATCGCTCTCTCTCAGTTCGCGGGACGGCTGTTGGTCATCGGGTGGGTTAGCAGATGCGGGGCAGGGGGTCGCCGACCAGGAGGTCCACGATCCGGGTCCCGCCGAAGGCGGTCTTGAGCTGGACGATCCCGGGCGGCCCGGCGGTCACCCGCCCGATGATCGCGGCCTGCTCGCCCAGCGGGTGGGCGCGCAGCGCCGCCAGCGCGGCGTCGGCCCGGGCGCCGTCGACGACCACGACCATCCGGCCCTCGCAGGCCACGTACATCGGGTCGATGCCGAGCAGTTCCGAGGCGCCGCGTACTTCGGCCCGGACCGGCAGGTCGCTCTCGCTGACCACGATGCCGGCCTGAGCCGCCGTGGCTATCTCGTTGAGGATGGTGGCCACGCCACCCCGGGTCGCGTCGCGCAGCGCGCGCACCCCGTCGACCTGCGACAGCAGGCTGGAGACGAGCCCGTTGAGCGGCGCCGTGTCGGAGCTGAGGTCGGCCTCGATGTCCAGCTCGCCGCGGGCCAGCATGATCGTCACGCCGTGATCGCCGATCGGCCCGGAGACCAGGATGGCGTCGCCCGGCCGGGCCTGGGCCACGCCCAGGTTCATGTCCCGCTCGATGACGCCGACGCCGGCGGTGTTGATGTAGCAGCCGTCGGCCTTGCCCCGCTCGACCACCTTGGTGTCGCCGGTGACGATCTGCACGCCCGCGCGCTGCGCCGCGGCCTGCATGGACGCGACGATCCGGGTCAGGTCGGCGACAGGGAAGCCCTCCTCCAGGATGAAGCCGGCCGACAGGTAGAGCGGATTGGCGCCGGACACGGCCAGGTCGTTGACGGTGCCGTTCACGGCCAGGTCGCCGATGTCCCCGCCGGGGAAGAACAACGGCGAGACCACGTAGGAGTCGGTGGTCAGGGCGACCCGGGCGCCGTTTATGTGGAGCCGGGCCGCGTCCTCCAGGGGCTCCAGCAGCGGGTTGCGGAAGGCGTCCAGGAAGATCGCCTCGATGAGGGTCTGAGTCGCCTTCCCGCCCGCGCCGTGCGACATCGTGATGCGCTCTTCCTTGACCCGCGGCCGGGCCCGGCGGACCCGGTCGATCCGGTCGAGCACCAGTTCCTCACGGGCCGCCCGATCGCCGCGGGTTGCCGCGTCGTAGCCGGCGGCCTGCCGGTCATGCTGGCGGAGCGCGTCGCGGACCCAGGCCGGGTGCTCCTCCTCGGCCTGCTGAGCGGCTTGCTCGGCGGCCGGGTACGGGATGGCCGGGCTGGGCGTCACCGACGGCTCGGTCATGACTGGCTCGCCTCCGCGACGCGCGTGCGGGTCAGCCGGCCGTAGTTGTAGTACGCCGCGCAGGCGCCCTCGGGCGACACCATGCAGGTCCCGATCGGGGTCTCCGGCGTGCAGGCCGTGCCGAACACCTTGCACTCCCAGGGCTTGAGCACGCCCTTGAGCACCTCGCCGCACTGGCAGGCCTTGGGGTCGGCGACGCGGAGGCCGGGTATCGAGTACAGCCGCTCCGCGTCGAGCCGCGCGTACTGCTCGCGGACCTGCAGCGCCGAGTGCGCGATGGATCCCAGGCCGCGCCACTCGAAGTAGGGCCGCAGTTCCATCGTCTCGCCGATGGCGCGCAGCGCGACCGGGTTGCCGTCCCACGGCACGACCCGCCCGTACTGGTTCTCGATCTCGGCGCGGCCCGCGGCGACCTGGACCATCAGCATGTAGATGGACTGCAGGATGTCCAGCGGCTCGAACCCGGCCACGACCACCGGCCGGCCGTAGTCGCGGGCAATGAACTCATACGGCCGGCAGCCGATCACCGTGGACACGTGGCCGGGGCCGATGAACCCGTCGAGCCGGAGGTCGGGCGAGTCCAGGATGGCCTTGATGGCCGGGATGATGGTGACGTGGTTGCAGAACACGGAGAAGTTCTCCAGGCCCTCGCGCGCCGCGCGGAGCATGGTCATGGCTGTGGACGGCGCCGTGGTCTCGAAGCCGATGGCCATGAAGATGACCCGCTTGGCCGGGTTGGCGCGGGCGATCTTCAGTGAGTCGAGCGGCGAGTAGACCATGCGGATGTCGGTGCCGCGGGCCTTAGCGTCGAAGAACGACCCGTGGCTGCCGGGCACCCGCATCATGTCGCCGAATGAGGTCATGATCACGTCCGGCCGGTCGGCCAGCGCCATCGCGTCGTCCATCCGGCCCATCGGGATCACGCAGACCGGGCAGCCCGGCCCGTGCACCAGGGTGATCTGCTCGGGCAGGTAGTCCTCGAGGCCGTGCTTGTAGATCGTGTGGGTGTGGCCGCCGCACACCTCCATGAACTTGTACTGGCGGCCGGGCTCGCACAGGGCCGCGATCTTCGCGGCCAGCGCGTGGGCCTTGTCCGCATCGCGGAACTCGTCAACGAATCGCATGCCCGCCCCCTATTCGATCCGCGAGTCCTGCAGCGCGGCCAGTTCGTCCTCGTAGGCCTGGCCGATCCCCTCCAGGAACGCGAGGGCGGCCGCGGCCTCGTCCTCGTCGATCTTGGACAGCGCGAAGCCGACGTGGATCAGGACCCACTCGCCCGGCTTCGGGGGATCGTCGGCCAGCAGGCCGACATTGATCACCCGCTTGACGCCGCTGACGTCCACCCGGGCCAGGTCCGGCTGATCGGGGAGGAACTCGATCACCTCACCGGGAATGCCGAGGCACATGTCTCCACCCCTTCGTAAATAAGCGACCCCGCCGTGCGGCCGCATGGTGCTGAGCCCCATCGATGAACGCCCCCCGGCGGTAACCACCAGCATCTAGGTCGGTGTCGCCCGGCTGGGCGGCACCGTGGATATGAGTTCCGTGGCCGGCGCCGCGGCGCTGCTGCGCCCACGCCTGCGGCCCGTCGGTCACCAGCTCGAGCACGACCCTGACGGCCTCCGGGACGCAGGCCGTGACCGGCTCGCTCAGGCCCATGCGCTCCTCGACGGTGGCGGGCTCGCAGCCGACGATCAGGAGCTGGGCCGGCCGGGCGCCCCCGAGCAGGTCGAGCATGCCGAGGACGACGTCCGGCTGCATGCCGTGGGCGTCGAGGAGCGGATGTGAGTCCGGGCCGACGGCCGGCTCCGCCGGCCCGGACGGCAGGTCGGGCTCGATCACGTAGATCGTGCCGGGCGCGCCGCCGCGCGCCGTGGCATCGACCAGGATGGCCGTGTCGAACCCGCTGGCCAGATCGTAGGCCAGGTGCATGCCGCGGATGCCGTAGTCGGTCACGGTCACCCCGGCGGGCAGGTCGGCGCCCGCGAGCTGGCGGGCGACCTCCACCCCGAAGCCGTCGTCGCCCAGGAAGATGTTGCCGATCCCGGCGACCAGGGTCCGCCCGGTCATGACGCACCCGGCTCGAGCGCGGCCTGGCACAGTTCCCAGAGCGCGTGGTACATCGTGGTCTGCGCCTCCTGGATCCGGTGCACCGACGCGGAGGGCGCCACGAACAGGTAGTCAATGCTGTCCAGCTCGGCCATCCGGCCGCCCTGATAGCCGGCGATGCCGACGGTGAGCATCCCGAGCGCGGCGGCGGCGTCGAACGCCCGCAGCAGGTTCTCCGAGTTACCGCTGGTGGACAGGCCGATGGCGATGTCGGCCGGCCGCCCGAGCGCGGCCACCTGGCGGGCGAACACGACCTCGGGGCCGATGTCGTTGGCCAGTGCGGTCAGCACGGACGGGTCGCTGGCCAGCCCCAGGGCCGGCAGCGGCCGGGCGCCCGCGCCCGGCTCGGCGAACGCGGTGACGAGCTGCTGGGCGTCGGTGGCGCTGCCCCCGTTGCCGAACGCGAGCAGCCGCCCGCCCGCAGCGAACCGGCCCGCGAGCTCCGCGGCGCATGCCGCTAACGATGACCCGTAGCGGGCGCAGGCCGCCCGGCGCAGCTCGATGATCTCCTGCGCCTTGGCCACCGTCGAGAGCCTGACCTGCTCCAGGAGAGCCGATGCGTCACCGGACACATCTGTCCGGTCGGCATACAGGAACGGGTAGAGCGCCTCGACCGAGCCCGCCCCCGGCGCCTGCTGGCTCATCGCGGCACCACCGCGATGGCCTCGCGGGCGTGCACCAGGATCATGTCGCCCACGGCCGCGCTGACCAGGCCGACGCTGACCTCCTCGGAGCCCGCGCCGGTATCGACGACAGCCAGGTCATCGTCCAGCAGCGCCACCACCCGGACCGCCACGGCGGCGTCCGAGCAGGTGATGCAGGAGTCGTCGGCGGCGCACTCGGCGCCGTCATAGCCCGACCCGGTCACGCGACCACCCCCTGTGGCTGCTCCAGGAACACGTGCACCAGTTCCCACAGCACGTGGTACATGGTCACCTGGATTTCCTTGACGATGCGCGGATCCGCGGAACTCGTCACCAGGAGGTGATCGACGTCCGGGCTGCCGGCCAGGCCGCCGCCGCCCGCGCCGGCCAGTGCCACAGTCAGCAGGCCGAGCTCGCGGGCCGCGCTGAGCCCGGCCGGCACGCCGTCGTCCCCGGCCCGCCCGGCGATGCCCGGCCCGGTGCAGATCCCGAGCGCGATGTCGGCCGGCTCGGCCAGCAGCCGGAGCTGCCGGGCGAAGGCGAATCCCATTCCCTCGCGGGCGGCGATCGCCGTCACGGTGGCCACGTCCGAGGTCAGCGAGATGGCCGGCAGGGCCGGCTTGCCGACGATCACCGGGTGCACGAACTCGACGGCCACGTGCTGGGCGTCGGTGCTGGCGGCGCCGCAGCCGAACGCGATGAGCTTGCCGCCGCGGCGGAACCGGGTGGCCATGTCCAGGCAGGCCGCGGCCACCTGGCCGGCCTGCCCGGCGAACTCGCGCACCGGCTCCTCGCGGCGGCGGAACAGAGCGTCGACTTCGGCCGGCCCGGCGGCGGTCACGATGGGTCCTGCCCGGCGGCTGCCTGCGGCAGCGAGACCTCGACCCGGACGCCGACGGCGTCGGCGACCTTGAGGGCGCCCATGAAGCCGGTGTAGGGCCTGATCCCGAAATCGGACTGGGTGACGGAGGCGGTGGCGACGTAGCCGTCCGGCCCGGACGGGCGGACGGTCAGCGCCAGCGGGCCGGGCCGGCCGGCGAGCGTCAGGGTCCCGGTGATGACGCCGCCGCCCTGGCTGGCCGGCTCGAAGGCCGTCGCGGAGAAGGTGGCGTCAGGATGGCGCTGGACGGAGAGCACCTTGCGGGCGGTGGCGGCGATCTCGCGCCGGTCCCGGTCCGACAGCGGCTTCACGCCGCCGCTGCCCTCCCGCACCACCAGCGAGTTCAGGTCAACGCGCACTTCGAGGCTGACCGGCACGGCGTCCGGCCCGACCTCGAGCTCGCCCGACCACGTCGCCGGCTCGATGGTGAGGTCATGCCCAGCCGAGGCCGCCAGCCCTGTGCGGAGCGTGGTTAAGAGAATGCGGCCACGATCTGTGTCGAGGTGGTGGCGTCCTGCAAGAATCGCCATAGGAGCACCGTAGGACACATGTGGGGGGACGTCCAGCGATCTGGCCGGACAGCTCTGGCGGGCTGCCGGGCGGGCGGATCCCCGGTAGCTCAGGGGATCGGCACTTCGCCGAAGAGTTCCTGGATGCGCCGCAGGTCACGCATCCGGGGCTCGGTGGCTCCGCCGACCCAGCGGCTGACCGTCTTCACTGACACGCCCAGCTGCCGCGCGGCCGCCTCCTGGGTCAGTCCCTCCCGGCGCAGCGCGCTCGACATCCACTCGGCGAAGGTCTCGGCCTGCTGGTCTCCCCGCAGCGGGTCGCCGCGCCCGGTCCGGTCGTCCGGGTCGCGCTGCGCCGGGATGCCGGGCCGGATCGGCTCGGTAACATGGTTGTGCGCGCTCTCAGCCTGGCTGACCTGGGCCGGAATCACGGTCGAGACGGGCGGGCCGGGAACGGTCGGCGGCTGGATGACGGTGTCGGAGTGCAGGACGTCGACCTCGACGTGCTCCGGGAAGATCCGGAACGCGACCTGGATGGAGCCCGTCGGCCCGGCTGCCTTGAGCAGGGCGCGGAAGACCGTCTCGCCCACCTCGCGGTTGCCCTGATCGGTCAGCGGCGACTCCGCTAAGCAGCGCCGGACGAAGTCCCGGATGTCGGGGATAGACGACGGCCGGGCCGTGAAGACCTGCGACAACACCACGACGGGCACGACCTCGATTGGGCTCCCCGCGGCATCGTAACCGGGCTCCGCCACTGGTCCGTCCCCTCTGCCGTCACCCCGCGCCACGGCAGGGATGCGCTCAGATTACGTGCATGTCCGCGTATCGGGAAACCCTCTCAGTGGTTTCAGCCGCGGGGTAGGTCAGATTTGGCCGGACTAGCCAGTCTTATCAGCCCCCTTGCCCCGGAATCACGCCGGAGCAAGCCCGCGGCCGCCCCGGCCGCGTGGGCTGTAGGGTGCTCCTGCTGGGTCCGCCCTGGGTGCCTGAGGTGCCCGTTCCCGGCTGCGTGACGATGGCGGGGGTGGGTAGGTTACCGGCCACCGCAATGGCCGCGGCTGCGGACATTACTGTCCGGTCAACTAAGTGTGTGAGCCTTGTAGACCCAACGTAGCGGGTTTAGAGTGACGGCACTTGCATGCCAGGCACGCACGGTGCACGCCGAGGGGTGAGGTGCGACATGGTTCAGCGCTTCAGTGCAGAAGCGGCCGCTGCCGCCAACTTAACCAGGCCCGCAGGGAGCCCACTAGCGAGGAGGTGGCCTCGCTATGGCCACTAATGCACAGGCAGCATCGGAAACCCAGGCTGCCGTCGAGGAACCCGTTGTTCACATCCTGTGGATGAATGGCGGCCTTGGCTGCGACGGCGACTCCGTCGCCCTGACCGCCGCCACCCAGCCCAGCATCGAGGAGATCGTCCTCGGCGCCCTGCCCGGCCTGCCGAAAGTATCCGTGCACTGGCCGCTGATCGACTTCGAGTGCGGGCCGGAGACCGGCGCCGACAACTTCATCGAGTGGTGGCACAAGGCCGACCGCGGCGAGCTGGACCCGTTCGTGCTGGTCGTCGAGGGCTCGATCCCGAACGAGGCGATCAAGCCGGAGGGCTACTGGTGCGGGTTCGGCAACAACCCGGCCACCGGCCAGCCGATGACGACCAACGAGTGGCTGGACCGGCTGGCCCCCAAGGCGACCGCCATCCTGGCCGCCGGGACCTGCGCCACCTACGGCGGCATCCACGCCATGGCCGGCAACCCGACCGGGGCCATGGGCGTGCCCGACTACCTGGGCTGGGACTGGCGCTCGAAGGCCGGCCTGCCGATCGTCTGCGTGCCGGGCTGCCCGACGCACCCCGACAACCTGTCGGAGACCATCCTCTACCTGCTCTACCAGGTCGCGGGCCAGGCCCCGATGATCCCGCTGGACGAGGCGCTGCGCCCGCAGTGGCTGTTCGGCGCCACGGTCCACGAGGGCTGCGACCGCGGCGGCTACTAAGAGCAGGGCGACTTCGCCAGCGAGTACGGCTCGCCGAAGTGCCTGGTCAAGCTCGGCTGCTGGGGCCCGGTCGTGAAGTGCAACGTGCCCAAGCGCGGCTGGATCAACGGCGTCGGCGGCTGCCCGAACGTCGGCGGCATCTGCATCGCCTGCACCATGCCGGGCTTCCCGGACAAGTTCATGCCGTTCATGGACGAGCCGCCCGGCGCCCGGGTGTCGAGCACGGCCAGCATGCTGTACGGAACCGTGATCCGCACGCTGCGCGGCTTCACCGCCAAGACGGCCGACGAGGAGCCGAAGTGGCGGGCCAAGGGCGACGACCTGCTGACGGGCTACAAGAAGACCTGGTGACACCGGCCGGCCGGGCGGCCCGCGGGGGCCCGGCCGATGACGAGAGGCATGAGCGATGACGACGGCCCAAGAGTCCGGCTCCGGGCTCGTGGAGATGGCCTGGGACCCGATCACCAGAATCGTCGGGAGCCTGGGCATCTACACCAAGATCGACTTTAAGCAGAAGAAGGTCGTCGAGTGCCACAGCACCTCGTCCATCTTCCGCGGCTACAGCATCTTCATGAAGGGCAAGGACCCGCGGGACGCGCACTTCATCACCAGCCGGATCTGCGGCATCTGCGGCGACAACCACGCCACCTGCTCGGTGTACGCGCAGAACATGGCCTACGGCGTCCGCCCGCCGCACCTGGCCGAGTGGATCATCAACCTGGGCGAGGCCGCCGAGTTCATGTTCGACCACAACATCTTCCAGGAGAACCTGGTCGGCGTTGACTTCTGCGAGCGGATGGTCGGCGAGACCAACCCGGGCGTGCTGGAGCGGGCCCGGAGCACCGAGGCACCGCACGCGGCCGAGCACGGCTACCGCACCATCGGCGACATCATGAAGTCGCTGAACCCGCTCGAGGGCGAGTTCTACCGCGAGGCGCTGCAGGTATCGCGCTCCACCCGGGAGATGTTCTGCCTGATGGAGGGCCGGCACGTGCACCCCTCCACGCTGTACCCGGGCGGCGTGGGCACCACTCCGACCGTGCAGCTGTTCACCGACTACCTGACCCGGCTGATGCGCTACGTCGAGTTCATGAAGCGCGTCGTGCCGATGCACAACGACCTGTTCGACTTCTTCTACGAGGCCCTCCCGGGCTACGAGGAGGTCGGCCGCCGCCGGGCCGACATGGTCTGCTGGGGCAGCTTCAACGACCCCGAGCACTGCGACTTCCGCTACGACCACATGACCAACTGGGGCCGGAAGATGTTCGTCACCCCCGGCGTCATCCGCGACGGCCAGCTGGTCACCAACGACCTGGTCGAGATCAACCTGGGCATCCGGATCCTGCTCGGCTCCTCGTTCTACGAGGACTGGGAGGGCCAGGAGATGTTCGTGACCCGCGACCCGCTGGGCAACCCGGTGGACAGCCGGCACCCCTGGAACCAGCACACGATCCCGCGGCCGCAGAAGCGCAACTTCGACGACAAGTACAGCTGGGTCATGTCGCCGCGCTGGTGCGACGGCACCAATTACCTGGCCGCCGACACCGGCGGCGGCCCGCTGGCCCGCCTGTGGGCCACCGCGCTGGGCGGCATCGTCGACTTCGGGTACGTCAAGTCCACCGGGCACAGCGTCCAGATCAACCTGCCCCGGACCGTGACCAGGCCCGAGACCAGCTTCGAGTGGACGATCCCGGTGGACAAGGAGGGCAAGCCGCTGTCCAACGCGATCGAGCGGGACCGCGCGCGGACCTACTTCCAGGCCTACGCGGCCGCCGCCGCCCTGTACTTCATGGAGCAGGCCCTGGCCGAGATCCGGGCCGGGCGGACCAAGACCTGGGAGCCCTTCTCGGTCCCCGACGAGGCCAACAGCTGCGGCTTCACCGAGGCCGTGCGCGGCGTGCTCTCGCATCACATGGTGATCCGCGGCGGCAAGATCGCCAACTATCACCCCTACCCGCCGACGCCGTGGAACGCGAGCGTGCGCGACAGCTACGGCACGCCCGGCCCGTACGAGGACGCGGTGCAGAACACGCCGATCTTCGAGGAGAACTCGCCGGACAATTTCAAGGGCATCGACATCATGCGGGCGGTGCGCAGCTTCGACCCGTGCCTGCCGTGCGGGGTGCACATGTACCTGGGCAACGGCAAGGCCCTGGAGAAGGTGCACTCGCCGATGTCGGCCGTCACGCTGTCCACCTGAGCAGGCCGACCGGAGGCGAGACGATGACTGCCGTGCGAAGCGCGGGCGCACGGGTCGAGGAGCTGCTGGACGGGCTGCGCTCGGGTCCGCCCAGTGCCGCCCTGGCCGCCGAGGAACTGGTCGGCCTGCTGGTCGGCCTGTACGGCGGCGGGCTGGCCGCCATCGTCGAACTGCTGCGCGAGCAGGGTCCGGCGGGGGCGCCGGCGCTGGCCGCGATGGCCGACGACCCGCGGGTCGAGGGCCTCCTGCTCCTGCACGACCTGCACCCGCTCGATGTGGACGCCAGGATCCAGCGGGCGCTGGACCGGGTCCGCCCCTACCTCGGCTCGCACGCCGGCGGCGTCCAGTACCTGGGCGTCGCCGACGGCGTGGCCCGGCTCCGGCTCGAGGGCAGCTGCGACGGCTGCCCGTCGTCGACCGTGACGGTCGAGCTGGCCATCCGCGGCGCCGTCGAGGATGCCGCGCCCGAGGTGACCGAGGTCGTCGTCGAGGGCGTGGCCGCGGCGCCCGAGCCAGCCCTGCTCCAGATCGGCCGCCGCCCGGCCGCCGCCGGACCGGCCGCCGCCGGACCGGCCGCCGCCGGACCGGACGCGAGCGCCGGCGCGGGCGGCTGGATGCTTCTCCCCGACATCGGGCCGCCCAGTTCCCGGCCGGTGAGCGCGGCCGCGGGCGGGACCGCCGTGCTGGTCTGCTCCGTCCGCGGCACGCTCTATGCCTACCTGGACGCGTGCGCCGCGTGCGGCTCGTCCATGGCCCTCGGGCAGCTCGACCGGGAGGAGCTGACCTGCCCGGCCTGCGCCGCGGTGTACAACGTGCGGCTGGCCGGCAAGGGCACCGTCGACCCGGCGCTGCACCTGGACCCGCTGCCGCTGCTGGCCGACAGCCGCGGCGTCCGGGTCGCGCTGCCCGAGACCGCGGCGTCATGACGGGCCGGACATGACGGTGCCCTCATGACGCCGCCACCGGAACCGAAGACCCGCGGCCTGCGCCGCTTCGCCCAGCCGCCGCCCGCGGCCCCGCCGCCCGCCGCGCCGCCGCCCAGCGTGCCGGCTGCCCGCGAGCCGCAGATGCTCGGCCTGCCGTCCGTGCCCGCCCCGCCCGCCGCCGAGAAGTGCGAGCTGTGCGCAACCGAGGTGCCGGCCGAGCACGGCCACGTCGCCGACCTGGAGAACGCCACCCTGGCCTGCGCGTGCCGGGCCTGCTACCTGCTGTTCACGCAGCCCGCCGCGGGCCGGGGCCGCTACCGGGCGGTGCCGGACCGGTACCTGGCCGATCCTGACCGCACGCTCACGGTGGTCGAGTGGGACGAGCTGGAGATCCCGGTCGGGCTAGCGTTCTTCCTGAAAAGCTCGAGCGCGGAGCGGATCGCCGGCTTCTACCCGAGCCCGGCCGGGGTGACGGAGTGCGTGCTGGACCTGGCCGCGTGGGAACGGCTGACCGCCGAGCACCCGCTGCTGGGGGCGCCGGAGCCGGACGTCGAGGCCGCCCTGATCTGCCGGACCGACGGCGGCGTCCGGTACTTCCTGGTGCCGATCGACGCCTGCTACGAGCTGGCCGGCCGGATGCGGCTGCACTGGCGCGGCTTCGACGGCGGCGCCGAGGCCCGGGCCAGCATCGACGAGTTCCTGGCCACGGTGACCGCCCGGGCCCGGGCCTACCGCCCGGAGGCGTGACGTGACGGACCTCGTGTTCGACTGCGTGGGCGCTCAGGCGGACCGGTACGCGGTCATGCCCGCCATGACGCTGAAGCTGCGGATCAGCGAGACCACCGGCCAGCGGGTCGAGGCCATCGCGCTGCGCTGCCAGCTCCGGATCGAGCCCGCCCGTCGGCGCTACTCCGACGCCGAGGCCGAGCGGCTGGAGGACCTGTTCGGCGAGACCCAGCGCTGGTCGGAGACGCTCCGGCCGGTCCAGTTCAGCAATGTCTCGATCATGGTCCCGGGCTTCACCGGCAGCACCGACCTGGACCTGCCGGTGCCGTTGACCTACGACATGGAGATCGGCGCGACCCGGTACTTCGCCGGGCTCGATGACGGCGAGGTCCCGCTGCTGCTGCTGTTCAGCGGCACGATCTTCGGGATGGCCGACGGGCGGCTGTCGGTCGCGCAGGTGCCGTGGAGCAAGGAGGCGAGCTTCCGGCTGCCCGTGGCGCTGTGGCGGGAGGCCGTCGACGCGCACTTCCCGAACAGCGCGTGGTTCCGGGTCAGTACCCATACCCGCGATGAGCTGCAGCGCTTCAAGGCCCGTCACGCGCTCCCCACCTGGGAGGCTACCGTGCTGGAACTGCTGGCCCGCGCGCAGCGGGCGGAGCAGCCGTCATGACCGCCGGCGGGCTCGCGCAGCTCGACCCCGAGCACCTCGCGCACGCGCGCCGGGTCGCCGACGCCATCTTGTACGAGGGCTACCTGCTGTACCCCTACCGGCAGTCCGCGGTGAAGAACCAGGCCCGGTTCCAGTTCGGCGTGCTGATGCCGCCCGGCTACGCCGCGGTCGACCCGCACGAGAGCCGCGCCAGCCAGACCGAGTGCCTGCTGGAGTGCGGCGAGGACGCCCAGGTCACCGTGGTGGCCCGGTTCCTCCAGTTTCAGGACCGGGTCGTGCAGGCGATTTCCCCGGAGACCGGCGAGCTCCATGAGGTCGGCGCCCTGTACGTAGACGGACTAGAGCACACCACCTGGAACGAGGCCGCCGAGCGGGAACAGCACCTGACCGCGGTGGTGGGCACCATGCTGGCTGCCGACCAGGAGCTGGAGTTCACGCTGCCCGCCGGGGAGGAGGTCGAGCCCATCGCTGACAGCGCCGGCCGGCCGGCCGGACGGCTGGTCCGGCGCTGGGCCCAGCTGGACGGGGCCATCACGCTGCACGCGGAGCGGGTCGCCGGGCCGTACCAGGCGCTCCGGCTGCGGATCCGGCTGGAGAACCGGTCCCGGCCGGCCCGGCTGGCGGCCCGCGACGACGGCCTGCGGCACGCGCTGATCGCGGCCCACCTGCTGGTCGGGGCGCCCGGCGGGCGCTTCCTGTCCCTGACCGACCCGCCCGAGTGGGCCAGCGCCGAAGTGGCGCAGTGCGAGAACGCCGGCACCTGGCCGGTGCTGGCCGGGCCGCCGGACTGCGCCGACCTGCTGCTGTCGTCGCCGGTCATCCTGTACGACCACCCGGAGGTGGCAGCCGAGAGCGCGGGCGACCTGTTCGACGCGACCGAGATCGACGAGATCCTGACGCTGCGGACGCTGGCCCTGACCGACGCCGAGAAGCGCGAGGCGCGCTCCACAGACAGCCGGGCCGCCGACCTCCTCGACCGGCTGGACCACCTGCCGCCCGAGATGCTGGACCGGATGCACGGCGCGATCCGGTACCTGCGGTCGGTGCCGGGCCAGGCGCGCGCCCCGGAGGACACCAGCGAGCCGCCGGTGTTCGCCACGCCCGACACCCCGTGGTGGGACCCGGGCGCGGACGGCTCGGTGTCGCCGGACACCGACCATGTCGTGGTCGCCGGCCACCGGGTGGCGCGGGGCAGCCGGGTGCTGATGCGGCCCGGCTCCCGCCGGGCCGACGCCCAGGACCTGTTCCTGGCCGGGCGCGAGGCGCAGGTCGAGGCCGTCCTGCACGACGTGGACGGCCAGGTCCACCTGGCCGTGACCCCGGTCGACGATCCGGCCGCTGACCTGCAGCGCAGCCACGGCCGGTTCCTGTACTTCGCGCCGGACGAAGTGGAGCCGCTCGGGCCGCGGGGTAGCTATCCGGGGGAGCACAGTCAGATGATGGGCCCAGGGGGAGAGGGAGACCAGTGATGATCAAGTTGATCAAGCTGTCGGTGGTGGCGGGCGTCGTCGCGGTGGTCGTGGTATCGCTGCCGGACATCAAGCGCTACCTCCGGCTGCGCTCGATGTAAGCCGGTCCGCGCGGTATCCCGGACGCGGGACGTGGCGGCTGGGACGATACCGCCGTGGACGGATACATCGTCAGCCTCGACGGGTCGTCGGCGCCGGCCAGCGCGGCGGCCGCGGCCGACGCCCTGCACGCCGGCACCATGCTGTGGCTGGAGCTGCACGGGCTCGACGCTGCCCTGACCGACCTGCTGCGCGATGTCTTCGAGTTCCACCCCGTCGCCCTGGCCGATGCGGGCGAGTTCCGCCAGCGCCCCAAGGCGGAGAACTTCGGGGACATGTTCTACATGGTGGGCTACGCCGCGACCACCGTCGGCGGACCGGTCACCGAGGTGCACGCCTTCTACACCGACCGGTTCCTGATCACCGTGGCCGAGCAGGGCTGCGACGTGCTGGACGAGGTCCGGCGCCGGCTGGAGCAGCACCAGTCGGCGGTGCCGCCCGGCCGGCCGCCGCGGCTGGTCCTGCTGCACGACATCCTCGACGCCATGATCGACAGCTTCTTCCCGCCCCTGTCCGACCTCGACGACAATATCGACACCCTGATCGAGGGGATCTTCGACCAGCCCAGCAAGGGACAGCTGCAGGAGCTGCTCAGCATGCAGCGCTGGCTGGTCAGCGTGCGCAAGCTGGTGTCGCCGCAGCGCGACGGCATGGCCGCGGTGGTGTCCGGCGTCGTCGACCTGCCCGGCCGGGACGCCGCCAGCGAGCCGTACCTGCGAGACCTGTACGACCACATCATCCGGATCAGCGAGGAGATCGACAGCTACCGGGACCTGCTCGACAACGCCATGGACGCCTATCTCTCGATGGTGTCCAACCGGCTGAACGAGGTCATGAAGCAGCTGACCATAATCGCGACGGTGTTCCTGCCGCTGTCCTTCCTGACCGGCTTCTTCGGCCAGAACTTCAGCTGGCTGGTAGAGCACCTGGGCGGACTGCCGGTGTTCCTGATCCTCGGCATCGGCACCGAGGTGTTCGCCGTCGCCGCGCTGTACTGGCTGTTCCGCCGGCGCGGCTGGCTCTGAGGGGGCTTGCCCTCAGCTGACCTGGCAGCTGGCCTCAGCCGGTGCGGGCCGCGATCCGCCGGTCCGGGCGGGACGCGGCCGCGTGATGGTCGGACTTGCGGCGGCGCGCGTAGCGGAGCATCGCGGCGATGCCGAACGCTCCCGCCGGGGGCAGGGTGACGAGGGCCGGAAGCTGGTAACGCCAGCTGAACTCGAACAGGTCCGACATCAGCAGGATGGCCACGGCAGTGGCGACGAACAGCGTGGCCCCGAGCGCGAGCTGGCGCTGGGCTTCGCTGGCCCGGCGGCGGAAGACGGTCAGCGCGCCGGCCAGGCCGGCCAGCAGGCACAGCAGCAGCAGCGGCCCGGGCGTGTAGCCGCCGTACAGCTGATACCGCCGCAGGAATGACGCGCCCGGCTTCCACACCCGGGCGTTCCCGCCGTAGGCGGTGTCCAGCTTGCGGTAGATCGTGGCGCCGTCGGCGGGCCCGAGCTTGAGCGCGAAGGTGATCGTGCCCTGCGGGTTGAGGAAGACGGTGGGCAGGTAAATCGGGTAGCTGCCCTGGAACTGCCACCGCGAGATGGGGGTGTCGCCGGTGTCGGTTTGCCGGGTCACGGAGAACAGCTTGGCCGCGTCAGAGGAGATCTTGGACACGACCCGCAGCGGCTGCTGGACCAGCACGGCGTGATTGAAGTTGGCGATGATGGTGCCGCGCGAGACGGTCACCCCGGCCGGGGGCTCGTAGGTCCGCAGCGGCGAGGTCACCTGGTGGTCCAGGTCGTCGGGGCCCTTGGCCTGCTCGCGCGGCGTGGGGCACAGCGGCCGGGCGTAGGACGGCACTGTCAGCGTGGCGCAGTCGGCCAGGCCCGCCATCCGCCCGTAGGTGGCCTCGTAGCCGTTGCGCGACAGCCAGAAGTTCCCGGTCACGAAGTACGAGCCGGCGCAGTACGCGAGAATCGGCACCGCGAACGCGGCGATCAGCGCGACCGACTTGCGGAGGGCCTGCCGCCAGCCGCCCTGACGGGCCAGCAGCGCACCGGCCAGCACGAACAGCAGCGCCGGGGCGATCAGGATCTCGCCGACCTGGCGGACCGTGGCGGCCAGGCCGAGCACGGCGCCGGCCAGCAGGCACGTCCGCGCCGTGATCCGCGGCCGCCACAGCAAGATGGCCACCCCGGCGACGATGATGGCCTCGAACCAGACGTCGGGCATGATCGTCGATTCCATCTGGAGCTGGTAGGCGTCCAGCAGGATCGGCCCCATGGCCAGCGCGGCCAGCCAGCGCGGCACCCCGCGCCGCACCAGCACCAGGTACAGGGTCAGCGCGGTGGCCAGCATCAGCAGATGCTGGACGGCCTCGACGGCGCTGAGGTTGCCGACGGCCAGGATCAGCTTGAGCGGGACGTCGTAGCCCAGCGGGTCCGCGCCCGGCCAGGCCCCGTACAGGTACTTGACCGAATCGATGTAGATCAGGGCCGGGCCGTAGCTGAACTGGGCCAGCACCCGGAGCGCCAGGCCGGCCGCCAGCAGGATGATCGCCAGCCAGTGCCGGCGGCCCAGCCCCGGCAGCCGGGCCGGCCAGCCCGCGGCCCGCGCCCGCCAGCCGGCCGGGGCCGCCCCGTCGCCGGCCGGCGCCGCCGCGGCGGCCTCGCGCGCCTGCGCCGGGTCCGCGGGCGGCGCGTCAGCCCCGTCGTCGGCGGCAGACCCGGCGGCTGTCCTTGGCATTCGCATGAAGGTCATCCCGACTATGGCTCGATATGACGGCGCGTGCCCGCGCGATGGCGATGACGGCTGGCGGCAGTCCCCGCCAGGGCCACGGTGGCGTACTGGGGCCGTCCGCCAGCTGACCGGGACCACCAGCAAGACTATCGTCTGGCTGGCCCGCATCGACCGGCACGGCAGAATCGACCGCCAAGGCCGGACTGCGCCCGGTAACGTCGGCGGCTCCGCGTAACGTCGGCCGCATGGACCCGCTGACGGCCGGCGACCCGGCCGGCCGGGCCGCCGGGTCGGCCTGGGACCGGCTGGGCCGCCTCGCGCTCCGGCACGCGGCGGGCTTATCCGCGCCCCCGCCCGGCGCGCCCGGCCTGTGCCGGACCTGCTTCGGGCCGGCGGCGGCCGGCCGGGCCCGCTGCTTCCCGTGCGAGCTGCACGGGCAGTGCGCGCCCGGCGGGCTGGCCAGCGTGGTGCTGCCGGCCGCCTATGCGGTCAAGGGCGGCCCGCACGCCCGGGCGCTGTGGGTCTACAAGTCGGGCGAGCCGGGCGGCGCGGCCGCCCGCCGGGCCCTCACCGCCATGCTCCTGGTGTTCCTGCGCGAGCACGGGCCGTGCCTGTGGCGGCGGGCGGGCTGGGTCCCGCCGCGGGCCGGGCCGACGCACGTGGCCGTCGTCCCGAGCAACCGGGGCCGGGCCGGCGTGCATCCGCTCCGGGCACTGGCCGAGCCCTACCTGCGGCTGCCGTGGGCCGCGCTGGCGGCCCGGCCCGGCGCCGACGGCCGGGCGCGGGACCTCGACCCGGAGCGTTTCGCCGTGCCCCGGCTGGACGGCGCCCGGGTGCTGCTGCTCGACGACACCTGGGCCACCGGGGCCAGCGTCCAGTCGGCCGCGATGACGCTGCGCGCGGCCGGCGCTACCGCGGTGGCCGCCGTCGTCCTCGGCCGGCACCTGGCCCGCCCCGGCCCGGCCGCCGCCGCCTTCGCGTCCGGTCAGTGCGCCATTCACCGGCCCGGCCGGTGAGGCCGGTTGCGTAGGCTGAACCGGTGCCGACACCACCCCCGACGCTGGTCCCGACCGCAGTCCCGCCGCCGCCCGCGCCGCGGCCGGCGACCCCGCCCGCGTCGCGGACCGCGCTGGTCCGGCGCGCCCGCCGCATCGGCCGCGAGCTGGCCCTGCTCTACCCCGACGCGCACTGCGAGCTGGACTTCGCCACGCCGCTGGAACTCCTGGTGGCCACCATCTTGTCCGCGCAGTGCACCGACAAGCGGGTCAACCTGGTCACGCCCGTCCTGTTCGCGCGCTACGCCACGGCGGCCGACTACGCCGGCGCCGATCGCGGCGACATCGAGAAGATCATCCAGTCGTGCGGCTTCTTCCGGGCCAAGACGACCAGCATCATCGGGCTCGGCCACGCCCTGTGCGACCGGTTCGGCGGCGAGGTGCCGCGGCGGCTGAGCGACCTGGTCACGCTGCCGGGCGTCGGCCGCAAGACGGCGAACGTCCTGCTCGGCAACGCCTTCGGGATCCCCGGCATCACGGTGGACACGCACTTCGGCCGGCTGTCGCGCCGCTTCGGCTGGACCGCCGAGGATGACCCGGTCAAGGTGGAGCACGAGGTCGGGTCGCTGTTCCCGCGCTCGGAGTGGACGGTCCTGTCGCACCGGCTGATCTGGCACGGCCGGCGGGTCTGCCACTCCCGCCGGCCGGCCTGCGGGGCGTGCAGCATCGGCGCGCTGTGCCCGTCCTACGGCGAGGGCCCCACCGACCCGGCGCTGGCCGGCCAGCTGGTCAAGGCGGGCCCGTTCTCGTGATGCCCGCCAGTCCTCCGGCCGCCGGCGGGCGGCCCGCCGTCCCGGCCTGGCTCGACCGCCTCGCCACCGCCGCCGCGGCCATGCCGGTCCCGGACGGCATGGCGCCGCCCGCGTCGGGCGGCCGCCGGTCCGCGGTCCTGATCCTGTTCGGCGAGGGCGCCGCCGGCCCCGACGTGCTGCTCGTGCAGCGCGGCCCGTGGCTGCGCCGGCACGCCGGGCAGCCCGCGTTCCCGGGCGGCGCGATCGACCCGCAGGACGGCGGCCCGGTGGCCGCGGCCCTGCGCGAGGCGGCCGAGGAGGCGCTGGTCGACCCGGCGGGCGTGGACGTGCTCACCGTCCTGCCTGACCTCTACATCCCGCGCAGCGGCTTCGCCGTGACGCCGGTACTGGCCTGGTGGCGGCAGCCCGGCCCGATCGGCCCCGGCGACCCGGCCGAGGTGACGGCGGTCCGCCGGATCCCGGTGGCCGAGCTGGCCGACCCCGCCAACCGGCTGTGCGTCCAGTACCCGACCGGCCAGACCGGGCCGGCGTTCCAGGCGGGCGCGATGCTCGTCTGGGGCTTCACCGGCATGGTCGTGGACCGGCTGCTGACCCTGGGCGGCTGGGCCGTCCCCTGGGACACCTCGCAGGTCACGCCTCTGCCGCCGAGTGCGCTGCCCGCGCCCGGCGGTAATCCCCGGCCCGGCTCCTGAGCCGCGGCGGCCGATCCCGGCGCAAACTGCCGTCGCGCGGATGATCCCGCCGCGCGGATCCCGCTATAAGTTGTGCAGGTGCCGGGTGACGTGCTTGACCTGATTCTCATCGTGCTGGCGGCGGCCTTCGCGGTCGCCGGCTACCGCCAGGGCTTCATCATCGGCGTGCTCAGCTTCATCGGGTTCATCGGCGGCGTGGCCGTCGGCGCGGTCTTCGCCCCGCGGATCTCCCGGGCTCTGGCCGCCAGCCTGCCGTGGCAGGCGTTCATCGCGATCCTGGTTGTCTTCGGCGCGGCCGTCCTGGGCATGGTGATCGCGTCCGGCCTCGGCGTCACCATCCGGTCCCGGGTGCGCGGCCGTCCGGCCACCGTGATCGACTCCCTCGGCGGCGCCGCCGTCAACGTCATCGCCGTCCTGCTGGTCGCCTGGCTGATCGGCTCGTTCGTCGCGTACTCGCCCTTCCCGGAGATCTCCGGCCAGGTCAACCACTCGGCCGTGCTGAAGGCCGTCGACAAGGTCGTCCCGCACGATGCGCTCAGCCTGCCCGGCTTCCCCCCGCTGCGCAGCTTGCTGACCAGCGGCCCCTACACGCAGGTGTTCTCCGCCCTCGGGGCCGAGAGCCCGCTGGGCCTCCCGGCCCCGGACCCGTCCGTGCTGAAGCAGCCCGGGCTGGCGGACGACCGCAACAGCATCGTCAAGATCGCCGGCGTGGCGCCGAGCTGCGAGCGGCGGATTGAGGGCTCGGGCTTCGTGATCTCGGCCGGCCACGTGCTCACCAACGCGCACGTGGTAGCCGGGGTCACCCAGGGCCAGACCGTCTACACGGTGGACAACCACCCGTACCCCGCGACGGTGGTCCTGTACGACCCGCAGATCGACATCGCGGTGCTCAAGGTGCCCGGCCTGACGGCGCCCCCGTTGCACTTCGCCGGCCCGGCCGGCTACGGCGCCCAGGCCATCGTGGCCGGCTACCCGCTCGACCACCCGTTCACGGCGGGCGCGGCGCGGCTCGACGTCTCGGAGTCGGCCATCGGCCCGAACATCTACCAGACCTCGCAGGTCCGCCGCCAGATCTACCCGATCCGGGCGCTGGTCCGGCCGGGCAACTCCGGCGGCCCGCTGCTGGCCCCCGACGGCCAGGTCTACGGGGTCGTGTTCGCGGCCGCCGTCTCGCTGAAGAACACGGGCTACGCCCTGACCGCCACCGAGGTGTCCGGCGACGTCACCCGCGGCGCGAGGGCCACCGCCCCGGTATCCACCGGCGCCTGCCAGGGCTAGGCGGGCCCGGTCCGCAACCTGAGGTCCAGCTCCCCGGCCCCGAGCCCGTTCAGCCCGCCCGACTCGATCCGCCCGGCGAGCCCGCGAGCCGCTGCCGCCAGCGCGGCCGGATCCATGCCGTAGGCGCCCGTGCTGCCGCCGCCTGCTCCCGCGCTGGCGCCCCCGTACGCGCTGATCCGGCTCGCCCCCCGCCGCAGCAGCGCCGCCGCGCCGGCCGCATTGCCGCGCCGGGCGTGGGTCAGCCCGACCGCCAGCTGGGCCAGGCCCTGCCACAGGTCCCGCTCCGCGGCCGGAGCCGCCTTCCAGGCCGCCTCCAGCACCTCATGGGCATGGAAGGGCCGCCCGGCATCCAGCAGCCGCTGCGCGGCGTCCAGGGCCGCATCCGGCGGCAGGGCCGGCGCGTCCGGCGCGGGCGCCTCGCCGTCCGCCCCGCGCGGCAGCGGCCGCCCCAGCCCGTCCCGCGGCCGCGCGTTCCGCGCCCGGCCGGCCGAGTCCCGGTCCCGTCCCGCAGCGTCCCGCCCGGCCGGGCCGTTCCCGGCCGCGTCGCGGGCGGCCGCCTCCGGCGGGCGGGGCTCGGGCGGCACGGACTAGCGTTCCGGCTCGGGGTCGGCGAGCCAGGACAGCAGCTCGCTGTCGAATCGGCCGGGTGACTCCTCGTGCGGGAAATGGCCGACGCCGTCCAGCAGCCGCCAGCGGTAGGGCGCCTCGACATAGCGGCCCGAGCCGCGGGCCGCACTGGGCAGGACGCAGCCGTCCAGCGCGCCGTGCAGGTGCAGGGTCGGGGCCTGGATCGGCCTGCGCATGGCCCGGGCGTATCGCAGGCCGTCGGGGCGCAGCCGGGACCGCAGGAACCAGCGGTGGTACTCCAGCGCCGAGTGGGCCACGTGCGGGATGCGCATGGCATTGCGGTACCGCAGCTCCGTGCGGGCGTCGGGCCAGTCCGGGCCCGACCACGCGTTCAGCATGCGCCCGACCCGCTGTGCGCCATCGCGGAGCAGCTGGCGCTCGGGGAGCAGCGGGAGCTGGAAGCCGAGCGCGTAGCCGCTGCTGCGCCCCTGCCCGAGCGGGTCGGACAGCACGGCGGCGCGCAGCCGGAGCGGGTGCGGCACGGACACGATGGCCAGCCGGCGGACGACCTTGGGGAAGTAGGCCGACATGGTCCAGGCGATCAGGCCGCCCCAGTCGTGGCCGACGACGACGGCGTTGGCCTCGCCGAGCGACCGGATCAGCCCGGCCGCGTCCGACGCCGCCGTGATCAGGTCATAGCCGCGGGGCGGCTTGTCGCTGCCGCCGTACCCGCGCATGTCGGGGGCGGCCACCCGGTAGCCGGCGGCGCTGAGCGAGCTCAGCTGCCCGCGCCACGTCCACCAGAACTCCGGGAACCCGTGCAGCAGCAGTACCAGCGGGCCGTCGCCGCTCTCGGCGACGTGGAACCGGGTGCCGTTGGCGCTCACGGCCCGGTGCGACCAGGGGCCGTCGAGGTAGATCGAGGCATCGCCGTGCACGGGCATGGGCTACCTCACGGGAGTGCGCGGCGGCGCGCCGGCGCCGTCGCCACGACGCAGGATGGCGATGTCATCGGAGACCGTCCGGCGGGTCCGGGGCAGGCCGCCGAACTTCTTGACCGAGAGGATCCCGATCCCGACGGCCAGCGCGGCGACCAGGACGCAGGCGCCCGCGGTGATCAGGAACGCGGCCCAGCCCCAGATGCCCAGGGCCATCAGGCCGTAGGCGAGCGCGAAGCACAGCAGCATCAGGACCAGGCAGCCGACGAATGCGGACAGCCCGAAAAGGGCGGCGCCGATCCCGATCCGGCGGACGTCGGTCTTGAGCTCCATCTTGGCCAGGTCGAGCTCGTACCTGACCAGCTGCGTAATGTCCTTGACGGCCAGGGACACGAGACCGCCCACGGACTCCTGGCTCGCGGCGCCTGCCGAGTACCGCCCGGCCGGTTCGGCCATGGATCTCACCCCTCATCGCTCATGTTCACATCCGAGTCTTGCTCATACCCGCAGCTGGGCATCGGGCGGCGTGCCGGTAGCGGGGAAAAAGGTGAGAAGCACAGCCCGGACGGCATGGCGTGCTGCATGTTATCAGCGAAGCGAACGACCGCCGTAAAGCGCGATCAGAGGGTGTCCTAAACGCAGGATATGCGTAGGCGGGCCGGATATATGAGAACATTTTTGGCCCGGTGCAGAATGTTACAAAGCGGGGCAAAAAGGCAGCGGCACCCCAGGGCCGGGGTGCCGCTGCCCATCGCGTCACGTCGGGCCGGGCTACCAAGCGTGCACCTTCACTGCCGGGCAGGTGATCCCACGTGCGAGCGAGTCCCGCCTGCCTCGGCACGCCTCCCGCGGCTGGTCGCGCGTGGGTACCTGGCTGACGTGCCCGGACGTTTACCGTCCGTGACCTCTTTCTATGCCTGATCCGGGCCGGGGGGAACCCCCTGACCAATGCCGGATCTTGATCGATGACCGCCATCGCATGCGCTGAGCTGGTACTGAGCTGGTGCTGGGCCGGTGATCCGGCCGCGGCGGTGCGACCCGGCCGGCCCGCGTCCCGCTGGGGCACTTGGTCCGCGACACTCCCGCTGAATCCCGTTCAGCCCGACCCGCTGGTAACTTCGGCCCGTCCCGCGTAGGATTTCTTGGGTAACGGTGCCGACTCTGCCCCCCCGGGGTCGGACCGTACGGCGACCCCCGCTCTCCCCCCCGGCGGGGGTCGCCCCTTTTCCTCAGGTCACCGGCCCGTGCGATCCGCCGGCCCGCAGCAGGAGATCCAGCAGGGCCACCGCGCCGCGCTTGTCCAGCGGATGGTTGCCGTTCCCGCACTTCGGAGACTGGATGCAGGACGGGCAGCCGGCGGCGCAGGCGCAGCTCTCGATCGCCCGGGCCGTGGCCTCGAGCCACTGCCGGGCCACGGCGAACCCGCGCTCGGCGAACCCGGCCCCGCCGTGGTGGCCGTCGTAGACGAACACCGTGAGCAGGCCGGTGGCCGGGTGCGGGTCGGCCGACACGCCGCCCACGTCCCACCGGTCGCACGAGGCCAGCAGCGGGAGCAGCCCGATCGAGGCGTGCTCGGCCGCGTGCGCGGCGCCGGCCAGGTCGATGCCCTGGGCCGCGAGCGCGGCCCGCTGGGCCGGGGAGATGGTCCACCACATGGCGCGGGTGGCCAGGGTCCGGGCCGGGAGGTCGAGGGCCTCGGTGCTGAGGGTCCGCCCGGTCTCGGGACTGCGCCGGGCGAACGAGACGACCTGCCGGGTCACCCGCACGTCGCCGAAGCAGACCCGGGCCTCGCCCCAGGACTGCGCCGTGTGCTGCGCCGCCACCTCGATCTGCGTCACCTCGCGGGCCGAGGTCGCGTAGCCCGGGTCGCCGGGCTCGACCAGTGCCACCGAGGCGGCCAGGTCGAGCTCGCGCACCTGGTACATCTCGCCCTGGTGCGGGTACACCGCGCCGGCGTGCGCCAGCAGGTGCGCCGACGGCTCGTCCACGGTGCCGACCAGCCGCCCGGTGGCCGTCTCGACGATCCGCACCGGCTGGCCGCCCGACTCGCGCAGCCCGGTCCGGGCCACGGCACCCCGCCGGGTGCAGTACCACCGGCCGCCGCGGGCGCGCAGCAGCCCGTCGCTGCTCAGCCGGGCCGCGGCCGGCCCGGCCGCCGGGCCGAAGGCGGCCAGGTCGGCGTCGGTCAGCGGCAGCTCGGATGCGGCCGCGCACAGGTGCGGCGCCAGCACGTAGGGGTTGGCCGGGTCCAGGACGGTGGCCTCGACCGGGGCGCCGAACAGCGCCTCGGGGTGGTGGACCAGGTAGGTGTCCAGCGGGTCGTCGCGCGCGATCAGGATCGCGACCGCCCCGCGCCCGGCCCGGCCCGCGCGCCCGGCCTGCTGCCACAGCGCTGCGCGGGTGCCCGGCCAGCCTGCGATCAGCACGGCGTCCAGGCCGGCGATGCTGACCCCCAGCTCGAGCGCGGTCGTGGTCGCCAGCGCGGTGATCGTCCCGGCCCGCAGCGCGTCCTCCAGCGCCCGCCGGTCGGCCGCGAGATACCCCGACCGGTAGGCCGCGACGCGGCCGGCCAGCTCGGCCCGGCCCGCGTCGGTGACCTGGCGCCGCGCGGCCAGCGCGAGGGACTCGGCGCCGCGCCGGGACCGGACGAAGGCCAGCGTCGGCACCTCGTCGAGGACCAGGTCCGTCAGCAGGTCAGCAGCCTCGGCCGCCGCGCTGCGCCGGACCGGGGCGCCGGCTTCTCCGCGAAACTGGGTCATGGGGGGTTCCCACAACCCGATGGTGAGGGCCGCTCGGGGGGCGCTGTCGCCGGTGACCGCGGTCGCCCGCAGGCCGGTCAGCAGCTCCGCGCACCGGGCCGGCTCGCTGATGGTGGCCGACGCGAGCAGGAACACGGCCTCGCCGCCGGCGTGCCAGGCCGTGACCCGCCGCAGCCGCCGCAGGACCTGGGCCACGTGCGAGCCGAACACGCCGCGGTAGGTATGGCACTCGTCCACCACCACGTGCCCGAGCTTGCGGAACAGCCCGGCCCAGTACGCGTGCCGGGGCAGCAGCGAGTGATGCAGCATGTCGGGCGTGGTCAGCACGTAGTTGGCGTGCGCGCGCGCCCACGCCCGCTCGGCGTACGGGGTGTCGCCGTCCACCACGGCCGGGCGCACGCCGGGCAGCCGCAGCGAGGTGACCAGGCGCAGCTGGTCGGCGGCCAGCGCGCGGGTGGGGGCGACGTAGAGCGCGGTCCCGCCCTCGAGCACCGCGGATAGCGCCGGGACGAGATAGCCCAGTGACTTGCCCGAGGCCGTGCCGGTCGAGATGATCACGCTGCGGCCGGCCCGGGCCAGCCGCGCGGCCCGGGCCTGGTGCGCCCACGGCCGCTCCGCCCCGGACCGCGCCAGGGCGTCGGCCAGGTCGGGCGGGACCCAGGCCGGCCACGCGGCGCGCCGGCCGCGGCGGGCCGGGATGTGCTGCACGTGGGTCAGCCGGCCGGTCTGCGCGCCGCGGCGGAGAATCCGGTCTTGGGCGGGAATGGCCGCCCCGGCCGCGGCGCCGGGCGGCGCGGCGGCCGCCGACACGGGACTAACCCGCACGGCGGGGGACTGCGAAACGTCGGCCTGGACCGGTAGCTTGACTGTAGGCATCGGGTTTCAGTGTGTCATCACGAGGCAAGGTGCCTCTAACCTCAATCTGGTATAGACATGAGCCCAGAGCGTGGTTGAATGCGCGACGGAGCAAGCGTGCCGGTACCCGCTGGCGGGCAGGCTTGCGCTCATACGAGAGCCATACATGGCGCTGGAGGATTTGTGGATCTGAAGCTGGATCACCACAGCAAGGACGGAATCGAGATCGTCGACGTAGAGGGCGAGATCGACGTCTACACCGCGCCCCGCCTGCGTGAGCTCCTGATCGACCTGGTGAACAACGGCTTCTACCAGCTGGTTGTGAACATGGAGAAGGTCGAGTTCCTCGACTCGACCGGGCTCGGCGTCCTGGTCGGCGGCCTCAAGCGGGTCCGGGCGCACGACGGGTCGCTGGACCTGGTCTGCACGCAGGAGCGGATCCTGAAGATCTTCCGGATCACGGGCCTGACCAAGGTGTTCGGCATCCACGAGACCGTGGACGAGGCGATCGCCGCCCGGAAGTCCGAGAAGTAGACCGAGAAGCGATAGGCGAGGCGCAAGTCCCCGAGATGGCCACGGTCGAGCTCAGCTTCACCCCGCTCCCCGCGCATGTCCGGACGGCCCGGCTGGTGGCGGCCGCGGTCGCCCGCCGCAGCGGCGTGGATGAGTCCCTGCTAGATGAAGTGCGGCTGGCGGTCGGCGAGGCCTGCTCCCGCGCGGTCGAGGAGCACCGGCTGCACTGCCCGACCGAGCCCGTCCGGCTGGCCCTCACCGAGCTGGCCGGCCGGTTCGAGGTCGAGGTGACCGACACCAGCATGGCGGGCGGCGGCGCCGACGACGGCCCGGCCTACCCGCCCGGCTTCGGCATCGCGGTGATCGCGGGCCTGGCCGACGACGTGCAGATCAGCGAGACCTCGGCGGGTACCAGCATCCGGATGAGCTGGCCGTCGGCCGTGACGGCCAGCTAGCATCCCGCGATTGACGAGCCAGCGGGCGGCAGAGTGTTAAGCATCACAAAAACGGCTCAGATGTTTCTCAAAGCGGGACCCGATTTACCATCGAGTTGCCCCGATGCGTAGACTCCCCGGCACCGATCCGTGGCGCCATGTCGCCAGCTTGCCTGCCCGCAGGGTCCACGCCGGTGCGCCTCGCCCTTGCCTACCGGCAGCGGCGCGGCCTTGTCGTGTTTCCCCTGTCAAGGAGGACAGATGTTCAACCACCCCGCTGTGGCGAGCGGAGCGGTCACTGTAGCCGGCGCCAACCTGACCTGGGTCATCGTCGTGCTCGTGATCGCGCTGCTCGCGCTGGCCGTGGCGGGCGTTCTCGTCCGTGAGGTACTGGCCGCCAGCCAGGGCTCGCCGAAGATGCAGGAGATCGCCAAGGCCGTCCAGGAAGGCGCGGCCGCGTACCTGCGCCGCCAGTTCAAGACCATCGGCGTGTTCGTGGTCCTGATCTTCTTCCTGCTCCTGATCCTCCCCGCGGACGGCGGGGCGTCGATCCGGATCGGGCGCTCTGTCTTCTTCCTGGTCGGTGCCGTGTTCTCGGCCCTGGCCGGCTTCACCGGCATGTCGCTGGCCGTGCGCGGGAACGTCCGGGTGGCGGCCGCGGCGCAGGAGTCGGGCGAGCGCCGGGCCATGCGGATCGCGTTCCGCACCGGCGGGGTGGCCGGCATGTTCACGGTCGGCCTCGGCCTGGCCGGCGCGGCGATCGTCGTGATCATCTACCGGGCGAACGCCTCCAGCGTGCTGGAGGGCTTCGGCTTCGGCGCCGCCCTGCTGGCCATGTTCATGCGGGTCGGCGGCGGCATCTTCACCAAGGCCGCCGATGTCGGCGCGGACCTGGTCGGCAAGGTCGAGCAGGGCATCCCCGAGGACGACCCCCGGAACGCCGCGACCATCGCGGACAACGTCGGCGACAACGTCGGCGACTGCGCGGGCATGGCCGCCGACCTGTTCGAGTCCTACTCGGTCATGCTGGTCGCCGCCCTCATCCTGGGCAAGGCCGCGTTCGGCAACCAGGGCCTGATCTTCCCGCTGATCGTGCCGATGATCGGCGTGCTGACCGCGGTCCTCGGCATCTTCGTCGTCGCGCCCCGCAAGAACGACCGCAGCGGGATGACCGCGATCAACCGCGGCTTCTTCGTCTCGGCCGTCTTCTCCCTGATCCTGGTCATCGTCGCGGCGTTCGTGTACCTGCCGGACAAGTTCAGCGGGCTCAAGGGCATCACCTCGGCCGCGGTCCTGCACCACGGCGGCAACCCGCGCTACCTGGCCATCGGCGCGGTCCTGGTCGGCCTGGTCCTGGCCAGCGCCATCCAGCTGCTGACCGGCTACTTCACCGAGACCAACCGCCGGCCGGTCAAGGACATCGGGGAGAGCTCGCTGACCGGGCCCGCGACCGTCATCCTGTCCGGCATCTCGGTCGGGCTGGAGTCCGCGGTCTACTCCGCGCTGCTCATCGGCGGCGCCGTCTACGTCGCGTTCCTGCTGGGCTCCGGCAACGCCACCATCGCGCTGTTCGCCGTCGCCCTGGCCGGCACCGGCCTGCTGACCACCGTCGGCGTCATCGTGTCGATGGACACCTTCGGCCCGGTGTCAGACAACGCCCAGGGCATCGCCGAGATGTCGGGCGAGGTCGAGGGCGAGGCCGCGCAGGTGCTGACCCGCCTGGACGCGGTCGGCAACACGACCAAGGCCATCACCAAGGGCATCGCCATCGCGACCGCGGTGCTCGCCGCGACCGCCCTGTTCGGCGCGTTCCGGACCCA
>DASYBB010000070.1:0-16331 GCA_036501025.1 Streptosporangiaceae bacterium
CCAACTCATCCGCGCTCATGGCCAGGCCATCGGTGTCCAGGGACTGCGCCGTGGGCACGTGGCCGATGGGCGTCTCGATCGCCGCCGCCGTGCCCTCCATGCGCTCGATGGCCCACTTCAGCACGCGGATGTTCTCGCCGAACCCGGGCCAAAGAAACTTGCCGTCGGCGTCGCGGCGGAACCAGTTCACGTAGAAGATCTTGGGCAGTTTCGCGGCGTCCGCGCCCTTGCCGACCTCGATCCAGTGCGCGAAGTAGTCGCCGGCGTTGTAGCCGATGAACGGCAGCATGGCCATCGGGTCGCGCCGCACAACGCCGACGGCTCCGGTGGCGGCCGCGGTCGTCTCCGACGAGAGCGTCGCGCCCATGAACACGCCGTGCTGCCAGTCCCGGGCCTCGGTGACGAGCGGGATGGTGTCGCGGCGCCGGCCGCCGAAGAAGATCAGGTCGAGGGGCACGCCGTTCGGGTCGTCCCACTCCGGCGCGCGGGTGTCGCACTGCGCGATGGGCGTGCAATAGCGCGAGTTGGGGTGCGAGCTCGGCTCGGCCGACTCCGGCGTCCAATCTCGTTTCTTCCAACTGGTCAGGTGCGCCGGCGGGTCGCCCATGCCCTCCCACCAGATGTCGCCGTCGTCGGTGAGCGCGACATTGGTGAAGATTGAGTTGCCCTTGGCGATCGTGCGCATCGCGTTCGGGTTGGTGTGCCAGTCGGTGCCTGGTGCCACGCCGAAGAAACCGTTTTCGGGGTTCACGGCGTAGAGCCGGCCGTCGTCGCCGAAGCGCATCCATGCGATGTCGTCGCCGAGTGTCTGGACCTCCCAGCCCGGGATGGTCGGCTCCAGCATTGCCAGGTTCGTCTTGCCGCACGCCGACGGGAAGGCCGCCGCCACGTAGTAGACCTTCTTCTCCGGCGAGATCAGCTTGAGGATGAGCATGTGCTCGGCCAGCCAGCCCTCGTCCCGGCCGATCGCCGACGCGATGCGCAGCGAGTAGCACTTCTTGCCCAGCAGAGCATTACCGCCGTAGCCCGAGCCGTAGCTCCAGATCAACCGCTCCTCGGGGAAGTGGGTGATGTACTTCGTCTCGTTGCACGGCCACGGCACGTCGGCCTGGCCGGGCGCCAGCGGGGCGCCCACCGAGTGGACGGCGCGGACGAAGAACCCGTCGTCGCCCAGCTGGTCGAGCACCGGCGTGCCCATCCGCGTCATGATGCGCATCGACGCCGCCACGTACGGCGAGTCGGAGATCTCGACGCCGAGCTGGGCGATGGGCGAGCCGAGCGGGCCCATGCAGAACGGGATGACGTACATGGTCCGGCCCGCCATGCAGCCGTCGAACAGCCCGTCCAGGGTGGCGCGCATCTCGGCCGGGGCGATCCAGTTGTTCGTCGGCCCGGCGTCGGACTCCTGCTCGGAGCAGATGAACGTGCGGCTCTCGACCCGGGCGACGTCCGAGGGGTCCGAGCGCGCGGCGAAGCTGCGCGGCCGCAGCGCGGGGTTGAGCGGCACGAGGGTGCCCTGCTCGACGAGCAGGGAAGTGAGCTCGTCGTACTCCTCCTGGGAGCCGTCGCACCAGTGCACGCTGTCGGGCCGCGCAAGCGCCACGATCTCGCTCACCCACGCGTTGAGCCCGCTGTGGGACGTCGGGGACTGCGCCAGCCCCGTCATAAGGTCGCTCACGTTATCTCCTGCGCCGACGATAGTTTTTAATATCTTAACAAGATGCACGGAAAGCAGCCCGGCGGGTAGGTCCTGGTGGTGTGGAGGTTTGTGGTGTCCGGAACTCGATTCTGCAAACTTTGTGAAGACGGCACCTGATGTCGGCCGCAAAGGATCACGCCGGTTTCCGGCTCCGCCGCTTCCGGGAGGAACGGGGCCTGACGCAGGCCGCCCTGGCCTCTGCGCTGGCCATCTCCCCGAGTTATGTCAACCAGCTGGAGTCCAGCCAGCGCCCGATGACGGACTCGGTCTTGCTCCGGCTGGCCAGCGTCTTCGACGCCGACTTGCAGCAGTTCTCGAGCGAGGAGTCCGACCGGCTCGCGAGCCAGCTGCGGGACGCGCTGACCGATCCGTCGGTCGGCGACCCTATCTCGATGACCGAAATCCGCCAGCTGGCCGGCGCCCAGCCCGACGTCGGGCGCTACGTCATGGAGATGCACCGCCGGTACCGGCACGGCCGGGACGTCAACGAGGCGCTGATGAGCCGGATCGAGGGCGGCTCGGTGGACTCGATGTCGGTGCCCCCGCCGATGGCGTACGAGGAAGTGCAGGAGATGTTCTACGCCCAGCGCAACTACTTCCCGGCGCTGGACGTGGCCGCCGAGCAGATCTTCGCCGAGGCCGGCCTGGCGCCCGGCGACACGGCGGGCGGCATCGTCAGCCGGCTGGCCCGCCGGCACTCGATCCAGGTGACCGACCTGCCGGCCGACGAGCGCGAGATCAAGCGGCATTATGAGCCGGCCACCCGCGAGCTCGCGCTATCGCCGCTGCTGAACGCGGGGCAACGAGCGTTTCAGCTAGCCACGCATTTGGCCACGGTGGAGCTGGCCGAGGAAATCGACCAGATCGTCACGGAGGCCAGCCTGTCCAGCGACGAGACGCGCACGATGGTCCGCATCGGCCTGGCCAGCTATTTCGCGGGCGCGCTGATCCTGCCCTACCGCCTGTTCCTCGACTCGGCCGAGGCGCTGCGCTACGACCTGGACCTGCTCGGGCGGCGGTTCAACGTCGGGTACGAGACCGTCGCGCACCGCCTCAGCACGCTGCAGCGGCCGGGCGCGAGCGGGGTGCCGTTCATCTTCGTCCGGGTCGACCGGGCCGGCAACATCTCCAAGCGCCAGTCGGCGACCAACTTCCACTTCTCGCGGGTCGGTGGCTCGTGCCCGCTGTGGAATGTCTACGAGGCGTTCGCGCACCCGAACGAGATCCAGACGCAGCTGGCCCAGATGCCCGACGGCCGCAGCTACCTGTGGACGGCCCGCACGGTCTCCCGCCGCTACGGCGGGTACGGGACGCTGGCCAAGACGTTCGCCATCGGCCTGGGCTGTGATCTTCGCCACGCCAGCCGCCTGGTGTACTCGCAGGGGCTCGACCTGGCCAACCCGTCGGCGCAGGTCCCGATCGGGCCGGGCTGCAAGATCTGTGACCGGGACACGTGCCCGCAGCGGGCGTTCCCGGCCATCGGCAAGCCGCTGGACCCGAGCCCGAACCGCGGCCGGTTCATCCCCTACCCCACCGGCGGCGCCTGGCCGGGCGAGCCGGCGGCCGGCTAGCTGACGGCCGGCTAGCTGGCGGCTCTGCGCGGAGCGGACAGGCCCAGGCGGCGCTGCTCGATGATCAGGCACCGGTCCTCGACGTAGAGCAGGCCGGCCTCCTCCGCGATGGCCCGGGCCTGCGCCGAGGCGATGCCCAGCTGCAGCCACAGGGCGGTGGCGCCGGCCGCCACGGCCTGGCGCGCGATGTCGGGCGTCGCCGGCGAGGGCCGGAAGACGTCGACCAGGCCGACCGGCTCGGGAATGTCGGCCAGCGTGCGGTAGACGCGCTCGCCCATCAGCTCGTCCTCGTGCGGGTTGACCGGGATGATCCGCCACCCGTGCGCCTGCATGTGGACGGGCACGTAATGGGCGGCCTTCTCCGGGGCGCCGCTGGCGCCGACGACGGTGATGGTGTCGTAAGTCGTGAGGATGCGCTCGACGATCGCGTCGGTGTCGGCCATCCCCCCACGGTATGACGGCGGGCGGCTGGTGTTAATGGCGCCCCCACTGGGGTAGCACGCCGCCGCGCTGGATTGGATACCGGAAGGGGACGCACTGTGCCGGTGGCCGCTTCTAGCCTCGGAGCCATGAATGACGGACAAGTGCGCGCGCGAATGACGGCGAAGGCGATCATGGTGCTGGCCCGGCGGACCAGGTACCTCGAAGCGGAGATGCTGGGCCTGAAGGAACTGGTCGGCCCCGGCAGCGTGTGCGTGGACGTGGGAGCCGCGGCCGGCCTGTACACCGCGGCCCTGGCCCGGCTGGCCGGGCCGTCCGGGCGGGTGCACAGTGTCGAGCCACTGGTGTTCGCCCATCCGGTCTGGAACCGGGTGCTGGGCACCGGGGGCGCCCGCAACGTCCAGCATCACGCGCTGGCGCTCGGCGCCGAGCCGGGCCGCGGCCTCATGAGCGTCCCCGTCGGCCGCTACGGGCTGGTGACCGGCCGGTCCTTTCTGGCCGACCGCTCCCGCGGGCTCGGGTCGAACGCCGAGTTCGCCGGCCAGGTCGAGGTCAGCGTCACCGTGGCCACCCTGGACGGCCTCGGCGAGCGGGCCGGCCTGGACCGGCTCGACTTCATCAAGATCGACGTGGAGGGCGCCGAGCTGAGCGTCCTGCAGGGCGCCGAGCGGGTCATCGAGAAGTTCCGGCCGAGCCTGCTGGTCGAGATCGAGGCGCGGCACACCGCGCGCTACGACTACGGCCCGCAGGACGTGGCGGGCTGGCTGACCCGGCGCGGCTACACGATGTACGCGTGGCAGCGCGGGTGGCAGAAGACCGACGGGGTCGGTACGGGGACGCGGAACTACATGTTCCGCGCGGAGGGCGCGTCGTGGCCGGAGCTGGTCAGCGTCGGGGCGCGGGAGCGGGCGCGGGCCGACCTGGCGGCCAGCCCGGCCGGGTAGCGGCGGACGGGCGGGCGCGGCTGGCACGTCGCTCGCAGGCCCTCAGTCGGGAACCATTGTCGGCTCCCGCCACGCCCGGCCGCGGCGGCCGACCGACGAGGGCGCCGATCCGGCTGCCTAGGTCGCTGGCCGTGGCCGGGTGCGGTCACGGGGCCGGCCGCGGTGGCAGCGTCCGGCCGCACGGGCCTGGCCGGGCGCCGCCGTGTCCGGTGCCGCCACCGGACTCGGTGCCCCTGGACCACCCCCCGACCCCAGCCCGCCCGCCGCCTCTGGGCCACCCGCCGCCTCCGGGCCACCCGCCGCCCCCGGCCTGGCCGAAGTCGCGCTCCCGCCCAGCCCGGCCAGCCGGGCGCGGACCGGCCCGGCTTCCGGCGCCCTCAGGTCCGCGTACCGGGCCAGCGCCTCCTGCCAGTGCCGGCGGGCCTGACCGCTGTCGCCGGCCGCCTGGCCGGCCCGGCCCAGGCCGTCGTGCGCGCGGGCCTGCTGCTGGCGGTCGCCGGCCTGGACGGCCAGGCCGAGGGCGGCGGTCAGCCGGGCGCGGGCCTGATCGTGGTCGCCGGTCGCGAGCAGCGTCTCGCCGAGGCCGTTGAGGGACTCCGCCTGGCCCGCCCGGTCGCCCAGCTCGCGGAACACGTCCAGGGCCTGCTGGAAGTGCGCGGCCGCCTGCGGGTACTGGCCCAGCCGCTCCTCGACGACGCCGAGGTTGGCCAGGGCGTTGGCGGCCACGACCCGGTCGCCGGTGACCCGGCACAGGATCAGGGCCTGCTGGAGGTCGCCGACGGCCTCCGGGTAGTTTCCGAGCCGCTCGCGGGCCGCGCCGAGGTTGGACAGCGCCCGGGTCTCGCCGGTTTCGTCGCCGGCCGCGCGGAACAGCGCCAGGGCCCGCTGGAAATGGCCGGTGGCCTGCTGGTAGCGGCTGAGCACGTGCTCCACGATGCCGAGGTTGCTCAGCGCGTTGGCCTCGCCGGGCAGGTCCCCGGCCGCGCGGTACAGGGCCAGGGCCTGCCGGTGGTGGCGCGCGGCCCGCTGGTGGCGGCCCCGGCGCTCCTCGACCAGGCCGAGGTTGCCGAGCGCGCGGGCCTCGCCGGGCCGGTCGCCCGCCGCGCGGAACAGGGTCAGCGCCTGCCGGTGCTCCTCGGCCGCCTGGTAATGCCGGCCCTGCCGCCACGCCGCGATGCCGAGGCTGGTCAGTGCGGCCGCCTCGGCGCTGCGGTCACCGGCCAGGCGCGCGGCCGTGCGGGCGTGGGTGTGCACGGTGACGGCGTCGGGGTAGTGGGCGCCGGTGTCGAGGTGGCGCCACACGGTGGCGGCCAGGCGGGTGGTGTGGCCGGGCCAGCCGCGCGCCGCGGTGTGGGCCGCGACGGCGACCAGCACGGCTTGCTCAGCGTCGAGCCAGGCCCGCGCCGCGCCGGGGTAGCCGACGGCCGGAACGGGGCTGGCGGGCGCGGCGACCCGCGGCCGCCGGTGCTGCTCGGCCGGATACAGCGCGTCCATCGCGGCCGACGCCGTGCCCAGGTAATGATCGAACAGGCGGGTCAGCGCCGCCTGCCGGGCCGGCCCGGACTCGGCGGCCGCGGCCTGCTCGGCGGCGTACTCACGGAGCAGGTCGTGCAGTCCGTACCGGCCCGGCTCGGTGGGATGGATCAGGTGCGCGCGAGCGAGCTGGCTCAGCAGCCGGGCGGCCGTCTCGGCGGTCGCTCCGGTCATCGCGGCCGCCGCGTACAGGTCGAAGTCGGGACCGGGGTGCAGGCCGAGCAGCCGGAACGCGCGGGCGGCGGCGGCGTCCAGGTACCGGCAGGACCACGAGAACACCGCGCGGACCGCGGTCCGCGGGTCGCCGCCGGCGTCGAGCAGGTCCAGCCGCTGCTGCCCGGCCAGCTCGCAGACCAGGTCGGCGAGGGACGAGGCGGGCAGGGCGGCGGCGAGCTCGGCGGCCACGCGCAGCGCCAGCGGCAGCCGCGCGCACCGGGCGGCCAGCGCCGCGGCCGCGGCCGGGTCGGCATCGGCCCGGCCGCCGATCAGCGCCCGCAGCAGCGCGACGGCGTCGCCGATCGGCAGCAGCCCCACCTCCAGCCGGCTGGCACCGTGCCGGGCGACCAGGCCGGCCAGCGAGTCGCGGCTGGTGACCAGGACCACGCAATCCGGGGCGCCGGGCAGCAGCAGCCTGACCTGCTCGACCTCGCGGGCGTTGTCCAGCACCACCAGCATCCGCCGGCCGGCCAGCAGGCTCCGGTACCGGGCCGCGCGCTCGTCGGCCCCGGCCGGGATGTCGGGGCCGGCCACGCCGAGCGCGCTCAGGAACCCGGCCAGCGCGTCGGCGGCGGACACCGGCTGGTCCGGGTCGTATCCGCGCAGGTTCACGTACAGCTGCCCGTCGGGGAACCGGTCCGCGACCTCGTGCGCCCACCGGACGGCCAGCGCCGTCTTGCCGACCCCCGCGGTCCCGCCGATCGCCGCGATCAGCATGGTGTCGGGCGTCCGGCCGCCGGCCTGGTCCAGCATCGCGGTCAGCGCGGCCAGCTCGGCGGCCCGCCCCGCGAAGTGCGGCACGGCCCCTGGCAGCTGCCGCGGCACCACCGCCCCGCTCCCGCCCGGGCCGGCCCCGCCGCCAGGCCCGGCCCCGCCCGCCCCCCCGAAGCCGGGCCCCGGCTCCGGCCCGGCCTCCGCGATGCCGGGCACCGGCCGGGGGCCGGCCAGCGCCGGGTCGGCGGCCAGGATCTGCTGGTGCAGCCGCCGCAGCCCGGTGCCGGGCTCCGCGCCCAGCTCCGCCACGAGCACGCGGCGGGCGTCCTGGTAGGCGGCCAGCGCCTCGCCGGTCCGCCCGTCCCGGTGCAGGGCCAGCATCAGCAGGGCGTGCAGGCGCTCCCGGAGCGGGTGCTCGGCGGCCAGGGCCTGCGCCTCGGCGATGACCTCCGCCGGGCGGCCCGCCTGCACGTCCGCCTCGATCCGCGCTTCCAGGGCCTGCAGCCGCAGCTCGGCCAGCCGCGGCACCTCGCGCCGGGCCAGCGCGTCCGAGCCGACGTCCGACAGCGGTTCCCCCCGCCACAGGGCCAGCGCCGCCCGGGACCGGGCCGCCGCGGCGTCCCACTCACCGGCCCGGGCCGCGGACCGGGCCGCCCAGACCAGGGCCGCGAACTGGGCCACGTCCACCTCGGCGGGCGGCACGCTGATCTGGTACCCGCCCGGCTGGGTGGTGATGAGATCCCGGCCGGCGGCGGCCAGCGCCTTGCGCAGCCGCATCACGTAGTTCTGCACCGTCACCCGCGCCGACGCCGGCGGCTCCGGTCCCCACAGCGCCTGCGCCAGCTCGCCGACCGGGACGACCCGGCCCGCGTCGAGCAGCAGGGCCGCCAGCACGGCGCGCTGCTTGCCCGCGGCGACGGGCACCGCCGCGCCGTCGCAGCGCACCGTCAATGGCCCGAGCAGGCAGAACTCCATGACCGCCGCCACGAACCGTCACCACCCGTATCTGAAGGCTCCCCTGGCCATGCTGAATACATCCTAACTGCGGGCTATGAAGCGGCTATGTACTGATTCGCGGTACAGCCGCCTCAGTCAATCAGCGTGGCCTTCGGGCGGATGACGCAGAACTCGTTGCCCTCGGGGTCGGCCAGGACCGTCCACGACTCCTCGCCGGTCTGCCCGATGTCGACGCGGCGGGCGCCGAGGGCCAGGAGGCGCTCGATCTCGGCGTCCCGGTCCGCCGCCTCGGTGGTGAGGTCCAGGTGCAGGCGGTTCTTCACTGTCTTCGGGTCGGTCACCGGCATGAAGCACATGCCGACCGGGGCGCTGACGTCCGGCCCGATGACGATCTCGCGCTCGCGCTCGGAAAGGATCTTCCAGCCGAGCGCCTGCGTCCAGAACCGGGCCAGCCCCGGCAGGTCATAGGTGTCCACCACGACATGGTGCAAAGTCACAGGCATGCCCGCCAGTATGCGCGACGGTCACGACGGCCGCGCGGGCTAGCGCGGCGGGGCGAAGGCGGTCACGATCCGGGCCAGCAGCGCGGCCCACTCCTCATCAGCGACCGCGTGCAGGTCGGGGGTCAGCAGAGCGCTGCCCATCGCGAGCACGAGGCAGAAATGCGCCAGCGTGTCCGGGGACAGCGCCGGGTCCAGCTCCCCGCCGGCCTGGGCCACGCGCACCAGCCCGGCCAGCCAGTCGGCCTGCTCGCCCGAGTAGTCGCGCATCGGCCGGGCCACGTCCTCGTCCCGGCGGGCCGCGACCAGCGCCTCGACGATGAGGTACCCGCGCGCGTCCCGGCGGTGCGGCAGCCGCCGCCCGACGACGAGCAGCAGCTCGGTGATGGAGCGGCCCGGGTCGGCGGCCAGCATGTCGGCCAGCAGCCGCGGCCCGTGCGCGCGCAGCGCCGCCACCAGCAGCTCGGCCTTCGACCCGAAGTGCGCGTACAGCGCGCCGTTGCTCACTCCGGCAGCCGTGGCGATGTCGGTCACTCGCGTGCCGTCATACCCGCGCTGCGCGAAGACGTCGGCGGCCGCGCCGAGCAGCCGCTCCCGGGTCTGCGTGGCGGTGACGCCTGCGATTCGGCCCATGGAGCGAATTAAAAAACTGTTTATTTTATATGTCAAGACGCGCAGCTCGCGGCGGATGCGCCCCCGCCGCACAGCCGCCCGCTGGCCCAGGCCGTAAGCACGGCGAAAGACCCCTGGCTATTATCCCGCGCGGCCCTGTCCCGGCATCGCTGGGCCATCGGGCTGATGGAGTCGCGCACCACGCCCGGCCTGGCCACGCTGCGGCATCACGACGCCGTCCTCGGCTGCCTGCGGCGGGCCGGCTTCCCGGTGGCGCTGGCCGGGCACGCCTACTCGGCGCTCGACAGCTACGTCTACGGGTTCGCGCTGCAGGAGGCCAGCCTCCCGTTCGAGACCGGGCCGCAGACCGCGGAACTGGCGCAGGCCATGCTGGCCCACTTTCCCGCTGACGAGTTCCCCTATCTCGCCGAGTTCACCTTCGAGTACGTCCTGCAGCCCGGCTACGACTACGGCCACGAGTACGAGTACGGGCTCGAACTCCTCCTCGACGGTCTCGAGCGGGCGCTGGGCGCGGCCGGGTAGCGGGGCCGGCGCCGCCCCGGCTTGGCTATGTTGACGCCATGAGCGGGAAAGCAGGACCGGACGGGGAGCAGCCGCGCGACCGGCCGGGCCAGAACATAGCGCTGATGCGGGCGATGGCGCACCCGGCCCGGCTGGCCCTGTTGGCGCACCTCGGCCATTCCGGGCCGGCCACCGCGACCGAGTGCGCCGGGGTGGTCGACCTGTCGCCGAGCGCGGTCAGCTACCACCTGCGGGCGCTGGCCAAGGCCGGCCTGGTCGAGGAGGCGCCGGGGCGCGGGGACGGGCGCGAGCGCCGGTGGCGCCGGACCGCGGAGCGCTACGACGTCTCGGGCGGCGCGGATCCGGGGCCTGACGCGCTGGCGGCGCTGCGCGGGCTGCTGGAATCCATCCGGTCCTGGGACGATGCCCGGTTCCGGCAGTTCCTGGCCCAGCTCGGCGACGAGTCGGCCGAGTGGCAGGACGCCTCGTGCTTCCTGGACGCGACGCTGCTGGTGACGGCGGACGAGCTGAGGGCGGTCGGGACCGCGGCCCAGGAACTGCTCCGGCCGTACCGGATGTCCGCCCGGGCCGACGCTCCGGATGGAGCCCGCACGGTTTACGCCATGTTCCGGGGGTTCCCGGCCTAGCCGCCCTAGACGCAGCTAGATATGAAGGACATACTTCGAAGTATGTCCTTCATATCTCCGCGATGGCCGGCCGACGTCTACCTCTCGACAGGAGCCAAGGCGGTGTCGGCGTGCGGGGACTTCCTCGCCGCCACGGCGCTGTCACTGGCACTGCAGCAGCGGGGCGACGGCGGGCTCGCGGTCGCCGCGGTCCTGGTCGCGGCGGCCGTTCCCCCGGTCCTGCTGGTGCGCTGGGCCGGGCGGCTGGTCGACCGGGCGGACAGCCGACTGCTGCTGGTCGGAACCGGCCTCGTCCAGGCCGGCGTCTGCGTGGCGCTGGCCTTCGCCCCGGGGGTGGCCGCGATCATCGCGCTGGTCGCGGTGCTGGCCGCGGGCCTGGCCGTGACCGGCCCCACCCTCGGCGCGCTGCTGCCCGCCATGGTGGGCCGCGATGACCTGCCGCGGGTGGTCGCGCTGGGGCAGACCGCCAGCGCCCTCGGGATCATGATCGCGCCCGCGCTGGGCGGGGTGCTGATCGGCCATTTCGGGCTGCGCGTGCCGCTGCTGGCCGACGCGGCCAGCTACCTAGCCATCGCCGTCGCCGGCCGCCTCATCCGCACCCGCCGCGGCGGCCGGGCGCGCGCGCCCGTGCCGCCGGCCGCCTCGCCCCAGGCGACCCCCTCACCCCAGGCCGCCCCCTCATCCCCGGCCACTCCCTCACCCGGTGCGCCCGTCTCATCCCAGGCACCCGCCCCAGCCCGGGTGCCCGCCCCGGCGCCGCCGCCCGCTCAGGTGCCGGCACCGGCCGACGGCGGCTGGCGGCTGCGCGAGGACGCCCTGCTCCGGTCAGCGTTCGTGCTGGTCGGCGCCGTCCTGGGGGTAGGGAGCCTGGTGAACGTCGCCGAGGTGTTCTTCATCCGGCAGGACCTGCACTCGACGGCGACCGCTTACGGGCTGGTGGCTGCCACCTGGATCGGGTCGACCATCATCGGCGGGCAGCTGCTCGGCCGGCGGCGGCCCTCCGACGCCGGGCTGGCCCTGGCCCTGGTCGGTGCGCTCGCGCTGGACTGCGTGGCCGTGGCGATCATGGCGGCCGCGCCCGACGTCGGCTGGCTGATCCCGATCAACATCGTCGGCGGCCTCGGCAACGGCGGCCTCAACGTGGCGACCAGCGTCCTGCTCGGGCGGCGGGTGCCCGCCGCGGCCAGGGGTCGCGCCGGAGCCGCCTACGGGGCGGTGGTCAATGCCGCGGCCGTGAGCGGCTACCTGCTGGGCGGCCTGCTGCTGGCCGCCGTCCCGGTCCGCGCCTGCATCGCTGCGGCCGGCGTGTCCGGCCTGAGCCTGACCGCCGCGTTCGCGGTGCCGCTCCTGCGCGCCGCGGGGGTGAGCCGGGGCGGCCGGACCGCCCGGGCGTGAGCCGCGGCGGTCCTGCGCGCCCCGGGCGTGAGTCAGGGTGTCCTGCCCGCGGCGCGCTGTTACGCGGGTCCGCCTTCGTCGGCCTCCGTCACTTCCGCCCCACGCGTGGGGCCGACGGCCGCTACTCGCGGCCCGAAGCCCCGATCGCGGTCAAATTCCATGATCGTGGGAGGATCTCTCACATCAGGGTGTGAGTAAAGCTCCCATGATCATGAGGGCCTCCCGATGGGGAGAGGTCCAGCCGCCACTTCAGGCCGCCCGGACCGTCCTTGTCACGTCGGGGCCAGTCGCCAACGCGGGAGAATCGCCGGAGCCGGGCCCAGGGCCGGACAGGGCCGGCCCGGAGATAGACATCCCCGCCGGCCTGCGCGGCAGCGGGCCAGGAACTCGCCCCCGGGCCTTGCGTAGTGTAAACTGATATCACTATGCTAGCCCCGGTATCGGCCACGTAAGCGGAGGCGAGCGAGATGACAGCGCAGGACCTGGAGGGCGTGAAGCCGGCCGCCAAGCGGGTGACGGAGACCGAGGCCTGGTCAGCGACGGGCGTCCCGATCCTGGTCGTCGGCCTGGCGATCGCGCTGGTCGGGGTGGCGGTGCTGGTGCTCGGCCTCACCATGGGCGGCGGACCCGGGCCGGTCGCGCTGATCATCGTGGGCGTGCTGCTGCTGATCTTTGTCGACCCCACGTTCCGGGGGCTGGTGTCGGTCCAGGCCGGGGAAGCCCGGGTAGTTCAGCTGTTCGGCCAGTACCACGGCACTGTCCGCTCCCCCGGCCTGCAGTGGGTGAACCCGTTCGCCAAGCGCCGCCAGGTCTCGACCCGGATCCGCAACCTGGAGACGCCGCAGGCCAAGGTCAACGACGCCGACGGGAACCCGATCGAGATCGCGGCCGTGGTGGTCTGGCAGGTGGCCGACACCGCCCTGGCCATCTACGCCGTCGATAACTTCGAGCGGTTCGTCGCCATCCAGGCCGAGACCGCGGTCCGGCACATCGCCTCGACCTACGCCTACGACACGCGCGGCAGCGGCGAGCTGTCGCTGCGCGACAATGCTGATGAGATCACCGGGCAGCTGACCGCCGAGATCGCGGCCCGCGTCGCCGCGGCGGGCGTGCTGATCATCGAGTCGCGGCTGACCCGGCTGTCGTACGCGCCGGAGATCGCGCAGGCGATGCTGCGCCAGCAGCAGGCCAGCGCCGTGGTCGGCGCCCGGCAGCGGATCGTCGAGGGCGCGGTCGGCATGGTGCAGCTGGCCCTGCAGCGGCTCGAGGAGGAGGGCGTGGTCGAGCTGGACGAGGAGCGCAAGGCGACGATGGTGTCGAACCTGCTCGTAGTGTTGTGCAGTGAGCAGGCAACGCAGCCGATCGTCAATGCCGGGTCGCTGTACCAGTGATGGGGGGACGGGCATGATGCCGGCGAGCACGGGGGTGTGGTGAGCGAGCGCAAGAGCGTACTGCTGCGGCTCGACCCTGCCATTCATGACGCGCTGGCCCGGTGGGCGTCGGGCGAGCTGCGCAGCACGAACGCCCAGATCGAGTTCCTGCTGCGGCGGGCCCTGGCGGACGCCGGGCGGCTGCCGAGGAACGCCGGGCAGATGCGGCCGCGGGGGCGGCCGCGGGCGGACCGGTCGCGGGACGACGGGGCCGAGCCGGAGCAAGACGGTGAGCGGGCCGGCTGAGGTCCCGCGGCACGAGGACGGGGACGAGGCGGGGGCGGCGCTGGCGCGACTCCGGCACGTCTACTGGATCGGCGGCGGGAGCGGCGCGGGCAAGCCGACGATGGCCCGCCGCCTGGCCGCCCGGGCCGGCCTCCGCTACTACTCAACTGACGACGCGATGGCGGATCACGGCCGCCGGGTCGCGCTGGCGGACAGCCCGTACCTGAGCGCGTTCGCGGCCATGGACATGGACGAGCGGTGGCTGCGCCGGCCGCCGGACGTCATGCTGGAGACGTTCCACTGGTTCCGGGGCGAGGGCTTCGGGCTGATCGTCGATGACCTGCTCGGCCTGCCGCGCGATCGCGGCGTCATCGCCGAGGGCTTCCGGCTGCTGCCGCGCCTGGTGCAGCCGCTCCTGGCCGCGCCGGGCCGCGCTGTCTGGCTCCTGCCGACGCCCGAGTTCCGCCGCGCCGCGCTCGCCAGCCGGGGCTCGCTGGGGACGATCGCCGAGAAGACCTCCGATCCGGAGCGGGCGCTGAGCAACCTGCTGGAGCGCGACCGGATGTTCACCGAGCGGCTGGACGCCGAGACCAGGCGTCTCGGCCTGCGGGCCATCCAGGTCAGCGCACCGATGACCGAGGAGGACCTGGCCGGCCAGGTGAGCGAGGCCCTCGGGCTGAAGTAGCGGACGCCCGGCAGGCCGGGCACGTCGTGACAACGTCGGCGCGCGCTTGCTGGTGTTCCGGCAGAAGTGACCGTACGGTCATGTCGCTCCGGCGCGGGCGGCGCGGCGGGCGCGGGCGGCCGGGCGCGGCATGGTCACGGCCCGACCGCGGGCGCGGGTCGTCGTAGCGGCTGTCGACGCTGCTGGCCAGGATGTGCCGGGCGGCGGCCAGCCACGCCTCGCCGATCGTCGGGGCATCCAGGACCTGCGGGCTGTCGCAGGCCAGCTCGGTCACGACAGCGTCATCGCTCACCCGTTGCGCAGCGAGATCTGGTCCGACGAGGCGATGTTGTCGGCCTCGATCCCCCGCAGTCCCTCGCCCAGGCGCTCACGGGCCTGCCGCAGGAGCTTGAACGAGTTCGTGAAGGCGTTCTGCGCGAGGGCACGGTCGGGATCAGCCCCGTGCTCCTCGATGAGGTGCGCCTGCAATGCCGCGGCGACTTCGTCGGCTGCCTTCAGGGCGTGGTAGAGGGCCCGGTCCCGTGCGGTGTCGTCAACCATTCCGTCAGTATCCCCGCGCCCCGCGCGGCGGCCAAGCACCGGCCGCCGCGCCGCCGTGGACCGGGCCGCCGTAGACCGGGTCGCGGACAGACAGGGTCCCCGGCGGGCGTTACCCCTCGGCGCCGGCGGTCAGCTCGGGCGGCTTCGGGGCGCCGGGGCCGAGCTCGGCCTTGAGCGCGGCGAGCTGCCGGTCGACGTCGGTGTCCGTCCCGGCCTGGTCGAGCTCCTCCTGGATCTCGTCGGTGTCTCCGCCGACGTCCTCCAGCACGCCCGACTGGATCAGCTCGTCCACCGCCCCGGCCCGGGCCTGCATCGTGGCCACCTGGTCCAGGGCCCGCTGCAGGCCGGTGTTCGGGTCGCCCGGCGCGGCCTCGGCCTGGGCCACGCTGTACTGGGCCTTCAGCACTTCCTTCTGGGACCGGAAGTCGTTCACCCGCTTCTGCATGACCTCCAGGGTGTGCTCGAGCTTCTGCTCCTGCTCGGCGAGCTGGTCCCGCTGGGAGCTCAGGTCCTCGATCTGGCCCCGGACGGCCGCGTTGCGGGACAGGGCCTCCCGGGCCAGCGCCTCGTTTCCCTGGGTCAGGGCTGTCTTGGCCTGGTCCTGAAGATGGTCGGATGAGTGCTGGAGCTGCTGGCCCTGCAGCTCGGCCCGCCGCCGCGAGGCGGCGATGTCCACCAGGCCCCGGCGGATCCGGGTGATCTGGTCGAGCATGTCCTCATAGGACAGGTCGAGCACTTCGTCGGGCTTCTCCGCGGCGTCGAGCGCCTTGTTGGCCTTGGCCGAGAGGATGTCGTGGGCCCGCTGGAAGAGCGTCATACTCCGAGGCTACGCCGGGATAGCTGACCCTCCGGTGACGCGGCTGGTGCCGGGGTTCGTCGTGGACTGCCGGCTGGACGGGGACGGCGCGCGGGTAGTGACGTTCTTCAACGGGGCGGCGGCTCGCCAGGTGCCATGACGGCGACGCTGGGACGCTGAGCTGGCCCCCGCGTAGACTCCCGGGCAGCAGGCGGACCACGGGGGAGGACGTTGTGCTGGTCAATGCTGGCTGCGCCGTCCGGTCTCTCCCCGCGGGGCTCCGGATCGACATCGGCACCGGCGGTGCCCTGCGGCCGATGATGTGGATGTTTATCGCGATACTGGTGACTTTCCTCATCACCAGAACCGTGACCCGGCTGATCCGTTCCGGCAGCGGCGGCGGCGCCGGGCTGGGCAACGTCCGCCTCGCCGGGGTTCACATTCACCATCAGGTGTTCGGCATCCTGCTCATCATCGGCACCGGGATCGTGCTGGTATCGGCCACGCCGCAGGGCGCGGCCCTCGATGCCGCCGCCGCGGTGTTCGGGGTGGGCGTCAGCCTGACCCTCGACGAGTTCGCGCTGTGGCTGCACCTGGAGGACGTGTACTGGACCACGGACGGGCGGAAATCGGTCGACGCGATCTTCTGCGCCCTGGCCGTCACCGGGGCGCTGGTCGGCGGGGCCAGCTTCCTGTCCGGCCACGTCGGCACCGCGACCTGGTTTTCGTCGGTCGCCGTCCTCGCCGTCGATCTCGCGCTGAGCCTGATCTGCCTGCTCAAGGGCAAGATCACGACCGGGATTGTCGGCACCGTCATCGGCATCGTCGCCCTCGTCGGCGCGCTGCGGCTGGCCAAGCCGGGGTCGTGGTGGGCGACGCGCCGCTACGGCACCCGGCCCCGGCG
>DASYBB010000071.1:0-12125 GCA_036501025.1 Streptosporangiaceae bacterium
CGTACCCGGACTGGCCCGGCAGCCGCGGGAACATCCCGGCCAGGTTCTTGCGCGCGTGCCGGATCCACCGCCGCTCGCTGGCGATGCCCAGCAGCTGCTGGGCCACGGCCAGGCAGGCCAGCTCAGCATCGGACAGCGCGGCGCTATACCGCAAGACGGTATAGCGTCCCGCGTGATAGCTAAGTCCATCCGCGTCCCGGCCGGCCTGGACACCGGCGTGTCGCGGCGTGGCCGTACAGATGCTGGCCGGCGGTCAGGGTGGGAACATCATTCCCGCGCCACTTCACCTGCGGAAACGCGTGGGCACGCTGGCCGGAACGATATGTGTGCGTTCCTGGGGGTCAAGGGCGCTGTAGATGCTCTATGGCCCCTATGCCGTCACATCAGCCATGGTGTCGATTCGTCTGCCTACGTTGCGGTTGCCTGCCCGGGCTAGGGGAGCCAGCCAGGCCCCGACCCCCGGCCGGTGCCCGCCAGCCCGTGCTCGAGGGCGAACAGCGTTGCGCCGGCGCGGCTGGAGACGCCGGCCTTGCGGTAGATCGCCTGGATGTGATGGTCGCAGGTCTTGGCTGAGATGCCGAGCCGGCGGGCGAACCTGCTTGGTGGCCAAGCCCGCCGGCGAGCAGGCCGAGTACCTCGCACTCGCGCCCCGACAGCCCGGCGGGCCGGGACGCGGGCGGCCCGGGCTGGCCCGCGGCAGAAAGGACGGCGCTCACCGCCTCTGGCGGCAGCCGGCCCGCAGCTGACTCCCGGCGCAGATCGAGGGCCGCGTCCCGCGGCGACAGGGCGGCCCGGTGCGGCCGGTCCTCGCGCATCGCGTGATAGCTGTCAGCCGCGACGAGCAGCCACGCATGCAAAGGCAGGTCGGCGGTGCGGCTGCCCCGGTGATATCCCGACCCGTCGCATCGCTCGCCGTGCGAACCCGCACCGCAAGCGGGAGCTGCCCGCCGCGCAGCGCGCCTACTACGACCGCCTGCTAAGCGGTCCGCGGGACCCAAGGGGGTCATCGACGGCAGCGGTCGGCTCGTCGCGGCCTTCAACGTTCGGCTCCTGGATCCGGCGACCGGCACCGCGATCCAGGAGTTGGGCGCTGCCCTGCGGTTCGGGACGGTGCTGACTGCCCGGCAGCGGGAGATCGCCATCCCGACCGTGGCTGAGGCTGAGCAGTGCAGCTATGAGTGGAATGCGCACGCCGGGGTGGCCCGCCGGGCGGGCCTGACCGATCTCCAGCTGGACGCCTTGCGCACGGGAATCTGGCCCGGCACCGCGCCGCCTGAGGAGTACCTGACCTGGAAGATCGTCCGGGTCCTGGCTAGGGAGGGGGATCTCGCCGACGAGGACTATGCCGAGGCCACCGGGGTGCTCGGGGAGGCGGCGCTGTTCACCCTGGTCTCGCTGGTCGGGCACTACCGCCACAGCGCATTGGCGATCCGAGTATGGCGGGTCCCTTTGCGGGAGGGAGGCACCGTGCCTTCGGCTCGCGTCCTAAGGCGCGGCCCACGGGATAACGTTGGGCGAAGTAGCGTCGTAGTTCGCAAATCGGGCAGGCTCCGACGTGCTCCCACCACCCTCGGCACCCGCGATCGGCTACCTGTTCGCAGGCGCCGCGCCGACGGCTGTGGTCCCGAAGTCGCGCCTGGCCGGGCCCGAATCTCAAAGTGATGGACCGCAGCCCGCACGCCGGCTCGTCCATGATCGCGAGCCCATGTGCGCTGAGCTGGCGCCAGAGCTGACGCCAGCTCCCGCGCCACGCCAGGCCCACTGGTGCCGGCGCCGCAAGTCGTGCCAGCCGCAGCCTGGGCTGCGTGCCCGGGCAGCCTGAGGGAGCAGGCCGCCGTCAGGTCCATTCTCCTGATGCCCGCCGCCCTGGGCGGCGTTTCCCGGGCAACGCCGTTTCGTACTGTCCCGCGTCACCGCGGTGACTTCGGGGCCGACGTCAGCAACTGTCAGGGCAGCAGCGCCATCGACAACGACCGGTTCCTGGCCGGGCCGCCCGTTTCGGACCCGGCGGGGCCGTCGCGCCATAGATGCCGGCGTGCACCAGATTGAGAAGCGCGTGATGCTCAGCCTCAACCGCCCGGACAGCCCGGAGGTCGCCTACCAGCGGCTCCGATGCGGCTGCGGCGTCGGAGCTGCTGGGCTTGGTGGCTTGTTCCGCGTCATGAACAGCCCGGCCCGCCGTCATCTCATGCGGAAGGACATTCACGGCAGGGCGCGAAGGGCAGGCAACGACATGGGAGTCTCCTGGGTACCGGACGGTTGCCTCGCCTGGCCGCCGCCCGCTTCGCCTGCGGGGGCCGGAGGGCGGCGCAGCCGCGTCGGCCCGGATGAGCTACAGCCCCGGGCTGCTCGCGCTGTCGGTGCTGATTGCCATCGTGGCCGCCAGCGCCGCGCTGTCGGCGGTGCTGCGATTACACGCCGTCCCGTCGGCTCTCGGCGCCTCGCTGATCATTTGAGTGGCCTCAGCGGCGTGCATTACACCGGCATGGCGGCATCGCACGTCTTCCGCGCACCGCGGTCGGCGGGGATGAGCATGGGCGGCGCTGCCTCGTTTGGGTTCCTGCTGCCCCTGGCCGCCGGGATCGCGATCGTGCCGTTCATCCTGATCGCGGCGACCGGGATGTCGCCCGCCGCGGACGCGATCCGCGAGGAGGCCATTGGCCGGCACCCTGCTGCGCCCGAACGAGGAGCAGGCCGGCGCCTCGACCCGGAGGTAACCGCGTGACCCTTCGACAAGACAGCGGAGCGGGCGCTCCCGCAGCCCGGCCCGCACTGACCATCGATGCGCTTGGCCGCAGCTGTCCCGTCCCGGTCATCCTGCTCGCGGAGCGGATCGGGGAAGTGCAGGCCGGCCAGCTGGTGGAGGTTCTGGCCGACGACCCGGTCACGAGAGCTGACCTGCCAGCCTGGTGCGCGCTGAAGTCGCATGAGCTCGTGCAGGTCCAGGACCGGGCCGCAGGCTGGTCGTTCCTGGTCCGCCGCTCACACTGAGCCCAGCGGCACAAGAGGGCGCCGATGACGGCGGGCCCGAAGCACCAGGCGGCGAGCCCGCCGATGAAGCGCGACCCAGAAACCCGCACTGTCACCGCATGCGACGGGCATACTCACGGATCGCGCTGGCCTGCCAACGCGTCGCTCAGGACACCGGTGTTGCCGACCACGCGCGCCCGGTGGAGGTGATCCGCGGTGCCATCTGTCCCCGGCGTCTCTCTTCGACAGCCGGCGCGTGATCACCTGCCATGCCCGCGCCCTCGGCCTGGAGCTCTGCGGCCAGTACCTTCCCCTGTGGGTGGGAGAGCTGGTCTCCGGCAAGCCGGCGGGCAGCTCCAGGACATCGAGCCCGTCCCGGACGGCCTGGGCGGCTGACGCCGGCAGGATCGCCGAGCGCATCCACGAGGTATCCTGCCTCGGCCTCGCCGATGACCAGCTGCCCGGGCTCACCCCTGCATGGCCTGCGATCGGGTCACCTCCTGGATCAGTGACCTCGACGCAGTTCCCAGTCATCATGCCCGGCGTCGCCGCGCTTGCCATAACCGCGGACACTGACGGGTCGCGCCGCCCCGCCCTGAGCGACCTGGCCGGCGCATCGTCCCTGCTGCTGGCCAGCACCGTCCGGTGGGCGCTCAGCCTAGCCCGCCGCCCATTAGCGGCGGCTTGCTCACAGCTGCAGGCAGATGCGCAGCGGGCCGACGATCACGCAGATCGGGCTGGGTGACGGGGATGGGGTCGCCGTCGGAGCCGGCGAGGTAGTCGGGCGCGGCCCTGGTGGCGGCGCGGGCGCCGACGCCGGCGCGGAGGGTGAGGCCGGAGTCGGCGCCGGCGGCGGTGGTGACGTTGCCGCCGGTGGCTGCCCGGTCGGGGCGGCCGGGGGACTCGCTCCCGGCCCGGCCGGGGCGGTGCCCGGACCGGGCGCGCCGGCCAGCGCCGGCGCGGTGGGCGCGGCGCCCGATGGCGCAGAAGTTCCCGGCCGCGCCGGCCGCGCCGGCGGATCCGGCGCCGGGGCCGGCGCGGGGCCGGCCGCGACCGGGTGGCGGCCGCGCGGCGCCGGGCCCGGGTTCGCGGTGAGCGTGACGGCGAGCGCGGCGACGGCGGCGAGCAGCACCGCCAGTCCTGCGGCCGCGGCCGCGATGACATGCTGCTGCGGCCGCCCGGGCCGGCCAGGCCAGCGCGTTTTCGAGGCTGCCGGGCTGGCCCCGTGCGCGGGGCCGCCGGGGCTGCCGAGACGGGCGGCGGCGGTCGCGCTGGCAGCGATCGGGGCAGCCATGCCGCGCAGGGCGGCGTTGACGTCGGTCAGCTCGGTCCAGGCCGCGCGGCAGTGCTCGCACCCGGCCAGGTGCCCGTCGACCAGGCGCGAATCGCGGCGCGACAGCCCGCCGCGCACGTGCGCGGCGAGCTTGGCGGCCGCGGGCGCGCATTCCGGGCTGGGCAGCTCCTGCAGGTGCATCCGCAGGTAGGCCTGGCGCAGGCCCTCGCGGGCCCGGTATCTCAGGGCCGAGACGCCGTTAGGCGTCAGCCCGAGTAAGGCGGCAATCTGCGCGGGCCTGGCCTGCTGGATCTCGGTCTGCCAGAGCACGGCCCGCCAGCGGGGCGGCAGCGACTCGAAGGCCCGGGTGATCAGCGACCGCTCGAGCCCGGCGATCACGGGGTCGGCGGGAAGCCCGCCCGGATCGGGCAGCTCCTGGTGGTCGGTGGCGATCTGGGTGAGCTGGTCGCGGGCCCGGTCATGGGCCACGCGCCGGACGGTGGTCAGCAGGTAGGGCCGGAACGACCCGGCCGGGCCGCCGCCGCGGCTGATGACGTCGAGGATCCGGGTGAAGGCGTCGGCCACCACGTCGTCCGCGTCGGCCGGGCCCCGGGTGAGCCGGCGGGCCGCGGAGCGGGCGGCCTCCCGGTGGCGCTCGTACAAGGCGGCGTAAGCCTCGGTGCGGCCCGCGCGCACCGCCGCGACCAGCTCGCCGTCCCCGCCCGGTGGCGCAGCAGTCATCAGGTCCCGTCCTTCCCGGCCCCGGCCGCGATGCCGGCTCCGATGCCGCCGCGGCGTCGCGCGCACGGCTTGGTGGCACGTTCCGCGTCATGAACCGCCCGGCCCGCCGTCATCTCATGCGGAAGGACATTCACGGCAGGGCGCGAAGGGCAGGCATCGACATGGGGATCTCCTGGGCGCCGGACGGCCGCCCCGCCTGGCCGCCGCCCGCCTCGCCCGCCGGGACCCGAGCGCGGCGCAGCCGCGCCGGCGGCAGGCACCGGCGGCGGCTGCCCGCCCGCACGGCCCGGCGCAGCTGGCTGCCGGGCCGCCGCCATGGCGGCGCTCATGCGGCGTGACGGGACAGCGACATGGCACTACTTTCCAGGAATCCGATTCACGTGACCTTATGCAATTATGACGCCCCGGCCTGTTACGAGGCTGACCGGGTCAGGGCGGCCGGGCCGGTGCCGTCTGAGCAGCCGGAACGGCCTTCCCGGCAGGGCCGCCGACGCATCCGGCGAGTGCGCGCCGGCTCGCCGCCTACTGTTGGGCTCGCCAGGCTCGGCGATGACCAGAGCGCGCTGACGGCGGCCGGCCGGGCCGTGGCCGCCGCGCACCGCGCGGGGGACGTGCTGGGGACCGCAACCGGCGGCTACCTGCAGGTCTGCATCCTCATGGAGGCCCGGCGAGGCGTGGATGCCGGCGCGGTTGCCACTGCCGCGGCGGATGCCCTGCGGCTCCCGGCCGCCGAGGGAAGCATGGAGGCAGTTGCGCTTCGCGGCGCGCTGACCCTGCTTCTGGCCCTCATCGCGGCGCAGGCCGGCGACCTGACTGCCGGCGAGGAGCAGCTGGGCCGGGCACGCGTCATGGCCGGGCGGCTCAGCCACAGCGCTGACAGCCGCAGCGGGGGCTTCGGCCCTGACCAGATAGCGCTGTATGAGATGGCCGTCCGCATCGAGACAGCCGCACTCCTTCGTCCTTCCCAGGCCGAGGGTGCCGGCCAGTAGGGAATGGTGCCGGGCACCAGCGGACTCGCCGCGGCGTTTAGGCTCGCGCTCGCAGCAGCGCGCGGCGAAGAGCGCGCGTGGTGAGCCTCCCGGCCGCGCATTGCGTGTTACTGCCCGGGCGCCGGATCTCCGCGGAGCACGCGCAGTACCCGGCCGCGACTTCGCCGACTCCCTCGATGTCCAGACGCGCCGTCAGCGTGCCGGCCACGGCCTCCTCAGCCGCGGCCATATCGTGCTGCCGGGTCGGGGCGGGTGTCAGGCCGAACCCGGCCCGGGCCACTGTGTCACCGTTCAGGCATACGACCGCGGCCGCGCCTGTCACGGGGCAGCCGCCGCGTGGCCGCGTTTCCGTCTCATAAGCGCTGCCGCATGGCCTTATGGGGATCCTGATTTCCGTCAGCAGCTCACCTGGCTCCACAACGGTCTTGTAAGGCCCGAGATGGAATTCGCGTGCGGGAACGGCCCGCGTGCCGCCGCGGCCCTTGATCAGCATGATTGCCCGAACTGCCGCGAAGACGGCGGCAAGATCCTCGGACGGGTCAGCCTGGCACAACATTCCGCCCACAGTCTCGCTGCGGCGTACCCCCGGCCGGCGATAACCTGTCCGACATCGTGCAGGATGGCCAGGTGCTGGCCGGCCACCGCGGAGCTGGACAGGTCAGCATGCCTGGTCAGGGACCCGATCCGCAGGTCGCCGTGGACGCAGCGGACGTAGCGCAGGTCAGCGGGATCGCCTAAGTCGGCCCGTGCCTCCGGCCCGGCCAGCCGCAGGGCCATCAGCGCGAACAGGCCCTGGCCGGTGGACCTGCAGTAGCCCGAGGTCGCGGCCGGGAGAGCAGCGCAACGGAGTCCTGAGCGCAGAATGCCAGCTGCCCGGACCGTGCCAGATCTGCCATCTGCGCCCTCCCGCCCCGGGCCGCGTCGGCACGCGGCACGGCTATGTCAGCTGAGTCATGGTCCAGGCCCAGGAGCCAGGCCGCCATCCCGGGATAACTAGATGCTTATGAGGGACAGCTCCGCGCAATCCGGCAACACCGCAGATTCCAGGCGTGACCACGAGTCGAGCCCGCGGCCGCCAATCACCGGGTCGCGCCACCGGGCGCCCATCGCCGTGGCGGGGCTTGCGGGTCCGGGCCGTCAGCTGTCGCGGGTGCCTTGAGCCCAGCGTTTCCAGGTCGCTCATTACGCGGTAGACCAGTGGTCTGGGGATATGCCAGACCGCGCCAAGCTGTGCTCCGATCTGCTTCACTCGGTGCAGGCCGGACCACCTGCCGACGTTGCAGTCGACCGTCTGCGGGGAGGTCGCCGCGCCGGCGGGCCCCCTCATCGCCGGCGGCACCGCCACCTGGGGCGGCCTGGGCGACGTCGCCCCGGCCGCCGCCGCGGAGATGCCGGCTGCGGCGGCCGGCCCGGCGGGCCCGCGAAGCAGCCCGGCGGCAGCCGTCACGCCGCCCGCGAGAACGTGGCTGAGACGCTGCTGGTTCGGGTTCTGGCTGCTGTTCACCAGCGAGCCGCCAGCCGAGCGCCGCGCCCTGCAGGCGCTGCCGACCCAGCGTGGGCTCACGCACCTGCAGCCGTGGGAGCAGTACCGGGCCGGGTCCCTGAACAGCGCGGACCGGCGCCGGGCTTACCTGCATGCCTCACGAACCCTGGGCGTCATCACCGCGATCCTGATCGCGGCCCTCGCGGTCCTGGCCATCATCGCCGGGACAGTGGCGCCCGCGCCCGAGTACGTGCTGGTAACCCGAGTACGTGCTGGTAATCCGTGACGGCCGGGCGGCGCCGGCCTGAAGGGACGCTTGCTGTTGCCTGCGGCGTGCGGGTGACGGCGTCGCAGTTGAGCTGCTCGGCTCGTCACTCGGTTCAGAAAGGGGGACGGCGGCGGACAGTAGCTTCGGGCAGGTCGGCTGCGCCATTGGCCTGGGATGTGACCCGGCTGAACAGCAACGCGACCGCATGACGCTCAGGCGGCTGAGAGCCGTCGCCGGCCAGTTCGATGACGGGCTGTCTCGTAAGGCCCGCCCGGGCCGCGTCGCGTTGACCGGGCCTTCCGGGGGGACGCTGCGTCACGTGTCGAGGAAGGACTCGCCTTCTGGCACGGCACAGGCGTCAGCTGGCGAGGCCGGCGGCCTGGTCCTCGATCGCCCTTAGCATGGCCTGCTGGCGCCCGGCCAGCTGGTCGCGCTCGGGACCGGGCGGCAGCGCGCGGCGGGCGCGGCGCCGGCCACGCCGGGTGAGCAGCAAGGCGGTATCCCGCTCGCTGCTCATCCCGAAGGCGCTCCGGGCGTCGAGGACGTTCCCGATCCGCGCGAGGTAGCTGTGCCGCACGATCACGTAGACGGCCGTGACGGCGGCCAGGCCGGACAGGCCTCTGGCGGCCGCGGCGGCACCGGGGAGATCAGCTGCCAGGTGGATGGCGATAGCGGTGCCAAGCAGGGCTGAGGCGGGGACGGCGCCGCGGATCCCGCGGGCGGCCAGGCAGCCGATTCCCGCGCCGGCGACGGCCGCTGTGGCCCAGTGCGGCGCGGGGACGGTCAGGCCGGCGCGGAGCAGAGCGGGCTGGATCACGGCCTGCGCGGGGTCGGTCGCACCGGTCCGCAGGATCGCGGTGATACCCCGGGTGATGTTCTCGATGGCCTGGAAGCCCAGCCCGGTCAGCGCGCCGTAGATCATGCCGTCGAGGGCGTCGCGGACGGCCAGGGGAGCCATGACCGCGATCAGGGCCACTCCGCCGGCCATCAGGATCTCCTCGTTCAGCGGGGCTGAGAGCGCTACCGACCAGCGGGATGCGAAGGCGACGCCAGCGGACCTGGCCCACAGCTCCGACAGCCCCCCGTCGGCGACCAGGGCGCAGCCCGCCGCGGCTGTCATGCCCCAGGCCATGGCCGCGGCTGACCAGGACGCCGGCGGCGACCGGACCGGGTGCGCCAGCCGCGCCAGCCAGAGCCCGGCCGCCAGGACCGGCACCTGCACCGCGACGGCCAGGGCCGCCGCAGCCGGGAAGGCACGCAGCATCCACGCGAGCCTGATGACCAGCAGCGCGGCGCCGCAGCAGCCGGCCGCCACGGCGGTCCACCGGCCCGCTCGCACGGCCGGCCCGGTGCCCGCCGTCACGAAGCCCCGATCCGGACTGACCGGACGACCCGCGCGGCGGCCTGCATGCCCGCCGCGTCTGCCCCCCGCGGCCCAAGGACGGTTACCTCGATGGCGAATCCCGCCGGCGGGTCGGCGAGGACCTCCGCCTGGCCGGCCAGTCCTTCTTCGGTCAGGGGGCCATCGTCTGCGGGCATCGCCGGCGGTGAGCTCATCGCGGCCGGCGAGCCCAGTCGCGCACCGGGATGCCCGGCCTGGATGACCCGGCGAAGCCCCGCCCACAGGTCTGCCGCCTGGCGGCGGCTCAGCAGGGAGACGAAGGTCACCGTCAGCTCCACCGGGCCCAGGCGCAGGCTGTCGGACCGCTGCTGGTCGCTCTCGGCCTTCAGCAGCGCCCAGCCCCGGCCGACCCTGAACTGCGCGGAGTGCTCCCGGTCCGGGCCGACGACCACAGCCGAGCCCGCAGGCAGCGGCTGGCCGTCGGAGAAGGCCGCTCCGGCCAGCGGCCAGCCCACCGTGGCCAGGGCGATCACCGCAGCCACCGCGGCCACGGCCGGGCCGGCCCCGGGTCGCGCCAGGCCCGCGTCCGAGCGCCGCCGGTTACGCACAGCCACCCCCGATGTTCCATGCGTCCAGGCAGGATCTCCGCTGGGGCGCCCCGGCAAACCACGGGGTACCGCAGAAAATACGGCCCCCGCGGTCTGGGCTCTGGCCCAGCCGGCTGGCCTGGTGGCCTGCGACGAGCCGGCCTCCGGCCTGGACGTCTGCGTTCAGGCCCAGGTCCTCGACCTGCTGGCCGGGTTGCAGGCCGGCGCCGGCGCCGCGCGTCGGCTCATCTCCCATGACCCCGCGACGGGGCGCCGGATCGCCCGCCGCGTGGCCGTGATCGGGAAGGGCCGCATCGTCAAGACCGGTGCCCGGCCGGCCTTCGCCTGCCGCAGCCAGGAGCGGTCCTGGCTGCTGGGGGCTGATGCACGATTCGCGGCGCTGGCTGTGCGGCCTCAGCGGGGGAGTGGCTGCTGGGTCCAGACGGTCTTGCCGGTGCGGGTGTAGCGGGTACCTCAGCGTGCGACCAGCGATCCGCATCGGCACCGCTGACGTCGGGCCGTGCGGCGGCCGGGCCGGTGGTCACTGCGGCCTGGCTACGGTCAGCAGTACGGCCGTGTCCTCCCGTGCCTCCAGGGCATGGGCCGAGTCCAGCACCACGAGGAGGTCATCCGGCCGTCCCTCCCAGGAGCTCTCGCCGGCAGACAGCCGCACGCGCCCGGCCAGGGCACAAACGCTCGCCTCGCCGGGATTCTCGTGCTCGGCGAGAGCGGCGCCCCCGATCAGGGCGATGACGGTCTGGCGGAGTACTCGTTGGTGACCGCCGATGACGGTGGCGGCGCGGCCACCGCCCGCGGCCCGTGCGCGCTCCGGCGGCTCGCGGGCCATCGCCGGTACGGAAAGCTTCTGCATGTCGTCTCGCCTCCGTGCGGGCCGCCGAGCGCACCCTTGAGATAGGGGTTGTCGGGCCGGGCGCTGGTGGACTTGGCGAGCCCGGCCGACTCGTTGCTGCCCGGGCAGGTCCCGGCCCGGGACGCCAGTTTGCCCGGCGGTCGGGAACCGGGTCATGTCCGCGCCGCTCCGCGATGATCACGTCAGCCACGCCGGTGCTGATCCCGGGAATCGTGACGATCAGGTCCTGGATGCCCTGGAAGGGCCCGATCACCACCTCGATCCGGGCGGTCACATCGTCTATCGCGCGGGTGCGGTGGCCGGTCAGGTCCAGGTGCACACGGGTCAGGAAGGCGTGGCGCTGGGTGACCCGGCCGGTCAGGGCCTCGCGCAGCTCGGGGATCTTCGAGCGCAGCCGCCGCCGGGCCAGGTCCGCCAGGGCCGCCGGGTCGTGCTGCCCGCCGGTCAGTGCCTCGAGCATCGCCCGCCCGGACACCCCCGTGATGTCAGCAGCCACTGAGGACTGCTTGATCCCGGCCTCCTCCAGCAGCTTCTCCAGCCGCTGGATTTCCGGGCTCAGTGTGCGCGGCGGATCAGGAATGACCAGCCTGCGGGCCGGTCCCGGACCCTGAGGAGGTCATGGGATTTCAGTGCGCACCAGGCGGGCAGCTCGGTCTGGGCGACCGGGTCGTCGGTCAGTACCTCGACCAGCTGGCCGGGCTGGATGTCCCCGATCTGACCGGCCAGCAGGATGACTGGTACCGGGCATGGCCTGCCCAGCGCGTCGATGATGAGCGCGGGCGGGGCCGGGCCGGCGTTTTCCTCGTCGTGCTGCGGAGCATTCACGGGTTTACCTCCCCCGGGTCGCGGTGCCCGGCCGTGCCGGGCCTGCTGGCGCCGTCAGCGGCAACTTGCGGCGGATCGCTGAGCCGTTCCCGGCGACCTGGCCGGCTACGCGCCGGGACCCACGGCCAGGATCCCATACCCGGTCGAAGCCTGCATGCTGCATAGAGCAAATTGCCGCTCATGTACGCCCCGCCGTGTCCCCAGGGTGGGGCTGGCGCGGGTGGCCCTCGGCGGCCCGGGCTCCGGCGGCCGGTGCGGGGTGCGCAGCTGGCCTGCCCCGGCGTTCGGCCCGCCGCAGCGGTCGTGATCGGCCATGATGGGGATGCCGGCCGCGCGGCCGCCCGGTGCGCTGCGCTGGCTGCGGGCCGTACCGGGCCGGCTGGCTTTCCCGGCATGGGCGACTCCGCGGGCCTCATCAGCGAATACGAATGGACCGGATAGAAGCTAAGGTCAGGACCGACGGCCAACTTCTGGAACCGCACAGGTCACGGCGAGGAGGCCGATCAGCGTCCGCCAGGTTGCCGCCCGAATCGCCGGCGGCGGGCTGTCCGCTGCGCGCATCAGCGCGGTGACCTGCTCCGGGGAGCGGAGATGAGGCGGGATCTGCCGGCTCAGTGCGGGAGTGGCTGCTGAGCCCAGATGGTCTTGCCGGCCGGGGTGTAGCGGGTGCCCCAGCGGTCGGCGAGCCGGGCGACGAGCATCAGGCCGCGGCCGTCCTCGTCGTAGCGGCCGGCCCGGCGCAGGTGCGGGGCGGTAGTGCTGGCGTCGGAGACCTC
>DASYBB010000072.1:0-58048 GCA_036501025.1 Streptosporangiaceae bacterium
CCCGCGCCACCTCGGCCAGCGCGACGGCGGCGCCGGGCCGGCGTCGCGCTGACGGCGGCGGCGGGTGCCCTGGCAGCGGCCCTGGCGGGGTGCTCGGCGAGTGCGGGGACGGCAGCGGCCGGGGCCATCTCGGTGACGACCGGGTCCTGCGGCGCGCGGTGGCACCTGGCCGCGGCGGGCTGGCACACGTTCACGATCACCAACGCGTCGTCGGAGGCGGCTGAGGTCAACCTCATCAACCCGGCCAGCGGCGCGATCTACGCCGAGATCGAGGCGATGGGGCCGGGCACGAGCCAGCCGATGCGGCTCAAGGTGGGCTCGGGGACGTACGCGTTCCAGTGCGTGCTGGCGGACACCGACCCGGTCCAGGGTCCGTCCGTCACCGTGGCCGGGCACGTGCGCGGGGCGCCGGCCGTGCTGCCGGTGACCACGAACGACCTGATCGTCCCGGCCCGCGAGTACCACGCCTACGTCACGGCCGGGCTGGTCGCACTGGTCAGCGAGGTCAAGGCGCTGGCCGCCGCCATCGGGGCCGGGCAGCTGGCCCGGGCCAGGGCGGCGTGGCTGCCCGCGCACCTGACCTACGAGCGGCTGGGCGCCGCCTACGGCACGTTCGGGGACTTCGACACCGCGATCGACACCCGCGCCGACGGGCTGGCCGGCGGCGTGAGCGATCCGCAGTTCACCGGTTTCTACCGGATCGAGTACGGGCTGTGGCACGGGCAGAGCGCGGCGCAGCTGAAGGGGCCGGCCACCGCGCTCCTGCACAGCGTGCTCGGCCTGCAGGCCGCGTTCCCGGCCATGGAGGTCGACTTCCTGGATATCGGCCTGCGCACCCACGAGATCCTGGAGAACGCCCTGCAATTCCAGCTCAGCGGCCATGACGACTACGGCAGCGGCACCACGCTGGCCACGACGGCGGCGAACATCACCGGCACCGAGGAGCTGCTGACCATCCTGCACCCGATCCTGGCCGCCCGGTATCCGGGCCTGCCCGGCGTCTACCAGTGGCTGGACCGGCTGCAGGCCCTGCTGGGCGCGCAGCACCACGGCGCGACCTGGACGCCGGTCAGCAAGCTGCCGACGCCGGCCCGGCAGCAGATCGACGCGGCGGCCAGCCAGTCGCTGCAGGAACTGGCCCCCATCGCCGTCATCACCGAGCCGAGGAGGGTCTGATGAGCAAGCCAGACCCGGCTCCGGCGACACCCCGCCGCCGGGCGTTCCTGCGCGGCGCGATCGGGGCGGGCGTGGCGGGCGCGGCCGCGGCCGGCTACGGCATCGGGACGGCCGGCCCGGCTGCGGCGTCGGCCCAGCCGGCCAGCCTGGCCGACCGGCTGCCCGCCGTTCCGTTCCACGGCCCGTACCAGGCCGCCATCCTGCACAAGCCGGAACCGCAGACCGCGGTCATCTCCTTCACCGTGACGGCCGACGGCCGGGCCGAGCTGACCGACCTGATGAAGACGATCACCGAGCGGGCCCGGTTCCTGACCGCGGGCGGCCCGCCGCCGCCGGTCGGCATCACCCAGCCGCCCTCCGACTCGGGCGTGCTTGGCCCCGAGATCGTCGCGGACGGGCTGACGGTCACGGTCGGCATGGGCGCGTCGCTGTTCGATGACCGCTACGGGCTGGCCGCGCAGCGCCCGAAGCTGCTGACGCAGATGCTGCCGTTCCCCGATGACGCGCTCGATCCGGCGCAGTGCCACGGCGATCTCAGCCTGCAGCTGAGTGCCGGGCACGCGGACACCGTGCTGCATGCGATGCGGGACATCGCCAAGAACACCCGCGGCGGCATGCAGATCAACTGGCGCATCGACGGCTACAACGGCCCGGCCCGCCCGGCGGGCACCACGCCCCGCAACCTTCTCGGCTTCATGGACGGCATCGCCAACCCGGCCACCACGGACGCCACGCTGATGAACGACCTGATCTGGGTGCCGCGCTCGGCGGCCGGCGAGCCGTCCTGGACCGCGGGCGGCAGCTACCTGGTCATCCGGCTGATCCGGAACCTGGTCGAGTTCTGGGACCGCGTCGCGATCACCGAGCAGGAGAACATGATCGGCCGACGCCGGGCGACGGGGGCGCCGCTGGACGGGGGCGGTGAGTTCGACCACCCCGACTACGCGCAAGATCCCGGCGGCGCGGTGATCCCGCTGACGGCGCACATGCGGCTGGCCAACCCGCGGACCCCGCAGACCGCGCCGAGCCGCATCCTGCGCCGCGGCCACAACTACGACCGCGGCGTCGACGAGGTCGGCAACCTCGACATGGGGCTGATCTTCACGTGCTACCAGCAGGACCTCAAGCGCCAGTTCGAGGCCGTGCAGACCCGGCTGATCGGCGAGCCGCTGGTCGACTACATCAGCCCGTTCGGCGGCGGCTACTTCTTCGCGCTGCCCGGCGTCCGGGACTCCTCCGACTACCTCGGCCGGGCGCTCCTTGCCTGACCACGACCCGACCCGGGCAGCGCCTCAACCTTGGCTGCTCGTTTGCCTGCCCGTCATGACGACGTCCCCGCTCGGTCACGCCGCTGCGGGAACCTCGGCCCTGTTGTGTGAATGGCGCCACCACGTGGTGACCGCAGAAGATGGAGGCTGATATGGGCGAACGCCCAGGCATTGGCTCGGTAGGCGGCCGGTTCCGCCGCCGCCGGGTCCGGATCTACACGGCGATCGCGGCGGCCGGAGTCCTCGGCACCAGCGCCGTGGTCGGCGTCACGGTGGCGAGCGCCAGCACCAGCGGCTTCACGCCGGGTTCGGTCCCGGTCCCGGCCAGGGCGCCGGCGAGCGCCTACCGCTTGGTGGGTTCGACCTCGACGCCGATCAAGCACGTGGTCGTGCTGTTCGACGAGAACGAGTCGTTCGACCACTACTTCGGCACCTACCCGAAGGCCGCGAACACCGACGGGTCGAAGTTCGTGGCCAAGCGGGGCACGCCGAAGGTCAACGGCCTCACCCCGAGCCTGCTGGACAACAACCCGAACGTGTTCAACCCGAACCGCCTCAGTCACTCCGAGGCGCTGACCTGCGACCAGAACCACAGCTATGCGCCCGAGCAGAAGGCCGAGGATCTCGGCAAGATGGACCTGTTCGAGCAGAACACGGCCACTGACACCTGCACCGGCCAGCCGATCGAGTTCGGCGAGCCCGGGCTGGTCATGGACTACTACGACGGCAACACGGTCACCGCGCTGTGGAACTACGCGCAGAACTACGCGATGAGCGACAACAACTACGACACCAACTTCGGCCCGTCCACCCCCGGCGCCCTGAACCTCATCTCGGGCAATGACGGTGGCGGCGAGGCGGTCAGCCCGACCACCGGGAAGGTCGTCGCGGACCCGGGCAGCGTGGGCTCGGTGGACTCCACTGGCGTCGGCACCGTCTTCGGGGACATCGACCCGGCCTTCGATGACTGCTCGGACACCAACCACACCTCGAGCAACCCGGTCGGCGTCATGACCGGCAAGAACATCGGCGACCTGCTCAACGCCAAGCACGTCACGTGGGGCTGGTTCCAGGGCGGCTTCGCCCCGACCGGCACCAACGCGGGCGGGTTCCAGGTGTGCGGTTCCTCGCACCAGAACATCGGCGGCGCGGCGGTCACCGACTACGTGCCGCACCACAACCCGTTCGAGTACTACAAGTCCACGGCCAACCCCAAGCACCTGCCGCCGACCTCGGAGGCCGAGATCGGCAAGACCGACCAGGCCAACCACCAGTACGACCTGAGCCTGTTCGCGCAGACGCTGACCCACGGCAACCTGCCGGCGGTGAGCTTCCTCAAGCCGGCCGCCTACCAGAACGGCCACCCGGGGAACTCTGACCCGCTGGACGAGCAGAACTTCATCGTCAACACGGTCAACGAGATCGAGAACTCGAAGTTCTGGTCCTCGACGGCGATCGTCGTCACCTACGACGACTCCGACGGCTGGTACGACCACCAGCCCTCGCCGATCGTCAACGGCTCCAAGGACGCGACCCTCGACACCGCGCTCTGCTCCGCGACGTCGGTCAAGCTCGGGACGCGCAACGACCGCTGCGGCTACGGCCCCCGCGTCCCGCTCGTGGTCATCTCGCCCTGGACCAAGGACAACTTCGTCAGCCACAACCGCACCGACCAGTCCTCGGTCATCAGGTTCGTCGAGGACAACTGGCTGCACGGCCAGCGGATCGGGAACGGATCCTTCGACACGATCGCCGGGAGCCTGGACGCCCCGGGCGGCGTGCTCGACTTCCGCACCTTCCCGGACCTCCGCCGGTTCACCCTGAACCCCACCACCGGTGAGATCGTCAGCGTGAAGCTCTAGCGCTCAGCACCAGTCCGCTGCCCCGGCCGGTCCTCCGGCCGGGGCAGCGGCACGCCGGGGGCATCGACGCGGATGACCGGCCGCCGGCGAACAAGCGATTCGTGACGAAACGCTGGCCGACCGGGGAACTCTCGCGGATCGGGCCTCAGCCTTCGGCCGGCTCCAGGTTGAGGGACACCGAGTTGATGCACCACCGCTGGTCGGTGGGAGTGTCGTAGCCCTCGCCGGTGAAGACGTGCCCGAGGTGGGAGTCGCAGGCCGCGCACCGGACCTCGGTCCGCACCTGGCCCAGCGAGCGGTCCTCGATCAGCGTGACCGCGTCGTCCTCGGTCGGCTGGTAGAAGCTCGGCCAGCCGCAGTGCGACTCGAACTTCTCGCCGGACCGGAACAGCTCGGCGCCGCAGGCCCGGCACCGGTAGACGCCGACCGTCTTGTCATCGGTGTATGTGCCGGTGAACGGGGCCTCCGTGCCCGCCTGGCGCAAGACCCGGTACTCCTCAGGAGTCAGCTGCTCCCGCCATTCCGCTTCTGACCGCTGAACCTTGTCCATGCCCGGAGGATACCCCGCCCCCGGGCCTCAGCCGATGGCCGCCCGGAACCGCTCGCGCAGGCCGGCCAGCCGCCCGACCGGCTCGTTGGCGAAGACGAGCCGCACGAAGTTCTCGCCGCTCGGCCCCCAGCCCGTCATCGGCGTGGCCGCGACCCGGCCCTTGCCGAACAGCAGGTGCGACAGCTGGTGGGCGGTCAGGCCGAGCGGCCGGGCATCGACCAGCATGGACCAGCCGCCCTGCGGGGCGATGACCGGGTAGTCGGACAGCTCGTCCAGGATGACCTGGGCCCGCTGCCGCCACTGCTCGGTGGCGGCGGCCACGTCGGCGTCGGCGTCCGGGGCGTCCAGGGCGGCCGCGACCGCGTCCTGGGCTATCCCGACCTGGCAGACGACGTTGGCCATGCCGACCAGCCGGATGTCGGCCAGGATGCTGGCCGGCCCGGTGACCCAGCCCACCCGCCAGCCGATCATCCGCAGCTCCTTGGAGGCCGAGCCGACCGTGATCGTCCGCGGGGCCAGGTCGTCGCGGGCGGCCGGATGGCTGGGGCCCTTCCCGTCGAACCGGATCCGCTCCATCGCCGCGTCGTAGATCACCCAGGCGTCGTGGCGCTCGCAGGCCGGCCCGAGCGCGGCCCAGTGCCGGTCGTCGAGCACCAGGCCCGACGGCATGGCGGGTCCCATCATCAGCACCGCGGCGGTCTGCGGCCCGACCGCCGCGGCCAGCTCGTCCGGGTCCGCGGTCCAGCCGTCCCTGGTCCGGGAGGTGCGGACGAACCGGGGCACCCCGCCCGCCAGCTTGACCCGGTTGACCAGGCCCGCGTAGATCGGGTCGCAGAGCACGACTTCCTGCCCCGGCTCGACCGTGGCCAGCAGGGTGTTGAGGATGCCGTTCAGGCCCCCGGCGACGCTGACGCACTCGGTGTCGGGGTCATAGGACCGCCCCGCGATCCGGCCGACGTGCCGGGCCGCGGCGGTGAGCAGCGAGCGGTGCCCCTGGAAGGGCAGGTAGCTGTTGGCGTCGTCATCGTCGACCGCCGCCCGGGTCCGGTCCAGGGCGACCTGCGGCGGGCGGAGGTCGGTGTCGAGGTTCTCCAGCCGCAGGAGCTGCGGGTCGGCGGCGGCATCGGCCTTATCGCCGACGACATTCACGCCGATGCCCGGAATGTCACGCAAGCGGGACACCGTCATGGCCGCCTCCTTTACGGGCTGCTGCCAGCGCGGGCGCGGCCGGCTGCCCGCCCGGGCGAAGAACACTATAGGGCGGCGGCCCCGGCTGCCCCCGGCCGGCCGCCAGCCGATACGGTGGACGCGCCAATGCTGGGTAACGGGGCCAGAGCGGTAAGGGACACAGCCATGTGGAATTCGTTCAGGACTGACGCGCTCACCGGCCTGACCGCGGAGGTGATCACGTATCCCGCGGGGCTCGGGGACGAGATCCACGCCTGGGTGGCCAGGCCCACCGGCGACGCGCCGTCGCCCGGCATCGTGGCCGTGCACCACATGCCCGGCTGGGACGAGTTCTACCGCGAGTTCGCCGAGCGGCTGGCCCGGCACGGGTACACGGTGATCGTCCCGGACCTGTACGACCGGTACGGGCACGGCACCCCCGACGACATCGCCGCCAAGGCCCGCGCCGAGGGCGGCGTCCACGACTCCAGCGTGGTGGCCGACTGCGCGGCCGCCCTGACCTGGCTGAAGGCGCTGCCCACCAGCAACGGCAAGGTCGGCATCATCGGCACCTGCTCGGGCGGCCGCCACGCCGTGCTGACCGCGTCCCAGGTGCCCGAGTTCGACGCCGTGGCCGACCTGTGGGGCGGCGGCGTGGTGATGGCCGCCGACCAGCTGTCCGAGGCCCGCCCGGTCGCGCCCATCGACCTGACGGCCGACCTGAACGCGCCGCTGCTGGGGATCTTCGGCAACGAGGACAAGCACCCCTCGCCCGAGCAGGTCAACCAGCACGAGGCTGAGCTGCACCGGCTCGGCAAGGACTACGAGTTCCACCGCTACGACGGCGCGACCCACGGGTTCTTCTACTACCAGGCCCCGATGTACGCGCCGCAGGCGGCGATGGACGGCTGGGAGAAGATCTTCGACTTCTTCGGCCGCCACCTCCAGGGCTGATTTCCCGGCCCGCGCCCGCCCTCACCCGGCGACGCCGACCGTCTGCCAGCCGTCCTCGGTCACCACGATGTGATCGAGGAAGCGCAGCCCGGCGGTGACCGCGGCGGCCGCCACCTCCCGGGTGGCGGCCAGGTCCTCCTCGCTCGGGGCCGGATCGCCGGACGGGTGGTTGTGGGCCAGCGCGAAGCCCGTCCCGTCCCGGCGGAGCACCGCGACGATGATCTCGCGCAGCGGGAACAGGGTGGTGTCCGCCGCCCCGTCGGACACCGGGTCGGTGCCGAGGACCCGCAGCGCGGCGTCGCAGGAGATGACGACCAGCCGCTCGCGGGTCCGCCCGTGCAGCAGCGGCGCCGCCACCGCCGCGATGTCGGCCGTGGCCAGCAGCCGGTCGGGCTCCTCGGTCCCGGCCCGCCGGGCCAGCTCGAACCCGGCCACCAGGCTGGAGGCCTTGGCCGTGCCGATGCCCGCCACGCCCGCAAGCTCGGCCACGGTGGCCCGGCCGATGGCCGTCACCGAGCCGAACCGGCGCAGCAGGGCGGCGGCGACCTCGTGCGCGCCCGTGCCCCGCGCGCCGGTGCTTATCAGTAACGCCAGCAGCTCGCCGTCGCCCAGCGCCTCCGCGCCGCGCCGGGCGAGCCGCTCCCGCGGCCGGTCGGTGACTGGTACCTGTGACATCAGCATGCCCGCAATGTAACCGCCGGGTACGACAGCCGCCCTACAGCACGACCTCGTGCACCGGGTCGATCCCGGCCAGCGGCCGCAGCGTGATCGCGGCGACATGCCCGGCCGCCGACACGTCGGGCGCCGCCGCGTCCAGAGCGTCCAGCTGCTCCTGCGGCGCGGTCAGGATCAATTGCGAAACGGTGGCCTTCATGGGCAGTCTCGCCCGCGACTTGGCCCGCCGCACGGCGCCGATGGCCGCCGCGGCCGCGTCCAGCGCCGCCGTCCCGCCGGGCCCGGTTCCGCCCGCGCCGGTCCCGCCCGGCCCGGCCAGCGCCAGCAGCGCGGCCGGGTCGGGCCAGGCCGCCCGGTGCACCGAGCCGGCCCGCCACCACGACCACGCCTCCTCGGTGACGAACGGCAGGAACGGCGCCAGCAGCCGCAGCACCGCCGACAGCGCCTCGCGCAGCGTCGTGACCGCCGACGCCGCGGCCGCCGCGCCGCGCTCGCCGTAGGCGCGCGACTTGACCAGCTCCAGGTAGTCGTCGCAGAAGGACCAGAAGAACCGCTCGGCCTGCGCCAGTGCCACGGCGTGGTCGTAGGCCTCGAGCGCGCCCGTGCACTGGGCGGTCACCGCCGCCAGCTGGCGAAGCAGGGCCCGGTCGATGGGCTCCGTTACGCCGGGAAGGTCTCCGGCCGCCGCGGGCGGCGGCTCGAACCCGAGGACGAACCGGCTCGCGTTCAGGATCTTGACCGCCAGCCGGCGGCCGACCTTGAGCTGGGCCGGCTCGAAGGCGGTGTCCACGCCGAGCCGGGCGCTGCTCGCCCAGTACCGCAGGGCGTCCGCCCCGTAGTCGCGCAGGAAGTCGGCCGGGGTCACGACGTTCCCCGCCGACTTGGACATCTTCTTGCGGTCGGGGTCGAGGATCCAGCCCGAGATCGCCGCGTGCCGCCACGGCAGCGCGTCCTCCTCCGCCTGCCCGCGCAGCAGCGTGTAGAACAGCCAGGTCCGGATGATCTCGTGCGCCTGCGGCCGCAGGTCCATCGGGAAGACCTGCGCGAAGACATCGTCGCCGGTGCTCCAGCCGGCCGCGATCTGCGGGGTCAGGGACGATGTCGCCCAGGTGTCCAGCACGTCCGGGTCGGCCGCGAACCCGCCGGGCGCGTTCCGCTGGTCCGCGCGGTAGCCGGGGGGCACGTCCGCCGTCGGGTCCACCGGCAGGTCGGCGTCGGCCGGAGCGATCGGGTGCGAGCGGTCCGGCGTGCCGCCGGCGGCCACCGGGTACCACACCGGCACCGGCACGCCGGCGTAGCGCTGGCGGCTCACCAGCCAGTCGCCGGTCAGCCCGTCGACCCAGTTCTCGAACCGGGACCGCATGTGGGCCGGGTGCCAGGCCAGCTCGCGTCCGCGGGCCAGCAGCTTCTCCCGGAGCGCCGGGTCCCGGCTGCCGTTGCGGATGTACCACTGGCGGGTCGTGACGATCTCCAGCGGCAGGTCGCCCTTCTCGTAGAACTTCACCGGGTGCACGATGTGCTCCGGGTCGCCGCGCAGCGCGCCCGCCGCCCCGAGCAGCTCGACGATGCGGCGCCGCGCGGCGCGCGCCGTCTGGCCCGCCAGCTCGGCGTAGGCGGCGCGCCCGGCCGCGGAGCTGATCCCGGCCGGCGGCTCGGGCCGCAGCCGGCCGTCCCGGCCGATCACCGGGCGGGTCTCCAGCTGCAGGTCACGCCACCAGGTCACGTCGGTCAGGTCGCCGAACGTGCAGACCATGGCGATGCCGGTGCCCTTGCCCGGCTCGGCCAGCCGGTGGGCCAGGACCGGGACGGGCACGCCGAACAGCGGCGAGGTGACAGTCGACCCGAACCGGCCGGCGTACCGCTCGTCGTCCGGGTGCGCGACCAGGGCGACGCAGCCCGGCAGGAGCTCGGGCCGGGTCGTCGCCACGGTCAGCGCGCCGGCGCCGGCGCCGGCTTCGCCGGCCGTGAAGGCCAGCCTGACGTAGCTGCCGGGCAGGTCGCGGTCCTCGGTCTCGGCCTGCGCGACTGCGGTCCCGAAGGTCACGTCCCACAGCGCGGGCCCTTCGGCCTGGTAGGCGTCGCCGCGGGCCAGGTCGGCCAGGAACACGCGCTGGGAGATCTCCTGCGCCCGGCGGTCGATGGTGCGGTAGCTGATGTCCCAGTCCACCGACAGGCCGAGGCGCTGCCAGGCCTCGGCGAACGCGGCCTCGTCCGCCGCGGTCAGCTGCTGGCACAGCTCGGTGAAGTTGCGCCGCGACACCGGTACCTGCTCGGCCGGGCGGCTGCGGCCCCCGGCGGGCGGATCGGGCAGCTCAAGACCGGGCTGATAGGGGAGGCCCGGGTCGCACCGGACCCCGAAGTAGTTCTGGGCGCGGCGCTCGGTGGGCAGCCCGTTGTCGTCCCATCCGACCGGGTAGAAGACTTCCCTGCCGCGCATCCGCATGAAGCGGGCGACCGTGTCGGTCTGGGTGTAGGAGAAGACGTGCCCGATGTGCAGCGAGCCGCTCGCGGTCAGCGGCGGCGAGTCGATGGCGTAGACGTCAGGGCGACGCGCGGAGCGGTCAAACTTGTACTACACGCTCCTTAGCCCACCGCTGCGTCCACTTGTCCTCCAGGCCGTCCAGCGACGGCCTGGCCGGCGCGGCGGACGGGCTGGGCGTGGCGGCCGCCTCCGGGCGGCGCGGTTGGGTACTCATGGACTCAGGATAGCGGGCGGCGCCGCGTTCCCGGCGCTGCCTTCGGCGGCCCGTGGCTACCCTTCGCTCACCCGTCCTGCATAGGGTTGTGATCATGAAGACACGTGTACTGGGAACCACCGGAGTAAGGGTCAGCCCCCTGTGCCTGGGCGCCATGATGTTCGGGGCCTGGGGCAACCGCGACCACGACGACTCCATCCGGATCATCGACCGGGCGATCGACGCAGGCATCAACTTCATCGACACGGCGGACGTCTACTCGGCGGGGGAGTCCGAGGAGATCGTCGGCAAGGCGCTGGCCGGCAAGCGCGAGAACATCGTCCTGGCCACCAAGGCGCACGCCTCCATGGGGGATGACCCCAACATGAGGGGCAGCTCCCGCCGCTGGCTCGTCCGCGAGGTCGAGAACAGCCTGCGCCGGCTCAACACCGACTACATCGACCTGTACCAGGTTCACCGGCCCGACCCGTCGGCCGACGTCGACGAGACCCTCGGTGCCCTCACCGACCTCATCCGCGCCGGCAAGATCCTCTACGCGGGCAGCTCGACGTACCCGGCGTCGGAGATTGTCGAGGCCCAGTGGACGGCCGAGCGCCGCGGCCGCGAGCGGTTCGTCTGCGAGCAGCCGCCCTACTCGATCCTGGTCCGGGGCATCGAGGCCGAGATCCTGCCCACCTGCCAGAAGTACGGCATGGGCGTCATCCCGTGGTCCCCGCTCGGCGGCGGCTGGCTGTCGGGCAAGTACCGCAAGAACGCCGACATCGAGCTCAGCCACCGCGCGCGGCGGCTGCCCCAGCGCTACGACCTCTCGCTGCCCGGCAACCAGGCCAAGCTCGACGCCGCCGACGCACTGGCCAACGTGGCCGACAAGGCCGGCCTGACGCTCGTCAACCTGGCCATCGCCTTCGTCCTCAACCACCCCGCCGTGACCGCGCCCATCATCGGCCCGCGGACCATGGAGCAGCTCGAGACCCAGCTCGAGGCGGCCGACATCGTCCTGTCCGCCGACGTCCTGGACGAGATCGACAAGATCGTGCCGCCCGGCACCAACCTCAACCAGGCCGACCGGGGCTACGAGACCCCGGCCCTGGCTCAGCCGCGCCTGCGCCGCCGCTGACCCCAGCCGCGCGGCGGGCCGGGTGTCCCCGGCCCGCCGCGCGTGGCGTCGGCTCCGACAGGCAGGGCGATCAGCGGTGCAGGCGGTCAGGGGGCCGGCTGGAAGGTCCTGGCCAGCACGGTGAACACCGGGAACTGGCTGGCCCACTCGGCCTGCGGCGTTGACCAGTAAAGCGCGTAGGCATGCCGGGCGTTGGCCAGGACGTTGCGGTTGAGGACGTGGGTCAGGACGCCGCCGCGGAAGTAGGTGAACTCCCAGTCGGCGGCCTTCTCCGCCTGCGGGTAGTCGACCGCCACGAGGCGGACGCGGTGATAGCCCGGATACGTCGACCTGCGGTTAGCCTCCTGCTGCTGCCAGTTGGCGAGCGGGTCGGGCAGCGGGTGGTCGCTCTGGTCAATGAGCAGGAATGCGCCCCCGGACGGAGGGGTCAGGTACACATCGCCGCCCTGGTGCGAGACCTTCCAGCTGTCCGGCATCGCGATCGAGAACCCGGTCGGATCGCGGTACGTGCGATAGCCGGCCGGGACGGGCGCCGCGGTCCCGAAGCCCGGCGGCGCAGTCTTGGCCGCGGGCGAGCTCGAGTGCGGCGACGCGGCCGCCGATGATGTCGGCCTCGCCGGGGCGGCCGAGTGACTGGTTCGGCCGAGGGCGGACGATCCGGTCGCCGGACGGTCGGCGAGATGCAGGCCGAGCTCCGTGCCGGCGACGGAGACCGCGGCCACGGCGACGATCGCGGCGGCGACCTGGCTGCGGCGCCGCGCCGCCGGCCGCCGGCCGGGCTTGCGCCACGCTGGTGCTGGCTCGCCGGCTGTCTCCGGCCTGGCGACGGGTGAGGGTCCCGGCCCCGGCGGTGGCCCGGCGCGCGCCCGCGGCGGATCCCCGAGCACGGCGGTACCGATGCGCGGGGCGGCCGCGTCATCCCGGCCCGCGTCATCCCGGCCGGCCTCATCCCGTGCGGCCTCATCCCGGCCGGCTTCATCCGGCGCGGTCTGATTCCGGCCGGCTTCATCCCGTGCCGCCTCATCCCGGCCGGCCTCGGCGCGGGATGGGACTGAGGCCGCCGGGAGCTGCTCTCGCTCACGGGACTCGCCCGGCTGGGGCGTTGCGGCGGGCGTGGCGGACCCGGTCGGCTGGAAGCGCCCGGGCGGCTCCGCGGAGATGGGCGGCCCGGAGGAAGCAGGTGGCTGAGCCGACGCTGGCTCCCGCGCAGGGGCGGAAGGCTGTGCGGGCCCTGGCCCTGGCCCTGGCTCGCGCTCTGGGCTGCCGGCCGGCCGGAAGGCGCGGGTCCGCTCGGCATGCTTCAGGGTGCCTGCGGGCCCCTCAGCGGCCGCCATCTCCACCGTGGCGGGCGGGGCGGCGGCGGCCATCGGCGCCGTGACCGGCACGCCGCCGGGCTCCGTGACCGGCACGCCGCCGGGCTCCGTGACCGGCACGCCGCCGGGCTCCGCGACCGGTGCGCTGCGGGGCTCGGCCGCCCGCCGCAGCAGCTTCTCGGCCTCGCCCGCGCCCAGACGGCGGGCCTGGTCGGCAGCGAGCAGGCCGCTGATGACGGGCCACATCGATCCGGCCCGCCGGGGCGGGTCAGGGGGGTCCGAGACGACCGCCATCAGCGTGGCCAGGGCACCCGCGCGGTCATAGGGGGGCCGGCCCTCGACCGCGGCGTACAGCGTCGCGCCGAGCGACCACAGATCGGACGCGGGTCCGCCCCGGTCACCCTGGGCTCGCTCGGGAGCGATGTAGGACGGCGAGCCGACCAGCACGCCCGACGCTGTGGTGGCCGTGCTGTCCTCGGCCCGGGCGATGCCGAAGTCGGCCAGCACCGCGCGCCCGTCCGCCTCGATAAGCACGTTTCCGGGCTTGACGTCACGGTGCATGATCCCGAGGGCATGCGCGCTGCGCAGCGCGGCCAGTACCTGAAGCCCGACGCGGGCCGCGGCGGGAGGGTCGAGCGGGCCGTCCTGCTCCACTACCTCGCGCAGGGACCGGGCCTGGATCAGCTCCATGATGATCCAGGGGCGCCCGTCGTCCTCGGCCACGTCGTAGATCGTGACGACGTTCGGATGACTGAGCCGGGCCGCGGTACGCGCTTCCCGCAGCGTCCGCTGGCGCAGCGCCGCGCGCTCGTCCGCGGTCATCCCGGCGGGCGGGAAGATCTCCTTGGCCGCGACCCGGCGGCGCAGCAGCTCATCCCGGGCCAGCCATACCGTGCCCATGCCTCCGCTGCCCAGCGGCTCAATGAGCTGGTAGCGCCCGGCGACAATACGGTCGGAACCGGCCGGAGCGCTCATTCCCGGCGGATACCCCGGCCGCGGGAATCAAAACCGCGCTGCGGCCCGGCAACTGACCGGCGCCCGTGAACCGCTTCCGGGGACGCTCCGAACACCTCCCGTCAGCCACGCTGCCGAGAGAGAAGAGACGTCCATGCGGATTCACCGGGGCCTGGCTGCGGGCGCGGCCGTGGCCGCCATCGCCCTCGCGGGCTGCGCCAGCGCCGCGTCAGCCACGGGGTCAGGCGCAGCGCCCGCCGGGCAGGCCGCCGCCGGCGCCGTCCAGCACGTCACCCTCACCGGCACCAGCACTCTGCGCTTCATGCCGATGACGGTGCACGTCCGCCCCGGCACGGTGCGGGTCACCCTCGCCGACATGGGCGCCTACCCCCACAACGTCGTCATCCCCGCGCTGCACCTCACCTCGAAGACCGTGACCGGCGATCCCGGCGCGGGCAGCGTCTCCTTCACGGTCACGTTCCCGCACCCCGGCCGCTATGCCTTCCACTGCCAGTACCACCAGAGCGCCGGCATGGTCGGCGTTTTCGTGGTCGCGTGAGCGGCCTGGCGGCCGGCGTTCCCGGATGGCCCGCCATCGGGGCCAAACCGGAGCCCGGCCCGCAGCGAATGCGTTCGGTGACCCGGCAACCCGCGACAGAGACGGCCACCGATGACAGCCGCCCGGTGGCCGGCGGCCACGCCCGGGACGAGGATTCCGTCCTGATGGAGCGCCTCGCCGGCGGCGGCCAGGACGCGCTCGCGGTGCTCTATGAGCGGCACGGCCGGGACTGCTACCGGCTGGCGCGGCACATCACCGCCAGCGGCCCGCTGGCCGAGGACGCCGTGCAGGAGGCCTTCGTCGGGCTGTGGCGCAGGCCCGGCTCCTACCAGCCGGGCCGGGGCACCGTGCGCAACTGGCTGCTCGCCCTCACCCACCACAAGGCCGTCGATCTCGTCCGCCGGGAGACCGCCGAGCAGCGCCGGCTGGCCGCCCGCGCCGTCCAGGAGGCCATTGACCCGCCGCGCGCCGAGGACCCGGCCGCGGCCGCCTGGACCGGGATCCAGGCCGCCGAGGTCCGGGCCGCGCTGCTCGAGCTGCCGGAGCCGCAGCGCCGGGCCCTGGCCCTGGCCTACTTCGGCGGCTACACCCAGAGCCAGATCGCCGAGCTCACCGGCGTTCCGCTGGGCACGGTCAAGACCCGGATGTTCACCGCCATGCGGCGGCTGCGGCTCAGGCTGGCCGCGCTCGCCCCGGTCGCCAGCCTCCCCGAGGAGAGGTCATGATGACGGACCCGAGGCGGCAGCACGCCCGCTACGACGAGCTGGCCGCCGGATACGCGCTAGACACCCTGGACGGACCGGACGAGGCCGACTTCGCCGCTCACCTGCCGGGCTGCTCCCGGTGCCAGGACGCGGTCGCCCGCTTCACCGAGATCACCGCGGCCCTGGCCGGCACCGCTCCGCCCGCCGAGCCGAGCCCGGACCTCGGCCTGCGCATCATGGCCGCGGCGGCCAGCGAACCGGCCCGTGCCGAGCACGGCGCCCCCGCGGGCAGCGACGGCCCCGCCGGCCAGGACGCCCCCGCCGACCACGGCGCCCCGGCCGAGCACGGCGCCCCCGCGGACAGCGGCGCCCCCGCCCGCCAGGCCGTCCCCGCCATCGGGTCGCACCGGCCACACCGGCCGCGCCGGCCCCTGCGGACAGCTGCCGCCACCGCCGCGGCCGCCGCCGCCCTCATCGCCGGCGGCGCGACCTACGCCGCCGTCCAGGACCCCGGCCCCGCGGCGCAGCCGCCGGCCGCCGGCTGCGTGCAGGCCCGGACCTGCCGCGAGATCGTGCTGACCGCCGCCAGCACCCGCGCCCCGGCCGCCCGCCTGATCGTCGCCGACGGCACCGCCTGGCTGGTCCCGTCCGGGCTCAGGGCCGACAACACCGCCCAGCAGGTGTACGTGCTGTGGCAGATCACCGGCGGGCACACCCCGCTGGCCGTCGGGTCCTTCGACGTCCGCGGGCACCACGGCGCCGGCCGCCCGATCCGGGTCGGCCCGCTCACCGTGCCCTATTCCGGAACCTGGGCCTTCGCCGTCAGCCTCGAGCACGGCCGCACCATCCCCTCCGCTCCCTCACATCCCGTTGCCCTCGCCCAGGTACCATCCTGACCTGGGAAAATAGCCAATCAATGGCGCGCGGATAAAACCGGGGAGAGCCCGGAAGCGAACACTCTCGGATGGGTTTTCAAGCACCCGACGAAAGTGGGAAAAGAAAATGCGCAACAAGGCTCTTATCCGCGGCGGCGTCGGAGTGGCCGCTGTCGCCCTGGCCGCGGCCGCGTGCGGCAGCAGCGGCGTCGCCGCCGGCGGCGGCGGCTCGCCCTCAGCCAAGCCGAGCGCGAGCATGTCGTCCATGGGCGCGGCCAAGACGACCGGCTTCACCGCCACCCCGGCCGCGACGCTCTACGCCGGCCTCGACGAGCTCCTGACCGAGCATGTCGACCTGACCGCCAATGTGGTCCAGGCCGCCGTCACCACGACCCCGTCGTCGGCCGCCACCAAGGCCGCCCTGGCCGCCCTGGACCAGAACACGGTCGCCCTCGGCCAGGCCTTCGGCAGCGTCTACGGCGCCGGCGCCCAGGCCCAGTTCCTCAAGCTGTGGCGCGCGCACATCGGCTTCTTCGTGAACTACACCGTCGGCACGGCCACCCACAACAGCGCCATGGTGGCGACGGCCAAGAAGAACCTGGCCGGCTACATCACGCAGTTCAGCGCGTTCGTGTCCGGCGCGACGAAGCTGCCTAAGGCCGCCGTGGCCGCTGACCTGCAGGGGCACGTCACCACCCTGGAAGCCGCCATCAACGCCATCGTGGCCAAGAGCCCGGACGCCGGGAAGACAGTCGAGATGGCCGCCATGCACATGGGCGGCACGGCCCAGGTCCTGGCCGGCGGCATCGCCTCCAGCAAGGGCCTGTCGGGCAGCGTCACCGGCCCGAGCGCGTCCCTGCGGGCCGGCCTGACCGGCCTGCTCGTCCAGCACGTGGCCGCGACCGGCTTCGTCGTCCAGACCGCGGTCGCCGCCAAGGGCGACCTCACCAACCCCGAGGTCAGCGGCGCGGTGTCGGCGCTGTCGGATAACACCCACCAGCTCGGCGCCGCCCTCGGCAGCGTCTACGGTCCCGCGGCCCAGGCCCAGTTCCTCAAGCTGTGGCGCGCCCACATCGGCTTCTTCGTCAACTACACCCTCGGCCTGGCCACCCATGACACCGCCAAGGTCGCGACGGCCAAGAAGGACCTGGGCGGCTACATCACCCAGTTCAGCGCGTTCACGTCCGGCGCCACCAAGCTGCCCAGGGCCGCCGTCGCCGCCGACCTGCAGGGCCATGTCGCCACCCTCGAGACCGCGATCAACGCGATCGTCGCGGGCAGCACGACGGCCAGCAGCAGCCTTCTGACCGCTGAGGACCACATGGCCGGAACGGGGGCTGTCCTGGCCCAGGGCATCACAACGTCGATGCCGTCCAAGTTCACGTCCTGACCCGCCCGCCGCAGCGGCCCGCCGGAGCCCGGGGTGGCTCCGGGCGGGCCGGGTGGGGGCTGACCACCGGAACGCTCCGCAGTGCCTGCCGTGGCTGGCCCCGCGGATCACCCCGCCGGCCCGGGGCCGCGATCCGGGCTGACCCGCGCCGGTTTGGGCGCCAGCCGGGCCGGGCAATCGGTGCAGGAGGGCGCAGGTCAAGCACGACACGTCACAAGGACGTCACGGTTCGGAGCTTCGCTGTTACGATCTGTGCCCAGCGTTCAGCGCGGCCGCCGCGAGCGGCGCCGCGCAGGCATCAGCCAAGACAGCTGGGGGGCGGTCGTGACGATATGGCTAGCGGGAGAGCCGGGGTCGGCACCGTCTCCGGACGCGCCGGCGCAGCTCCGGGGACCTGATCCCGACCTGGCCGCTTACCGGTCTGCCGTCACCGACCTGGTCGCCTCGCTGGAGCGCAGCGACGCCGCCGCCAGCCCCCGGCTGGCGGCCCGGATCCTGGCCCGGCGGCTGGCCGACCCGGACATCGCGGCCGTCATCGACCGCACCCGGCTGGGCAGCGCCGGCGTGCTGGAGCGACTCCTATTAGAAGTCCGTACCTACCGGCCCACGGCCCGCAGCTCGGCCGCGAGCCTGACCGCGCTGCTGCGGATCTCCCTGCTGGCTCAGATCGACGCCCTGTGGTGGGGCCGCCAGGAGCCCTACCCGACCGACGCCGCCGTGCTGAGCTCCGATCAGCTGCTGGATCTCGACGCGCTCCGGGAGGGCGGCCTGCTGCGGTTCCGCTACCGTCACCAGGCCGCCTCGCTCGTCGCCCGGGCGGGCCGGTCGCTTGAGCGGCGGGCGCTTCCCGCCCGGGCGCCGATGACCGCGGGCGTGTGGCTGGCCCGGGCGCGCCCGGCCGCGGTGGCGCTGCTGAACCACATCGCGACCCAGTTCGCCGAGCGCGCGCCGCGCGGCACGCCGCCGCTGTGGGTCACCAGCCTGGCCCGCAGCGTGGAGCACCAGCGCCGCCTGCGCGCCCTGGGCTACACCGCCCTGCTGCCCAGCTCGCACTGCGTCGGCTACGCGGCCGACGTCGAGATGACGTGGTTCCGCCGGTTCGGCGCGCACCGCGTCCTGCAGGAGGTGCTCCTGGACTGGCAGCGGTCGGGTGACGTCAACGTGATCGACGAGGGCCAGGCCTGGCACGTCTGCCTGCGGCCGGGCGTCAGCTACGGATCCCGCCTGGTCCCGGCGCCCCAGACGGAAGACTGACCGGCCATGTGCGGCATCGCCCTCATCCTCGGCCCGGCCGCGGCGGACGCCGAGGACCGGTTCGCCGGCATGCTGACGACGCTGGCCCCGCGCGGCGAGCGCCGGGAAACCCGCCGCGGGCCCGGGCTGCTGGCCGGCACCCAGCGGCTGCGCATCGTGGACCGGGACGCCGCGGTCCAGCCCTGGACGTCGGCCGACGGCCGCTGGGTGCTGTGCTACAACGGCGAGCTGTTCAACTACCGCGAGCTGGGCGCCCAGCTCGCCGCGCTGGGCGCGCCGCCCGGCGGCGACGGCGACACCGCCGTGCTGGCCGCCGCGTTCGCCCAGTGGGGCGAGCAGGCCGTCGGGCGGTTCCGCGGCGAGTTCGCCTTCGCCATCGCCGACACCGCCGGCCAGCGGGTGTACCTGGCCCGCGATCCGCTCGGGGTCAAGCCCCTGTACTGGGCGCGCAGCGGCGGCGCGCTGCACGTGGCCTCCGAGATCAAGGCCCTCGTGCCGCTGGGCCAGCCGGTGCACGAGGTCCCGCCCGGCCATCACGGCTGGGCCGGCGCCGCGGCCGGCCCCGACCTGGCCGCCTACACCGGCCTGGCCGCCTACACCGGCCTGGCCGCCGGGACGAGCGGGGCCGGCCGGGACCCCAGGGCCGGCCGGGGGGCCGAGGCCGGCGCGGAGCTGGTGACGGACCCGGCCGAGGCGGCCAAGCTGCTCCGGGCCGCGTTCGAGGACAGCGTCCGGGTTCGGGTCGACACCGACCTGACCGTCGGCGTGATCCTGTCCGGCGGGCTGGACAGCTCGCTGACGCTGCTGCACGTTGCCCAGATGCACCCCGACTGCGTCGCCTTCACGATCGGCGCGCCGGGCAGCGATGACCTGCGCTACGCCCGCCGCCTGTGCGCCGAGCTGGGCGTCCGGCACGAGGTCGTGGAGCTCGCCCCGCGCCGGATCGGCCGCGCGGAGATCCGCGCCGCGATCGAGATGTCCGAGCTCACCGAGTACGGCGACATCATCAACGCCGTCGTCAGCGTCCCGCTCTTCCGCCGGGTCGCCGACGCCGGGGTCAAGGTCGTGCTCACCGGCGACGGCTCCGACGAGCTGTTCGGCGGCTACGCGATGTACCACCGGGCCAGCCCGGACCAGGCCCGGCGGCTGTTCCTGCACAAGATCAGGAACCTGGCCCGCACCGAGCTGCAGCGCGTCGACCGGACCAGCATGGGCCACGGGGTCGAGGCGCGGGTGCCGTTCCTGGACCCGGCCCTGGTCGAGCTCGCGCTGGCGCTGCCCATGGACCTCAAGGTCCGCGACGGCCAGGAGAAGTGGATCCTCCGCGAGGCCTTCGCCGACCTGCTGCCCGGCTACATCCGCGACCGGCCGAAGAACCCGATGTCGCATTCCTCGGGGCTGCACGAGCGGGCCCGGCTGTACAAGCCGCTGTTCCCCGGAATCCATCGTTTCGCCGGGTATGACCTGTGCGCGCCGGTGCGGCGCGACTTCTCGGCCGTGCTGGAGGCGGCCGGCCACGATCTGGACCTGGCCGCCGCCCAGCTGGCCGCCCGGCCGGACTACTCGGCGGGGGAGCGGGCGCGGGACTTTGCCGGGGCGCTGAAGTGGAACGCCCGCGCCCTGGCCAGGGGCGCCGGCCGGGCCCGGGAACCCGCTCGCTGAAAACTGTCTGACACGGCGGTGATAATTGAGGTGTGCCAGATAGCCAGCCGGCCGGTAGCCAGCAGAGCGTGTCGCGGCCGCCCCTCGTCGGGCGGGCCGCCGAACTCGGCCGCCTGACCGAGCTGCTGCGGGAGGCGGAGGCCGGGCGGCCGGTGGTCGTCCTCGTCAGCGGTGACGCCGGCGTGGGCAAGACGCGGCTGGTCAGCGAGCTCACGGGCGTGGCCGGGCGGCGCGGCTTCACGCTGCTGACCGGGCACTGCGCGGAGCTGGCCGACACCGTGCCCTACCTGCCGCTGGCCGACGCGCTGCGGAGCGCCGCCACCGGGGCGGCGGTGCGCGACGCCGTGGCGGCCCGCCCGGTGCTGTCGCGGCTGCTGCCGGACGGGCAGCCCGGCGGGCCCGACAGCGCGGAGCAGCCGGGGATGGCCCAGCAGCAGCTGTTCGGCGCGGTGCTCAGCATGCTGGCCGACCTGGCCGCCGCCGGGCCGGTCCTGCTCGTCCTGGAGGACATGCACTGGGCGGACCGTTCGACGCGGGACCTGGTGACGTTCCTGAGCCGGGTCCTGCACCGCGAGCGCATCGCCGTGGTCCTCACCTACCGCACCGATGACCTGCACCGGCGGCATCCGCTCCGGCCGGTCGTGGCCGAGCTGCAGCGGCTGCCCAGCGTGACCGCGATCGACCTGCGGCCGCTCAGCGCGGTCGCCATGGCCGAGCACCTGACCGCGCTGTCGGGCGGGCTGCTGACCTGGCCGGTCCTGGACCAGGTCATCAGCCGGGCCGAGGGCAACGCCTACTACGCCGAGGAGCTGCTGACCGCCTCGCCGGCCGGCCTGGCCGACGGTGGCGGCGGCGGGGCGCCGGAGGGCAGCACGGGGCTGCCCGCCGGCCTGTCGGACCTGCTGCTGGCCCGGATGGAGCGGCTGTCGGCCGCGGCCCAGCGGGTGCTGCGGGTCGCCGCGGTGGCCGGCCGGCACGTGGACGACGAGCTGGTCATGCGGGCCAGCGGGCTCGGTGCCGCCGAGTACGAGGAAGCGACCCGGGAGGCGGTGGCCGCGCGCCTGCTCGTCGCGGACGGCGACCGCGGCCTGGCCTTCCGGCACGCGCTGCTGCGGGAGGCCATCTACGGCGACCTGATGCCGGGCGAGCGCACCCGGCTGCACGGGGTGCTCGCCGAGCTGCTGTCCGACGAGAGCCGCCTGGGGCGCGTCGCGGGCTCCGTCGCGGAGCTGGCCTACCACGCCCTGGCCAGCCACGACATCCCCGCCGCGTTCGCCGCGTCGGTCCAGGCCGGCGCGGAGGCCGAGCGGCTGGCCGCCCCGGCCGAGGCGCACCGGCACTACGACCTGGCGCTGTCGCTGTGGGAGCGCGTCACCGACCCGGAGAAGCTCGGCGGGGTGGAGCGCGGCGACCTCGCGCTGCGGTCGGCGCTGGCCGCGGCCGACGCCGGCGACATCAGCCGGGCCGCCCACCAGCTGCGCCGGCTGCTCAGCTTCATCGACGCCAGCGAGAACCCGGAGCTGGCCAGCCGGGCGAACCAGCGGCTGGCCGTGTTCCTGCTGGACCTCGATGAGGATGCCGCCGCGCTGGCCGCCGCCCGCGCGGCGGTGGCCGCGCTCCCGGCCGACCCGCCCAGCGCGCGCCGGGCGCAGGCGCTGGCCACGCTGGCCATCACCCTCCTGGGCAACGGCGAGTACGGCCTCGCCCAGGCCAGCGCCGAGGAGGCGCGGGCCGCCGGCCGGGCCGCCGGAGCGCCCTGGGCGGTTGCCGACGCGCTGGTGACCCTGGGCTCGCTGGCCGAGAAGAGCGGGCGGCCCAAGACCGCGGCCGCCTCCTACGAGCGGGCACTGGTCCAGGCCCGCAAGTCAGACATGCTGGGCGTCGAGCTCCGCGCGACGTTCCAGGTCGCCCGTCTTCAGCTGGAGAGCGGTGACCTGGGCGCCGCGAGCGCCACCGCGCACCAGGGCATCCTGCTGGCCGGCCAGGCCGGCCTGGCCATGGCGCCGTACGGGTATGACCTGCAGTACCTGCATTACCTGGCCCACTACAACGAGGGTGCCTGGGACCACGCCCAGGAGATCGCCGACGGCTTCGCGCTGCGGGTGACCAGCGAGGCCGAGGCCCGGCTGTCGGCCATGGCCCTGTTCATCGCCGTCGCCCAGGGCAGCGACGCGGTTGACCAGCGGCGCGCGTGGCTGGAGCCGTTCATGGCCCGGGACCTGTTCACCGAGTACATCGCCCGCGGCCTGCTGGCCGAGCATGCCTGGTGGCAGGGTGACCTCGTCACCGCGCTGAGTCAGTCGGAGGCCACCGTCAAGGCCACCCTGGCCTGGGGTGAGCCGTCCTCGCCGCAGCTCATCCGGGTCAGCTCGGTCTGGCTCAGCGCGCTGGCCGACCAGGCCGCGGCGGCCCGCGCGGCCGGGGACGCCGGGCAGGCCGCGCGCGCGGCGCAGGAGGCCGGCCGGGTCATCGAGCTGGCCCGATCCGGGGCCGGGTTCCGGGGCGGCCCCTGGTCCCGGCGGGTCCTCGGGGTCGACGGCCGGGGCTGGCTGGCCCGGGCCGAGGCTGAGTTCCGCCGGTGCGCGGGCGAGAACGACCCGGCGGCGTGGCAGGCAGTGCTGGACGCGTTCGGGCCGGCTTTCCGCTACGAGGCGGCGCGGTCCCGCTGGCGGCTGGCCGAGGCCCTCGTCGAGGCCGGCGACCGGGACGGCGCCCAGGAGCAGTGGGCGCTGGCCGTGGCCGCGGCCGACGAGCTGGGCGCGGCGCCGCTGCGCCGGGTGCTGGGCGACCTCGGCCGGCGCGCCCGGCTCACCGCGGGCTCGGGCGTGGGCTCGGGCCTGGTCCGGCAGGGCGCTGGCCGCGGGCCGCTGGACACGCTGACCAGCCGCGAGGTCGAGGTGCTGCGGCTGCTGGCGGCCGGCCACTCCAACCGGGAGATCGGCGCGGAGCTGTTCATCGCGCCCAAGACGGCCAGCGTGCACGTGTCCAACATCCTCGGCAAGCTCGGCGCGTCCAGCCGGACCGAGGCCGCGGCGATCGCGCACAGCAACGGGCTGGAGCCGGCCGCGGGGCGGTAGGGCGCCGGCGGGCCGGGCCTGCCCGTTCGGGCCGTCCGCCCCCGGGGCTGGCCGGCTAGGACTGTCCGGGGGCGAGGGCGTCGAGGATCTCGGCCGCCCGCGCCGTCGCCGCGGCCGGATCGGCGTCGGGCGCGCCGATCTGCGGATCCCAGTTCAGGTCGTAGAACAGCTCGGTGACGCCCTGGTCGGCCAGGCTCTGCGCGTCCTCGCGGATCTGGGCGTAGCTGCCGGACAGCAGGACCCGGCGGCCGTCCTTGCCCGCCACTTCCGCGCCGGCCCGGACCACGCCGCGGCAGATGATGCGCAGTGCCCCGGGGTCGCGGCCGGCGGCCCGGGCTGACTCGCGCACGATCGCGACCAGCCCGCCGACCCGCGACAGGTCGGTCCGGCTGGAGGTGACCCAGCCGTCGGCGATCCGCCCGGCCCGCTCCAGGGCCGGCCGGGCCAGGCCGCCGAGCAGGATCGGGGGGCCGCCCGGCTGCACCGGGGCGGGCGCCTGGACCCCGGCCGGGATCTCGTAGAACTCGCCGCGGAACGCGCTCCCGCCGGCGGCCCACAGCGTCCGCAGCACCTCGATGAACTCGGCCGTGCGGGCGCCGCGCCGGGCCATCGTCGCGCCAGTCAGCGCGAACTCCTCCGGCATCCAGCCGATGCCCAGGCCGAGGTCATGCCGGCCCGCGCTGAGCACGTCGAGCGACGCGGCCTGCTTGGCCAGGTAGGCGGGCGGCACGAACGGCGCGTTGACGATCGCGACGCCCAGCCGGATGCGGGACGTGACCGCGGCGGCGTACGACAGCACCGCCATCGGGTCCAGCACGCTCTGGTAGACGGCATCCATCTGGGCGCCCTGCGGGATGAGGAGCCGCTGGAAGCTCCACAGCGAGGCGTACCCGGCGGCCTCGGCCCGGGTCGCGAACGAGGCCAGGTTCTGCGGAGTGGCCCAGGCGCCCGAGACGGGTGCGCCGAAACCCAGTTGCACGTTGCTCACGTGATCACCTTAAGGGTGGTTTCGTCTAGCCGGCTGGGCGCCCGGCCGGCTGGTGCGCGATGACCGCGCCGGCGGCCCGCCCGCGGGGCGGGCTGTCTCACGGGCACCGCCGGCACCGGCAGCTCAGCGCGTGCCGTAGGCTCCGGGACTGGACCTGGTCTGCGGTTAGTGCCCCTTTCCGCACCGGGTCCGACGCGATGCCAGCCATAACCAAGGGAGTTGTCATGCGGTCAGACCCACGCGCGTGGATTGCCGCCCTGCGCGGATCGCACGAGCGGCTGGCCGGCCTGGTGCGGCCGCTGACCCCCGAGCAGATCCGCGCCCAGTCCTTCTGCGCTGACTGGTCGATCGCGCAGGTCCTGTCCCATGTGGGCAGCGGCGCCGAGATCGGCTTGCTGATGCTGCCCGGCGCGCTCGGCGAGGGCGAGGCGCCCGGGCCCGAGAGCTTCCAGGCGGTGTGGGACGTCTGGAACGCCAAGACTCCCGACGAGCAGGCCGCCGACGCACTGGTCGCGGACGAGCGCCAGGTCCAGGCGCTGGAGCAGCTGACGGACGAGCAGCTGGGCAAGATCAGCCTGGCGTTCTTCGGGATGGAGCTCGACGCGGTCGGGCTCGTCCGGCTGCGGCTCGGCGAGCACGCCCTGCACACCTGGGATGTCGCCGTGGCCCTCGACCCGGCTGCCACCGTGTCGCCCGACGCGGTCGACCTGCTGATCGACAACGTGCCGCAGTTCCTCGCGCCGCGCCTGGGCAAGACGCCCGCCGACCCGTTCGCGGTCCGGATCAGGGTCACCGACCCGGACCGGGACTACCTGCTGGCCACCGCGGACACCGTCATCATGACGGAGTACCCGGCCGACGGCACCGACGTCCCGGTAGGCGAGGTGGCCATGCCCGCCGAGGCCCTCCTCCGGCTGGCCTACGGCCGGCTCGACCCCGCGCACACGCCGCCCGCGGTGACCGGCGCCCCCGCCGACCTGAACCAGCTCCGCAACATCTTCCCCGGCTTCTAGCCGGCGGCTCCCTGGCCGCGGGGCCGCTCGCCGGAACTCAGCTCAGCGCGCTCAGCACGATCCGGGTCGCGTCGGCCGCGCATCCCCACGACAGCGACACCCCGGCACCCCCGTGGCCGTAGTTGTGCACCACCTGCCGCCCGCCCCCCAGCGCCTGCGGTTCCAGTCGCACGTACGGGCGCCCCGGCCGCAGCCCCACGCGATGCTCCAGCACCGCGACCCCGGCCAGCCGCGGCTCCACGGCCGCGGCCGCGGCCAGGAGCCGGTCGGCCGTGGCCGGGTCCGGCTCCCGGCTGGCGTTCCCGTGCTCCTGGGTGCCGCCCACGACGACCGTCTCGCCGTGCGGGAAGAAGTAGGTCAGCTCATCGGGCTGCGCGCCGCTGCCGACGAAGAACTCGCTGATCCCCGGATTGGCCGTCACCACGACCTGGCCGCGCACGGGGATGACCGAGGGGTCGGGCACCAGTTCCCGCGCGCCGGCGCCCGGGCAGTTCACGATCACCGGCGCCGGGCATGAACCCGTGACCTCGTCCAGCGACGTGAACGTCCGCCGGCCCAGCTGCCGTCCCCCGGCCGCCGCGAGCCGGCCCGCCAGGTAGCCGAGGTAGGCCGGCATCGCGACGAGCGGGGCGGTCAGCCGCCACCCGGCCACGTAGCCGGGCGGGAGGTCGCCGGCCGGGCACCGGGCGTACTGGACGCCGTCGGTCGCGTCCGGCGGGTCGTCCCGGGGCACCATCACGGCCATCACGCCGTCGCAGGAGTGCACCCCGGCGCCCAGGTCGAGCGTGGCCAGCACGGCGCGGGTCTCGCCCGCCCAGCGCGGCACGCGGTCATCGGCCCCGACCAGGTGCGAGCCCCACAGCGCCCCGGCCGCGACCGAGGTCGTCGCCTCCGGCGCCTCGGCCGCCTGCACCGCGACCCGCACCCCGGCCTCGGCCAGGCAGATCGCGGTGGTCAGCCCGATGACGCCGGCCCCCAGGACAAGTACGTCAAAGCTGTCATCCGCCACGCGGACAACATACTCAGCGGCGCGGAACCGGCGCGCCCGCGTCCGCGCCCCGACCGCGCGCCCCGCGCCCCGCGACGCGGCCGCAGCGGCCGGCCCGCCATTCCCCGGCCATTGCTACAAGGCGTAGGGAGCAATTAGGGGGGGTCCCAGGGGGAATTTGCAGCAGTTAGGGGTGGACGCGGAGCAGTGGCCATGTGCAGGGCGGCAACTAACGGCAATTAGGCGGACACAGGTTTGCCCGAAGCCTTGAGTTTACGCGCCAGTTAAACGTACGCTAAACGGCAGTATCCGCCCACCCATAGAGGAACATGTCATGACATCCCCGCTTCCCAGTGGACTGGCACTGCGGTTGCAGTCGTGCGCCTCCGGCTTATTGCGCACCTCGCGATCGCGGTCCCCGGGCGCGCGCCGGGCGCGGCTGCGACCTAGCGCCGGGTCTCGTCCTCGCCTGCTCCCGCTGCCCGTCCTGGCCGTCTCGGCCACCGCCCTGATCGCCGCCGCGTGCGGCTCCTCCGGCTCGTCCGGCTCCTCGGCCAGCAGCTCCGGCGGCACCCCGCCCGCCGCCGGAACGGCCCCGGCCGCCCCCGCCAAGGTCACCATCAACGCCAAGCAGATCGGCAAGTTCGGCAGCATCCTGGTCACCTCGACCGGCCTGGTGCTCTACATGTTCGTCCCGGACCAGGACCAGAAGGTGACCTGCGTGAGCCTGTGCGCGGCCACCTGGCCGCCGCTGTTCGTGGCGACCGGCGGGGCGGTGACTGCCGGGGCCGGCGTCCAGCAGTCCATGCTCGGCACCGATGCCGACCCGGCCGGCGGCAAGGTCGTCACCTACGACGGCTGGCCGCTGTACGGGTATACCGGCGACCAGTCGCCCGGCCAGACCACCGGCCAGGCAGTCAACGTGAACGGCGGCCTGTGGTACGTGATCAACACCGCTGGTCAGCCGGTGAAGGTGTCCGGATGACGGCCCGCGAGACGCAGGACCGCCAGCAGGAATCGCCGCCGCCCGGCAAGCGGATGTCCCGCCGGGCGGCCATGTTCGGCGCCGGGGGACTCGCCGCCGGGGCGGTCGGGGCGGGCATCGCCCTGGTCGCCGTCCCGACGTCGGCCGCCCCGAACACCGCCGAGCTCGATGCGGTCGCTCGTGAGACCCCGCTGACCGAGGACCTCATGAACGAGCACGGGATGCTCATCCGGATCATCCTGATCTACCGGGAGGTCACCCGGCGGGTGCAGGCCGGCGAGCCGGTGCCCCGGGCACAGGCGCACGATGCCAGCCTGATCATCGAGCAGTTCATCCACGGGTTCCACGAGCCGCTGGAAGAGGCCTACATTTTCCCGCCGGTCAACCGCGGCGCGCTGAAGCCCGGCATCAGCGCACTGCTGCTGCAGCACGCCCGCGGCCGGGAGCAGACCCAGGCCATCCTGACCGCCAGCGCCGGTTCGGGCACCCTCGTCGAGGGTGCCAGCCGGGCCCGGCTGGCGGCTGCGATGGACGCCTTCACGCGCGTGTACGAGATTCATGAGGCCCGCGAGGACACCGTCGTCTACCCGGCCCTGCGCGCGGCCAGCTCGCCCCGGGAAATGGTGCAGATGGCCGAGCATTTCAATACGCTGCAAACTCAGCAGTTCGGTCCGGACATTTTCCAGAAAATGCTGGGCCGCGTTGTCACCATCGAGCAGGCCCTTGATATCTACGATCTCAATAAGTTCACCCCGCCGCAGATCACGGGGTAAGAAACAAGGTCATCCGTAAAGTCAGGGTGCCCCGGCCGGGGTCACGGTTGATTCGACCGTGACCCGGCCGGCCTGCCCGAATACCAGCGTGAGCGGGACCCGTCCGCCGACCCGCGGCAGCCGCGTGCCGGCCAGCTCGATGTCGCTCCCGAACGGGCTGAGCGTCACCGTGGCCCGGGCGGGAATGACCAGCCCGCCGGGGCCGCGGCGGCGCACGGTGACCCGCCGCGCGTCCGGGCTGCTGGCTGCGGTCAGCTCGTAGGCGCGGCCGGAGAAGTTGCGGATGGTCAGGTACGGCGCCGTCGTCCCGCCCGGCGCGGCGCTGGCCGGCAGCGCGGCGAAGGTCACTTCCAGCTGGACCCGGTCGATCGTGCCCGCCCCGCCGATCCCGACCCAGGCCGACAGCAGCCCGATCACGGCCACCGCGCACAGCGCCGGCCCCGCCGCCGCCCGGGCCAGCTCCCGCCCCGCCCGCCCCGCGGCCGACGCGCCCCCGGCGCTCACCGGCCACCCGGCCGGAACCGCCGCAGCCGCAGGCTGCTCGTCACCACCAGCACCGAGCTGGCCGCCATGGCGATCCCGGCGAATACGGGGTTGAGGTAGCCCAGCGCCGCCACCGGGATCGCGATCACGTTGTACCCGAAGGCCCAGCGCAGGTTGGCGCCCGCGACGGCCATCGTGGCCCGGGCCAGCTGCAGCGCGTCGGCGACCGCCCCCGGATCGCCGGCCACCAGGGTCAGGTCGGCCGCGCCGATCGCGGCGTCCGTCCCGGTGCCGAGCGCCATGCCCAGGTCGGCCTGGGCCAGCGCGGCGGCGTCGTTGACGCCGTCACCGACCATCGCCACCGCGATCCCGCTGGCCTGGAGCTCGCGGATGACCTGCGCCTTGCCCTCGGCCCGCACCCCGCCGAACACCCGCTCGGGCGCAATGCCCACCTCCGCGGCCACGGCCAGCGCGGTGCCCTGGCTGTCCCCGGTCAGCAGCACGGGGGACAGGCCGAGCGCGCGGATCCGCGCCACCGCCGCCGCGCTGCCCGGCCGGATCGCGTCGCTGACGGCCAGCACCGCGCGGACCTCGCCGTCCCACCCGGCCAGCACGGCCGTCCGGCCCGCCGCCTGCTGCGCCGTGGCGGCCGCCGCCAGCGCCGCGGGCACCGGCCACCCCACTTCCGATACGAAACGGGGGCTCCCCACGATGACCTCGTGCCCGGCCGCGACGCCGCGCACCCCGGCGCCGGGAACGCTCGTGCCGCCGGTCACCGGCGGCAGGTCGCCGAGCCGCGCGACGGCGGCCCGGGCGATGGCCGCCCCGGCCGGGTGGGCACCGGCGTCGCCGGCGTCCTCGACCGCCCCGGCCAGCCGGAGGGCCTCGCCCTCGTCCGCGCCGGGGGCCACGATGATCTCCTGCAGCGTCATCACCGCCGTGGTGAGCGTGCCGGTCTTGTCCAGGATCACTGCGCCGAGCCGGCCCGCCGTCTCCAGCGCCTGCGCGCTGCGGACGCCGATGCCCAGCTCCGCGCCGCGGCCGATCGCGGCCAGCAGCACGGTGGGCGTGGCCAGGCCCAGCGCGCACGGGCACGACACGACCAGGACGGCCACCGCCGCGCTGCAGGCGGCCGCCGCGGGCAGCCCGGCGCCCAGCCAGAAGCCCAGCGTGGCCACGGCCACGGCGATCACGCACGGCACGAACACGGCGGCCACCCGGTCCGCCAGCCGCTGGGCCGCCGCCTTGCTGGCCAGGGCCTGGGTGACCAGGCCGGTGATCTGGGCCAGCACGGTGTCGGGGCCGACCCGGGTGGCGCGCACCACCAGCGCGCCGCTCAGGTTCAGCGCCGACCCGGTCACCGGATCGCCCGGCCCGGCCTCGGCCGGCATCGACTCGCCGGTGAGCACGGAGTTCTCGACCGCCGACCGGCCCGAGACGATCACGCCGTCGGTGGCCACCCGCTCGCCCGGCCGGACCACGAACTCCTCCCCGGCAGCCAGCTCGCCCACCGGTATCCGCAGCTCCGCGCCATCGCGGAGGGCGACCACGGTCCGGGCGCCGAGGTCGGCCAGCGCGACCAGGGCCGCGCCGGACCGGGTCTTGGCCCGCGACTCGAGGTACCGGCCGGCCAGCACGGCGGCCGCGACGCCCGCGGCGACGTCCAGGTAGATCGTGCTGCCCCCGGCCGCGCTGAACGTCACGGTGAACGGCATCTTCATGCCGAGCGCGCCCGCCGGGCCGAGCAGCATCGCGCCCAGCGACCAGACCAGGGCCGCGCCGACGCCGAGGCTGACCAGCGTGTCCATCGTGGCCGCGCCCTGGCCGAGGCCGAGCCAGGCGGCGCGGTGGAACGGCCACGCCCCCCAGACGGCGACCGGCAGGGTCAGCGCCAGGGCCACCCACTGCCAGCCGGTGAACTGCGCGGCCGGCACCATGGACAGGATTACGACGACCACGGCCAGCGGCAGGCCGACGGCCAGCCGCCGGCCCAGGTCACGGCCCGGCCGCGGATGGCCGCCGTCGCTGGCCGAGCCGGGCGGCGCCGCCACGGCGGCGGTGTAGCCGGTGGCCTGGATCACGCCGACGAGCTCGGCCGGCTCGCGGCCGCCCAGGCTGGTGACGTAGGCGCGCTCGATGGCGTAGTTGACGCTGGCGCTCACGCCGTCGAGCCGGTTGAGCCGCCGCTCGATCCGGGTCGCGCACGCGGTGCAGCTCATCCCGCCGATGATCAGCTCGACCGGGGCGGCGGCCCGGGTCGCCGTCTCGCTCACGGGCCGCCCATGTTCATCGGCCCGTTCATCGGGGGAGCGTGGGCGGGCTGCTGGATGCCCGGCTGCGCCCGGCCGGTGGTCACCGGGCCCAGGTGCGCCCCGGCGGCGCGGGCCGCCCCGAAGACCACGCCGAGCAGGAGCAGGAAGCCGATCAGCTTCGCCGCGGGACTGGCCGTCATGCCGGTGTGTGCTTCCCCTCAGGCCTGTTTACCTGCCCTGATTATCGCCCGGGCGGGCCGGCGACAGGCCCGAACGGGCGGACTGGGACGTAAACGCGGACAAGCCGGCCGGCCGGCCGGGGACGGCTCGCCCCACTACCCCGGCCGGGTTTCCGGGGTACCCGGGCCGGGTTCCGGCCATACCCCTGGCGGGTGTGCGGAATACCCCGGACCGGTAAATGAAATACGGCGGCGGGGTTATCGAAATACCCCGGCGGGGTCTCCTCCCGCGCGTGAACCCGCAGCGTGCGGGCTATATCTAGGCTGATTCCATTGCCCCGCCCGGCCGGCTGAACCTAGGCTTCTGTGCGTTGCGGCGATGAGTTCGCGGTTGTTCTTGCGTCAGTAATTCGATTGGCAACGCCCACTCCCGAGGAGCTCGATCGTGACAGCGCAGCCCGTGGCGGCCCCGGCCGCCGCCGCGCGAGCGGCCGCCTGGGCGCCGCCCGACCTCCGGCGCTGGCTCCAGCTCGGCCTGGCCGCCCTGTGGGTGCTGGACGGCGTCCTGCAGTACCAGTCGTTCATGTTCACCCGGGCGTTCGGCCAGATGCTGGCGGGCAGCGCGGACGGCAACCCGGCGCTGGTCGCCGACTCGGTCCGCTGGGCGGCCGGCATCATCGAGCGCAGCCCCGTCACCACGAACGCGGCCTTCGCCACCATCCAGCTCGCCCTGGGCCTGGGCATCGCCTGGCGGCCCGCCGTCAAGGTCGCGCTGGCCGGCTCGGTGGCCTGGTCGGCGGCCGTCTGGTGGTTCGGCGAGGGCCTCGGCGGCGTGCTCAACGGCACCGCGAGCCCGGTCAACGGCGCCCCCGGCGCCGTCATCCTGTACGCGCTGCTCGCGGTCCTGATCTGGCCGGCCGGCGGCCGGGACGCGGCCGGCCGGGCTGAGCTGGCCGGCCCGGGCCGCGATGCAGCGGGCCCGGGTGGGCTGATGGGCGCGGGCCGGGATCCGGCGGGCCCGGGTGGGCTGATCGGCGCGGGCCGGGATCCGGCGGGGAGCGGCGCGTTCGTGGCGGCCCGCCCGCTGGGCGCGGCGGCGGCCCGCGGCCTGTGGGTCGTGCTGTGGGGGAGCCTGGCCTGCTTCAGCGTGACGGCGGCCAGCCGCACGGCGCAGGGCCTGCACGACATGATCGCCGGGATGGCCGACGGCGAGCCGTCCTGGCTGGCGTCGCTCGACCGCGGCGCGGCCGGGGCGCTGGCCCACCACGGCCTGCCCGCGTCGATCGCGCTGGCCGCCGTCCTGGCCGCGATCGCGTTCGGCATCTTCCTGCCCGTCCGCGGCGCCCGGGTCACGGTGGCGGTCGCGGTGGCGGTCTCGCTGGTCATCTGGCTGGTGGGCCAGGATCTGGGCGAGGTCCTGGCCGGGAACGCCACCGACGTGAACTCCGGGCCGCTGCTGGCGCTGATCGCCCTGGCCTACTGGCCGCTGGGCGCGGGCCGGCGCCGGATTGTCCGCCGCGGTCCGGCCGGCGCCGCGCGCGGCCCGATGCCGGCGGCCGCCAGCCCGGGCAGCTCCGCGAACGGGGAGGCGTCATGACGAGCCCGGGCTGGCTGGCGGACGTCCTGGCGGCGGTGGTGCTGGTCGTGGCGCTGTTCAGCGCGGGGCGGCTGGTCGTGGCGCGCGGGCGCCGGCGGCGGGGCGAGGCCGACGCGGACGGCGTGCACGTCCTGATGGGCGTGGCCATGGCGGGCATGTTCGTGCCCCGGCTGGCGACGCTCCCGGATGCGGCCTGGGGGGCCGTGTTCGGGGTGGGGGCGGTGTGGTTCGCGGGGCGGGCCTGGCGCGACCGGGCGTGGCGGGACAGTGGCGGGCGCGATCCGCTGGCCGGGCGGTGGTGCGCCTATCCGGTGCCGCACCTGGTCGACTGCGTGGCCATGGTCTACGTGCTGTGGGCCGTTCCGGCCGCGATCGCCAGCGGGCGGCCGGGGCCCGGCGGCGGGATGGGCGCTGGCGGGATGGGCGCCATGGACGGCGCGGGCGGGACGCACTGGCCGGTCGCCGGGCTGGGGCTGGCCGTCGCCGTGTGCGGCTACGTGGTGTGGCTGCTGGACCGCCTCCCCGGCTTGCGCGCGGTCTCGGCGGCGCCGGCGGGGGCTGCCATCCTTGATCGTGACCGTCTCTCCGCGGGGTTCTCCGGTCAGTCGGTCACGATCATGACGGGCGGCGCGCCGCGGGCCCTGCTGGCGCCGCGGGCGGCGACGTGCTGCAAGATCGCTATGGGCGTGGCCATGGGCGTCATGCTGATCGACATCCTCTGACCCCTACCCTGGCGAGCGTGATGTCCGCGATGACGACGACGACCTACAACGTGACCGGGCTGACCTGCGAGCACTGCGCCCGGGCCGTTACCAGCGAGCTGGGCGGCCTGCCCGGCGTGCGCGACGTCCAGGTCGACCTGGTGCCGGACGGCTCATCCCGGGTCACGGTGACCAGCGGCGAGCCGCTGCCCGGGCCGGCCGTCATCGAGGCGCTGGACGAGGCCGGCGGTTACCTCCTCGCGTCCGCCTGACCGGCCCTGACCAGGGCACTGCCCGGCGTCGGGCAGCATGGAAGCGTGACGCAGCTTCTCGACGGCACGGTTCCCGGCCGTGACGACATCAGCGGTCCGGACGCGGCCGCCGGCCCGGACGGGGCCGCCCCGGCTCCCGGCCAGCAGGCGCTGGCCGGGCTGGCGGCAATCGTGGCCGGCGGGAGCGTCGCGATCCTGAGCGGCGCGGGGCTGTCGACCGAGTCGGGCATCCCGGACTACCGGGGGCCGACCGGGCTGGCCCGACGGGCCGGGACGCCGATGACGTACCAGACCTTCACCGGGTCGGCCGCCGCGCGCCAGCGGTACTGGGCGCGCAGTCACCTCGGCTGGGGCCACATCGCCGGCGCCGAGCCGAACGCCGGCCACCGGGCCGTGGCCGAACTGGACCGCCGCGGCCTGCTGGCCGGGATCATCACCCAGAACGTCGACGGCCTGCACCAGGCGGCCGGCGCCGGCCGGGTCGTCGAGCTGCACGGCAGCCTGGACCGGGTCCGGTGCCTGGGCTGCGCCGAGCGCACGCCCCGGCTGGACCTCGACCGGCGGCTGCGCGCGGCCAACCCGGCCTGGGCCGCGGGGCCGGCCGCCCCGGTGAACCCGGACGGCGACGTGGAGCTGGGCGAGGACCAGGTCCGCACCTTCCGGGTCGTGGACTGCCGGGGCTGCGGCGGGCTGCTCATGCCCGACGTGGTGTTCTTCGGCGAGAACGTGCCGCGGCCGCGGGTGGACACCTGCTTCGAGCTGGTCGCCGGGTCCGCCGCCCTGGTCGTCCTCGGCTCCTCGCTGACCGTGATGTCGGGCTACCGGTTCGTCCGGCACGCGGCCCGGCTCGGCGTGCCGGTGGCCATCGTCAACCAGGGCGCCACGCGCGGGGACGCGCACGCCGCGATCACGCTCGACGCCGCGCTCGGCGAGACGCTGGCCGAGCTCGTCCGGCGCACGGCCCAGGACCCCAGCGTCGCTTCGTGACCGTGGCGACGCGCGCCTGCCGAATTGACGTCCGACGGCAGGGCGGCACGGAGCGGGATCAGCTCGACTGCCGGTAGCGGTCGAGGAGCGCGGCGCGCAACTGCGCGGCTGACACGCCGAGCGTCGCCAGGATCGACGGCACCGGACCTTCGCCGGCGGCAAGAAGACCGAGCGCGAGGTGCTCGATACCGACCCGGGTGTCGCGCCGGGCCTGCGCCGCCTCGCGGGCGTGGTGCAGGCTCTGCCCGGCGCCAGGCGAGTGCCGGAGGAAGACCCCGTCCCGCTCAGCGCCGGACACGCGGCGAGGGTCCAGCCGCCGCACGCGCGGCTGGGGGTGCAGGGCCTGGCTGGCCGAGACCAGGGCGGTCGGCCCGAAGGATGCCCCGACCGAGGCGCGCACGGCGCTGACGTCGATCCCGAGCGCGTCCCGGGTCATGCGCAGGTGCTCGGTCATCAGTGTCTCCCGCCTCTCCGCGCGTCAGCATATGCTGACGCGGTTTCGGTGTCAGCATATGCTGACGAGATGCCGGGCGCCGGGCCCTGCTGGTCGCGCCTGCGGCCCTTCGGCCCGGCCGACCTGCTGGTTGGCTTCTGGCCGCCCGCGGGCGGCGTGTGACACCACGTCTCGGTTTGGCTACGAATGTCACGCCATCGCTTGCGTACGCGTTAAATTGCCGTGAATCTTGGTTCAGCACACGCGATGGGGCCCCCTATCAGCAAGGCAATAGTCTGATGAATAGCGATTCATCTGCGGTGTCGGTGCAGCGCCCGCCAGCGGCGGGCGGCGTCCTGGAGGTCAGCGGCGTCACCGTCCGGTTCGGGGGGCTGACGGCCCTGGAGGATGTCTCGCTCACCGCGGCCTCGAGCCAGGTGACCGGGATCATCGGGCCGAACGGGGCGGGCAAGACCACGCTCCTCAACGTCCTGTGCGGGTTCGTCCGCCCGCAGGCCGGCACGATGACCTTCGACGGCCTGCCGCTGACCCGGCTGCGGCCGCACAAGCTGGCCAAGCTCGGCATCGCGCGGACCCTGCAGGGCACGGCGCTGTGCGCTGGCCTGAGCGTGGTCGAGAACGTCATGCTCGGCGCGGCCAGCCGGCGGCGGACGAACTTCTGGCCCGCGCTGATCGCCGCGCCCTGGGCCGACGCCGACGAGCGGCGGCTGCGGGCCGCGGCCCTGGCCGCGCTGGACCGGCTCGGCGTGGCCGACCGGGCCGACGAGATGCCGTCGATGCTGGCCCACGGGCCGCGCAAGCGCGTGGCCATGGCCCGCGCCCTGGTCGCCGAGCCGCGGCTGCTGCTGCTCGACGAGCCGGCCAGCGGCCTGAACGAGAGCGAGCTGCCCGGCCTGGGCGAGCTCATCACCGACCTGGCCGAGCAGACCAGCGTGGTCGTCATCGAGCACCGGATGGACCTGATGATGGCGATCTGCGAGCAGATCTTCGTGCTCGACTTCGGCAAGGTCATCGCGTCCGGGACGCCCGATCAGGTCCAGGCCGACCCGGCCGTCACCGCCGCCTACCTGGGCGAGAGCGACGGGGACGGCAGCGTTCTGGAAAACGCGACCCTGGCCGCCGGGCTCGATGACGCCGGGCCGCCGCCGCCCGCGGCGCCGCCCGGCGACGGCCGGGACGACAGCGAGATCACGCAGACCTTCGGGAAGGTGGAGGCCGGCGATGAGTAGCGCGGCCGCGTTCGCGGTGGAGGAAGTCGTCGCGGGCTACCTGGCCGCGCCCGTGCTCGACGGGGTGTCGCTCGGCGCCGAGGCCGGCACGATCACCGCCGTGCTCGGCGCCAACGGGGCGGGCAAGACCACTCTGCTGCGCACCATCTCGGGCCTGATCCGGCCGCGCTCGGGCCGGATCACGCTGGACGGCGTCAGCGTGGCCCGGCGCAAGCCCGAGGAGATCGCGCGGGCCGGGATCGCGCACGTCCCCGAGGGCCAGGGCGTCATCTCTGAGCTCACCATCGAGGACAACCTCAAGCTGGCCCTGCTGCTGCGGCCCGGCGGCGAGCGGGCGCCGGCGCTGGCCTCGGTCTACGAGCAGTTTCCCATCCTCGGGCAGCGGCGGCGGAAGCTGTCCGCGACGCTGTCCGGCGGCGAGCGCCAGATCCTGGTCATCGCCCGGGCCCTGCTCACCGGGCCGCGGCTGCTGCTGCTGGACGAGCCGTCGCTGGGCCTCGCACCCAAGATCGTTTCCCAGGTCATGGAGCTCGTGCGCAAGCTGCGCGACGACTCCGGGCTGACGGTGCTGCTCGTCGAGCAGAACGCCCGCAGCGCGCTGGCGATCGCCGACCAGGGGATCGTGCTCAATCTGGGCAAGGTCGTCGCCCGGGCCGACGCCGCCTCGCTGGCAGCGGACGAGGGCCTGCGCCGGCACTATCTCGGCTTCTAGGAGAGGCACAACATGCAGGAGTTCCTTGAGTTCACGCTCGGGGGCATCAGCCAGGGCATGGTCTACGCGGCGATCGCGCTGTCCCTCGTGCTGATCTGGCGCGGGACCCGGGTGCTCAACTACTCCCAGGGTGCCATGGCCATGTTCACCACCTACATCGCGCTGATCGTCATCAACCACACCCACAGCTACTGGCTGGGGTTTGTCGTCGCCCTTGCCTCCGGCCTGGTCCTCGGCGCGGTGATCGAGCGGGCGGTGGTCCGGCCGACGACGCGGCGGCCGCCGCTGAACGCGGTCATCGTGACCATCGGGCTGCTGATCCTCATCGAGGGGCTGGCCGGGATCTTCTACGGCGGCCAGTTCCGGTCCTTCCCGCCCGGCTACTCGATCCGCGGGTTCAACGTCGGCCACCTGGCGCTGGGCATCTCCCCGCAGGGGCTGTACACGACCATCGCGGTGCTCCTCGCGGCGGCCGCGCTGGCCCTGGTCTTCCGCTACACCGCGGTGGGCCTGCGGCTGCGCGCGACGGCGTTCAACCCCGACGTGGCCCGGCTGCTCGGGGTGCGGACCGGGCGGGTGCTGACCCTGGGCTGGGCGCTGGCCGGGGCGTTCGGCGCGCTGGCCGGGGTGCTCGTCTCGCCGACGACGTTCCTGTACCCCAACAGCACTGACCTGATCTTCGTGCTGGGCTTCACCGCCGCGGTCATCGGCGGCCTGGAGAGCCCGCTCGGCGCCGTCATCGGCGGCCTGGTCCTCGGGGTGCTGCTCAACTACGTCAGCGGCTACCTGGGCAGCGACCTGGTGGACCCGGCCGGGCTGGTGGCCCTCGTCGCGGTCCTGATGCTGCGCCCGGGCGGGCTGTTCTCCATGAGCACCGTGCGGCGGGTGTGACGACATGACACTGCTGAAGAACCTGGCCGTCACCGTGGTGGTCGGCATCATCCTGCTCATCCTGTCGTACCGGATCGGCTCGTTCCGCGACTACGAGCTGGCCGAGGTGGCCGCGTACGTCACGGCCGTCGGCGGGCTGACCATGCTGGTCGGGATCAGCGGGCAGATCTCGATCGGGCACGGCGCCTTCATGTTCATCGGCGCCTACGTCGCCGCCCTGCTGCTCCAGCACCTGCACTGGCCCATCTACCTGCTGGTCGTCGCGGCGGCGGCGTCATGCGCGGTGGCCGGCGGCATCGTGGGGCTGGCCGCGGCCCGGCTGCGCGGCCCGTACCTGGCCGGCGCCACCCTGATGCTGGCCGTCGCGCTGCCGGAGATCGCCGGCCGGTACCAGGGCGTCTTCGGCGGGGACCAGGGCCTCGACATCAACGTGACCGTGCCCGCGGGCCTCGGGGTGAACTTCCAGCTCACCCAGTGGCTGGCCTGGGTGTCCTGCCTGACGGCCCTGATCACCTTGTTCCTGCTGGCCAACCTGGTGAACAGCCGGGTCGGCCGGAACTGGCGCGCGGTCCGCGACGACGAGATCGCGGCCGCGCTGTCCGGGCTGAACGTGGCCCGGCTGCAGATCCGGGCGTTCGTGGTCAGCGCGGCCTGCGCGGGCGTGGGCGGCGCGCTGCTGGCCATCGTCCTGGCCAACGTGTCGCCGGGGACGTTCACCCTGACCCTGTCGATCGCGCTGCTCACCGCGGCCGTCCTGGGCGGCCTCGGCAGCCTGGCCGGAGCAGTCTGGGGGAGCCTGCTGTTCGTCTTCGTGCCGACCTTCCTGACCAACGTGGCCCAGAGCCACGGGCTGAACAGCTCAGCCAGCTCCAGCGTGCCGATCGCGGCCTACGGGGTCGTGCTCATCGTCGTCATGCTGATTTTCCCCGCCGGAATCCAGGGCGCCGTGCGGCGCCTGCTCGGCATCGCCGCCCCGGCGGCCGGTGCCCCCCTGTCGATGCTGCGCAGGCAGGCGCCCGCGCCCGAGCAGAAGGAGAAGTCCACCACCCCATTAGTTGGGACCGCACCACGGGAAAAAGGGAAAGGCACCACATGAAAAGATCGCGCACCATGAGAATTGCGCCGGTGGCCGGCCTGGCTGCCATCGCGATGCTGGCTGCGGCCTGCGGATCGGGCGGCGGTTCCTCCTCCACCGCCGGCGGCAGCAACGCCAAGCCGGGGGCGTCGGCCCCGGGCATCACGGCCACCAGCATTACCATCGGGAGTACCCAGCCGCTGACCGGCCCGGCCGCACCGGGCTACTCAGAGATCTCGCAGGCTTCCGAGGCTTACTTCCAGTACGTCAACGCGCATGGCGGCATCTTCGGTCGCAAGATCAACTATATCGTCAAGAACGATCAGTACAACCCCTCGATCACCTCGACCATGACGCGCCAGCTGGTGCTGAACGACAACGTGTTCGCGGACTTCGACGCACTCGGCACGCCGACCCACCTGGCCGTCGCGCCGTTCCTGAACAACGAGAAGATCCCGGACGTCTTCGTGGCCTCGGGCTGCGAGTGCTGGAACGCGCCGAAGACCTGGCCCGACACCTTCGGCTGGCAGCTTGACTACGTGCGCGAGGGCAAGATCCTCGGCAACTACGTCAAGACCAAGTTCCCCGGCAAGAAGGTCGGCATCTTCTACCAGAACGACGAGTTCGGCCTGGACGGGGTCAAGGGCCTCAGCTACGAGCTGCCGGCCAGCTCGATCGTGGCCAAGGAGCCGTACGACGCCACGAACACGGCGGTCGGCCCGGCGGTGGCCAAGCTCAAGGCGTCCGGCGCGCAGATCGTGGTCTCGTTCTCGATCCCGGCCTTCACCGCGCTGCTCAAGCTCAACGCGCTGGGCCTGAGCTACAACCCGACGCTGGTGGTCAGTGACGTCGGCTCGGACGCCATCACGCTGAGCGGCCTGCTGCAGTCCTTCGCCGCGCAGAACCACCAGAAGGTGAACGGCAACCAGCTGATCCAGGGCATGATCACCGACGGCTACCTGCCGGCCCTGGGCACGGCCAGCACCAACACCTGGCTGCAGCTGTTCTCGAAGGTTCACACGCAGTACATCTCCAAGCTGCCGTTCGACGGCAACGTCGAGTACGGCATGGCGGTGGCGTACTCCTTCGTCCAGGCCATGGAGAAGGCGGGCAAGAACCCGACCCGCGCTGACGTGCTGACGGCCATCCAGAGCGGGATCTCGCAGGGCGCGGCCGTGTCGCCCTACGCCTTCTCGTCGACCAACCACAACGGCGCGACCGGCGCCTACATGGGCACCATCGAGAACGGCGTGCTGGTCCAGCAGGGACCGGTGCTGATCACCGACACCTCACCCTCGGGCGCGATCACGTCTGACACGACGCCGCAGCCGCCGGCGCCGGCCAGCGGTATCCCCAGCCCCTGATATCCCGGTTCTGCACGCCGGCCCGGGCCGGCTCCCCGCGCACCGCGGGGGGCCGGCGCGTGCCCGGCGTGCGGGCCTGTGGCTCTAGCACGGTAGCGTTTCTCCTGTTCAAGCTGAGCTAGACGCAGAGGTGCCAATGTGAGTGTCGCAGCGAGCCGCAGGCCGGCCGCCGAGGAGCGGCCGCCCGCCGAGCGGCTCCTGAGCGCCGCGGAGCACCTGTTCGGCGAGCACAGCTACCGGCGGACGACCGTGGCCGACATCTGCGCCCAGGCGGGCATGGCCACCGGCAGCTTCTACGCCTACTTCCAGTCCAAGTCCGACATCTTCGTGGCGGTCATCCGGCAGATCAACGCCGACGTCCGCGCCGTCCAGGCGGCGGCTCTGCGGGATGCCCCGGACACCCAGCGCGATCGCGAGCGCGCGTCGTTCCGGGCCTACTTCGACCTGATGTCGCGCCGGCCCTGGATCTACCGGATCGTCCGCGAGGCCGAGTTCCTCGCCCCGGGCGAGTTCCGGGAGTACTACGAGCGGCTGGCCCGCGGGTATGCCCGCGGGGTCCGCATCGCCCAGCTGGCCGGGGAGGTGGACGCGCGCTATGACCCGGAGGTCATCGCCTACGTCTACGCCGGCCTCGGGCACTTCATCGGCATGCGCTGGGCCGAGTGGACGGAGGGCGGCCGGGTCCCCGATGACATCTTCGAGGACCTGATGGCCGTCCTGGCCCGGGGCCTGCCGCCCGCCAGGGAGGCAAAGCCCAGGGCCAGCTAGACCGCCCGGTACCGTAGCTGACTGCAACATCGTGGGCCCGGCTGCTACGGAGGGCGGATCAGGTGCAGTCTGACGGCTACCAGGGCACCATCCCGCGGCTGCTCGCGGCGGCGGCCGAGCGCGACGCGGCCGGCACGTGGCTGCGCAGTGACTCCGGCGAGCTGACCTTCGCCGGGGCGGCGGCCGCCGCGGCGCTGACCGCGGCCGCGCTGCGCGACTCCGGCGTGCGCCGCGGGGACCTGGTCCTGGTGACCGCGCGGAACACCCCGCCGTACCTGATCGCCTGGCTGGCCCTGGCCTCGCTGGGCGCGGTGACCGTCGCGGTCAACCCGCGCGGCTCGGCGGCCGAGCTGGCCGGGCTGCTCGGCCAGACCCGCCCGCGGGCGCTGATCACCGACAGCGGGCTGGCCGGCCTGGCCGCGGAGGCGGGCGCGGCCGCGACGGCCGGCGGCGCGGCCGGGGCCGCCGCGCCCGTGCTGGACATCGCGGCGCTGGTGCCGGCCGGCTGGGCCGACCCCGGGCAGCTGGCCGCGGCCGCGCGGGGCACGCGGCTGGAGGCCGCCGCCGTCGGGCCCGGCGACCCGGCCGTGCTCATCCCGACGTCCGGCACGACCGGGCGGTCCAAGCTGGTCATCCAGACCCACCGGGCGTACGCGATGGCCGGCGAGGGGTTCCCGTTCTGGATGGAGCTGACCGCTGCCGACCGGATGATGACCTCGCTGCCCCTGTTCCACATCAACGCGCCCGCCTACTCGGTCATGGGCTCGCTGGCCTGCGGGGCCGGCCTGGTGCTGCTGGAGCGGTTCTCGGCCAGCGACTTCCTGGACGCCGCCCGCCGCCACGGGGCCACCGAGTTCAACGCCATCGGCGCGATGCTGGAGATCTTGATGCGCCAGCCCGAGCGGCCCGGCGACGCCGGCACGCCGCTGCGGCTGTGCTATACCGGCCCGGCCCCCGAGCAGGAACGCCAGCTGGAGATCGAGCGCCGGCTCGGGCTGCGGATCGTGGTCGGCTACGCGATGTCGGAATCGCCCTACGGGCTGATCTGGGCCCGCGGCACCCGGCCCTACGGCACCCTCGGCTCGGCCCGCCAGCACCCCGTGCTCGGCACGGTCAACGAGGCGCGGGCTGTGACCCCGGGCGGCGCCGCGGCCCCCGGTGAGAGCCTGCCGCCGGGGGCCAGCGGCGAGCTGCTGCTGCGCAACCCGGTCACCACGCCGGGCTACTGGGGGATGCCGGCCGAGACCGATGCGCTGTTCGCCCCCGGCGGCTGGCTGCACACCGGGGACCTGGTCACCGTCGGCGCGGACGGCACCTACACGTTCGTGTCCCGGATCAAGGAGGTCATCCGCCGCCGCGGCGAGAACCTGTCCCCGCTCGAGGTGGAGGAGGTGCTCGAGGGCCACCCGGCGGTGCTCGAGGCCGCGGTCACCGGCGTGCCGTCCGACCTGACCGAGGAGGAGGTCAAGGCGTTCATCGTGGCGGCGCCGGGCCAGTCGCCGGACTTCGCCGAGCTGCGCGAGTTCGCCGCCGCGCGGCTGGCCGCGTTCAAGGTGCCCCGGTACTGGCAGCAGGTCGCCGAGCTGCCCCGGACCCCGACCGCCCGGATCGCCAAGCACCGCCTCCCGGCCGGCCATCCGCCCGGCGAGTACGACGCCGGGGCGCCGCCCGGGTCCCCGGCCCCAGCTACCGGTTCGCCCACCACGGGAGATGCCCAGTGACCGACTACCCCACCTCCATCGGCACCGCCGGCGCCACGTCGATCTCGCTGCTCGGGAAGGACCTGGCCGGCGAGCTGATGGGCCAGGTCAGCTTCGGCGAGCTCGCGTTCTGGCTGGTCGCGCTGCGCCGCCCGGAGCCGGGCGAGCTGCGGGTGTTCGAGGCCGTGCTGGTGGCGCTGGCCGACCACGGGTTCACCCCGTCGGCCATCGCGGCCCGGCTCACCCTGACCGGGGCGCCCGAGTCGGTGCAGGGCGCCCTGGCGGCGGGCCTGCTCGGCGGCGGCTCGCGGTACCTCGGCGTCACCGAGGACTGCGGCAAGTTCCTGTCCGCGGCGCTGGCGCAGGCCGGCGACGTGCCCGCGGACGAGGCCGGCTGGGACGAGCTGGCGGCGGAGGCCATCCGCGCCCAGCGCGCGGCCGGCCGGCTCGTGCCCGGGCTCGGCCACCCCGTGCACAAGGAGCAGGACCCGCGCACGCCGGTCATGTACGCCATCGCGGCCGAGGCCGGCTGCCTCGGGCCGCACCTGACCCTGTTCGCCGCCATCGGCCGGGCCCACCCGGCCATCCTGGGCCGGACGCTGCCGCTGAACGGCGCCGGCGTGTGCGGGGCGGCCCTGGCCGACCTGGGCTTCTCGCCGGACATGCTGCGCGGCTTCGCCCTGCTGGCCCGGACCGCCGGGCTCCTCGGCCACCTGGCCGAGGAGATGCGCCACCCGGTCGGCAACGAGATCTACCGGCAGGTCGACGAGGCCGTCGTCTACCAGCCGCCGGCCGGCTGACCCGGGCCGGCGGCCGGCTGATCCGGGCCGGCGTCGGCCGGCCCGGGGCCGCGGCCTAGATGCGGAAGAACAGGTTGAGGAACCGGTCGGCCAGGTCCTCGTCGCCGCGGACCGTGCCGCCGTTGATCCGGCCGAACGTGGTCAGGACCAGGCTGCCGGCGTCGAAGTCGATGACGGCCGGCAGGTCGTCGACCGGGCCTGCCTCGTAGGACATGCCCTCGGCGCCGATGGAGACCCGGTACTGGCCCGCGTTGCGGCCGCTGACGGTGATGCCGATGGTGAACGGGGTCAGGTCGGCGTCCGGCTTGAGGGTGGACTGCCAGATGATGAACATGAACGGGACCAGCAGGTCCGCGGCGTCACCGGAGATCCCGTGGGCCTGGCCGCTGCCCTGCTTGATGTCCCAGGTATGCACGCCGTAGTCCATGAGCTGCCCGGCGGCGTAGATGAACGCGGGCACGCTGCCCATGTAGAAGTGCGGGACCAGCAGCCCGGTCCACTCCTCCTCGGTCAGCGGGGCCAGGATGCCCATCATCGTGGCCAGGTCAGCCCGCGCCCGGGCCATCATCTCGGCCTGGCTCAGGTCCTGGAACGACTGGGCCGACTCGCCGGCCCGCTCGTGCATCCCGACCAGCCCGAACGCCCCCGGATCGGCGCCGCCGGCCCGGGCGATCTCGAAGCTGCTGAAGTAGCCCTCCGTGGTGTCGACCAGGTGGCCGATGACGTCCTTGACCTTCCAGCTCTCGCAGGCGGTCGGGGCGTCCCAGGCCCCGGGCTGCTCGGCGAGCGCGAACATCCGGCTCGCCTCGTTCTGGACGACCCGCAGGATGGTGTCCTTGCCTGCGTAGGTCATCGCGTTCCACTCGGTCATGGGTGCCTCCAGTTATCTCCGTCGATACCGGTGTGCCCGGGAAACGGCTGTGGCGCCTGGGAGGTTCGGGGCGCGCGTCAGCCGGCCGCAGCGGCCGCTCGAGAAGACTTCACCGTGACACCGGCCCGGTGTCAACGCCTGCCTTCGCGGCGGGCGGCGGGCGGGCCGGGCCAGCGTTCCGGATGGGAGGGCTGGGGGCCTTCAGGCGGGGGCTGGCGGCCGGGTTAGCCGGCCATGCTGAGGCGGGCCAGGGCCGCGCCGTAGCGGATGGCGACAAGCTGGCCGATCGCGGCGTGGCCGCCGAGCGGCGCGGCCATCGGGGCTCCGACGGCCTTCCGGACTGCCTCCAGATCGCGATCGGGCGTCTCCGGCCCGATGAGGCACGGCGATATAACGGGGCGCTCGGCGCCGGAGTCGCGCAGCCGGGCCAGGGCGCGGTCCAGGCTGCCCGGATCGTCGATGGAGGCGGGCGCGGCCGGCATGGACAGGCGCGAGGCCAGCAGGACGGCGGCGACGCCGGCGTTTTTGACCGCCTCGTCGCCCCGGTCGGCCAGGACGACCACGCCGTAGGTGGCGGTGGACATGGTCAGGCCGCGCGACCGGGACTCGCGGGCGATCCCGGCCTCGGCCAGCCGGGCGTGCAGGGCCTCGGCGATGAGGGGGTGGCCGCCCAGGTGCGCCCCGAGCATGACCTGCCCGGTGGCCTCCTCGGCGGCGCGGGTGAGCATGGCGTCGATCGCCGGGTGCGGGCCGGCCAGCAGCGGGACGATGACGCCGTTGAGCGGGTGGTCGCCGGGCGGCGGGCCGTCGAAGCTGAGGGCCTCCTCCAGCCGGTAGGTGTCGCCGTCGAGGAACCCGACCCGGATCTCGACGCCGGGGCAGGAGGTCTCGGCCGTCGCGGCGACCTCCTCGACCGCGCGGACGTAGGGGCCGGTCGCGCTGCCCGGCACGGCCAGGATCAGCGCGGGCGCGTCGGAGGCGACGCTGAGGCGGTGCGGGCTCCGGTGCCGCCCGGCCCGCTGGTTGCGGCCGGTGCGCCGGGGGAGCGAGCCGTTGCGCGCGGGCAGCGGGTCGGGCGCGCCGCCGCGCTGGGGCAGGGACTCGGCGCCGCCGCGCTGGGGCAGCGGATCGGGCGCGGCGCCGCGCTGCGGCAGGGGCTCAGGGGCACCGCCCTGGGGGAGCGGATCCGGGGCGCCGCGCTGGGGCAGGGGCTTGGGGGTGCTGCCGCGCTGGGGCTGGGGCTCGGCCGGGCTTCGCTGCGGGAGTGACTCGAAGGCGCCGCGCTGGGGGAGCGAGTCGGGGACGCGGGGCGGCACCGGGCTGGCGGGGCGGCCCGCGAGGGCGTCGGCCGTGCGCTGCAGGATCGGGTCGACCGTGCGCGGCGGGAGCGGCGCGCGCGGCTCGGCGGCGGCCCGGGACGGCAGCGGCTGGATCCGCTCGGGCAGCGGCTCGGTCGTGTCAGCCGCCGGCGGGGCGGGCAGCCGACGCTCGAACACGCTGCTGCTGGGCACGCTGGCCGCGCTGGCCGCGGGGTCGCCGGGCGCCAGAAAATCCCGCCGGGGCAGCGGCTCCGGCTCCACCGGTGCTTCCTGCCCGGGCGGCCACTCGGGATCCGGCCTCTCGTCAGTCACGCTGATGAAGCGTAATCGCTGATGGCGATGCATTGTCGGCCTTCCGGGATGTTCGCACCCCCGACCCTCCTGTCATAGTTTCGGGGGATCCGGCCGACAGCATGCTGCGGAACACGGCAATCAGGGCGCTCTGCTGCTCAGCGCTCAGCCGGCCGTCCCCGCGGATGGCGTCCTCGACCCCTGGCGACGGCGTCCCGGCCGAGTCGCCGCCCCGGTCATGGCGCAGCCCGGCGTGGGCCAGCAGGCTCTCGGCCGACACGTTGAGCGCGTCGGAGATCAGCCGGATGACCCGCACCGAGGGCTGGTGCAGCCCGCGCTCGATCTGGCTCAGGTACGGGTTGGACAGCCGCGTCCGCTCGGCCAGCTGGCGCAGCGACAGGTTGGCCAGCTTGCGCTTGCTGCGGATGAAGGAGCCCAGGGTCTCCACCTGGCTGTCCCCCGGCTCAGTCATCGCCGCGCCCGCCCGCCGTAGCGTGGCCGGTCCCGGTCGCCGTCGCCGTCGCCGTCGCCGGGGCGGACGGCGGCGGCTGGCGGTGGCTGATGGCCATGGGTGGTCACTCGGTGGCCGGGCCGTGCTTCTTGGCGCGCGGCTTGCGGGGGTTGGGGGTTGTGGCGCTGGGGCCGTCGGTGGCGGAGTCGGTGGTGCTGGGGCCGGCGTCGGGGTCGGGGTCGGGCTCGGCGGCGGCTGGCTTGGCCGCGGCCGGCTTGGCGGCGCCGCTGGCCTTGGCGGCGCCGCTGGCCTTGGCGGCACCGCTGGCCTTGGCGGCCGGCGGCTTGGCCGGGTCCGCTGGCTTGGCGGCGGTCGGCTTGGCGGCGGCGGGCTTGGCGGGGGCGGGCTTGGCGGCGGCCGGCTTGGCGGCGGCTGGCTTGGCCGCCGGCTTGGTGGTGGCTGCAGGCTGAGTGGTGGCCGCGGGCTTGGGCGTGGCCGGCTTGGCTGCGGCGGGCTTCGCGGCAGCGGTCGGCTCGGCAGTGGCGGCCGGCTCGGCCGTGGTGATGCCGGCCTCGGCGGCGGGGGACTCGTCGGGCATCACCGCCGTGTCCCACGGTGCCGGCGGGCGGCCATCTGCGGTCGTCCGCGGGCTGGACGGGCCGCCGGGCAGGATGGCCTGCGCGGCCTGGGCGGCACGAGCCGCGCCCTGGGCCAGCAGCGGGGCAGCGGCCTGGGCGATCTGGTCGGTCAGCTTGCGCTGCGCGGCCAGCATGTGCTCGGCGGTCTCCTGCGCGCTCGCCAGCAGGGCGCCCGCGCTCGGGACCTTCACTCCGCCGGGCAGCTTGACGCTGCCGGGCAGCTTCACTCCGCCGGCCAGCCGGGAAGCACCGGGCAGGGACGGGAGCTTGGTCCTGACCGCGGACAGCTGCGGCCGAAGCGCCTCGGCCGTGTCGGCCAGGGTCTTGACCACCCCGGAGACGGCGTCCTGGCTCTTGCGGACCTGCGCCTCGGCGTGCCGGGCCTGAGCCCGGGCCTTCTTGGCCTGCTCCTGGCCCTTGCGAGCCGCACTGATGAGCTGCTCTTGCAGCTCCCGCCGGACAGCTCGGGTGTCAACCATGAGAGTTCCTCCTTGCGTTCTTGCAAACTATACCAAGCAAGTCGCAAGCTATGTCAAGCAAGTCCGCCGCAGCCAGCGCGCTGACCTGCGCACTCGCCCCTCCCGCCACTCCAGTAACGCTGCTGCCCAGCAGGCGCCCATAAAGTGCCGGCACCAGAGGCTTGCCGGCCCTGCCGGGCCCGGCTCGACGGCGGCCGACCCTCGCCGCGCGGCCACGCGGGCACCTTCAGTCACTCCACTCGCGGCCGAGCGCCTGCCAGATGGCGCGCTTTCATGATCCCGCAGGATTTGGCGTACTGGGATATGCCAAATCCTGCGGGATCATGAAGCCGCCCCGCGCCACCGAGTGAACTCGGCCGCCAATGAGGTGTCTGCCTTCACCCAGCGCCGGCCGCACCCAGCGCCGGCCGCACCCAGCGCCGGCCCTGCCCAGAGCGGCCCCGCGCGGTCAGCCGTGATGGCCAGCGGGGTGGCTGACTCCCAGCCGGTAGGCCAGGTACAGCACGGCACCGGCGATGAGCGTCATCCGCGTCCACCGGGGGCCGTCCTTCCAGGCCACGCCCACCAGCACCATGCCCGCCACGGCCAGTATGGGAATGACGGCGAGGCCGATAACGGCGGCGATGACCGCGAGAATGCCCGCGGGCTTCCCGCTGACCTTGACCTTGGGAATGAGCGCCACGCCCTGAGAGTAACTCCGAGACGCTGCGCCGAACAGGTGCGCTGCCAATGACATTGGCCACACCCTGGCCGTTTCACGAGCGCAATTTGCCTGAGACTTAACGAGAAACTTGCAGGTCGCGCCCCGGTAGTGCCCGGTACTGGGGAATCCCCATTCTGTGAGCGCTAACCGGGATGACACTGTATTTCAATCGACGGGAGATGGCCAGAGCGCGCAGCCGGGGAGTGTATCGCACATCACATTTTTAGCTGACCGATACGCCTTGGCATTCATCTCGGCCTCGTATGACGGGCTGGGAAGGCGCCCGCGGCGGCCAGGCCCAAGCGAGCGGGCCGGGCCCGAAGCCAACGCTCCGGGCCCGGCCCGCCACATTTCAGCGCAGGTCAGATACCCGCTACAGCGCACCCCCGAAGAAGCCCGACACCGGCGGCAGCGGGAACGGCCCGGTCACGCTGGCCGGGCTGTCCCCGTAGCTGAGCCACGGCGCGATCGGCCTGCGGAAGCCGACGCCGGCCTGGCTGTAGTTGCACACGCCGCTGGGGAATGCCTGCTCGAGCTGCGCCTTCTCCGCGGCCGTGAAGGTCACCCCGTAGCTGCCGACGTTCAGCGGCTGCAGGTTGCACTTCAGGGCGGTCATGGTCAGGCCCTCGCCGGCCACCATGCGCGGGTTGCTCGCGACCGGGTAGGCCGCGCCGCACGCCCCGGTGCCGGGGTCGGTGAGGGTCTGGTGGACCAGGTTGGTGGCCGAGAGGTAGCACCCGTCGCTCAGGCTGGCCGGGCGGTCGCTCAGCACCTTCTGGCGCATGCTCTGGCCCGAGTGGTCGCTGTCGATGGCCGTGAGCCACGCGTCCATCTCCGACAGCTCGTACTGGCTGGCGGCGGCCGTCTCCGCGGCGGTGGGCTGGTTCTCGATGATGACCTGGTTGCCGTCGGTCCCGTTGAACTGCTGGAGCCGCGCCCGCATGATGAACGACCAGTCGGTGGTGTGGATGTCGTTGCCGAGCCCGGCGAAGTCGAGGTCGTCGCGGGCGTCGATGACCGGCGTGGTGCGCAGGCCCTGGGTCACGCCGTTGTACAGGTCATCGGCGTAGACCGCGTTGAGCGCGCGCAGGCTCGCGTCCGTGCGCGCCGCGGACGGCGCCCCGGTGAAGTCCAGGCCGCCGATGTCCGCGTTGAGGAGGGCGAACTGCGCCGGGGTGATGGCCCCGGACTTCAGCGCGGCCAGGCCGTACTGGATCCCGGTGTTGTCCAGGACGCTGTTCGGGAAGCCCGTCTTGGGGTCGGTGCCGACCTGGTTGACGATCTGCTCGTTGGAGTTGCAGATGACGCCGTGCGGGTTGGTCGTGGCGTTCCACCGGTCGGCCACGGGGATGGCCGAGTTGCAGCTGCCGGTCGCCGTCGCCCGGTTGGAGAACGTCACGTCCCACGACTTGCAGGTGGTGTAGTCGTTGTAGCCGGCGATGGCCTCCTGCTGCGCCGCCGTGAACGCTGAGCCCGCGCCGGCGAAGAACTGGTCCAGCAGCCGGCAGTCGGTCACCGGGCCGCCCGTGGTGAGCGGGTCGGGGAACGAGATGGCGGGGATGATGCCGTTCACGATGCCCGGGTAGGAGTCCGCGATCTCGTACTGCTGGATCGCGCCGCCGGAGCCGCCCTCGCCGATGGTGAACTGCACCGGCCCGTAGGTGTCGATGAAGTGCTCCTTGACCATCATGGCCGCCTCGGCCGAGATGATCGTGCTGCAGTTGGTGTCCAGCACGTTGAGGGTCGAGGAGGCCACCGCGTAGCCCTGGCCCAGGTACTGGCTGCTGAGCACGCCGCCGGTCGCGGTGCCCTGGTGGAAGCCCGCGTCGCAGCCGCCGCCGAAGGTGTAGATCAGCTTGCCGTTCCAGCTCGTGTCCGGCCGCAGCGGCGACGGGTTCTGCCCGTCGTACAGCGCCGCGGTCTGGTAGACCGCCCGGTCGATCGTGCCGGTCTCGACGCGCACGATGAACGGCACGGTCTTGCCGTTCACGGTGGCGGTGGCCAGGTCGGCCGGCCGCGAGGCCGGGTCAGCCAGCGCGACGAAGGCGCCCGACGTGCTGAGGTACTGATAGGACACGACCGTCGGCGCGCTGCAGTCCGGCATCGTGGCGGCGGCCAGGCCGAACGCTGTCGTCTCGCAGAAGAACGGGAGCTGCTGCTTCCCCGAGAACACCGGCCCGGTGATGGCGTGATCCGTCACGGTGAGCGCCGCCGCCTGGTTCCGCGTGGTGGCCAGCAGCAGGTTGCGCCCGACCCGCAGGCCGGTGACCAGTCCCAGCAGGCTGCCGTCGGCCTGGGCCTGGAAGCTGCGGCTGACGTTGGCGCCGTCGGCAGTGACCCGCACGTCCGCGGCCCGGGTGCCCCGCGGCACGCGCACCTGGATCAGGACCTCGCCGCCGCTCACCAGCTCCGGTCGCGGGTTAGAGACGCTGACCAGCGCGAGCCGCCCGGACCCGGCCGCGGGCGCCGCCGACGCCGCCTGCGCGACGGCCGGGACGAGGGGCGAGGCCACCACCGCGATCGCGGACGCGGCGGCCAGCCACGTCCACGGGCGGCCCCATATAGCTCTCCTCACTGAGAACCTCCATTATCTGGCGAAACCCCCACACGTCTCCTGACGTATCCGCACACTGGGTATATCACTGCCAAATCGACCTGAACAAGATTCGGTTCTCTCCTATAGCCAAACTTCCGACCAGCCAGAACTTTGGTCCCGCCCCGGACTGATTCACCACGATGAATCCCGTGCCCGCCCACTGTCAGGGGCCGCTTCGGGGGCCGGCCGGGCTGAGCAGGATTCAGTTTTGTCTCGATAAGAACGGCCGGCAGCCGGGCCCGGCCACGGTCAGGGCACACTGTGTGCATGACCGATTTCGCGGCCAGCGCGGATCACCCCGGCGCGGCCAGCCCCGCGAGCCCCTCCGGCCCGGCCGCTGACCCCGGCGGCCGCCGCCGCGCGCCGGCCGCCCGGCCCAAGCGGGCCGAGGTGACCCGGTCCGCCCTGCTCACGGCGGCGGGCGGCGTGTTCGCCGCGTCCGGCTACGCCGACGCCAGCGTCGACGAGATCGTGGAGAAGGCCGGCACGAGCGTCGGCACGCTGTATCACCACTTCGGCAGCAAGGCCGACCTGTACGTGCGCCTCTACCTCGACTACCAGTCGCGCCAGCACCACCGCTCGGCGCGCGCCTTCCGGGCCGCGGTGACCGCGGGCGAGAGCGACCCGATGACGCTGTTCCTGACCGGGACGCGCGCCTACCTGGAGGGGGCGTGGAACGACCGGCACATCGGGAAGATCTTCGTCTCCGGCGGCGGGCCGCCGGGGTTCGACGGGCTCGTCCGCCGTCGCTTCCGCGACTGGCTCGACATCAACGCCGCGGGCTTCGACCAGGACGCCGTCCCGTTCAGCCCGACCAAGCTGCTGGTCCTGACCGCCATCGTCACCGAGGCCGGCCGCGAGGTCGCCGGCCTGGCGTCCCGGCGCGAGGCCAACGCCTTCATCGACGAGGTCCTCGGCCTCATGCGCCAGCTCCACCCGTCCCAGGACCCGCCGCCCGCACCGGAGTAGCAAGCGCCGCGCCGGAACCCGCTGGCCCGCCGCCCGGGGCACCGGACCAAGCTGCGACGCCCAGCCGCCGGTGCCCAGCCCGGCGGTCGCCAACGACTCGCCGCGACGCGCCGCGATGGCCGCCGTGCGGCGGTCAGTTGTCGGTAGCCTGGCCGTTCGAAGCTCGCTGCCAGCGCGGGTCGGCAGCCCGGAGCCGGTCACCCATAGGGTCCGGTCACCCGGTCCGGAAGAGCCGGTCACACGGATAGGAACGGCAGCTGACTGTGGTCGGGGCGCTGAGCACCAGGATGCGGGCCGCGCTGCTGGCCGTCGCAGCCTCCTTCCTGGCGGCCGGCTGCGGGAGCCCGGCGAGCCACGGCGCCGCGCCGGCCAGCCCGCCGCACCGGGTCAGCCAGGCAGCCGCGACGGCGCGGCCCGACGTCTCGCCGAGTCGGTCCCCGAGTGCCCCGCCCAGCGTGATCGCGATCCCCGCGCCGGCGCCGGGCCTGCCCCAGACGCGGGCGCGGCCGAGCGCCGGGACGCCGGTATTCCGGGCCGAGATGACCGACCTGTGGACCGCCGTGGTCACCGGCCGGCCGGCGACGGGCGCCCCGGCGTTCTTCCCGCTGTCCGCGTACAAGCAGGTCAAGGCCATCGCTGACCCGGCCGCGGACTGGAACGCGCGGCTGTTCGGCGACTTCCGGCTCGACGTCGGCGCGGCCCACCGGCTGCTCGGCACGGGCGCGGGCGCCGCCCGCCTGGTCCGGGTCATCGTGCCGTCCGCGGACGCGGCCTGGATCGATCCCGGCGTCTGCTACAACGCCGTGGGCTACTGGCACGTCGGCGGCGCGCGGCTCGTCTACCGGCAAGGCGGCCAGGTCCGCTCGATCGGCATCGCGTCCCTGATCTCCTGGCGCGGCCAGTGGTACGTCGTCCACTTCGGCGCCGTGCTCCGCACCGGCGCCGCCGGCGTCGTCGACCAGCCCGCCGCCGGCCCCGGCGTCCCCGGCCCGGCCGGCGGCTGCTGACCCCGGCGGGCCTGGCGCGACCCGAGCCCGGACAGGTGCTGCACTTCTCCGGGGACCCGTCGATCACCGGTTGGAGCCGCACGTAGCGGCGACCGCGACGCTGCCGGGTGAGGCAGGCCCGGGGGCCGAGGTAACCGGGAGCGGGCGGGGATGCCAGCCTGGAGGCGTGACGCCGATCGAAGACACCGGGACCGTGGTCATCGACCCGCGCTTCTGCGGGCCGCCGGGGACCGGCAACGGGGGGTACGTGGCCGGGCTGCTGGCGGCGCGCCTGGGCGGCGCCGGCGAGATCACGCTCCGGCGGCCGCCCCCGGTGGACACGGCCCTGGAGATCGTGGCCGGCGCGGGGCAATCCGTTTCGCTGGTTCATGGCCCTGACCTGATCGCCGAGGCCGTGGCGGGCGGCCCGGACGGGCCGGGGCCGGCGGCGGTGACCCTGGCCGACGCCAGGGCGGCGGGCGCGGCGTCCCGGCTGCGGGCCTACCCGGAGGAACACCCGTACCCCGGATGCTTCGTGTGCGGGCCGGACCGCGGGCCCGGCGACGGGCTGGGCATCCTGGTCGGCCCGGTCGCCGGGCGGGACCTGGCCGCCGACGTCTGGGTCCCGGACGGGTCGCTGGCCGGGCCGGACGGGGCGGTCGCGCCGGAGTTCGTGTGGGCCGCGCTGGACTGCTCGGGCGGCGTCGGCGCCATCGGCAACGAGGCGCCGGACGGGCCGCCGTGGGTGCTGGGCCGGTACGCGGCCCGCACGGCGGCCCCGGTGCTGGCCGGCGAGCCGCACGTGGTGGCGGGCTGGCGGATGGCCCAGGAGGGCCGCAAGCTGCTGGCCGGGTCGGCGGTGTTCACCCCGGCCGGGCAGCTCGCCGGGCTCGCCCAGGCCACCTGGATCCGGCTGCGCTGACAGCTGGCTGGCCCGCCGCAAGCCTCCGCGCTGATCACCCGGCCCAGGCTTAGGATCGCAGCGTGATTACCGGCGCGCACGCGATCTTGTTCTCCCCGGCGGCCGAGCAGGTCCGGGCCTTCTGCCGCGACGTGCTCGGCCTGCCGTCGGCCGACGCGGGCGGCGGCTGGCTCATCTTCGCGCTGCCGCCCGCGGAGCTGGCCGTGCATCCGGCCGGCGACGAGGGTCCCCGGTGCGAGCTGTACCTGATGTGCGACGACATCGCGGCCACGCTGGCCGACCTGCGGGGCAAGGGCGTCGAGGCGACCCGCGAGGTCAGCGACCAGCGCTGGGGACTGGTGTCGGCCATCGCGCTGCCCGACGGCAGCGAGCTCGGCATCTACGAGCCCCGGCACCCGCTGCCGCCCCGGCCCTGAGCGTCAGGCCAGCGCGGACAGGTCGAGCGCGTCGGACTCGCACAGCCCGCGCAGCACGGTGACCGTGGCCCAGCCCTGCCGCAGCAGCGCGAGGTCGGTGTCGGGGCCGGGCTCTCCGGCGGGCCGCGTGAACGTCACCGGGATCGAGCCGCTGCCCGGCGCGGCCGTCTCGGCCAGCACCCGGGCCTGGACCGCGCCGAACGCGGCCAGCCGGGCGGCGCGGAACCCGCGGAGCTGGTCAGCGGGCCGGTCCGGCAGGTTGACGTTGGCCGCCACAGGCTGGGTGGCGCGCGGCACGAACCAGTCCAGCGCGCGGGCGGCCGCCATCCCGGCCGCGTCCCAGTGCTCCGGGGCGGGCGAGGCCACCGAGATGGCCAGCGCCGGGATGCCGTGCGAGGCGGCGGTCAGCGCGGCCCCGACCGTCCCGGAGTGCAGCACGGCCTGGCCGGTGTTGGGCCCGTGGTTGATCCCGGACAGCACGATGTCCGGGACCGAGCCGAACACCCCGCTGGTCGCGACGAACGCGATGAGCGCCGGCGTGGCCCGGACCGCGAAGGCCCGGACGCCGTCCAGCCCGTCCAGCGGCTGCTCGGTCAGCAGCAGCCGCCCGCCCGGCTCCAGGGCCGACAGGCCCGCCCCGCTGCCGCTGCGCTCAGAGTCCGGCGCGGCCACCGTCACGTCCAGCCCGGCCGCGACGGCGGCCCGGGCCAGGACCCGCAGGCCAGCACTGCCGATGCCGTCGTCGTTGGTGATCAGTGCGCGCATTACCCCAATGATCCACGATGCGCGAGCCCGCGCCGCAGCCGCCCGGCCCCCGGCAAACCAGTTGTGCGCGGGCGCCGCGGCTTCCTACGGTGGCGCGATGATCAACTACGAGTGGCGCGGGCAGTTCGAGAACGCCGAGGTCAACGCCCTGCACGCGGCGGGCTTCGGGCACGCCGTGCTGGCCGACGACTGGCAGGCCCAGCTCAGCGCGCACAGCCTGGGCTGGGTGACCGCCCGGGACGGGCGCGAGCTGGCCGGCTTCGTCAACCTCGCCTGGGACGGCGGCGTGCACGCGTTCCTCCTCGACACGCTGGTCGCCGCCGGTGCGCAGCACCGGGGCATCGGGACCCGCCTGGTCGCGCTGGCCCGCGACGAGGCCCGCCGGGCCGGCTGCGAGTGGCTGCACGTCGATTTCGAGGACAACCTGGACCCGTTCTACGTCGGCAGCTGCGGCTTCACCCCGACCACCGCCGGCCTCATCGCCCTGCGCTGAGCGCCGGTGCCATTAGGCGGGGCGCAGGACCGGGCCGCGGCCCGGCGGGCGGTAGGCCTGCCAGGCCAGGGCCAGGCGGCGGACGGCCTCGGTCAGGACATCCGGTTCGGCCAGGAAGTGGATCCGCAGCCGGTCCTCGCTCTGCCCCGACGGGTCGAAGCCGCTGCCCGGCAGCACCGCCACCTGATGCTGGAGGGCCTCCTGCGCGAACGAGGAGCCATCTCCGCGGGGCAGCCGGACCCAGAGGGTCTGCCCGCCGCGTACCGGCGGCACCTCCCAGTCCGGCAGGTACCGGGCCAGCTGCGCGCGCAGGTGATCGTGGCGGGCCTCCCGCTGCGCGGCCTGCCGCGCGATCAGCGGCCCCAGCCGGGGCAGCAGCACGGCCGCGGCCAGCTGGCCGGGGACGCTCCCGCCGAGCTCGCCCACGACCTGCAGCCGGGTGAGCCGCGCGATCAGCGGTTCGGGGGCGCGCACCCAGCCGACCCGCAGCCCGCCCCAGGCCACCTTGCTCAGCGAGCCGACCGAGATCACGCTCCCGGCGCAGCTGGCCAGCGGCGGCGGGACCGGCTCGCCGGGGAACCCCAGCTCGCTGAGCACCTCGTCGTCGATCAGCGGGACCCCGGCCGCGACGGCGGTCTCGGCCAGCGCCCGGCGCCGGAGCAGCGGCAGCACCAGCCCGGTCGGGTTGTGGAAGGTCGGGATCACGTAGGCCAGCGCGGGCCGGTGCTCCCGGACGGCCGCCCGCAGGCCGGCGAGCCCGACCGGCAGCCCGTGGGTGACGGCCGCTTCCCCGCGGAACGCCTCCAGCGCCCCCGGGTACGTCGGCGCCTCGGCCAGCACCCGGTCGCCGGGGACCAGCAGCGCGCTGGCGAGTAACGACAGGGCCTGCTGCGCCCCGCCGGTGACCAGGATGCGCTCCGGGCCGGTGGCGATGCCGCGTGCCGCGTACCGGTCGGCGATGGCCTGGCGCAGCGCCGGGTGCCCGGCCGGGTAGTAGCCGATGTCGCCGGTCGTCGCGGCCAGCCGGGGCAGCATGGCCGCGTACGCGTCGACCAGCTCGCGCGGCGGCGCGCTCGGCGCGGCGCAGGCCAGCGGGATCACCCCGTCGCGCGGCTCCAGCAGGTGCAGGAAGACCGGCGCGCCCGTCGTGGGCCGCGGCGTCCGCGCCGCGGCGCCCTGGCCGGCCCCGGCCACCCGCGTCCCGCTGCCCTGGCGCCGGACGATCCGGCCCTCCCGGCGCAGCTCCTCGTAGGCCGCGACGACCGTGCTGCGGCCGACCGCGAGCGCGGCGGCCAGTGCCCGGTCGGGCGGCAGCGGCTCGCCGGGCGGGAGCTCGCCCTCGTCGATCAGCCGCCGCAGCCGCGCTGACAGCAGCACGGGCAGCGGCCCGCGCCCCGATGACCAGCGGCCCAGCCGCTCGCCGAGATCGATTGGCTTCATCTCCAAACCAATTCTCCGGGTATTGGCCCTGGGAACGCCGTGCGGTCGGCCCGCAGCATGGTCGGGTAGCACCCCCGAGGGAGATGAGGCGAGGTTATGCGCGAGTTCCCGGCCAGCCCGATCGCGGCGCTCGTGGACGAGGAGCCCCGCTATGACCTGGCCGAGAGTTACGCCGGCAACCTGTCCGTGGCCGAACTGCTCGGCCCGGACGGGTCAGGTTTACTGGGGAGTATAAAACTCGGATACCGTACTTCACTGGGCGATCCGGGCATGCGTGCCCTGGTGGCCGGGCGGACGGGCGTCCCGGCGGACCAGGTTCTGGTCACGGCCGGGGCGTCGGCGGCGCTGTTCCTCGTCGCGCTGCTGTTCGGGGACGACGGCGGCGAGGTCGTCGTCGGGCGGCCCTGCTTTCCGCCGGTGCTCGACGTGCTGCGCGGCGTGGGCGCCCGCGTGGTGACCGTGACCTCCTGCTTCGACGACGGCTACCGCCTGGACACCGGCCGGCTGCGCGCCCGCCTGTCGCCCCGCACCCGGCTGGTCATGCTGGCCTCGCCGCAGAACCCGAGCGGGATCGCGCTGACCCCGGCCGAGGTCGGGGCCGTGCTCGACGCGATGAGCGCGGCCTGCCCCGGCGCCTTCCTGCTGATCGACGAGATCTACCGCGAGGCCCGGTACGGGGATGACCGGGCCGCGCCCAGTTTCGCCGGGCTGTCGCCCCGGGTCCTGACCTGCTCCTCTCTGTCCAAGGCGTTCGGGGCGCCGGGCCTGCGGGCCGGATGGCTGACCGTGCCCGACCCCGGCCTGCGCGAGCAGTTGCGGCTCGCCAAGTTCAACTCGAGCGTGTGCTGCGGGGCGGTGGACGAGTTCCTCGCCGGGCGGCTGCTGGCCCGGGCCGACGAGATCCTGGCCGAACGCGCCGCCGGGCTCGCCCGCGGCCGCGCCGTCGTGGCCGGCTGGGCCGCGGCCCGGGCCGGCGCCCTGCGCTGGCTGCCGCCCGACGCCGGCGCGCTCGGCTGCGTGCAGCTCGGGCCGGCCACCGACCCCGCCGCCTTCCATGCCCGGCTCGCCGAGCTGGGCACCGCGGTCGCGCCAGGGCCGTGGTTCGGCGACAGCGACCGCGTCTTCCGGCTCGGCCCCGCCTACGAGCCGCCCGGCCGGCTGGCCGAGGGCCTGGCCGCCATCACCGCCGCCCTGGAGCCATGAGGCCCCTTGAATACGGAACGCCAGAGTCTCGCTATCCCGGCC
>DASYBB010000073.1:0-50806 GCA_036501025.1 Streptosporangiaceae bacterium
GCATCATGTCTCGCTCGAACTCGGCGAAGAGAATTAGGATCTTGCCCACGAACTGACCGGTCGGCGTGCCGAAATCCAGCGACTCCGCAACGGACACGAGAGTCTTGCCGTGCGCCTGGCACCACTTCAGCAGCTTCGCAAAGTCGAGCAGGCTCCGGGAAACTCGGTCCAGCTTGGCGACCACGAGGGTGTCCCACGAGCCTGCCCGTACATCGGACAGCCACGGTCCCAGCTCACTACGGTCCCAGGGCGCGATACTGCCGGACACGTCAGTGTCCTCGGTGATCGCGACAAGCACATGGCCGTGGGCCCCCGCGTACGCGGTGATCGTCTCCTGCTGCCGCTCGATGCTTGTACTGGCATCCGTGCTGTGGCTGAGCCGCGTGGCACCGAGTAGCCTCGCCATGAATCCTCCCGCAGCTTGCCTGCCGGAGGATCGTACTGCGGGTTAGCATCCGTTGCACCGGACTCGTCGACCGCCAGCAGCACCTCCCGGCGGGCCGGGCCGCTGGTGATGTAGCTGGCCAGCAGGTCGATCAGCGCCCGGGCCTGGGCCTCGGCGACGGCCGCCTGCGACGTGCCCTCGAGGATGCAGTACCAGGCGTCGGCGTCATCGAGGCGCCCCGGCCCGTCCAGCCCGGCGCCGAGCCGCCGCAGCAGCGTCCGGTAGCGCAGCGCGACGTCGGTGACCTGCCGCCCCGCCGACCGGATCAGCGCCAGCTCGGCGCCGTGCGCGCCGGGGGTCCACGCCCGGGTCAGCCAGCCCGGGTCCAGCCGGGCCAGGAAGTCGCGGCTGCCGGCCGGCGGCCCGCACGGCGCGCCGACCGCCAGCGAGACGACCGCGTCCAGGATGTCGGCGTAGTAGGCGGCGCCGCCCGTGCCGTGCTCGACCAGGTCGGCCAGCGTCGTGATGAGCTGGTCCGGCGGCAGGTCCCACAGGGACAGGCTCGCGTCGTCCGGCCACACCGCGGTCCGCCGGGCGCCCGCCGCGCGCAGCACCCGGCGCGCCCGGTCGGCGATCTTGCGGGCGTCGCCGCCCCCCTTGCAGTCGAGCACCATGAGTAACGGGGCCGCACCCTGGCCGGCCGCGTGCCGTCGCAGGGCGGTCGCCATGAACGCGGCCCACAGCCGGAGCAGCAGGGTGGTCTTGCCCGTGCCCGTTCCGCCGATCACGACCTGGTGCGAGCGCAGCCGCGCGTAGGGCAGCCGGGCCAGCTCCGCCGCGGGATGCCCGACGGCGCGGATGACCGCCCCGGCCACGACGTCGCCGGCCCGGGTGGTCAGGGGCACGGCGCCGGGCACCGCGATCCGCGCCCGCGCGGCCCGGACCTGGTGCCGCCACTGCCGCCGGTCGAAGGCCACGGCCGAGCCGGGCGAGGCCCCGCCGGCCGCGGCCGCCATCGCGCTCAGCCGGCGGGACCAGGCCAGGCCGCCCGCCACCAGGCCGAGCGGGACGGCGGCGGGCGCGATGACCACGGCGGCCCGCGGGAGGGAACCTTCCGCGATCAGGTGCCACATGGCCCGCCAGGCCAGGTACGGGGCCTGCGCGACCGGCGGGCCGGCCCGGTCGCGGACGGCGATGGCGGCCAGCCAGGCCGCCACCATGGGCAGCTGCCAGGCCGCCGCCCGGTACAGGCGGCGCGGCGGCCAGCCCTGCCGCCAGGCCGCCGCGGCGCTCACCGCGGCCACGACCGTGACGGGCGCGGCCGCGACGAGGACGCCCCCGAGCACGGCCAGCCCCGCGATCCGGGCCGTCAGCCGGGCCAGGCCGCGGACGGCCCGGATCGCCAGCCAGCGGCCGATCACGGGCGGCCGGGTAACAGTGCCGCTGGCAATGGCGTCCCGAGCGGCATGGCGGCCCCTTTCATCCAGGCTGATCCCCATTTTGCCGGGATGACCTGATCGCGTCGAGCAGCCGGTGGGCGCGGACCGCGTCGCCGAAGTCGGGCACGCTCACCGGGCCGCCGTCGCCCGGGCCGCCGTCGCGGATGTCGCGGGCCAGCCGTGCGTACAGCTGCGCCACGTTCAGCACCGCGTCGGCGGGCAGGCCCGCCGGGACGTGCCGGAACCGGTCCGGGACCGTCAGGTCCTGGTAGGTGCCGCCCGGCCCGCGTGAGCCGGCCAGCCGCAGGTCACTGATCTGGATGCCCATCGGGGCCTGCGGGCCCGTGGTCTCGATGACCAGGTCGCCGTCGGTCCCGGCGATCTCCAGCCGGGTCCGGCCCGAGGTGAGCTTCGCGTCGTGAATATGGGCCGACACCATGGCCCCGCTGTCGAGCGCCGCGTGCAGCAGGATCTGGTCGGGACTGGTCACCTCGGCCCGCTCGCCGGTCCCCTCGATGGTGTAGGCCGGGCGCTGGACCGAGAGCCGGGCCGACACGCCGGTCAGGCGGCTGCCCGTGACGTACTCCAGCGCGTCGAGGGTGTGGCCGCCCGAGACCTCCAGGACGCCCGCGCCGTTGTCCCGGTTCAGGGTGTAGGCGGTCCAGCCCGGCATGGCCGCCCCGGCCCCCTTGCCCCGGGCCACGAGCACGTTCGCGGAGGTGACCCGGCCCGCGTATCCGCCGGCGATCAGCTCGCGGGCGTAGTTCACCGCGGGCGCGAACCGGGCCTGCAGGCCGACCGCATGCCGGACGCCGGCCTGCGCGGCCAGCCGGGCCAGCCCCTCCGCCTCCTCGGTGGTGCGGGCGAGCGGCCATTCGACCAGCACGTGCTTGCCCGCGCCCAGCGCCGCCTCGGTCAGCTCCCGGTGGAACGGGACCTTGACGGTGATCACCACCAGGTCCACGTCCGGGTGCCCGGCCAGCTGCTCCGCGTCGGTGAACCAGTGCGCGGCGCCGAACCGCGCGGCAGCCTCCCGGGCGCTGGCCGCCCGGCTCGTGCCGACCGCGGTGAGCTCGTACTCCGGCAGCGATCGCAGCGCCGGGATGTGCGCGGTCGCCGCCCAGCCCCGGTCGGGACTGGCCCCGATGATGCCCACCCGGATCTTGTCGCTCATCACGCGCTCCTCGGTTCGTTAACCGGAAGCCTTACGTCCGGTTAGGAAGCGGACTCGTTTCGTCCGGTTGATCCGGAGCCTAGATCAAGCGGACTTCAGATGTCCACTTAGGGCTAGACTGCGGGCATGACAGCGGTAGAGGCCCTGCTGGAGGGCGGTCACCCGCGGGCCGATGCCCAGCGGAACGTGGAACGGCTGGTGGCCGCCGCGCGCACGGCCATCGCCGAGGGCGGCACGGGCGTGACCGCGCATGAGATCGCCCGCCGGGCCGGGGTCGGCGTCGGCACCTTCTACCGCCGCGTGGAGTCCCGCGAGGCGCTGGTCGCGGCGGTGCTCGCGGAGCTCATCGGCGACGCCGTGGCCGAGGCCGACCGGCTGCTGCTGGACGGCGCCGACCCGTGGACCGCGCTGTGCGAGTTCGCCGTGGTCTTCGTCCGGATGCGGGCGGCGAACGTGGCCGTGAGCGAGGCGGTAGTCGGCCAGTGCGGGTTCGCGCCCGAGGACGCGCTGGCCGACCTGCGGGAGCGGCTGCGCGCCCTGGTCGAGCGCGCCCAGGCAGCCGGCGCCATGCGCACGGACGTGACCTGGGCGGACGTGCCGTTCCTGCTCTCCTCGGTGGCGACCGGCACCGCCACGCTGGGCCTGCGGGCCACCGGGCAGCAGTGGGAGCGCAACCTGCGGGTCATCCTGGACGGCCTGCGCGCGCCGTGGCCCGGCCCGATTCCGGGTGCGGCACCCTCGCTGCCGTAACGCCGGGCGCGCGCTGGTCCGGGCGATTTCGGCCCGCCGGGCTGGCCGCCCGGATTCGGGCTGCGTCGAGGAAACAGCGGGGGCGGTGGCCCGCGATGCTCCATTATTCAGTTCGACTATTGGGTGGCTTTATGGCATAATCGGAGGTGAGTTCGAAGAGAGAGACCGGCGTTCCCGGGTCTGACGATGCGATGACCTGCGTGATGATGATGCGCTCCGCGAGGAGCACCTTGTCCCGGTGAACGGCCCCTCCAGCTGCCGTTCGTGCATGCCCGCAGGGGCGTGCGAGGTCCGTTGCTCTGCCCCGGCGATGTGCGTCCCCGGGGCGTTGGAGGTGGCTTCCCGTGTCTGTCCCTGGCCAGCAGCCCGGCGTGCCTGCGGGTGAGCCGTCGAGCGCGGCCGAGGCGCTGGCGGGGCTGGAGGCCAGCCTGGGGTACCTGGCCGGCGCGGACGTGGCGGACTGGCCCGTGGATGCCCTGGCGGGGTGCTTGCGGGCGTTAGGGCGGGTGGAGTCGGCGCAGGTGGCGGCGCGGTCCAAGGCGATGGCGGCGTTCAACGCGCAGGGCGGGTTCGAGGCCGACGGGCAGCCCACGATCCGGACCTGGCTGCGGTGGCAGACGCAGGTCACCTCCGGCGCATCGCATGCGGCGGCGGGCTGGATGAAGCGGCTGGCGGTCCATCCCCGGGTCCTGGCCGCCCTGGCCGCCGCGCAGGTCACGGCCTCGTTCGCGCGGCTGATCTGCGACGCGTCCGACCTGCTCCCGCCCGAGCTGCGCGATGAGGCCGACGAGATCCTGCTGGCCGCCGCGCTGGGCGGCGCCACCGAGGCGGACCTGGTGATGCTGGCGCAGGAGATGCGGGAGCGGTCCGCGCCGCCTGACGCTGACGGCCCCGACGGCGGGGACGATGAGGACGGGTTCAAGGACCGGCGGGTGCAGCTGGACGTGCACTTCCGGGGCGCGGGGAAGCTCGACGGCGACCTGACCCCGGAGTGCACCGCCGCGGTGAGCGCGCTGCTGGCGTCGCTGGGCAAGAAGGCCGGCCCGGAGGACACGAGGACCGAGCAGCAGCGCCAGCACGATGCGCTGGAGGAGGCCGCCCGGCGGCTCATCGGCGGAGGGCTGCCCGACACCGCGGGGCAGCCGACGCAGGTGCAGCTGCACGTGACGCTGGACCAGCTCCGCGACCTGCCCGGTGCCGCGGCGGCGGAGCGGGCCTGGGCCGCGGCGCGGGCGGCCGCCGACGGCACGCCAGGGTGGGTATACGGCCGGGCGGCGGCCGAGGGGTATGCGTGTGATGCGCAGCTGGTCCCGGTCGTCACCGGGCACCTGGACCCGGCGGCGCTGGACGCGGTCACGGAGCGGTACCTGGCCGGGTTCCGCCGGCCGGACTGCCCGTGCGGGGCCTGCACCTGCCCGCCCGGCCCCGGCGTGCCGGGCTCACCTGGCCCGCTCGGCCCGCTGGACTCCGGTTCCCGGACGCTCGGCCCGCTGGACTCCGGTTCCCGGACGCTCAGCCCGCGGCCGCTGTCGCCCCGGACCCGCCGGCGGCTGCAGAACACCCTGCTGGCCTGCGCCGCGGACATCCTGTCCGGCCCGGCGGGGCTCGCCGCGCTCCTGCGCACCGGGCTGCTGGGCGCCGAGTTCCCCGCCACCGGGAGCCTGCCGCTGGACACCGGGACCCCGACCGCGGCGGTCCCGCCGCACCTGCGGCGCCTGGTCATTCTCCGGGACCGCCACTGCGCCTTTCCCGGCTGCCGGCAAAAGCCCCTCCACTGCCAGGCCCACCACCTGATCCCGCGGGCCAGGGGAGGCGTTACCGCCCTGCATAACCTGGCTCTTTTGTGCAGCTTCCACCATCTGATAGCGGTGCACCGCTGGGGCTGGACCCTCGCCCTCCATCCCGACGGCACCACCACCGCCACCAGCCCCGACGGCAGGCGGACCTACTACAGTCACGGGCCACCGCGGGCCGCGGCGGCCTGACGCTGGCGCTCCGGCGATCGGCCGGCCGGCGCCGGGCGCCAGCATGGTTGCGACAGCGGGCAGGTGAGCATGCCATGGCGATATCCGCCTCAGGTCGGATGCCCGGATTCAGCCTGGCTCGGGCGCGATGGCCGGCCGGGCGCGGGCAGGTACGCGGACGCCGGCAGGGCGCGGATCTCGATGCGGGTGCCGTCCTCGCCCAGGGCCTCCCGCGCCCGGCTGACCGTGCTCGTCGCCGCGGGCGAGCACAGGTAGATGACCCGGTCGTGGCGCGGCGGCCGGCCCGGCACGCGGGCCTGCGCCGCGGCGCAGCCGTAGTCGCCGGTGCGGCTGAGGAGTTCCTGCATGATTGCTGTAGTCCGGCTGACCGTCTTGGGCGTCAGCTCGGCCTCGATGGCCCAGCACTCGCCCGCCCAGGCCGGCGCCGTGCCATCCGCCGCGCTGTCGGGCCAGTGCACCTCCCCGTCGGGCAGGTGGTCGCGCAGCCCGAGCCGCCCGCCGAGCCGCGCCCGCAGCCGCCGCTCGCTGCGCCAGTGCGCGCCCGCGGCCCGGTAGGCCGGAACCGACTCCAGGGCCAGCCGCACCGCGATCACGGCCCGCAGGTGGGCCAGGCGGGGCAGGGCCGGCGCGGCGGGGGAGTAAGGCAGCCCGCAACTGGCCAGCCCGGCCCTGGTCAGCCAGGCCCAGCGCGGCCCCGGGCCGAGGCGGTCGGCCTGGGCCTGGCGGCGGGTCACCCACCGGGCCGTGATGTCGCTGGCCCGCCGGGCGGTGACGCCGAGCGCGACCGCGAGCTGATCGAGCGGGACCCCGTACATCTCGGCCGTGAACAGCAGGCCGGCCGCGTCGGCCGCCGTGGCGCCGCCGCCCGATCCGGGCGCCGTTCCTGGCCCAGTCACCCCGCTATTTCATCACGCACGCCGCAAATGGCGGCGGCGCGCACGCGCCCGGCCCCGCGCCGGCCCCACGAAAAGCGACCCGGTGCTGGTGCCGGTGCTGGCCGTAGGGCACAATGTCTGCAGCACGTAGTGGAATGGCGCCTGCGGGCGGCGAGGTCGTTGGGGAAGACGCACCTGGTCGGCTGCAGGGAGGTCTAGTGTCCGCACGTGGCGTGCTGCAGATTCACTCTGCGCCCCCGGCGCTGTGCCCGCACATCGAGTGGGCCGTCGCCGGGATCCTTGGCGTGCCCGTAAGCCTGCCGTGGGTCGATCAGCCCGCGTCGCCTGGCGCGCTGCGGGCTGAGCTCGACTGGCAGGGCCGGCCGGGCTCGTCGGGGTCGATGACCTCGGCGCTGGCCGGCTGGAACCGGCTGCGCTTCGAGGTGACCGAGGAGGCCAGTCCCGGCTGCGACTCGGTCCGCTATAGCTACACGCCCGGCCTCGGGACGTTTTCCGGGACGATCTCGGCCAACGGCGACATCCTGGTCCCGGAGGGGCGGCTGCGCGCCGCCATGGCCCTGGCCCTGGCCGGGTCGGGACCCTCCGACGAGCTCGGCGGGCTCCGCGACCGGCACGGCCCCCGGCACCCGGCCCTGGGCGGCTCCCTGGAGGCTGAGCTGTCGCTTCTGCTCGGCCAGCCCTGGGATGACGAGCTCGAGCCCTTCCGCCACGCGGGCGCCGGCGCGCCGGTCCGCTGGCTCAACGCGACCGGCTGAAGCGGCGCAGCACCCCTCTTCAGCAGATCCTCAGGTTCAGCCAGCGTTCAGGAAACTATCAGCGATCCACCCGAGTAAACGCTCAGCTTCGCCGCCGATGATCGAGATGTGCACCAAGGAGGCGCACGCATCGGAGGGACAGAGGTCATGAGCGACAGCTACGGACAGCCGGAACCGCAGGGGCATGCCCCGGGGTCAGGAGCTCCTCATGGCGCCGGCGGCGGGTACTACTACTACACGCCCGGCGGCCAGTACGCCCCCTACCCCGGCTACCCCCAGCCGCCGCAGCCCCCGCGGCGGCCCCGGCGCCGCCTGCTGGCCGGCGCGGCAGCCACGGTCATCGCCTTCGGCGCCGGTGCGGGCGTGGCCGCGTGGGCGGCGGGCGTCCCCGGCACCTCGCTGACCGGCGCGCTCGGCAGCCGCCCGCTGAGCACGGCCGCGATCGTCCAGAAGATCGACCCGGCCGTGGTCGACATTGTCTCCACGCTGAGCAACGGGGAGGCGGCGGGCACCGGGATCGTGCTGACCTCCTCGGGCGAGGTGCTCACCAACAACCACGTCATCGACGGGGCGACCTCCATCTCCGTCACCGACGTCGGGAACGGCCAGACCTACCAGGCCTCGGTCACCGGCTATGACGCCTCGCACGACGTCGCGGTGCTGAAGCTGACCGGGGCCTCGGGCCTGACGACGGCCTCGATCGGCGACTCCGGCAAGGTCAGCGTCGGCAGCAAGGTCGTCGCCGTCGGCAACGCCGGCGGCCGCGGTGGCACCCCGTCCGTCGCCGCGGGCCAGGTCACCGGCCTGAACAAGCAGATCACGGCCACCGACCAGGGCAGCGGCACGTCGGAGACCCTGACCGGGGTCATCCGGACCAACGCGGACATCCAGCCGGGCGACTCGGGCGGCCCGCTGCTCAACACCTCGGGCCAGGTCATCGGCATGGACACGGCGGCCTCGTCGGCCCAGACCGACTCGGCTACCGGTGCGTCCGCGGCCGTCCAGGCGTTTGCCATCCCGATCAACCAGGCGATCGCGACCGCGCACCAGATTGAGTCCGGCACCGCGTCCGACACGGTGCACATCGGCGCCACGGCGTTCCTCGGCGTCGCGGTCTCCAGCCAGGGCGGCCAGGGCAGCAGCGGCGCGGTGATCGCCGGGACCGTCCAGGGCGGGGCGGCGGCCGGCGCGGGGATCGTCGCCGGCGACGTCATCACCTCGGTCGGCGGGCAGTCGGTCACCTCGGCCAACGGGCTGCGGGACACGCTGACCGCGCACCACCCCGGCGACTCGGTGAAGGTCACCTGGCAGAACCAGGAGGGCCAGACCCAGTCGGCCAGCGTGGTCCTCGGCAGCGGCCCGGCGGCCTAGCGGGAACCCCGGGGCCGGCCCGGAGAGGGCCGGCCCCGCTTAGCCGGCTACCAGAGATCACCGCCGGTCAGCACGTAGATGAACGGGACGATGGGGATCAGGACGAAGATGGCCCAGGCCACCTTCGCTCCGCCCCCGATGTCGCGGCGGGTGAACAGGTCCACCCAGGCCAGAACGACAGCAACCGGATGCAGGAAGCAGACAAGGATCTCGAGCAGCTTCTTCATCTCGCCAATCTACCCAGATTTACCCCGGTCTCCCGGCGCCCCTGGCGGCTCCCTCCCACGCCGCCGGGGGCGCCGGGCCGTCCGGGCCGGACGCCGGCGCCGGCTGGGATAATCCCTTTCATGACCGACCTGACATTCGCCGATTCCGTTGTCATCGCCCGGCCGCCCCGGGCCGTTTATGACCTGGTCACCGATATCTCCCGGATGGGGGACTGGAGCCCGGTGTGCCGGGCCTGCTGGTGGGATGACGGCGCCGGCCCGCAGGCGGGCGCGTGGTTCACCGGCCGCAACGAGCTGAACGGCCGGGTCTGGGAGACGCGGTCGCAGGTGGCGGCGGCCGAGCCCGGCCGGGAGTTCACCTTCCTGGTCGCCGGGGGCTGGGTCCGCTGGACCTACCGGTTCGAGGCCGCCGGCCAGGGCACGGGCACGGTGCTGACCGAGGAGTGGGAGTTCCGTCCCATGGGCATCGCGGGGTTCCGCGAGCGCTACGGCGACGAGGCTCAGGCCCAGATCGACCAGCGCGCCGCCCTCGCGCGCGAGGGCATCCCGGTGACGCTGGCCGCGATCAAGCGGGCGGCGGAGGCAGACTGAGCGCCGGCCGCGAACCGGGGCCAGATCGCCGGCCCGGACGCGGCCCTGGTGGGGGATAATTCAGAGATGGTCGATCGTAATGTGCTCGGCGGTGAGCTGGAGCCCTGTGGCAGCGACCCGGTCACGGGGTTCTACCGGGACGGCTGCTGCACCTCCGGGCCTGAGGACACGGGCAGTCACACGATCTGCGCCGTGGTGACGGTCGAGTTCCTGGCCCACCAGCGCGGCATCGGCAATGACCTGTCCTCGCCGGCGCCGCAGCACGGGTTCCCCGGCCTGGTGCCGGGCGACCGGTGGTGCGTGACCGCCGCCAACTGGCTGCGGGCGCACCGCGACGGGGCGGCCGCGCACGTGGTGCTGGCCTCCACCCACGAGCGCGCGCTCCAGATCGTGCCGCTGGAGATCCTCCGGGAGCACGCCGTCGACGTGCCCGCCCATCCTGGCGCCCTCGAAGAATGAGCATCCCGACGCTGGCCGGGCCGCGCGTCACGCTCCGGCCCGGCCGGCGCGAGGACGCCGTGGCGCTGCACGCGATCCTGGCCGAGCCGTCGGTGTCGCACTGGTGGGGCGACCCGGACCCGGTGGACGCGATCGCCGGCGAGCTGGCCGGCGGTGATAACTCCGCGCTGCTGGTCATCGAGATCGGCGGCGAGGTGGCCGGCGGCATCCAGTACCACGAGGAAGACGACCCGATGTACCGGCACGCGGGCATCGACCTGTACCTGAGCACCCGGTTCCAGGGCCAGAGCGCCGGGCCGGAGGCGGTCACGCTGCTCGCCCGGTACCTGTTCGAGGTGCGCGGCCACCACCGGCTGACCATCGACCCGGCCGCGGCGAACAGCCGGGCGATCCGCTGCTACGCGAAGGTCGGGTTCCGGCCGGTCGGGCTGATGCGCCAGTACGAGCGCAGTCCCGGCGGCGGGTTCCACGACGGGCTGCTGATGGACCTGCTGCGCAGCGAGCTGACGGGCTGGCCGGAGTAACGGCTACCGGCCGTTGTTGGTGATGCCGCCATCGACCGGGATGACCACGCCGGTCAGGTAGCGCCCGGCCCGTGACGCCAGGTAGATCGCGGCGCCGGCCATGTCGTCCGGGTCACCGATCCGGCCGAGCGGGACGCGCGCCGCGACCTGCGCCCGGGACTGCGGGTCATCCAGCGCGTACGCCATCATCTTGCTCTGGAACGGGCCGGGCGCGATCGCGTTGACGGTGATCGCCTCCGCGGCCAGGTGCCGGGCCAGATGGCGGGTGAGCATGTGCACGCCGGACTTGCTGCTGCTGTAGGCGTAGTGCTCGACGACCGAGGTGACCAGCCCGTCGATCGACCCGATGTTGATGACCCGCGCCGGGTCCTGCGGGCTGGCCGCGGCCCGCAGCAGCGGCAGGCACCGGACGGTGAGGTCGAACGGCGCCTTTACGTTGACGTTCCACACCTTGTCGAACGCCTCCAGGGGGTAGTCCTCCTTGGGCGCGCCCCAGGTGGCCCCGGCGTTGTTGACCAGGATGTGCAGCTTGTCCTCGCGCTCGGCGATGAACTCGGCGAACTGGACCACGCCCTCGTGGCCGCCCAGGTCGGCCGGGGCCGAGATGCACGCGCCGAAGGCGGACAGCCGCGCGGCGGTCGCGTCGCAGGCCTCCTGCTTGCGGGCCGTGATGTACACGCGGCAGCCCGCCTTGACCAGGCCGGTCGCGATCATCTCGCCGATCCCGCGGGATCCGCCGGTCACCACGGCGACCTTCCCGGCCACGCCGAACAGCGACTCGATCGCCGCAGCCGGGTCAGTCGCCTCGCTGGTGCTCGTCACGTCAGGTTCCTCTCAGCCGGGGACGGGAGCCGGGGCGGGCGGGCGCACGGGCCGCGCGCCGCTGCCGGAACTCTAGCCCGACCGCTTTGTCCGGGTTGCGCCCGGCCTGCCCGCCGCGCCGGCGCGGCCGCGCGTGCATGATCGGCCCGGGCCGGGGCAGTTGGCGTCCGCTCCCGGACTGGGCGGGAGCAGCGCAGCCGGGACCCCGTGCCGCTCCCACCGCTCCGTGGCACGGGGTCTCGCTGTCACCACCCGCGTCGTTACCAGCCGCTCGCCGCCCGCCCGTGGCGCGGGCCGGGCGCCGGGATGTCGGCCGGGCCGTCCAGCGGCCAGTCGCCCGGCTGGTAGCCCGGCCGGGCCGGCGGCTGCGGGACGGACGACATGCCGAACACCGCCCCGGCCGCGCTCGCCGCCGCGACCTCGCTCAGGGCCTTCTTGACCGGCACCTTGGCGAAGTAGCCGGCCCCGAACGCGACGCACTGCACGATGTACCAGAAATGCTCGGCGCTGGTCAGCTGGCCCAGCCCGGCCTCGGCCAGCGCCTTCTTGACGGGCACCTTGGCGAAGTACATGGCGCCGAAGCTGATGCAGCCGAGCACGTACCAGAACGACTCCGCGCCGGTCATCCGGACCGTGCGCAATAGGGCAGTCATGGAGTTCCCCCTCCTCGCGGGCCGGGGGTCCCGGCGCCGCTGGGGATAGGACGCCTGGCGCCGCGCCCGCGTTGCCCGGGAATCCGGGGGTTGACGGCGGGCCGCCGCCGGGTCACCCCGCCGCGGGGTGCAGGCTGCGCTGCAGCAGTTCCTCGCTGCGCCCGGGGTAATCGGGCAGTGGCACCGGCTCGTCTGCGCTGGTGAAGCCAGCCCGCTTGTACAGGCGCATGGCCGCGTCGTTCCCGTCCAGCACATACAGGAAAGCGGTCCGGACCCCTTCGGCGCGCAGCCGGTCAAAGGTAATGGCAAGCATGTCGTAGGCGAGACCTGACCCGCGGCGTGCGGGCGTTACCCACATGTATTCCAGATAGCATTCGTAACGCGGGGTGCTCGGCGTCCGGGTCGCGCCCAGGAGGCTGACCGCCCCGCCGGCCAGAAAGCCGACGCTCCACTCGCCCCGGTCAAACTCGGCCCGCCATTGGCCCTCGCCCCAGGAAACCTCGCGCTGATGCGTGGACAGAAATGCCTGCGGAGATTCACTCAGCGCGGCCAGGCGCATATCTTTTAGCAAAGTCCAGCTAGCGGCGGTAAGAATCTTTACACCGAGCATGAACTCCGATTCAATCACGGCGCTTCCGGGCTGGCAAGACGTGGATCGGCGCCTGCACCGGGCCGCAGGAGGCCCCCGGTATATTCATATCAGGAAGCTCTGAAGAAGGCAGGGCCGGCCATAATCGCCAGGCTCCTTGGCGGCGGCTTCCGCGGCCTGCCGCGCGAGGTCGGGGGCCTGACCGCGGTGGCGTTCACGGTGGCACTCGGGTACGGGATCGCGGCCCCCGCCATTCCGCAGTTCGCCCGCCACTTCGGCGTCAGCACGGCCGCGGCGGCCAGCGTGATCAGCGTGTTCGCGCTGGTGCGGGTGGCGGGGGCGCTGCCCGCCGGGCGGCTGGTGAACCGGTTCGGCGAGCGCGCCGTCATGGTCACCGGGATCGCGGTGGTCGCGGTGAGCAGCGTGCTGGCCGGGTTCTCCGGGTCGTTCGCGCAGCTGATCGTCTTGCGCGGCGCGGGCGGGCTGGGCTCGGCGATGTACACGGTCGGCGCCCAGACGCTGCTGCTCGCCACCGTGCCCGGCGGGCTGCGGGGCCGGGCCACGGGCCTGTTCAGCGGCGGGTTCCTGGTCGGCGCCATCGCCGGCCCGGCCGTCGGCGGCCTGGTGGCGGAGTGGTCGCTGCGTGCCCCGTTCGTCATCTACGGGGTGCTGCTGACCGGGCCGGCCGTCATCACGGCGGTCATGCTGGGCGGCCGGCCGCGGGCTGATCCGCCCGCCGCGGCCGCGGCCGGGCCGGCGCCCGCCACGCCCGCACGGGCCGGGCTGGGTCGCGCGCTGCGCAGCCGCCGGTTCCGGGCCGCGGCGTCGGCCACGTTCGCGGACGGGTTCGCGGCGACCGGGGTGCGCAGCGCCATCGTGCCGCTGTTCGTGCTGGTCGTGCTGCACCGGTCGGCGGCGTGGACGGGCATCGGCTTTGCCGTGTTCGCCGCGCTGAACGCGGCCGTGCTGCTGCCGGGCGGGTGGGCCGCGGACGCGCTCGGGCGGCGGCCGGTCATCATGGCCGGCGCCATCGCCGGGGCGGGCGGCATGCTGATGCTGGCCCTGCTGCCGAGCCTGCCGGGGTACCTGGCCGGGCTGGCCGTGTCGGGGCTCGGTTCCGGGCTGCTCGACGTCGCCCCGGCGGCCATGATCGGCGACCTGCTGGCCGGGCCGGGCGGGACGCTGGTCGCGTCGTACCAGATGGCGGGCGACGCCGGCACGGTGGCCGGGCCGGTGGCGGCGGGCTTCCTGGTCGACCGGGTGTCCTACGCGGCCGCGTTCGAGCTGGCCGCCGCGCTGCTCGGCGCGGCCGCCGTGCTGGCCGCCCTGGTCCCGGACGGCGGACCGCGCCGGACGGCGGCCGGCCCGCCGCCGCACCCGCCAGGCCCGCCAGACCCGGGCCCACCTGGCCTTACGTCCTAGCCTTCGGAAGTAGATACTGAGTGTATTGACGGAGGGAATACGCAGGCGGTACGGTCTCGGCATGAGCGTTCCCCTGACCCTGCTCGGCCTGCTGGAGCGGGAGCCGAGCCACGGCTATGACCTCAAGCGCGACTACGACGCGCTGTTCGGCCGCGGCAAGCCGCTGCCGTTCGGGCAGGTGTACTCGACCCTCGGCCGGCTGGCCCGCGACGGCAAGGTGGTGGCGGGAGACGCCGAGCCGGGCGCCGGCCCGGACCGGAAGCGGTACGTCATCACCGACCTGGGGGTCACCGAGGTGGCGGCCTGGCTGACCGAGCCGGTCGATCCCGAGCCGCACCTGCAGTCGGTGCTGTTCGCCAAGGTGGTGCTGGCGCTGCTGCTGGGCCGCCCGGCCGAGCGGTACCTCACCACGCAGCGCGCGGCCCACCTGCAGCGGATGCGCGAGCTGACCGACCTGCGGCGCAAGGGCGGGCAGGTGGACGCGCTGCTGGCCGACTACGGCCTGTTCCACCTGGAGGCCGACCTGCGGTGGATCGACGTGACCGCCGCCCGGCTGGAGTCCCTCGCCGTGGAGGTGGGAGCCAGGTGACCGCCATCTCGACGGAGCGCGCCGGCCGCGAGTACGTGCTGCGGGCCGTGGACGTGCACCTGTCCTTCGGGGCGACGCCCGCGCTGCGGGGCGCCGCGCTGTCGGTGGCCCGCGGCGACATCATGGCCGTCATGGGGCCGAGCGGATCGGGCAAGTCGACCCTGCTGCACTGCCTGGCCGGCATCTTCACGCCCGACCGCGGCGAGATCTGGTTCGACGGCCAGCGGCTGGATACCCAGAGCGACGCCCGCCGGACCCGGCTGCGGCGGACGGCGTTCGGCTTCGTCTTCCAGTTCGGCCAGCTGGTGCCCGAGCTGAGCGCGGCCGACAACATCGCGCTGCCGCTGCTGCTCGGCGGGACGCGGCGCAAGGCGGCCTACGCGAGCGCGGCGGCCTGGCTGGACCGGCTCGGGCTGGGCGCCCTCGGGGCGCGGCGGACGGGGGAGCTGTCCGGCGGCGAGGCCCAGCGGGTCGCGCTGGCCCGGGCCCTGGTGGCCCGGCCGCAGGTGCTGTTCGCCGACGAGCCGACCGGGGCGCTCGACTCGCTGACCGGCGAGAAGGTGATGGACCTGCTGGTCGACCTGGTCCGCGAGGAGGGCACCACCGTGGTCCTGGTCACGCACGACGCGCGGGTCGCGGCCTACGCCGACTGCGAGGCCATGGTGCGCGACGGCCGGGTCACCACCCCGTCGGAAGTCGTGGTGGCGGACTGATGGTGCGCTTCGGACTGCGGCTGACCCTGCGCGGCGGCCGGGAAGGGCTCGTCCGGCTGATCGTGACGGCCGTGGCCGTCGCCATCGGGGTGGCGATCCTGCTGTCCGTGCTGGCCGACTTCAATGCCTTCCGGACGACGAACGGCCGCCCGTGCTGGGAGTGCACCGCCGGGGCGCCGGTGACCGCGGCCGCCCAGGCCCGGCCGGGGGCCGGGGCCGAGCTGTGGAACTTCGGCGACGACATCTACGCCGGCCAGACCATCGAGCGGCTGTCGGTCGCCGCGCTCGGGCCCGGGGCACCGGTCCCGCCGGGTGTCTCCAGGCTGCCCGGCCCGGGCCAGTACGACGCCTCCCCGGCGCTGGCCGCGCTGCTGCGCCGGGTGCCCCGGGCCGAGCTGGGGGACCGGTTCCCCGGCCGCCTGGCCAAGACCATCGGCGAGCGGGCCCTGTCCGGCCCGGCCGAGCTGGTCATCTACGTGGGCCGCACGCCCGCCCAGCTGGCCGCGCGGCCGCAGACGATCCGGGTCACCGCGATCGCTTCATCGTCGGGGAAGCAGATCTGGTCGCCGTTCTTCCGGGACGCCTTCGGCGTGGCGGCGCTGGCGTTCCTGTTCCCGATCCTCATCCTGATTGCCACCGCGACGCGGCTGGCCGGCGCCCGGCTCGAGGAGCGCTACGCGGCCCTGCGGCTGGTCGGCGCCACGACCCGCCAGATCAGCGTCGTGGCGGCGACGGACGCGTTCCTGACCGCCCTGCTGGGCGCGGTGGCCGGCATCGCGGTGTTCGCGCTGCTGCGGGCCGTGGTGGCCAGCACCCCCGTCACCAGCACCCGGTACTTCCCCGACCTGGTCAGCCTCAGCGCCCTGGACTACGTGGCCGTGCTGGTCGCCATCCCGGCCGCGTCCGCGGTCGCCGCGCTGGTGGCCCTGCGCCGGGTGCGGATCTCGCCGCTCGGGGTGACCCGCCGGGTCACCCCGCCCGCGCCCCACCTGCGGCGGGTCCTGCCGCTGGTCGCCGGGGTCGTCCTGTTCGCGGCCGGCGTGGCCCTGACCACCACGAAGAAGATCTCCCCGCTGGCCCTGCTGGGCCTGATCGTCATCATGGTCGGCCTGGTCATGGCCGGCCCGTGGCTCACCGCCCGGGCCGCCCGGCTGCTCGGCCGGCCGGTGGGCGGGGCCTCGTCGCTGCTGGCCGCGCGGCGCCTGGCCGACAATCCGCGGGGCGCGTTCCGCGCCGTCCGCGGCCTGGTGCTGGCCGTCTTCCTCGGCACGGTCACCGCCGGGCTGCTGCCCGCCGTCAACGCGACGACTGCCACGACCAGCGCCAACGCGCTGCACAACGTGCTGCTCGACCAGTTCATCTACTCCCCGGTGTGCGGGAACGACGTGAACTGCACGGGCGGGTCCGGCGGCCTGGCCTTCAACCCGCTGATGCCGCGCCCCCCGGGCGGCCCGGGCGGCCGCACGGCCGCCCCGCCCCGGCTGACGCCGCGCGAGCGGATCGGCCTGCTGGGCCTGCCGCCGCAGGCCGGGGCCGCGCTGCTGGCCCGGCTGCGGGCGGTCCCCGGCGCGGCGACCTACCCCATCTACTCCCCGCGCGGTGACCTCAGCCCCAGCCCGGACAACCCGGACAACGGCATCATGACCTGCGCCAGCCTGCGCCAGCTGCGGGTGCTGGGCCAGTGCGCGCCAGGCCTGACCGCCGTCGCGGCCAGCGCCGACAACATGTACGGCGACAATCCCTCCGACACCACCCAGCCCTTCGTGAGCAGCGCCAGCCCGGCCGCGCCGGCCGGCTACGCGCGCCTCAGCCTGCAGGCCGTGCTGGTCAAGGTGGCCAGCCCGGCGGTGCTGGAGCGGGTCCGGACCCTGCTGGCCACCGCCGCGCCGCTGTCGGAGTCGGGCACCGCGCCGCGCACCTTCGGCGAGGCGGTCCAGGCCCGGGTGGCCGTGGGCGACGCCGTCGAGCGGCTGGTCTACGTCGCGGTGGCGCTGACGCTGCTGGTGGCCGGGTGCAGCCTGGCGGTGACCGCGGGCGGCGGGCTGGTGGAGCGCAAGCGGCCGTTCGCGCTGCTGCGGGTGGCCGGGACCCCGGCCGCGGCGCTGTACCGGGTGGTGCTGCTGGAGACGGTGCTGCCGCTGGCCGTGGCCACCGCGGTGGCCGGGGGCGTGGCGTGGGGCATATCGGTGCTCACGATCGGCAAGCTGGCCGCGCCGGGCACGCCCGTGCCCGTGCCCGGCCACACGTACTTCCTGCTGATGGGCACCGGCCTGGCCGTGTCGCTGGCCGTGATCCTGGCCACGCTGCCGCTGCTGGGGCGGATGACCGGCCCGGCCACGGCCCGTTTCGAATGACCGGGGATTGCGGCTTACCGGCCGGGGCTGTCGCTGGGGGCGCGGGTGAAGGCCCGGATGGCCCCGGCCAGCGCGGCGGGCTGGTCGAGGGGGATGAGCGTGTAGCTGTCGGCCACCTCGACCAGCCGGGCGTCCGGCAGCAGCGCGGCCAGGCGCGCGCCGTGCTCGGGCGGCATCACCTTGTCCCCGCTGGCCCAGACGACCAGGGCGGGGCGGCCGAAGCCGGCCAGGCGGCCCGCGGCACGGCGCAGCAGGCCGGTGTCAGCCAGGGCGGCCCGCAGCATCGCGACGGTGTCGCGCCGGATCTGCGGCTGGTGCAGCAGCGGCTGCAGCCACCGGGCGGTCGCGGCGTCGCCGCGCCTGGTCAGCCACCCGAACGCGATCGGGAGGCGGCGCACGGCGCGCAGCCGCAGCTGCTGCATGAACAGGCCGAACAGCGCGGGCGGGAGCTTGCCGGCCAGCGCCAGCGTCTTCCCGGTCAGGCCGGGCGGGAAGTTGTCGAAGGCATCGCACGAGGCCAGCACGACCCGGCCGACCCGGGGCAGGTCGCCGCCGGCCATGAGCAGCTGGACGAGCGCGCCGCCGGTGTCGTTGCCGACCAGGGTGACGTCCTGCACGCCGAGGCGGTCGAGGAACTCGGTGACCAGGCGGGCGATCCCCGGCAGGGACAGGTCGGCGCCGGCCGCCGCCGGGTGCCGGTGCGCGCCCAGGGGCAGCGTCGGCGCCAGGCAGCGGTGGTCGGCGGCCAGGTCCGCGGCCGTCCCGTCCCACAGGGTGGCGTCCATCAGCAGCCCGTGCAGCATGACCACCACGGGGCCGCCGCCGCCGGTGTCGGCGTAGTCGATCGTCCCGGCGGACAGCTCGATCTGCGGCATCCCGGCCTCCTCAGCGGCGTGCGGCGTCGGCGGCGGCGGGCTCGCCCGCTGGTGCGGGGTCCAGCAGGTGGCGGGTCAGGAAGGCCAGCTCGGCCGCGACGGCGGCCTCGTGCTGGGCCAGGAACGGCGCGTAGTGGCCGCCCGGCAGCCGGGCCACCTCGCCGCGGGGGGCGCGGCCGGCGGCGCGCAGGGCCGGGCCGGGCGGCGCGGCCTGGTCCTGGTCGCAGGCGACCACCAGCAGCGGGCAGCGCACCCGCGGCGCCGCGCGGCCCGGCCGGTACCAGCTGAGGCGCAGCACCGAGCGGGCGGCCACGGCCTGGTGCCAGTCCGGGTACCGGCCGCCGGGATTGAGGGCGGGGCCGGTGTCGGCGGCGTCCGGGCCGGTGACCACCGCGACGTCGCCCGGCTGGCCGGCCAGCGGGACCAGCCGGGGCGCGCGGCGGGCCAGGGCGCCGGCGGCGTCGAGCAGGCCCCGGCCGGTGAGGCGGGCCAGGGCGAGCGGCGGCTGGAAGCGGGCGGCGTTGCGGGCGGCGGCCAGCCCGTCGGCGTTCGGCGTCTGCGCGATCGCGGCGGCGAGCCGGGGCGCGCCGGCCGCGACGCGGAACACGTGGCCGCCGGACGCGGAGAACCCCCAGATGGCGAGCCGGCCCGGGTCGATGCCGGGCCGGGTCGCGGCGTAGCCGAGCGCGGCCCGCCAGTCGGCCAGCTGCCCGCCGACCCCGGCGACCTGGCGCGGCCGGCCGCCGCTCTCGCCGAGGTGGCGGTAGTCGAAGGCGAGGACGGCCAGCCCGGCCGCGCTGAACCGCCGCGCGAACTGGTCGGTGGCCGGCTCCTTGGTCACCGCGAACCCGCCGGCCATGACCACGCAGGCGCCGGTCGTGCCCGGGTAGTACCAGGCGGCGCACTCCGTGCCTTCGCTGGTGAAGCGGACCTTCTGCCGCTCAGTCCCCATGCCGGCCTCCCCTCGCATCCGCTGACCAGTCAAGTGAACCACGTGGTTCACATTATGTCCAGGGGACTCCCTAGCCGGCGGCCGCCTCCTCCCGCTCCAGTGCCCGCAGGAAGGCCTCGAGGCCCTGCTGGACGCCCGCCGCGTCGCCGCTGATCCGCAGCTCGATCAGGAAGCCCCGGAACGCGGCCAGGATCAGCTCCGCGACGTCGTGCCGGCGGCGCTCCGGCCACGCCTGCGGGCAGATGGACATGAGCACGGGCAGGTACTCCCGCGACGACTCCCGGCCGAGCTGGCCGTACCGGCCCGGGTCATACAGGGACAGGCCGATGGCCTGGTCGAGCACCCGCTGCTCCTCGGCGGCCAGCACCGGCCAGATGGCGCGGACCCGGTCGGCCAGCGACCGGGGCGGCCCGCCCGCGCCGGCCACCAGCCCGGCCGCGGTGCGCTTGTCGCGCAGCCGGTCGACGGCCTGGCCGAGCAGGTCGTCGGCGCTGTCGAAGTAGTAGAGCAGCACCTTGTGCGTGGTCCCGGCGGCCCGCGCGGCCCGCCGGAGCGAGAAGTCGACCAGGCCGTTGGCGGCGAGGTCGGCGGTCACCCGGTCGAGCAGTTCCGCGCGGCGCGCCTCGCCGCGCCGCGAGCCCGCCGACCGCGCGTAGCCGACCCGGGGCGGGGCCGCGGGCAGGTCCGGCGAGGCAGCATCCATGGGCGCAGGCTAGCGCGTGCCGGGACGTTCCCGGCTGAACGCGGCCGCCCCCGGCCCGGCCGCGCACCCCGTCGGCGCCCGTCCTGGTCGCGGGCCACATTGGCGGCTTCTGGCCGGATCCGGGCCGATCTGCGCCCGCGGCCGGCGCGGGGGTGAGGTCTTTTTCCTGAACCTTTTTGGGCGGGCTGCCGGCCTGGCCGGCGGCGGCCCCGCGGCGCCGCCCGCCGGGCGGGCGGCCAGGCCCGCAAAGCCCGTGCCCGACTGGCTTTGCGGGTCCGGCCAAAGGGGGATCGCCGGGCCTTTCCGGGGTATCGGAACAGGCCCCCCGGAGGCCGACTGGCTGCCTACGGAGCGTAGTTTGTCCTGATAGAAGCGCTTGACTTGACCCTGTGTGGTTGTTTAAATGCTTCGAGTCGACGCGATCGGAGCGTCGCGGGCACGCAGGCATATATCGCCAGTCCGAGGAGGGGCACATGGATCGCCTGAGCGGCTTAACGCCGCGGTGGCCGGTGGCCTGCCACCTGCGCCACTAACCAGCGGTCCATCCCCGAGCGACTCGCTCGCAGGCGCCCGGCAGGCGGCGCCGGAGGCGCATGCCGCCTTCCGGCCAAGCCGGCGCGGGACCGCCGTAGACGTAGTGCGCTAGCCCTGATCTCGCGTGCGCGGATCTCAGACCCAGTCCGGGACGGCAGGAGATGCTGTCCGCTGCGGGCTTGCAATCGTTTGCAGACGCGCACGACCTTTGGCCCCCGCGGGCCACGACACCGGAGGGAAGGCGGGTAACCAGTGGCACCGGATGTTGCCGACCACATCGACCATGCCGGCCAGTCCGAGCAGTTCGATCACGACGAGTACTTCGAGAACGAGGTGGCCTCGTGGCGGGGCCAGCTCTACCCGGCGGCGCTCCGGATGACCCGGAACCCGGCGGATGCCGAGGACCTGCTCCAGGAGACGATGACCCGGGCCTACACGGGCCTGCGTAACTTCACGCCGGGCACCAACGTCCGGGCCTGGCTGTACCGGATCCTGACCAACACCTTCATCAACAGCTGCCGCAAGCGCGGCCGGGAGCCCGCCCAGACCCTGCGCGCGGAGTTCGAGCAGCTGCTCGACTCCCGCGACGGCCTCGGCAGCGTGGCCCAGCCGGCCCGCTCGGCCGAGTCGGAGGCGCTGGACCGGGTGGCCGACTCCGAGGTGATGCAGGCCCTGATGGAGCTGCCGGAGGGCTTCCGGGCCGCCATCTACCTGGCCGACGTCGAGGGCTACCCGTACCGGGACGTGGCCGACATGCTGGAGATCCCGATCGGCACCGTGATGTCGCGGCTGCACCGCGGCCGGAGCAAGCTGCGCAAGCGGCTGGCGGCTTACGCGCCGGCGCCGCGCAGCGGCGAGCCGGACGGGCCGGCCGAGGCGCCGGTCCGCATGCCGGCCCCCGCCGTGGCCGCCCCGGTGGCCGCCGCCCCGGTGGCGCCCGCCGCGGCCTAGCCGGGCCGCGCAGCTGGCTAGCAGCCCCCGTGCTGACCAGCATCGCGCCACCCGCGCGGCGCGACCGCCGGGTGATCGACTGCCTCTTTCCCCGGGAGGAGGCAGCCGCGCCCGGCGGTCGGCTGCCCGGGCGGGTCCTGAATCAGTGGCCGGATACGATGATCACGACTAATTCCGGCGTACAGGACGGGAAGACGTGCCAGATCGCGACGCGGGGGGCCGGCCGGCGTTGTCCGCGACCGCCCGGACCAGCCACCACCGGCTGAAGGACCAGGGCCGCACCGAGCGCGCCGACCTGGACGCGGTCCTGGCGGCCGGCCTCATCGCCCACCTCGGGCTCCCGGCGCCCGCCGGGATCATGGTCATCCCCACCGTCTACGGCACCGACGGCCGGCAGCTCTACCTGCACGGGTCGGTGGCCAGCCAGAGCCTGGCCGCCGACGCGGCCGTCTGCGTGACCGTGACGCTGGTCGACGGCCTGGTGCTGGCCCGGTCGGTGTTCGAGCACGCGGTGAACTACCGCAGCGCCATGGTCTACGGCCTGCCCCGGATCGTCACCGACCCGGCGCAGAAGCTGGCCGGGCTGCGCTGCATCTCCGAGCATCTCGCGCCCGGCCAGTGGGAGTACACCCGGCAGCCCAGCCGCAAGGAACTGGCCGCGACCCGGCTCCTCGCCCTCGACCTGGACGAGGCTTCGGTCAAGGTGCGCTCCGGGCCGCCCGACGACGCCGGCAGCCCGGACGCCGCGCTCGGCCTGTGGGCCGGCGAGCTCCCGCTGGAGTCGCGCTGGCAGCAGCCGGTGCCCGACCCGGCGCTGGCGGCCGGGCATCCGGTCCCGGGCCACCTGCTGGCGCTGGCCGGCACCCGCGCCTACCAGGCCCCCCGGCGGCTCAGCTAGCGGTGAACGCGAGCGCCACGTTGGCGCCGCCGAACCCGAAGGAGTCGTTGAGGACGGCCATCGGCTCCGCCGTGCGGGCGCGGAGCTCCTGCGGCTCGGGCGAGATGGTCAGCCCGCCGTCGTCATCGGGGTCCTCGAGGTTGATGGTGGGCGGGGCGATCTTGTCGCGCAGGGCCAGGATCGACGCCACCGACTCGATGGCGCCGGCCCCGCCGAGCAGGTGGCCGGTCATCGACTTGGTGGCGGACATGACCACGCCCGGCGCGGCGTCGCCGAGCACGGCCGCGACGGCCAGCGCCTCGGCCACGTCGCCCAGCGGCGTGGAGGTGGCGTGCGCGTTGACGTGCACGACCTGCTCGGGCCGCAGGCCGGCGTCGGCCAGCGCCCGGCGCATCGCGCTGCGGATCCCGGTGCCGTCCGGGTCGGGCTGGGCGATGTGGTGCGCGTCGGCCGAGTACCCGGCCCCGGCGGCGACCGCGTAGACGGTGGCGCCGCGGGCCGCGGCGTGCGCCTCGGACTCCAGCACGACGATGCCGGCCCCCTCGCCGAGGACGAACCCGTCGCGACCCTTGTCAAAGGGACGGGACGCGCGCTGCGGCTCATCGTTTCGGGTGGAGACAGCGCGCATCGCGGCGAAGGCAGCCAGGTTCAGCTGAATGATCGCGGCCTCGGTGCCGCCGGCCACGACGACGTCAGCGCGGCCGGACCTGATCATGTCGATGGCGTAGCCGATCGCCTCGGCGCCGGACGCGCACGCGCTCACCGAGCAGTGCACGCCGGCCCTGGCGCCGAGCTCGATGCTGATCCAGCCGGCCGCGCCGTTGGGCATGAGCATGGGGACGGTGAACGGCGACAGCCGCTGCCAGCCCTTCTCGCGGAGCGTGTCGTAGGCGCTGAGGGTGGACGCGATGCCGCCGATGCCGCTGGACACCGCGATGCCGAGGCGGTCGCCGTCGACCTCCGGGGCGCCCGCGTCGGCCCACGCCTCGCGCGCCGCGATCAGGGCGAACTGCTCGCACCGGTCCAGGCGCCGGGCCTGGACCCGGTCGATGAGCGTGGCCGGGTCAGCGGCGGCCCAGGCGGCGATCCGGACCGGCAGCTCGGCCGCCCAGTCATCGGTCAGCGCGGTCACGCCGCTGTGCCCGGCCAGCATGGCCTCCCACGTGCTGGCCGCGGTCGCGCCGAGCGGGGTGATCGCTCCGACGCCGGTCACGACCACGCGCGTCCGTTCTGTGCCCACAGTCCTCGTGCTCCTTCAGTGCGTGCGGAAGGGAGAAACGCGGCGCGCGGTGCTGGGGTCCCCGCGCCGCGCCGGCTCGCTCCCGGTCAGGCTGATACCTCGGACCGCTTGACGTAGTCGACGACGTCCTGCACCGTCTTCAGGTCCTTCAGCTGGTCGTCGGGGATCTCGACGCCGAACTTGTCCTGGGCCGCGACGGCGATCTCGACCATCGACAGGGAGTCGATGTCCAGGTCGTCGACGAAGGTCTTCTCGGGCGTCACCTGGTCCGCGGGAACGCCCGCGACCTCGTCGACGATCTCGCCCAGGCCGGCCAGGATTTCCGCTTCCGTCATCGCCATGATCTGGTGCTCCTTGTGTGTGTGGTTCAGCGTGTGTAGTTCCGGCCGGCTGGCGGCCGGCCGCGGCTTACCTCTCGCCGGGCGGCGTCAGGGTACCGTGATGACCTGCGCGGCGTAGCAGATGCCCGCCCCGAAGCCGAGCAGCAGGGCGGGCGAGCCGGACGGCAGCTCGCCGCGCTCGGCCATCCGCGACAGCGCGAGCGGGATCGACGCCGACGAGGTGTTGCCCGCGGTCACGATGTCGTCGGCCACGAGGGCCTGCGGGGCGCCGAGGCGCCGGGCGATCGACTCGATGATCCGCAGGTTGGCCTGGTGCGGGACGAACGCGGTCAGCTCGGCGGGGTCGACCCCGGCGCGGCGGCAGGCCTCCTTGGCCACCGGGTGCAGCGCGGTCGTGGCCCACCGGAAGACGGCCTGGCCCTCCTGGTGGATGAACGAGTTGCGGTCCGCGATGATGATCTTGTCGGCCAGGTCGCCGTCGCTGCCCCACACCACCGGGCCGATGCCGGCCGCGTCGTCCTCGTCGGCCAGCGGGCTGACCACGGCCGCGCCGGCGCCGTCGGCGAAGATGATGGCGGTCGAGCGGTCGGTGGGGTCCACCCACTGGGACAGCTTCTCGGCGCCGATGACCAGCACGTTGGTCGCGGTGCCGGCCCGCACCGAGTCACTCGCGGCGGCCAGCGCGTAGCAGAAGCCCGCGCACGCGGCGTTCAGGTCGTAGGCGCCGGGCGCCATGATGCCGAGGCGCCGGGCCACGGTGGCCGCGGTGTTCGGGATCGCCACCTCCGGCGTGCAGGTCGCCACGATGACCAGGTCGATGTCCTCGGGGGACAGGCCGCTGCCGGCCAGCGCCTTGCCGCCCGCGGCGGCGGCCATGTCGGCCAGGCTCTCGTCGGGGCCGGCGATCCGGCGGCTGGCGATGCCGACCCGGGCCCGGATCCACTCGTCGGAGGTGTCCATCGTCTCGGAGAGCTCGTCGTTGGTGACGACCCGGGCCGGCTGGTAGCCGCCGAAGGCCAGGATTCGCGCGCCGGCTCGGCCTTGGGTGACTCGCATGGCCTGCTTCTGCCTTTCGCTGTGGTGATGGGAGGTCTCGGCGGGCTCAGGCCCGGACGGATGGGGCGCCGGCGTGCTCGGCCAGCAGCTGCCGGGCGGCGGGCAGGTCATCGGGAGTCTTGACGGCGAGGGTCGCCACGCCGGTCAGGGCGCGCTTGATCAGCCCGGTCAGCGTGCCGGCGGGCGGCAGCTCGATCAGCGCGGTAGCGCCCAGCCGGGCCATGGTGGCCGTGCACTCGTCCCACCGGACCGGAGAGCTGACCTGCTTGATGATCCGCTGCAGCCAGTCCGCGCCGGTCGGCACCTGCGCGCCGTCCAGGTTGGACAGCAGCGGCAGGACCGGGTCGCTGGCCGGCACGGTGGCCGCGGCCTCCGCCAGGGCCTCGACGGCCGGCGCCATGAAGCGGGTGTGGAAGGCCCCGGCCACCGACAGCGGCCGCAGCCGCGCCTTGGGCGGCGGGCCGGCGGCGAACGCGGCCAGCGCCTCCAGGGTCCCGGCCGCGACGATCTGGCCCGCGCCGTTGATGTTGGCCGGAGTGAGCCCGTGGGCCTCGATGGCCGCCAGGACCTGCTCCTGGTCCCCGCCGAGGACGGCGGTCATGCCGGTCGGCACGGCCGCCGCGGCGGCGGCCATGCCCCGGGAGCGCACCTTGACCAGGCGCATCGCGTCCTCCGGGGAGATGGTGCCGGCGATCGCGCCGGCCCCCAGCTCACCGACGCTGTGCCCGGCCACGACCGCGGTCAGCCCCGTGAGCGGCACCGGGCCGCCGGTCAGCGCCTCGGCGGTCGCGATGGCCGCCGCCACCAGCAGCGGCTGGGCGACGGCGGTGTCGCGGATCTCGTCGGCGTCCGCCGTCGTGCCGCACCGGATGAGGTCCACCCCGGCCAGGTCCGACCACGCGGCGAGCCGCTCGGCGAAGCCGGGCAACTCCAGCCACGGGGAGAGGAACCCGGGCGTCTGGGCGCCCTGGCCGGGCGCGGCGATCACGAGCATTGTTCCAGCCTGCACTGTAGGAGTCCGCCATATCCATGTCGGAGGGCACGAACTTCCGCGCCCGGATCATGTACAGAGCCTACAAACTACGGGTGCTTGTCCGCGAGTCTGCCGTACACCGCAGCTACCCAGAGTGAGAATCCGCCCCGGCCCTCGCCGGGCAGGATCCCGGTGAGCTCGCTGACCCGGCGCAGCCGGTACCGCACCGTGTTCGGGTGCACGAACATGGTCCGCGCGGTGGCCTCGAGCGAGCTGCCCAGCTCCAGGTAGGTCAGCACGGTGTCCAGCAGCGCCCCGCCGCCGCGCTGCAGCGGCTCGTAGACCCGCTCCACGAGCTCGGCCCGGGCCCCCTCGTCGCCGTCCAGGGCCCGCTCCGGCAGCAGGTCGCTGGCCAGCACCGGGCGGGGCGCGTCGGGCCACGCCGCGGCCGCGCGCAGCCCGGCCAGCGCGGCGGCGGCCGAGCCGGTGGCCGCGACCAGGTCGACGACGACCGGGCCGACCACGACCGGGCCGGGCCCGAACCGGCCGGCGAACTGCCGGGCCGCGCCCAGCGGGTCCGCGGTGCCGCCGAGGACCACGACCAGCCGGTGCCCGTGCACCCCGGCCAGCACGTCCAGCCGCGCCCGCCGGGCGATGACGCCGAGCTCGTCGATCAGGGCCGCGGGCTCCTCGCCGCCGGACGACCCGGCGATCACCGACACCGGGCTGGACGACCAGTTCAGCGCGGCCGCCCAGGACGGCAGGCCCTCGTCCACCTCGCCCCGGACCAGCGCCTCCACGACCAGGGCCTCCAGCCGGGCGTCCCAGGCGCCGCGGGCCTCCGCGGTCCGGGCGTAGACCTGCGCGGCGCCGAACGCGATCTCCCGGGTGTAGCGCAGCACCGCCTCGCGCAGCTCCGCCTCGCCGCCCGGCGCGGCCAGCTCGTCGACCTGCGTCTCGACGACGTCGATGATGATCCGGACCATCTCCACCGCCTGCTGCAGGCTGACCGCGCGGGCCAGCTCCCGCGGCGCGGTGCCGAACACCTCGCCCGCCACGGCCGGGCGGCTGCGCTCGGGATGGCGGACCCAGTCCACGAACGCGGCCACCCCGGCCTGCGCGACCAGCCCCAGCCAGGACCGGTGCTCGGCGGACATGGCCCGGAACCAGGGCAGCCGCCGGTCCATGGCGGCCATGGCCGCGGCGCCGAGCGCGCTCATCGACTGCTCCAGCCGCGCGACGGTGGCGTCCCGGACCCGTCCGGTGCCCGCGACCGGCCGCCGCGGGCGGGGGCTGTCGGGGCGCGGGGCGTCCTGCGCGGAGCTGCCCGCCGGGGTCCCGGACCCGGCCGCCCCGGCCCGCGGCTGGTTCCGGTGGCTGGCGGGGCGGTCGGGGTCGGGGTCAGGGGCGGGCAGGAGCCGGTCGGGGACCAGCCGGTCCGGCGCGCGCCGGTCGGGCGGGACGGGGTCGCGGGGCACGTGGCTGGCCGGGGGCACCGGGGCCGGGGGCACCGGGGCCGGGGGCACGTGGCTGGGCGGGGTCGCGCCGGGTCCGCTGTCGCCGGGCGCGCTGCCGTCGCCCGGTCCCCGGTTCCTGGCCGTCCCCGTCATGTCCTCAGCGTGCCACGAGCCGGCCGGATCCCGCCCCCGCGCCCCGGCCCCGGCCTCCGGCCTGCCCGCTGTGGGAGGCTGGGCGGCGGGTGCTGAATGGCGGTGCCGCGGCCGGGAGGAGCGTCGGGTGCTGGAGATGCGCGGGCAGTGCGAGCGGTGCCAGACGGCGCTGGCGGCGGATGGGCCGGCCCGGATCTGCAGTTACGAGTGCACGTTCTGCGCGGAGTGCGGGGCGGCGATGGACGGCAGCTGCCCGAATTGCGGCGGCGAGCTGGTCGCCCGCCCCCGCCGGGCCGCCGCTGCCGCGGGCGCCTAGCGCCGCCTGCGTCAGGCCGGGTCAGGCTGCATCGTGTCGGTGGCGAAGGTGAAGCCATGGCCGGCCGCCGGGTGGGCGGTCAGGGCGTCGCCGGTGATCTGCACGCCGCTGGGCCGGGCCAGCGCGCCGAGGGCCGCGAACGAGGCCTCGTCGATGTCCTCGACCAAGGCCGGGAGCGGCAGGGCCATGGCCAGCTGGCCGGAGATGTCGGGCAGCAGGTGGGGCATGACCGGGATGCTGAACTGGCGGGCCAGGCGCGCGATCCGCAGGAACGGGGTGATGCCGCCGACCCGGCACACGTTGGGCTGGATGAAGTCGATCGCGCCGGCCAGCAGGAGCTCGCGGAACTGGGCCTCGGTGTAGAGGCTCTCGCCCGCCGCGACGGGGATGGCGATCGACTGGCGCAGCGTGGCGTACCCGCGGAAGTCCTCGGCCGGCAGCGGCTCCTCCAGCCAGTAGATGTCGTACGGGGCCAGGGCCGCGGCGGCGCGCCGGGCCGCGGGCAGGTCCCACAGCTGGTTGGCGTCGACCATGAGCAGCCGCCGCGGGCCGATCACCGACCGCACGGCGGCGACCCGCTCCAGGTCGGCGGCCAGGTCGGGCAGGCCGACCTTCAGCTTGAACCGGGTGTGCCCGGCGGCGACCTGCTCGCTTGTCCGGTGAGCCAGTTCGGCCAGTGTCAGGTGCCGGTTGACCCCGCTGGCGTAGACCGGGACGTGGGTGCGCTGGCGGCCGAGCAGGTCGGGCAGGCCGAGGCCGGCCGCCTTGCCCCGCAGGTCCCACAGCGCGATGTCGATGGCCGCCATGGACAGGGTGGTGATGCCGCCGCCGGCCTCGCGCAGCGCCAGCCAGAGCTGGTCCCAGGCCGCCTCCGGGACGGCGGGCAGGCCGATCGCGGCCGGGCCGGTGTCGGCGTCGACCATGGCGCGGATGGCCGGGCCGCCGGCCCGGACGGCCCAGCTGAACCCGGTGCCGGCCGCGCCGGCGCTGGTCCGCAGCTCGGTCACGAGGAGGTGCTGGCTGTCGACGTCGCCCCACGGCCGCGGCATCGGCAGCCGGTACAGCGCGCTGGTGACGGACTCGATCCGGCCCGGCCCGGCGGGGGCGGCGGGGGCGGTCACGAGAGGTTATCCGCGTCGAGCGCGGGCAGGCAGAACGGGCCGCCGAGGTGGGCCAGGACGGGGTCGCGGTCCGGGTCGGGCTCGCCGCCGGCGGCGAGGATCTCGGCCGCGTAGGCCTCGGCGTCGTCCTGCGGGTCGTAGCCCAGGGACCGGGCCTCGGCGAGGCTGACGAAGTCGCCGCGGGTGTTGGCCGACACCCCGAACGCGACCCGGAAGCCGGGGCTCGGCGCGGTCAGGCACGCCTCGAACAGCCGGCCGGCGTCACCGGGGGACAGCCAGGTGGACAGGGCGCGGGCGTCGCGGGGGCGGTCAGCGCAGGTCAGGATGCGCAGGCAGATCGCGTCCAGGCCGTACCGGGAGTGGTACAGCGCGGCCAGCGCCTCGCCCGCCACCTTGGACACGCCGTAGTAGGTGTCGGGCGCGGGGAACGCGTAGTCGGGGACCGGGAACGACGACCGGGGGGCGAAGCCCACGGCGTGGTTGGACGAGGCGTAGATGACCCGGCTGACGCCCGCCCGCCGGGCCGCCTCGAAGACCGCGTAGGTGCCGTTGATGTTGACCTCGGCGATCTGCTCCCACGGCGCCTCGCCGGGGATCCCGCCCAGGTGGATCACGGCCGCGGCGCCCGCGCAGGCGGCTGTCATCGCGGCCAGGTCGGTGACCGACGCCTGGATCGCCTCCTCAGCGGGGGACGGGACCAGCGGCGCGATGTCGACCAGCCGCAGCACCCGGTCTGGCCGGGCCAGCCGGTCGCGGAGCATGCGGCCGATCCGTCCGGCCGCTCCGGTCAGCACGATGATCCCCGAGCCGGGGGGCGAAGTCTGCGTCATGGGATCAGCCTGTCACGGTGGGACGTATGGGGCAGGACGGGCTGGCCTCCTCCAGTCGCACGGGTGCGGGCGCCGCGTCCGGCACCGGCCCGAGCAGCGCCCGCCGCAGCCCCGGCCGCGCCACCGCGACCGCCCCCAGCACCCCGCTCAGGAGCACTGCCGACGCCACCGTGGTCCAGGCGATGCCGATCCGGTCCACCACGGGCCCCTGGATCAGCGACCCGACCGGGTAGGCCACGCCCAGCGCGACGGAGAACAGGCTCAGCACCCGGCCCCGGTAGGCGGCCGGCGCCCGTAGCTGCACCACCGTCGACAGGCCCGACAGCACCCCGAGGTAGACCAGCCCGACGAGGAACAAGCCGCCCGCGGCCCACCACAGCCCGCGGGCCGTGCCGTACAGGATCAGCGCGGGCGGGAACAGGACCAGGCTCGCGCCGAGCACCCGGCCCCGGCCGAACCGGGCCGCCAGCCCGGCCAGGCTGAGCGCGCCCACGACCGCGCCGATGCCCTGGGCCGTGGTCAGCGTCCCGGTCGCCGCGGCGATGGCCCGTGCCCCGCCGGCCGCCGGGCCTCCCGCCATCCGCTGCGCCATGGCCGGAACCAGCGCGATGAACGGCGAGCCGATCAGCGCGACCACGCCGATGGTGACGATGGCCGCCCACGAGCCCGGCTCGCCCCGCCCCGCGCGCAGGCCCGCCCGCAGCGACGCGAGCAGCCGCTCGCCGGCCCGGCCGGCGGGCGGGGCGAACCGGACGAACAGCAGCGCCGCCACCACGGCCAGGAACGACACCGCGTTGGCGGCGAACGCGACCGGGTAGCCGAACGCGGCGATGGCCACCCCGGCCGCGGCGGGGCCGGCGATCCGGCCGAGGTTCCACTGGGCCGAGTTGAGCGCGATCGCGGCGAGGAAATCAGCCGGCGGGACCAGGTCGGGCAGCACCGCCTGCTGGAACGGCCCGGTCAGGGCCATCGCCGAGCCCTCGACGGTGACGAGCGCGACCAGCAGCGCCGGGTCCTCGTGGCCGGCCGCGACCAGGCCCGCCAGTACGGCCGATACCGCGGCCGCGACCGTGTACCCGGCGATCATCACCGGCCGCCGGGGCAGCCGGTCGGCCAGCGCCCCGCCCACCGGGGACAGCAGCCCGATCGGCAGGAACGCGGCCGCGGCGACCAGTACCGCCCACGTGGCCTGGCCGGTCCGGGCGATGAGCAGCGCGCCCACCGCCACCGACTCCATCCACGTGCCGGTATTGGACACCAGCCCGGCAAAGAACAGCAGGGCGAAGCTGCGGTGCCGCAGGGGCCGCAGCGACGCCGCCGGCCCGGTCAGAGGGCGTCGCTGACGGACATGTCGAGCCGGTACTTCGTGATCGCCTGCGTCACCACCTCGGGCTTGACCTCGCCCAGCTTGGCCAGCTGGGCCAGGACCGCGACGGTGATCGACTCGGCGTCCACGTGGAAGAACCGGCGGGCGGCCGGGCGGGTGTCGGAGAAGCCCCAGCCGTCGGTGCCGAGCGACGCGAACGGCCCCGGCACCCAGCGCGCGATCTGGTCGGGCACCGAGCGGATCCAGTCGCTGACCGCCACGACCGGGCCGGGGTGGCCCTCCAGCGCCGCGGTGACGTACGGCTTGCGCGGCTCGCCCTCGGGCTGCAGCATGTTCCACTCATCGCACGCCATGGCCTCACGCCGCAGCTCGGTCCACGACGTCGCCGACCAGGCCTGGGCGCTGACGCCCCAGTCCTGCGCCAGCAGCCGCTGGGCCTCCAGCGCCGCGCGCACGGTCACGCCCGAGGCCAGGATCTGGGCCTTGGGCCGCTCGGCGATGTCCTCGGCGTCCTCGTCGGGCGCCGTGGCGTACCGGTACAGGCCGCGCAGGATGGCGCGCTCCAGCGCCTCCTCCCCGCCGGGGTAGTCCGCCGGGACGGGCGGCTGGACGTAGGGCTCGTTGTAGACGGTGAGGTAGTAGAAGATGTCCTCGCCGTGCGGGTGCTCGTCGCTGGCCCCGTACATCCGGCGCAGCGCGTCCTTGACGATGTAGCTCAGCTCGAAGGCGTACGCCGCGTCGTAGGCCACGCATGCCGGGCTGACCGAGGCCAGCAGGACCGAGTGGCCGTCGTTGTGCTGCAGGCCCTCGCCGGTCAGGGTGGTCCGCCCGGCCGTCGCGCCGAGCAGGAAGCCCCGGCCGAGCTGGTCGCCGAGCGCCCACATCTGGTCGCCGGTCCGCTGGAACCCGAACATCGAGTAGAAGATGTAGACCGGGATCATGGGCGTGCCGTGCGTCGCATACGAGGTCCCGGCCGCGATCATCGAGCCCATCGCGCCGGCCTCGCTGATCCCCTCGTGCAGGATCTGCCCCTTGACCGCCTCCTTGTAGGACAGCAGCAGGGTGCGGTCGACGGCCTCGTAGGTCTGGCCGTGCGGGTCGTAGATCTTGGCCGTCGGGAACAGCGAGTCCATCCCGAACGTGCGGGCCTCGTCCGGGATGATCGGGACGAACCGCTCGCCGAAGCCCGGTACTCGCATCAGGTCCTTGAGCAGCCGGACGAACGCCATGGTGGTGGCGATGGTCTGCTTGCCCGACCCCTTGCGCAGCTCCTCGTAGACCTTGTCCTCGGGCAGCGGCAGCGGCCGGGACCGGACCACCCGGCGGGGCAGGTAGCCGCCCAGGGCCGCGCGGCGCTCCTGCATGTACTGGATCTCGTCGGACTTCTCGCCGGGGTGGTAGTACGGCGGCAGCTCGGCCTCCAGCGCCGCGTCCGGGATCTCCAGGTACAGCCGGTCGCGGAACTCCTTGAGCTCGGCCACCGTGAGCTTCTTCATCTGGTGGGTGGCGTTGCGGGCCTCGAAGTCCGGCCCCAGGGTCCAGCCCTTGATGGTGTGGGCCAGGATCACGGTCGGCTGGCCGACGTGCTCGGTGGCCGCCTTGAACGCCGCGTAGACCTTGCGGTAGTCGTGGCCGCCGCGGGACAGGTTGCGGATCTCGTCGTCGGACAGGTGCTCGACCATGGCGCGCAGCCGCGGGTCGCCGCCGAAGAAGTTCTCCCGGGTGTAGGCGCCGGTCTCCACCGAGTAGGTCTGGAACTGCCCGTCGGGGGTGGAGTTCATCTTGTTGACCAGGACGCCGTCGGTGTCCTTGGCCAGCAGCGGGTCCCAGTCCCGGCCCCAGATGACCTTGATCACGTTCCAGCCGGCGCCGCGGAAGGTGGCCTCCAGCTCCTGGATGATCTTGCCGTTGCCGCGGACCGGCCCGTCCAGCCGCTGCAGGTTGGCGTTGATCACGAAGGTCAGGTTGTCGAGCTCCTCGCGGGCCGCGATGCTGATCGCGCCGCGCGCCTCGGGCTCGTCCATCTCGCCGTCGCCGAGGAACGCCCACACGTGCGAGCGGCTGGTGTCCTTCAGCTCCCGGGCCAGCAGGTACCGGTTGAACCGGGCCTGGTACACCGCGTCGATGGCGCCCAGGCCCATGGATACGGTCGGGAACTCCCAGAAATCGGGCATCAGCCGCGGGTGCGGGTAGGACGGCAGCCCGCCGCCGGGGTGCGACAGCTCCTGGCGGAACCCGTTCAGCTGGTGCTCGGTGAGCCGTCCCTCCAGGAACGCCCGGGCGTAGATGCCCGGCGCGGCGTGGCCCTGGATGAAGACCTGGTCGCCCGACTCGCCGTGGTCCTTGCCGCGGAAGAAGTGGTTGAAGCCGACCTCGTACAGGCTCGCGGCCGACGCGTAGGTGGCGATGTGCCCGCCGACGCCGAGGCCCGGCCGGTTGGCCCGCGACACCATGACGGCGGCGTTCCACCGGATATAGGCCCGGATCCGCCGCTCCACGTACTCGTCGCCGGGGAACCACGGCTCGCGCTCGGGCGGGATCGTGTTGATGAAGTCGGTGCTGCGCAGGCCGGGCACGCCGACCTGCTGGGCGCGGGCCTGCTCCAGGAGACGCAGCATGAGGTACCGCGCCCGCCCGCGCCCGCGGGTCCGCACGACGTCGTCGAAGGACTCGACCCACTCCCTGGTCTCGTCCGGGTCGATGTCGGGCAGCTGGCTGGGCAGGCCGTCGCTGATGATGGAGAAGCGCTGGCGTCCGGAGGCCACGGGGTGTTCCTCGCCTTCCGCGTCGCGCAGGCGACCTGCGCGGACGCGCATATAAGTGATCTGTGCCGCGGCACGCGGCCGCAGCTCAGGCTATCCGCTCCCAATCCTGGTCCCTGCCGCCCGGCAACGCATCTCTACCAACCGGTAAAAGACGATCGCCGCGCCGGCGGCGCGTGGAAACCCGCAGCGCAGGGCAGGGTTCCGGCGGAGCCGGGGACCGCCGCGGGGGTCCCGCGCGGGCCGGCCCGAATTCTGGAGAAGCGTACGCAAAACGAGCATATCGGGGCGGCTGCCGGGCGCGGCCGCGGTCTCCGGGAGCCCGATGACCCGGCGGTTTTCGTTTCGTGTGCCAATTGTGACTTGCGCACCGCGCCGACCCAGTGTGAACTGTCCGATCAAGAGGCACGGCGCTGGTAGGCGCCGGGGACCCGCTGCCAGAGCGGCAGCGGGAAACGGGAAAGGATGCGGGAGGATTTCAGTGAGCGCGACCGCGGGCCAGGCACAGGACCAGAGTGACCTGGCCGACCGGCTCGGCGTAAAGCCGGGTCACGTGGTGCAGGAGATCGGCTACGACGACGATTGCGACGAGCAGTTGCGGGAGTCGGTCGAGGGCCTCAAGGGCGTCGAGCTGGTGGACGAGGACTACGACGGTGTCGTGGACGGCGTCCTGCTGTGGTGGCGCGACGGGGACGGTGATCTGGCCGACGCTCTGCTCGATGCGCTGACGCCCCTCGCCGACGGGGGCTACATCCTGCTGCTGACGCCAAAGACCGGCCGGGCCGGCTACGTCGAGCCCAGCGAGATCGGCGAGGCCGCGCCCACGGCGGGCCTGTCGCAGACCTCGACGGTCAGCGCCGGCCGTAACTGGTCGGGCAGCCGGCTAGTGGCCCCGAAGGCCGCGACCAGCGGCCGCAAGCAGCGGTAACCGCCCGGGGACACGAAACGTTGGCGGCCGAGGTGGGCGAGCTCGCGCCCGATTTCGAGCTCCGGGACCAGCACGGGACGCCCGTGCGGCTGTCGGACCGGCGCGGCGCGAGCAACGTCGTGCTGGTCTTCTACCCGTTCGCCTTCAGCAGCGTGTGCTCCGCCGAGCTGTGCGCGCTGCGGGACTCGTTCCCGGAGGTCACGCGCCCGGACGTGGAGCTGATGGCCGTCTCGGCCGACTCGGTCTTCGCGCTGCGGACCTGGGCCGACGCCGAGGGTTTCAGCTTTGCGCTGTTGTCGGACTTCTGGCCCCATGGCGCGGTCGCGAGGTCCTATGGTGTCTTCGACGAGAACATGGGTGCCGCCAGGCGGGGCACTTTCATCCTGGACAAGGCCGGCGTCGTGCGGTGGAAGGTCGTCAACCCGATACCGCAGGCGCGCGACGTTGCCGACTATCAGAAAGCCCTGGCCGAGCTCACCTAGCCCGAAGCCGGCCCCCAAGGCGAAACCGGATTGCGCCCATGCCCTGCTATCGCTGCGGTACCCGGCAGGTAGACCCCGACCGGGGCGAGAGCCCCTGGCAGCGCGGCGTGCGCGGGGACCGCCAGGTCCTCGTCTGCCCGGCCTGCCAGGTGTCCTTCGACTGGCGGGCCGACCTGGACCACTGCCCGGTGTGCGCCAGCCTGCACCTGGTCCGGCGGCTCGGCGAGACCGAGTGCCGCGACTGCGGCTGGGTCCGGCCGTCGGCCCCGGCCGGGCTGCCCGGCCACCTGGCCGCGCTCGCGCCCGCGCCCGCCCGCCGCGAGCTCGAGGTGAGCGACGCGAGCGGGGTCAGCGACCTGGCCCTCGAGGTCGAGCGCGCGCTGGCCAAGGTGCTCGGCCGCACGGCGGGCAGCCCCAGCCGCGGCTGAGCGCCGGCGGTTACGAGCCCGGCGGGCTGGATTCCTGAGCGCCGGGGCGGCGCGTGAAGGCGGCCGCGACGCCGGCCGTGACCAGGTCGGCGACGGTGGCCAGGACGCGGGACACCAGGGCGATGGCCAGGGCCGCGCCGTGGCCGATGACCAGGCCCAGGGTCAGGGCCAGCAGCACGTCGCGCACGCCGGCCCCGGCCGGGGCGATCACGAACAGGAAGCCGACCGTCCAGGCGAAGGCGAAGCCGCCCAGGGCCAGCAGGAAGCCCTTGCCGGCGGGCGCCCCGAGCGCGAGCGTGAGGACCCAGATCTGCACGCCGTAGCACAGCCACGAGACGAACGACCAGGCCAGCGCGCCGGCCATGGCCCGCCCGGTCAGCTCGACCTCCAGCGGGGGCCGCCTGGCCAGCCGCAGCAGCCGGTTGAGCACCGCGTTGAGGACCCGGGGGACGAGCAGGACCAGCAGCGCCGGCGCGGCCAGCAGCGCCCACGCGTAGCTGGTGGAGCCGGCCACGAAGGGAAGCGCGACCAGGGCGGTCAGCAGGCCGGTGAGCGTCGTGAGCAGCATGGTCAGGACCACGGCGCTGGCCGAGCGGTGCCGCGGCACCTGGTACTCGTTGCCCAGCTCCATCTGGGCCAGGACCGGCCAGATCGAGCCGGGCAGGTACTTGCCGAGCTGGCCGATGAACATGATCCGGGCCGCCGGGCGGGCCGGCAGCGGGGAGCCGAGCGCGGCCAGCAGCACCCGCCACACCTGCATCGCGGCCAGCAGCGCGGCCAGGATGGCGACCAGGGCGCCGGCCACCGGCAGGAAGCCGAGGCTGGCCAGCGCCGAGCGCACGTGGGACCACTGGCTGACGACCGCATAGGCGCCGATGCCGACCGTGACGGCGACAAACCCCCAGCGCACCACCTTGCTGCCCATGACGGCGGTGACCAGGTTCAGGAGCCAGCGGCCCCGGCCCGGCCCGCCGCCGGCCGGCCCGGCTGGCGCGGATTTGCCAACCTCGGCGGCGGCCTGGGAGTCGGACATAGGGGAGAGCCTAGCCGCTTGCCGGACCGCTGCCCGGCCGGCAACGGTCCGTCCCGCTGTCACAAGACGTTAGGGTACGCAGACTATGCGCGTTCTGCTGTTTGGCACCTACGACACCTCGATGCACCCGAGGGTGGCCACCATCGGCGAGGGCCTGGCCGCCAGCGGGCTGGAGGTGTCCGAGTGCAACGAGCCGCTCGGCCTTTCCACCGCGGCCCGGGTCGACATGCTGGCCCGCCCGTGGACAGCGCCGCTGCTGCTGCTGCGGCTGGCCCGGCGGTGGACCGCGCTGGCCGCGGCCGCCCGGCGGATGCCGCGCCCCGACGTGGTGGTGGTCGGCTACCTCGGCCACTTCGACGTGCACCTGGCCCGGCTGATCTTCCGCCGGGTCCCCATCGTCCTGGATCACCTGGTCGGCGCCAGTGACACCGGCCGGGACCGGCAGCTGGACGGCGGCCCGCGCCAGGCCGTGCTGCGCCTGATCGACGCCGCCGCGCTGCGGGCGGCCAGCGTCATCGTGGTCGACACCGACGAGCACCTGGCCGCCCTGCCGCCCCGGTTCCGCGGCCGGGCGGTGGTCGTGGCGGTGGGCGCCCCGGCGGCGTGGGCGGCCGCGGGCGAGGCGGCTGCGGAGTCGCCCGCGGCGGCGGGGGAGCCGGGCGGCGAGCGGCCGCTCAAGGTCGTGTTCTACGGGCTGTACACCCCGCTGCAGGGGACCCCGGTCATCGGCGCCGCCCTCGGCGCGCTGGCCGGGGCGCCGGTCGAGATCACCATGATCGGCACCGGCCAGGACGAGGCCGGGGCCAGGGCCGCGGCGGCCGCGAACCCGGCCGTCCGCTGGCTGGACTGGGTGCCCGCCGCGGAACTGCCCGCGCTGGTGGCTGACCATGACGTGTGCCTGGGTATCTTCGGTACCGGCGCCAAGGCCCTGCGGGTGGTGCCGAACAAGGTCTTCCAGGGCATCGCGGCCGGCTGCGCCATCGTGACCTCGGACACGCCGCCGCAGCGCCGGCTGCTGGCCGACGCGGCCGTGCTGGTGCCGCCGGGTGACGCCGACGCGCTGGCCGGGGCGCTGCTCCGGCTGGCCGGCGACCGCGCCGAGGTGGCCCGCCGGCGCCAGCAGTCCCGCGAGCTCGCCCGGCAGGAGTTCGCACCCGGCCAGGTCGTGGCCCCGCTCCTGCGGCGGCTGCGCCCGGCGCAGGGCGCGGTCGCGCCCGCCGCCAGCCAGCGATCGCCACGCTAAAGGAGCGCGACCATGCCCGATACCCGCCCCGCCCGCCCGGATGCCGTGGCGCCGCTGGCCCCGAACTCCTGGATGCGCTACGACCTGGTCCAGCGCATGCTGCCCGGCGGCATCACCGACGTGCTGGAGGTGGGCTGCGGCCAGGGCGCGTTCGGCGCCCGGCTGGCCCAGCGCTACCGCTACCTCGGCGTCGAGCCGGACCCGACGTCGTTCGCGGTGGCGGAGCGGCGGGTCCGGGCGACCGGGGGCCGGGGCGAGGTCCGCAACGCCCTGGCCGCCGACCTGCCCGACGACGCCCAGTTCGACCTGGTGTGCGCGTTCGAGGTGCTGGAGCACATCGAGGACGACAAGGCCGCCCTGGCGCAGTGGGCGGGCCGGCTGCGGGCCGGCGGCTGGCTGATGATCTCGGTCCCGGCCCACCAGCGCCGGTTCGCCCCGTGGGACGAGCTGGTCGGCCACTTCCGCCGCTACGACCCGGCCGCCCTGTCCGACCTCCTGGCCAGCTGCGGGCTCGGCGACATCCAGATCCGGCAGTACGGGTTCCCGCTCGGCTTCGCCCTGGAGGCGGTCCGCAACAAGATCGCCGCCCGCCGGCTGACGACGCAGGCCGCGGGCTCGTCGGTGGAGGAGCGCACCGCCGGGTCCGCCCGCCAGCTGCAGCCTGACGAGGGCCTGCGCGCCGCCGCCATCCGGTACGGCATCATCCCGTTCCGGGTCGCCCAGCGCTCGTTCCCCGGCCGCGGGACCGGGCTGGTGGCCGTGGCCCGCCTGCTCGGGTAACAGCTTGGGCCCGGGATCGGCCGACATACGCAAAGATGGACCAAAATACAAGAGTTGAACGGCAATATTAAGAAGCGGCCGGTAGCCTCGCTCCGGCGCGTGTGCCCGGCGGTGCCACGCCGCTGGCGAGGCCCAGTCAGCCAGTACTCAGCCCAGGGATAGGTATTTCCGAGTGACGATGGTGAGCGCCCTGCGCGCGGGACGGCAGGCAGCGATCGAGCGAGTGACCCGCCCGAAGCGTGCCCACCTGGTGGGCGTCGGGGTGGTGACGGCGGTCATCGCGGCCATCTACGCCGTGTTCTCGCTGACGCTCTACTACACCTTCAAGACCTCGGCCTACGACCTGACCATCTTCGACCAGGCGGTGCGGTCGTACGCGCACCTCCAGCCGGGGATCTCCCCGCTCAAGGGCGTGCACAACGGCTTCGGGCCGCACTTCTCGGTGCTGGGCGATCACTTCTCGCCGATCATCGCGGTGCTGGCCCCGCTGTACTGGATTCACAACAGCCCCTCGACGCTGCTGGTCGCGCAGGGGCTCCTGCTGGCGCTGGCCATCCCGTCGCTGTGGCTGTTCGCGCGGCGGGCGTTCGGCGGGGGCCCGAAGGCCACCGCCGCGGCGTACTTCGTGGCCATCGCCTACGGGCTGAGCTGGCCGCTGGCCGAGGCGGCGGCGTTCGACTTTCACGAGGCCGCGTTCGCGCCGGTGCTGACGGCGATCGCGCTGGAGCGGTTCCAGGCCGGGCGGCTGCGCACGGCGCTGATCGCGCTGGCGGCGCTGCTGCTGGTCAAGGAGGACATGGGGCTGTTCGTCGCCGGGGCCGGCGTCTGGCTGGTGCTGACGTCCCGCCAGCGGATGGTGCGCCGGCAGTGGGTGGTGGGGATCGCCCTGGTCGTCGTCGGCGTGGCCTGGACCGCGTTCGCGACCTACGTGCTCATCCCGTTCTTCGGCGGCAACGGCAACTACTACTGGGCGTACTCGGCCCTCGGCAACAACGTCCCGCAGGTCATCGCCCACATCGTCCGGCACCCGGCGAGCTCGTTCATGACCATGTTCGCCCACCCCCAGCAGCGCGAGACACTCAAGTACCTGCTGGGCGCGTTCGGCTTCCTGCCGCTGCTGTCGCCCGTCTTCATCGTCGTGATCCCGCTGCTGGTCGAGCGGATGCTGAACAGCCAGTTCCCCAACTGGTGGGTGATCGCGTTCCAGTACAACTCCTACCTCGTGGTGCCGCTGGTCTGCGCGGCGGTCGACGGCGCCGCCCGGCTGGACCGGTGGGCGTCGCGGGCCTGGTCCTTCGCCGCCGCGCGGCTCGGCCACGCCCCGGCCGCCGCGGCCGCTCCGGCTCCGGCCGCGGCTCCGGCTCCGGCCGCGGCCGTTGCGGCGGCGGCCCCGGCGGACGGCGGGGAGGACCGCGCGGCCGCCGAGGTGGCCGTCCCGGCCGAGACCGGGCGCCCGGCCCGGACCCCGTGGATCACCGGCACGGTGGCGCTGCTCGGCTCGGCCGCGATGGCGGCCTTCGCCGTCTACCTGGTGCCGAACCTGCCGAGCGAGGTACCGGGCCTGGCCAAGGGCTCGCCGCTGAACCTGGCCCTGCACGCGTCCTTCTACCACCGGACCCCGCGGGAGAACGCGGCCGCGGCGGCCGACGCCCGGGTCCCGAGCGGCGTCTCGGTCCAGGCCAGCCAGTTCCTGGCCCCGCAGCTGGCCGAGCGGGACTACGTGCTGCTGTGGGACGGGGACGGGAAGCACCCGCCGCTGCTGCCCCAGTACGTGGTGGCCAGCGTGGCGCAGCGCCAGTTCACCTTCCCCAACCTGGCCGCGCAGATCGCCAGCGTGCGCTCCTATGAGCAGAAGGGCTACACGGTCATCTTCCGGCGCAGCGGGTACCTTGTGTTGCGCCGCCCGGCCAAGTACGACGGGCGGCCCGCCGTGCCGGGGCAGAATCCGGCCACCGAGACCGGCGCGGCAGGCCGGGCCAGCCTGAAGGAGACCACGCGATGAGTGCCGGGGCCCGGACCACCAGCGCAGGCTCCGCGGCGCCGGGCACCGACCCCGACGGCCCGGCGGGCGGGCGCGACCCGGCCGGGATCCTGCTCGGCCGGATCACCGTGCTGCCCGCCCTGCTGGCCATTGCCTGGCTGATCGTGGGACTGCCGCTGCTGCTGCTCGGCGCGTTCACGCCCCTCCTGGAGCTGGTCCTGGCCGTCCCGCTGGCGGCGGTCCTGGTCACCGCCGGGCTGCGCTGGATCCCGGGCCAGAGCTACAGCCCGCTGCCGCTGCTCGCCGCCCGCCCCGGCCCGCAGGCCCGGCCCCGGCCCGCGACGCCGTGGTGGGCGGTCGCCGCCATCGTCGCCGTCGCCGTGGCGTTCGGCGTCGACCAGCTGGTCTTCCACTCGCAGAACATCATCGTCATGCGGGACCCGGCGTCCTACATCAACTTCGCCAGCTCGATCGCGCACCGCCACGCGCTGCCCATCCCGCAGGACCGCGCCGCCTTCGGCGGCACCCACGGCTCGCTGACCTTCGCCAGCTTCGCCTTCTACGGGGTGGGCACCCACATCGTGCCGCAGTTCATGGCCGGGCTGCCGATGGTGCTGGCGGGCTTCTTCTGGGCCGGCGGCATCTCCGCCGCGGTCGCCGCCAACGCCCTGCTCGGGGCGCTCGGCGTGCTCGCCTTCGGCGGCCTGGCGGCGCGCCTGGCCGGTCCCCGGTGGGCGGCCCTGGCCGCGCTGGTCCTCGCGGTCTCGCTGCCGGAGGAGTTCACGAGCCGGCAGACCTACAGCGAGCCGCTCGCGCAGCTGCTCTTCCTCGGCGGCCTGTGCCTGGTCATCGACGCGCTGTCGGCCGACGGGGCGGGCTCGAGGCGGGCCGGGAGCAAGGTGATGGCCGCCCTCGGCGGCCTGGCCCTCGGGCTGACCCTGCTGGTCCGCATCGACGGGGCCAGCGACATCCTGCCCGTGATCCCCTACATCGGGATCCTGCTGCTGGCCCGGCGCCACCAGGCGCTGCCGCTGCTGGCCGGGCTGTTCGCCGGCGGGGTCTACGGCGCCGTGGACGGCATCGTGCTGAGCCGGCCGTACCTGGCCAGCAACAAGGGCAGCGTGATCCCGCTGGCCGCGATCGGGGCCGTGGTGGTGCTCGGCACGGCCATCGCCGTGGCGCTGCTGTGGCGCCGCGGCCTGCCGCAGCTGCGCGGGCGGTGGCGGCAGTGGCTGCCGGCCGCGGCCGGGGTCCTGGCTGTCGTGGTGCTGGCCGGGTTCATCGCCCGGCCGCACTTCCAGACGGTGTTCGGCCCGGTGACCAAGGCCGGCGGCAACGTGATGGCCAGCTTCCAGCGGATCGACGGGCTGGCCGTCCAGCCCGCGCGGCTGTACTACGAGATCAGCCTGCACTGGATCTTTTGGTACATCGGGGTGCCGGCCGTCCTGCTGGCCACCCTCGGCGCCGCGCTGCTGGCCCGGCGCTGCCTGCGCGGCGAGGCGCCGGCCTGGGTGCTGCCGCTGATGGTGTTCTCGTGGGTCATCGTCACCACCTTGTACCGGCCCGCCATCGTCCCCGACCAGCCGTGGGCCAGCCGCCGGCTCGTCCCGGCCGTGCTGCCCGGCTTCATCGTGCTGGCCACCTGGGCCTGCGCCTGGCTGACCGGGTGGGTGCGGCGCCAGGACCGGATCCCGGCCCGGCTGCGGGGCCGCGCCGCCGGGGGCGCCCTGGCCGCCGTCCTGGCCGTGGCCATGGTCGTGCCCGCCGTGATCACCACGTTCGGCCTGCTGCACGAGCCCGGCGGCCCGGCCACCTCGAAGAATGCGGTGGTCGGGACCAAGGCCGGGCTGGCCTTCCAGCGGACCTACGGCGGCGAGATCCCCGCCGTCGACGGCATGTGCGCGGCCATCCCCAAGAACGCCTCGGTGGTCTTCCTGGGCACCCGGATCGCCAACAACATCGCCCAGAACGTGCGGGGCATGTGCGGCGTCCCGGTCGCCATCCTGCCCGGCTCGCAGCCCACCGCGGTGCGCGCCGTGACCGCCGGGATCCGGTCCGCGGGCCGCGTCCCGGTTCTGCTGGCCGGCAAGAAGGCGCAGGTCAGCGCCTACGGACCGGCCAGGCAGATCATGAATCTGCATAGCATGGAGGACTCGCACACTCTGACCAGCCCGCCCACTACCACCTGGAAGCTCACTTTCCGCGTCTGGATGTCGGAACCCACACGATGACTGCTCCCTTTACTAACCCGCCCGCCGCGCCCGCCGCGCCGCTGACCTCCGAGCCGTACCAGCCGGCCGGCTTCCCGGATGACCAGCCGGCCCCGATGCCGCTGGACCTGCCCGAGGGCCGGCCCTACGTCACCATCGTCCTGCCCTGCCATAACGAGGAAGGGCACGTCGTCACCGAGGTGGAGCGGATCTGCCAGGCGATGGACGCCAGCGGCTACACCTACGAGCTGGTGGCCTACGACGACGCCTCCACCGACGGCACCCTGGCCCGGCTCCAGGCGGTCGCGCCGGAGTTCCCGAACCTGCGCATCGTGCACTTCCGCCGCAACGGCGGGTCGGGGACCGTGCGCCGGATCGGCACCCAGAACGCCCGCGGCGAGATCGTCGTGTGGACCGACGCCGACATGACCTACCCGAACGAGCGGATCCCCGAGTTCGTCCAGATGCTCGAGAAGGACGACATGCTCGACCAGGTGGTCGGGGCCCGGACCACCGAGGAGGGCACCCACAAGCTGCTGCGGGTGCCGGCCAAGTGGTTCATCCGCAAGGTCGCGGAGATTCTGACCAACTCCTACATCCCCGACCTCAACTCCGGGCTGCGCGCGTTCCGGCGCCAGGTGTCCCTGCCCTACCTGCGGCTGCTGCCCCCCGGCTTCTCGTGCGTGACCACGATCACGATCGCGTTCCTGTCCAACCAGCACGACGTGCGCTACGTGCCGATCGACTACGCCAAGCGGGCGGGCACCTCGAAGTTCAAGTTCGTCCGGGACGCCTACCGGTACATCCTGCAGGTGCTGCGGATGGTGATGTACTTCAACCCGCTCAAGGTGCTCATGCCGCTGGCGCTGTTCCTGCTGGCCCTGGGCTTCGCCAAGGGCATCTACGACCAGTTCGCGCACCCGCTGCACTTCGCCGCGAACACCATCCTGATCTTCGTGAGCGGGCTGATCATCGCCACGCTGGCCCTGCTCGCGGATTTGATTGTCCGATCGCGGGGAGACACCTGAGCCGCGGGGGAGGCGCCTGAGCGGAGCGCGGCCCGGGGGTACTGGACGTGCCTTAGCATGATCCAGTGCCGGATAGATCGTGTTATCTGCCAGTAATCCGGTGACCGCGAGCAGTACCGGCCAAGTGCAAGGAGAGCGTAGTGGCCCGTCGCCTGACCGTGCTCGGAACGGGGTACCTCGGCACCACGCATGCCGCGTGCATGGCCGAGCTCGGCTTCGAGGTCCTGGGTGTGGACGTCGACGCGGACCGGATCGCCGCGCTGGCCGCGGGCCGGCTCCCGTTCTACGAGCCCGACCTGGAGCCGCTGCTGCAGCGCGGCCTGGCCTCCGGGCGGCTGCGCTTCACCACCTCGTTCGCCGAGGCCGCCGAGTTCGGGGACGTGCACTTCTGCTGCGTCGGCACGCCGCAGGGCAGCGAGTCGGGCGGGGCTGACCTGTCGCAGCTGCACGGCTGCATCGACGCGCTCGCGCCGCTGCTGACCCGGCCGTGCCTGGTCGTCGGGAAGTCGACCACCCCGGCCGGCACCGCCGCCCGGCTGGCCGAGCGCCTCGCGGGCCTGGCCGGCCCGGAGGTGGAGCTGGCCTGGAACCCCGAGTTCCTGCGCGAGGGCCACGCCGTGGCCGACACGCTGCGCCCCGAGCGGATCGTGGCCGGCGTGCGGTCCGCGGGCGCCGAGGCCATCCTGCGCGAGGTCTACGCCGAGCCGCTGGCCGCCGGGGTCCCGTTCGTCGTCACCGACTTCGCCACCGCCGAGCTGGTCAAGGTGGCGGCCAACGCCTTCCTGGCCACCAAGATCTCGTTCATCAACGCCATGGCCGAGGTGTGCGAGGCGGCCGGCGCCGACGTGACCAGCCTGGCGCAGGCCCTGGCCTACGACCACCGGATCGGCGGCGCGGGCATGCGGCCCGGCCTCGGCTTCGGCGGCGGCTGCCTGCCCAAGGACATCCGCGCCTTCCGGACCCGCGCCCAGGAACTCGGCGCCGGGGAGGCCGTCTCGTTCCTGGCCAGCGTCGACACCATCAACACCCGCCGCCGGGCCCGCATGGTCGAGCTGGCCCGCGAGCTGGCCGGCGGCTCGCTGGCCGGTCGGACCGTCGGCGTCCTCGGGCTCGCGTTCAAGCCCGACTCCGACGACATCCGGGACTCGCCGGCCCTGGACGTGGCCACGGCCCTGCACCGCGACGGCGCCCGGGTGGTGGCCTACGACCCCGCCGCCGTCGACCGGGCGCGCGCCGCCCACCCGGAGCTGGAGTACGCCCGCTCGGTCCTCGGCGCCGCCGCTGACGCGGACGTGCTGCTGGTGCTGACCGAGTGGCCCGAGTTCACCCAGGCCGACCCGGAGCTGATCGGCAAGGCCGTGGCCCAGCGCAACGTGGCCGACGGGCGCGGCGCGCTCGACCCGGCCGCCTGGCGGGCGGCGGGCTGGACGTACCGGGCGCTCGGGCGGCCGGCCGTCTAACCCGGCCCGCCCGACTCCGGCTCGAACTGCTCGACGACGCCGAGGGTGATCAGCTCGTCGATCTCGGCGGCGGGCAGGCCCAGCAGGTCGGACAGGACCCGGCGGGAGTCCTCGCCCAGGCACGGGGCGGCCTTGCTGAGCACCGGCGGGGTCGCCGACAGCTCGGCCTGCCGGCCCTCGTACAGAGTCGGCCCCATGACGGTGTGGTCCAGTTCCCGGAAGTACTGCCGGTACCGGATCTGCGGGTCCTGCTGCAGGTCGCGAGCGTCGTGCACGGGCGCGGCGGCCACGTCGGGCTGCAGCCGGTAGAACACCTCGGTGCTGCGCAGGCCCGCGGTCCACGCGCTGACCCGGGCATCCAGGTCGTCCTCGTGGGCCTTGCGGCCGCGCAGGGTCGAGAAGCGCGGCTCGAGCGCCCACGGCGGCGAGCCCAGGGCGGCCACGAACGCGGCCCACTGGGCGTCGTCCTCGACCGCGATCGCGACCCACCGCTCCCGTCCGCCCTCGTCGGCGCAGCGGTAGATCCCGTGCGGGGCGGCGGCCGGGCTGCGGTTGCCGTCGCGGGTGACGACCTGCCCGTTGACCTCGTAGTCCAGCAGCCATGGCGCGTGCAGCTGCACCGACGCCTCGTACTGGGCCAGGTCGATGTACTGGCCCTCGCCCGTCCGGCGGCGGTGATCCAGCGCGGCCAGCAGAGCGGTCGCGGCGAACCGCGGGCTGACGAAGTCGGTGTAGGCCCCGTACGGGGAGCCGGGCGGGCGGTCGGGCCACCCGGTGATCTCGCAGAAGCCGGCCATCGCGGCCATCACCGTGCCGAACCCGGCGAACTTCCGGCGCGGGCCGGTCTGCCCGTTCATCGAGGTGGACAGCATGACCAGCGACGGGTTCACCTGAGTCAGCGCCTCGTAGCCGAGCCCGAGCTGCCCCATGACGCCGGGGCTGAACGACTCCAGCACCACGTCCGCCCACCGGGCCAGCGCGAGCGCCACGTCCTTGCCGCGCGGGTGGCGCAGGTCGAGCCCCAGGCCGTACTTGGAGGAGTTGTAGTCGGCGAAGAACTGCGACCGGTTGAGGCCGGGCACCCCGTCGCGGAACGGCGGCCCGTTGCGCAGCACGTCCGGCCGGGCGGCCGTCTCGGTGTGCACCACCGTCGCCCCGTAGTCAGCCAGGTACTTGGCCGTCAGCGGCCCGACGCCGACCCAGCTCGCGTCCCACACGCGCAGCCCGGCCAGGACCGGGCTCGCCGAGGCACAGCCGATGCCGTCGCTGCTCATATCGTGCCCGCCAGCTGGTATGCGCGGAGCTCAGCCGCGTCGAGGCCGATCTCGCCGAGCCAGACCGCCTGGTTGTCCGCGCCCACCGCCGGCGCCCGGGGCGTGGCCGTCAGCGGGGTCCGGCTCAGGTGCGCCCACGCCGTCGGGTACGGCACCGGGTCCCGACCGTCGTGCTCGACGGCGGCGAAGTAGCCCCGGGCGGCCAGCTGCGGGTCGGCCGCGATGTCGGCCAGCGTGTTGACCGGCACCAGCATCAGCCGGTAGGCCAGGGCCTGCTCGGCCAGCAGGTGCTTGCCGCGCGGCGCGAAGAACGCGGCCAGCACCTCCGACACCTGGCCGCCGAACTCCGGCGGCTGGTCCGGCGATGGGTCCTGGCCGGGGTCGGCCAGGCCGGCCAGGAAGCCGGGCAGCTCCGCGCCCTCGGCCCGCAGCCAGGCCAGGTAGCCGGCCAGCCCCGGGCCGAAGGTGACCGAGGCCACGATGTACCCGTCGGCGCAGCGGTAGACCGACCGGTAGGGCACGCGCGCATTCGGGGCGCCGAAGGTGCTGCGCGCCAGGACCTGTCCGTCGGTGTGCGGGTGGGGGACCGCGTTCATCAGCGTGCGCACCGTGGCCAGCTGGGCCGACACGTCGATCTGCTGGCCCTGCCCGGTGACCGCGGCGTGGTACAGGGCGGCGCACGTGTGCACGGCCGCCTCGGCCGCGGCGTGCAGGAAGTACTGCGGCGTCGAGATGCGGACCGGCGCCCGGTCGGGGTCACCGGTCATCCAGGCCGCGCCGCCGATCGCGGCCAGGATCAGGTCGCTGGCCGCGAACCGGGCGTACGGGCCGTCCTGGCCGAACGGGCTGACCCGGGTCAGCACCAGCGCCGGGCGGGCCGCGGCCAGCACGTCGTAGCCCAGGCCGTAGTCCTCCAGCTGACCGGGCCGGAACGACTCCAGCACCGCGTCGGCCCGCGCGGCCAGGCGCAGCAGCAGGTCACGGCCGTCGGCCGTGTCGAGCGCCAGGGTCACCGACCGCTTCCCCCGGTTGTAGGCCCACCACGCCAGGCTTTCCTCGGCCCCGGCCCGGTCGCCCGCGTACGGCCCGCGGAGCCGGCCCGGGTCCCCGCCCGGCGGCTCGACTTTCGTCACGCTGGCGCCGAGGTCGGCGAGCAGCTTGCCGGTGAGCCACGAGCGTTCTGTCGTGAGGTCCAGTACCCGGTAGGGCGACAGCGCCCGTTCGGCCGGCGTCTGCGTCACGGGTCACCCTCCCGGCTAGCGGCGCCCGCCGCTGATCTCGTGGTCCGCGCCGGTGATGAAGGCCGACGCGTCGGAGAGCAGGAACTGGATCAGGCCGACGGCCTCGTCCGGGTCGGCGGCCCGGCTCAGCAGGGGCGCGGCCGCGAGAACCTCCAGGCCGCCGGGGGTGTTGCGCCCCATTCCCTGCAGCAGCGGGGTCACGAACGGGCCGGGGGAGACCGAGTTGGCCCGGATGTTCCAGGGCGCCCACTCCGCCGCCATCGCCTCGGTCAGGTTGATCAGGGCCGCCTTGCTGGCGCTGTAGTGCGAGTTGTGCGGCAGGCCGCGGTAGCCGCCGATGCTGGAGATGTTGATGATGCTGCCGCCGCCCCCGTCGCGCATGACCGGCGCGGCCAGCGCGGCAAGGCGGAGCGGTCCCTTGAGGTTGGTCGAGAACACCTTGTCCCAGTACTCGCTGGTCATGTCGACGAGGTCCGTGAACGCCGGGCTGATCCCGGCGTTGTTGATCAGCCCGTCAATGCGGCCGAAGCGCTCGGTGACCGCGTCGATGAACTGCGGGATCGCGTCCCACTGCCCGACGTGGCAGGCCCGGCCGAGCGTCTCGGCGCCGGTCTTGTCGCTGATCTCGGCGGCGGTGGCGGCACACAGGTCGGGCTTGCGGCTGGACACGACGATCTTCGCGCCCGCCTCGGCCAGGCCGAACGCGAACGCCCGGCCCAGGCCCTTGGTCGCGCCGGTGATGATGACGACCTTGCCGCCGACGTCGAAGCGGTTCCGCTCAGTCACGGCGGTCAGCCGGCCGACGCGACTTGAGCCGCGGCGAACGCGGAGAAGGGCACGCCGTCGGCCACCGGCTGGAACGTGCCGGTCAGCTTGGCCGCGAGATCATCCAGCGACCACGGGCCGTCGGAGGCGACCTCGGCGATGACCTCCGGGTTGTTGTACAGGCCGACCTTGTAGCCGGACGCCGACAGGGTGCGGCCGGTCAGCCAGGACGACTGCGCGCTGGCCAGGTACGCGCAGATGGGCGCGATGTTGTCGGGCGACATCCGCGGGTCGGGCGCGGCCGAGTCGCCGATGCTGGCGCCCGCGCGCTTGTCGTCGGGGATGGTGTCGGTGAGCCGGGTGCTCGCGCCCGGCGCGATGGCGTTGGCCGTGACGCCGTACCGGGCCAGGCCCTGGGCGAGGGAGTAGGTGAAGCCGACGATGCCCAGCTTGGCCGCGGCGTAGTTGGGCTGGCCCGGTGACCCGTGCAGGCCCGAGCCCGACGAGAAGTTGATGATGCGGTAGTTTCCGGCCGGGTTCCGCTGGGAGCGCCAGTACGCCGAGGCCGGGCGGATAGTGCTGTAGTGGCCGCGGAGGTGGACGCGGATGACGGCGTCCCAGTCCTCGGGCGGCAGGTTGAAGATCATCCGGTCCCGCAGGATGCCGGCCACGTTGACCACGATGTCGAGCTTCCCGAACTGGTCGACGGCCGTCTGGACCAGCCGCTCGCCGGTCGCGGTGTCGGCGATGTCGCCGCCGTCGGAGACGGCCTTCGCGCCGCCCGCGGTCAGCTCATCGGCGATCGCCCGGGCGGGTCCTGCGTCGCTGCCGGTTCCGTCCGGGTTGCCGCCCAGGTCGTTGATGACGAGACTGGCGCCCTCGGCGGCGAACAGCCGGCTGATGGAAGCGCCGATGCCGCGGCCGCCGCCGGTGATGATCGCTACCCGTCCGTCCAGCATGCCCATGAGGAAATCGTCTCCGTCCCGAGGTTGGCAGGACCGGTACCGGGTGCCTGGTCACTGCGGTGAGCAGAATCAGTTCTACTTTAAGGGGCGGAGGGGTTTCTGGGAATGTGCCGGTTGAGGGAGGTTCGCGGAGGTGGTGACGGGGCGGAGGATGGGCGCGGGGCGGATGCGATGGTGCGGCGGCTCCGGGGATGGCGGGTGGCTGAGCTGCGCGGTTGCCCAGAGCCGGCGTGGTCCGGGCGGGGAGAGGTGAGATTTCGTTCTGGAAATGCTGAGGGCGGAGAAGGGCGGGATGCGGCGCGACGTGATAACAGCAAGAAGCGGCGGAGGGAGAAAGCGGAAGAGCGAGGAGCAGCAGACAGGAATACCGTGCCGCGACATGCAGGACTGCGGCGCCGGGCTGGAGCGGTAGGCTGACTGGCAGCCGAGAGGCCGGAAGCCGGGCCTGTGCTGGCTTCCTGGGGTGCATAGCTCAGTGGTAGAGCACTCGCCTTACAAGCGAGGGGTCCTTGGTTCGAACCCAAGTGCGCCCACTCCTCGAATGTGCGTCTAGCTCGGTGGCTGCTCACTGGTTCCAAGACCGGCTGCCTACCCGGGTCAGGGAAATTGAATGGCTTGACCCCAACCGGAAGTACCGAATTTCGAGTTACGGGCTCACCCGGAACGGTTCGGCCAGCCTGACCGAGAGGGATGGTAGCTGCCAGAGGGAGTGAGCACGATCCTGCCGAACACCTCACCGGCTGCCATCTTCTGGTGGGCCAGCGCGGCCTGCTCCAGGGGCAGTACCTCGTGTACCACGCT
>DASYBB010000074.1:0-80247 GCA_036501025.1 Streptosporangiaceae bacterium
CCGTAGCTCATCAATCTTCCGCTCAAGAATTACATTAACTCGCCGATCGCTAGCCTCTTTGACTCGCTCATCAAAGTCTTTGGTGTATGCCTTAAGACCGTTGTCTGTCGTCCATGATTTCATCGTCCCCTGAACGCCTTCGATCGCCTTTACCAGATCATCGAAGCTCTTGCTTCCAACCCAGTGCATGCCGAAGAAAACGTTAAAGTCCAGGTCGTAATTGTAGCTGTAGACTTTGTTGCTATCGTGGTCTTCTGCATAGCGGACCGTTGCTTGCGTTCGACCGGGGTACTGGTCTTTGCTGGAGTATCGCTGGAACAAAGAGTCCAGCATGGTGCTCATTGCCTGACCCGGAACCAGTGTGGGAATACCATCGGTCAGGGCCGTCCATTCGGTGATTCGGCTAGGATCACCCAACTTGTCAATACTGCTCACGAGCGGGGGGTCAAAATCCACGACCACGTTGCGGGCTGCGGTTCGTCCAATGTTCTTGATTACAAGATTCAACATGAACGGGGAAGAAGCATCGGTCTCTAGTGAGACCACGACGTAGGGTTGAGCTTGCTCTTCACGCAGGCGTCGCGCTTCACTAACCTGCCGGACGGCTACGACCGCCGCGCCAACTAGAACCGCGGCCTGAACGCAAGAGGCGGCAGCGGTGATCGTGTTGGCGTCCGTCTCGCCCCTTAACCCTGCGAAGGCTGCCGCCAACGGCGACACGTGCCGGTCAGTCACTCTTTTAGTCACGCAACCCTGGGATCAGATCGATGCCATGCCGCCCAGAAGCCGGTGACCTGCTACAACATCTGTCGGGACGGCGGGACTTGAACCCGCGACCCCTTGACCCCCAGTCAAGTGCGCTACCAAGCTGCGCTACGTCCCGGAACCGACCACCCGCCAACGGTCTGGCGGACGGCACTACCTTAGCGCAGGATGACAGCAGACGTGCCCGGCCACGCACCAGGAGCCTTCCGCCCCGCATGAACGACCGCCTCACGGGACTAGTCCCGCACCCCGCCTCCGTGCGCTCGCTGCCAGGCACCCTGGCCCTGACCACGCTCCCCGCCATCGTCGCCGCCGCCCGCGACGCCGCGCTGGCCGCCGCCCTGAGCCGGGCCCTCGCCGCCATCCCCTGGCCCGAAGGCGCCGCAAGCACAGAAGGCCCCCAACCCGCCCTCACCGTCGAGGCCGGGCCCGGCCTCCAGCCAGAGGCCTACCGCCTCACCATCGCCGACACCGGCATCAAGGTCGAGGCCGGGGGAGCCCCCGGCGCCTTCTACGCCGGGCAGACCCTCCGCCAGCTCCTCCCCGCCGGCGCCTGGCGCGCCGCCACCATCAGCACGGCATCACAAGAAGACTGGCGCCTGCCCTGCGCCGTCATCACCGACGCCCCCGCCCTGGCCTGGCGCGGCGCCCACCTCGACGTCGCCCGCCACTTCTTCCCCAAGCGCGAGATCCTGGCCCTGATCGACGCGTTCGCCGCCCTCAAGCTGAACCGTCTGCACCTGCACCTCACCGATGACCAGGGGTGGCGGATCGAGAGCCGGCGCTACCCCGCCCTCCACCAGATCGGCTCGCACCGCTCGCGGACCCGGCTCAGCCCCGGACGCGACGACCCGGTCTACGACGGCACCCCGCACGGCGGCTACTACACGCTGGCCGACCTGGCCGAGATCAACGCGTACGCCGCCCAGCGGATGATCACCGTGGTGCCTGAGATCGAGGTCCCCGGGCACGCCAGCGCCCTGCTCGCGGCCTGCCCGGAGCTGGGCGCGGGGGCGCCGCCGCCCGGCGGCTACCAGGTCCTGGCGGACTGGGGGATTTTCCCGTACCTGATGTCGCCGCTGCCCCGGACCAGGGACTTCCTCCGGGACGTGTTCGGCGAGCTCCTGGAAGCGGTTCCGGCTCCCTATGTGCACATTGGCGGGGACGAGTGCGTTCTGGATGCATGGCGTGATGATCCTGAGGTCGACGCCTACCGGCGCCGCCGCGGCCTGGCGAGGGCTGCGGAGCTCCACGCTGCGTTCCTGCGCGAGGTGGCCGACCTGCTGGCCGACGACTTCGGGACCCGCGCGGTGGTATGGGACGAGGGGTTCGCCAGCGCGGACGGCACGCCGCAGCGGCTCCGGCCGGACACGATCGTGATGGCCTGGCGCGGCATGGGCATCGCCCGGCGGGCCGCGGTGGCCGGGCATGACGTGATTGCGGCGCCGGTCCTGCCGACGTACTTCGACTACTTCCAGTCCGACGACGACACCGAGCCGGGCGGGATCGGCGGCCCGCTCCGGCTGGAGGACGTGGCGGCGTTCGCGCCGGTGCCGGAGGACTGGCCCGAGACCGCCCGCCAGCACCTGATCGGAACCCAGTTCCAGGTCTGGACGGAGTACATCGCGACCAGCCGCGAGCTGGAGTACATGATCTTCCCGCGCGCCTGCGCGCTGGCCGACGTCGCCTGGTCGGGCAGGCCCGTCCCGGTGGACGGCCGGCTGGCCGCCCACCTCCGGCGGCTGGATGCCGCCGGCCTGGAGTACCGGCCGCTGAGCGGCCCGCGGCCCGAGCAGGTGGGCGGCACGGGCGCGCGGCGGCACCGGCCCGGCGCGCCGATCGGCGCGGTGACCGTGCACCTGGACCAGCTGGCCTCAGGCGGCAGCTAGCGCCTCACCGGGCACCTTGGGCACGATCCGGACGTTAGCGTTACCAGGCGACAGTGGCCGGGTAAGCAGCCTCCAGGCGGCAGGGGCAGGGGCGGCCGCGGCCAGATCCGGAGCAGCGACGTGACGATGCGGGGTTCAGCGCAGACGGTGCCGATTCCGGTGGGCTACGGCTACGGCCGGCCGCCCCGGCGCTGGTGGGTGCGTCTCCTGCGGGTGGCCATCGGCGTCGTCGTGATCGTCGTGTGCCTGAGCCTGCTGGCCTTCGGCGGCCTGCTGCTGATCTCGCCGTCGGTCGGCAACGCCGAGCAGATCGCCGCGGCCCAGGATGCCAGCCACCACGTGGCCTACCCCGGCCCGCCGGTCCCGGCCAAGTTCACTGCCGCGCTGACGGCCACCGAGGATCACCGCTTCGGCTCGGAACCGGGCATTGACCCGTTCGCCGTCGTCAAGGCCGCGGGCGGCGCCATCGTGCACACCAGCAACCCCGGCGGCGCGACGATCTACCAGCAGCTGGCCAAGATGCTCTACACCCCCGGCGAGTCCGGGATCTCGGTCGAGGCCAAGCAGGTCGCCCTGGCCGTCAAGCTCCGGTACAGCTACAGCGGCAGCCAGATCCTGCAGATGTACGGGGACGTGGCCTACTACGGCAACGGCTACTACGGCATCCAGGCCGCCAGTTGCGGCTACTTCGGCGTCATGCCGGCCCAGCTGTCCTGGCCGCAGGCCGCGATGCTGGCCGGGGTGGTCAACGGCCCCTCGCTCGATGACCCGGTGACTAACCCGCTCAACGGCCGGGCACGGGAGGAGCACGTGATCGGCCGCCTGGTCGCCACCGGCGCCCTCACCCAGGCGCAGGCGGATCAGGCGCTGGCCGTCCCGGTCTCGGCCATGCTGGCCCGCGCCGGGCAGGGCTGCGGAGCCTGACCCAACCCCCTGATTTAACGCTGCGATTCCAGCCCGTCGCCCCGCCCTGAGGTGGCGGTCGGCTCGGCGGCGGTGGCGCCGGCGCCGGCCGGCTCGAGGCTCTCGTGACCCTCCAGGACATCCTCCAGCGGCGCCTTCCACACCCAGCGGCGGTAGGAGTAGAACCGGAAGCACGTGCCGACGGCGATACCGAGCAGGTTGGCGGCGTTGTACCAGCCCGCGCTGCCCAGGCCGAGGCCGTCCTGGATGATCGCGATGGAGGCGTACTGGATGAGGATCCCGATGCCGTTCATCACGAAGAACGTGATGCTCTCGCGGGCGGTGCCCCGGCGCGGCCGGTTGCGGTAGGTCCAGTACCGGTTGCCGAGGAAGGTCACCACGGTGGCGAGCAGGGTGGCGACCGTGACCGCCTTGTACTTGCCGACGCCGAAGTCGTAGCGGAGCAGATCCGCGCCGACCAGGCTGACGACAAAGCCGACTCCGCCGACGACGCCGAACTTGGCCATCTCGTGGATGAGGTGACGGAACTTGGCGTACAGCCCGGAAATCGCGCCCACCTGGCGACCTACCTTCTGGGACTTGGCCCTCTGGCCTGAGGAAACTGGCCAACTGGACTGGCCACCGGAAACTGGTCCTTGTATGTGTGAGATTACCGGCATGACGGCCCTGGGGTGCCGTCCTTGGGCTTACCGTGACCGTCGGCCGGGCGAGCCGTGAGCCCGGCCGCGAAAACTCGTTCGGAAACTGTCGGCGATCCCAGGTACCGTCTGGGTGTGCCCGATTCTGACGTACTCATTCGCGCAGCGGGCCTGACCAAGCGGTTCGGCGGGTTCACCGCCGTCGACGGCATCGACTTCGAGCTCCGCCGCGGCGAGGCGTTCGGGTTCCTGGGCCCCAACGGGGCCGGAAAATCGTCCACCATGCGGATGATCGGGTGCGTCTCGCCCCCGACCAGCGGCACGCTGACCATCCTCGGGCTGGACTCGGTGGCGCAGGGCCAGGCCATCCGGGGCCGCCTCGGCGTGGTCCCGCAGGAGGACACCCTCGACGTGGACCTGACCGTCCGGGAGAACCTCCTGGTCTACGGCCGCTACTTCGGCCTGCCCCGGGCCGTGATCGCCGAGCGGACCACCCGGCTGCTGGAGTTCGTCCAGCTCGCCGACCGGGCCGGGGACCAGGTGGACCCGCTGTCGGGCGGGATGAAGCGCCGGCTGACCATCGCCCGGTCGCTGGTCAACGAGCCGGAGATCCTGCTCCTGGACGAGCCGACCACGGGCCTGGACCCGCAGGCCCGGCACGTGGTCTGGGACCGGCTGTTCCGGCTCAAGCAGCAGGGCGTGACGCTGGTCCTGACCACGCATTACATGGACGAGGCCGAGCAGCTGTGCGACCGCCTGGTCGTGATGGACGGCGGCCGGATCGCGGCCGGCGGCTCACCCCGCGAGCTGATCGGCCGGTACGCCACGCCCGAGGTGCTGGAGCTGCGGTTCCGGCCGTCCGACCACGATCAGGCGGTCGAGAAGCTGGCCGACTTCCCGGCCGAGCGGATCGAGGTCCTGGCCGACCGTTTGCTGCTCTACGTGGCCGACGGCGACGCGGCCCTGGCCGCCGCCCGCGAGCGCGGCGTGGAGCCGCTGACGTCGCTGGTGCGGCGCAGCACGCTGGAGGACGTGTTCCTCCGGCTGACCGGGCGGCGGCTGGAGGACTGATGGCGGTCGCTTCGGCCGCGCCGGGCGGTCCCGGGCTGGCTGGCGGTCCTGGGCTGGCTGGCGGTCCCGGGCTGGCTGGCTCCGGGGCGGGGGGCGCCGGGGCGGGCGTGCTGGCCGTGCGGGCGCTGCGGTTCTGGCTGGTCAACTACCGCCGGACCTGGCGCGGCTCGATCTACACCAGCGTGGCCAACCCCGTGCTGTACCTGGGCGCCATGGGCCTGGGCCTCGGCACCCTGGTCGACCAGCACGGCACGGGCCGGCTCGGCGGGGTCAGCTACCTGGCCTTCCTGGCCCCCGGCCTGCTCGCCGCGACCAGCATGCAGACCGCCATGAACGAGTCCACGTTCCCGGTCATGGCCGCGGTCAAGTGGCTCAAGACCTACCAGGCGGCCGCCGCCACGCCGCTGCGCCCCGGCGACCTGTTCCGGGGGCACCTGCTGTTCACCGCCATGCGCATCCTGATGAACGCGGCGATCTTCCTGGGCGTGATGGCCGCGTTCGGGGCCATCCGGTCGTTCTGGGCCATCGCGGCGCTGCCGGTCTGCGTGCTGACCGGGCTGGCCTTTGCCGCGCCGATCGAGGCGTGGGCCATCACCCGGGACAAGGACACCTCGTTCTCCCTGCTCATCCGGTTCGGGCTGATCCCGCTGTTCCTGTTCTCCGGCACGTTCTTCCCCGTCACCCAGCTGCCCGGCTGGATCCAGCCGGTGGCCTACGCCACGCCGCTGTGGCACGGAGTGGCCCTGTGCCGGTCGCTCAGCCTGGGCACCGCGGACGTCGGCGGCTCGCTCATCCACGTCGCCTACCTGGTCGCGGTGACCGTGGCCGGGCTGGTGGCCGGCCAGTACTTCTACCGCCGGCGGCTCTATGTCTAGCGCGGCCGGGTCCAGCGCCGCCGGGTCCAGCGCCGCCGGGTCCAGCGCCGCCGGGCCGTCGGGAGCGCTGGCGGTACGCGGCGCGGTGCTGCGGGTCCTGCCGATGCCGCTGCTGGTGACCCGCGGCAGCGGCCTGGGCGGCTTCGGCGGGCGGGGGAGCACCCGGCTGATCGAGCGGCACGCCCGCGCCTACCGCCGGGCCTGGATCCTGCTGGTGTCCGGCGTCTTCGAGCCGCTGTTCTACCTGCTGTCGATCGGGGTCGGCATCGGCGGTCTGGTCGGCGGCATCCGCGGCCCCGGCGGCCAGCTCATCGGCTTCACCAGCTTCGTCGCCCCGGCCCTGCTGGCCACCTCGGCCATGAACGGCGCCGTGGCCGACTCCACCTTCAACGTGTTCTTCCGGCTCAAGTACGCCAAGCTCTACGACGCCACCCTGGCCACCCCGATGCGCTCCGGCGACGTCGCCCTCGGCGAGGTCGGCTGGGCCCTCATCCGCGGCGGCCTGTACGCCGTGTCCTTCGAGGTCGTCATGGTGGCCATGGGCCTGATCCACTCGGCCTGGTCGGTGCTGGTGGTTCCCGCCGCCCTGCTGATCGGCTTCGCCTTCGCCGGCGCGGGCATGGCCGCGACGACGTTCATGAGGAGCTGGCAAGACTTCGAGTTCATCATGCTGGCCACGCTGCCGATGTTCCTGTTCTCGACGACGTTCTACCCGCTCGGCGTCTACCCGCGGGCGGTCCAGGTCATCGTCGAGTGCACCCCGCTGTTCCAGGGCATCACGATCATGCGCGCCCTCACCCTCGGCGGCGTCGGCCCCGGCCTGCTGTGGAGCGTCCTGTACCTGGCCGTCATGGGCACCGCCGGCCTCCTGATCGCCGGCCGCCGCATCGCCGGCCTCCTGCTCGGCTAGCCGCGCGCCGCCGGACGGCCGCCGGCTGCCCAGCCGGGCACCGCCAGACGGGCGGTGGCTGGGCAGCAAGGCACCGCCCGACGGGCGCCGGCTGCCCAGCCGGGCACCGCCGGCCGGGCGGTGGCTGGGCAGCCGGGCGCCGCCAGACGGCCGCCGGCTGCCCAGCGGGCGGTGCCTTGCCGCCTTACTGGTTTTCCAGGCCGCGGGCCAGGTCCTCGGCCCGGCCGTGCAGCTCGGGGACGTACTCCTCGGACTCGGGCTTCATCAGCACGCTGCGCACGACCCGCGCGCCGTCGGCATCGGAGCGCACCGCCGGGTGCCGCCGGGTGAAATCGCCCGCGCCCACCCGCAGGGTGCTGACGAACAGCGGCCGCTCCGGGGCGGCCATCCCGTCGGCCAGCAGGCGCGCGGACGCCTGATCGATGTCGGTCAGGCGGTGCCCCGCGGTCAGCGGGAAGTAGCAGACGATGTCGAGCTCCGGCGGCTGGTACAGATCGAGCCGGAACGAGTCAGTGAGCAGCCGCGACCAGGCCAGTGCCGCCCGGCGGCACGCCGCGAGCACCTGGCCCAGGCCGTCCGGCGCCGGCGGCAGCAGCTTGAAGGTCAACCACAGCGCGGCGGCCGCCGCGCCGGCCCGCGAGCACTCCAGGCTGATCTCGCCCAGGTGCAGGTCGCCCGACGTGAAATAGGTGTACGGCGAGTCGTGCAGGTAGAACCGCCCCACGTCGGGGTCGGCGAACAGCACGGCCCCGCACCCGTAGGGCTGCAGCCCGTGCTTGTGCGGGTCGATCACGACCGAGTCACATGCGGCGATGGCCTGCCAGGGCCGCGGGTCGAGCCCGGCCGGTCCGTCCTGGCCGGCCAGCAGGGCGTAGAACCCGCCGTAGGCGGCGTCGACGTGGACGCGGACCCCGTGCCGCCGGGCGACGGCCAGCACGCCGTGCACCGGGTCAATGGCCCCCAGCCCGGTCGTGCCCGCCGTCGCCACGACCGTGCCGATCTCGCCGCCGGCTAGCAGCACGTCCAGCTCATCCAGGTCCATCCGGCCGGCCGCGTCCACCCCGACCGCCGTCCCGCGGATGCGCAGGACGCCGCACATCCGGCTGTGCGTGTAGTGCGCCTCAGAGCTGTAGGCGATGCCCCGGCCCGGATGCAGCTCGCGGGCGACGAACAGCGCCTCCAGGTTCGCGATCGTCCCGCTCGTCGTCAGGTGCCCCAGGTGCTCGGCCATCCCGAACATCCCGGCCAGCTGGGCGACGACTTCCTTCTCCATCTCCGCCGTGGCCGGCCCGCCGTCCAGGGCGTGGTTATTCGGGTTCACCAGCATCGTCGCGAGATAGCCCGCCACCGCCGCCGGGTGCGGCGGCTTGAGCATCTGCCCCGCGTACTCCGGGTGGAAGAACGGGTAGTTGTCCCGCAGCCGCTCGGTCAGCTCCCCGAACGCCGCAGCGAACCGCTCGTCGCTCACCTGCAGCGACGGGTGCCGCGCAAACGCCCCGAAGCCCGCCTCCCACTCGCCGATCGCCGCCACCCCCGCACTCAGCCAGCGATCCAGCTCCATCGCGCCCTCCCGGTCAGTCCCATCCAGTCAGTCCCATCCAGCCGATCCCGCTCATGATCTCGCAGCGCCCCGCCCAGCCGTCCGCCGAGCCACCAGAACCCCCGCGCCCCCGCCGTGCACACGGCCGATGGCGCGCCGCCCGACCGCGCCGCCGGCCGTGCCGTGCCGTGCAGCCGGCCGTGCCGTGCCGCCGGCCGGCCGTGCCGTGCCGTGCCGCCGGCCGTGCCATACCGCCTGACCGCGCCGTGCCGTGCCGCCGGGCTGGCCGTGCCATACCGCCTGTCCGTGCCGTGCCGTGCCGCCGGGCTGGCCGTGCCGTGCCGCCGGGCTGGCCGCGCCGACCGGGACTCAGCCGGCCCGCGGCCGCTGTCGCGAGTCGCGATTCACGGCCGTGACGGGGCAGGCGGGGGAGCAGCCCTGCGCGAGTGCGTAGCCCCGGAGGCGCAGGGCCAGCGCGACCTGCGCCGCAACCTGGCACGAGCGCTCGGTGACGTCGAACCAGCCGTAGCGCAGCGTCAGGATGCCGCCGGCGGCGGCCGCGTTGTCACGGTGGATGTCGGGCCAGCGCTGATCACCGGGGTGGGCGAGCCGCCCGTCCAGCTCGACGGCGAGGGCGTACTGCTCGTAGAGCACGTCGCGGTAGATGGTGGCCCGGCCCTGTTGGGCCCGCGCCTGCCGGACGCCGCGCGGCAGCAGATGCGGCCGCTCGACATCCCGCAGGTACCGGTACTCCAGGCTCGAGTGCACGCCGCCCCACTCAGCAGTGAGCGCCTGCGTCAGCTGGCGCCGCCAGCGCAGCCTGGCCCGCAGCGCCATCGCCTCCTGAAGCTGGCCCTGGGTCGTCAGCCGCCGGCCCAGCGCACGCGTGATCCAGCCGCATGCGTCATCGAGCGTGGCCGCCGCCCCCGCCAGGTCAAGCACCGTTTCCTCAAGGCGGGTCCGCGGCGGAGTCAGTACCGGGTGCGCGGCCTGGCTAACCCGGCCGGACCGGCGCACCACGATGCCCGGGATGCGCTCGATGCACCGGTCGCCTGGCACCGCGATATGGACCTGTGCGCTGGGCCGATCGGTCAGCCCGGACAGCTCCGCGGCCGTGTAATGGCTGAGTACGGCGCCGGATCCGGCCCGGAGGACTGCTCCCCATAAGATCGTCAGCCGGGTTGGCGGGCCGGAGTACAGGGCGTAGACGCCCGTCTGCAGCCGCTGCCAACGGCCCCGTTCAAGCTGAAACCGGATCGTGGTGCGGGTCAGGCCGCCGCCGAGAGCCTGGCCGCGAGTCAGGGCGCCGCTCTGGGCGCGCGCCAGCTCACGCAGTTCGTCAGATAACCCCATCGCCATGGTCATCAGGATGACTGCCGCGGCCGACAAAATGGCCGCCCGCGTGATCGCGAAGGCTTTGGCACACCCTGGTGTGCCAAAGCCTTCGGGATCATGAAAGCACCCCCAAGCGGATCTTCAGCGACCGCCGCCGACCTCAAACACCCGTACCGCCAGTAACACTCACCCCGCCAGCCGCAGGTCCGCGGCCGGGAGTCGGCCTGGCCCTGCCTGGGCCGCCCTTCGCGGGCGACGCCCGCCTTCGCGGCCAGGCCCCGCCCATCGCCGCGACGCCCGCCCTTCGCGGCGAGGCCCGCCCATCGCGGCGAGGCCCGCGGCCAGGCCCGCCCCCGCGGCCAGGCCCGCCCCGGTCGAGGCGCGCCCCGCCCCCCGCTCCCTACTCGCCGCCGAAGTAGCGCCGGGGGTTGTCGATCAGCATCGTGTCCAGCTGCTTCTGGGTCACGCCGCGCTCGGCCAGCGCCGGCAGCACGTCGTCAAACAGGTGCTCGAAGTGCCACTGCGGCGCGAACAGCGGGATCTGCTCCATCCCGAACCAGTCGATGAAGCAGGACGCGTCGTGCGACAGCACCATGCTCCCGGCGTAGCCGCGTGCGCACAGCGCCGCCACCGTGTCGGCCCGCTGCTCGAAGCTGATCTCCAGGTTCAGCCCGAACCGGTCCATCCCGAGCAGGCAGCCCGTGTCGGCCAGCTCCGCCAGGTGATCCACGTCCGGGGTGTCGCCGCTGTGGCCGAGCACCACCTTGGACAGGTCCGCGCCGACCTCGCCGAGCACCCGCAGCGCGGTCTGCCCGGACTTCGACCCCGGGTGGGTGTGCACCGTGATCGGCGCGCCGGTGGCCAGGTGGGCGTGCCCCACGCAGCGCAGCACCCGCTCCACGCCGGGGGTCAGGCCCTCCGCCTCGATCGCGCACTTCAGGAACGCCGCCTTGACGTCCGTGCCGGTGATGCCCGTGATGATGTCGCTGATGAACATCTGGGTCATCGGGTCGTCGGCGGTGCCCTGCTGGCCGAGGCCCCGGTAGCGGAAGTAGTGCGGCACGTCGTTGTAGGTGTACAGCCCGGTGGCCGCGATGATGTTGAGGTCAACGCGGCTCGCGACCTGCTGGATCCGCCCGATGTCCCGGCCGAGCCCGAGCACCGTCGGGTCGGCGATGGTGGTGCAGCCGCGCGCCGCCAGGGCGGTCAGCTTCGCGGCGGCGTCGTCGATCCGCTCCTGCTCGTCCCAGTCTCCGGGGAAGTTCCGGCGGATCTCCTCGTTCAGCACGAACACGTGCTCGTGCATAAGCGTGATACCTAGCTGCCCGCTGTCGATGGGGCCCTTGACAGTCTCGACCTGTGCCATGACCTGACCGTAGCGTGGTCTCGTACCGGCCGGTAGGGATGCTTTACGGGCCAGTAGGTACGCTTGTCCAGACTTCGCCGGGAGGCAGCCAGATGGACTTCACATTCGACGACCGCACCGAGGACCTCCGCAAGCAGCTGCTGGCCTTCATGGACGAGCATGTCCGGCCCGCCGAGAGCGTCTTCGAGGAGCAGGTCGCCGAGATGGAGGCGCAGGGCCGCGGCTGGGAACGCCCCGCGATCATCGACGACCTCAAGGCACGGGCGCGCAGCGTCGGGCTGTGGAACCTGTTCCTGACCCACCGCAGCGAGGGCGCGGGCCTGACCAACCTGCAGTACGCCCCGCTCGCGGAGATCACCGGGCATAGCCCGGCCATCGCGCCGGAGGCGCTGAACTGCGCCGCCCCCGACACCGGCAACATGGAGCTGCTGGCCGACTTCGGCAATGAGGAGCAGCAGGCCCAGTGGCTGGCGCCGCTGCTGGACGGCGAGATCCGGTCGGCGTTCTGCATGACCGAGCCGGACGTCGCGTCCTCGGATGCCACCAACATCTCGACGCGCATCACCCGTGACGGTGACATTTTCGTCATCAACGGCCGCAAGTGGTGGTCGTCGGGGGCCATGGACCCGCGCTGCAAGATTCTCATCGTGATGGGCAAGACGAATCCCGATGCGCCGCGGCATCGCCAGCAGTCGATGATCCTGGTGCCGCGCGACACCCCCGGCGTGACGATCAAGCGGGGCATGCGGGTATTCGGCTTCACCGACGGCACGCACGGCGGTCACGCCGAGATCGAGTTCAAGGACGTGCGGGTCCCGGCGGCCAACCTGATCGCCGAGGAGGGTGACGGCTTCGCGATCGCCCAGGCCCGCCTCGGCCCCGGCCGGATTCACCACTGCATGCGGCAGGTCGGCGCGGCCGAGCGTGCCCTGGAGCTGATGTGCCGCCGGGTCACCGACCGGACCGCGTTCGGCAAGCCGCTCGCTGAGCAGGGCGTTATCCAGGACTGGATCGCCGAGTCCCGGGTCCGCATCGAGTCCGCCCGGCTGCTGGTCCTCAAGACCGCCTGGCTCATGGACACCGTCGGCAACAAGGGCGCCCACACCGAGATCCAGGCCATCAAGATCGCGACTCCGCAGATGGCGCAGTGGGTCATTGACCGGGCCATCCAGGCCCACGGGGCCGGCGGCATCAGCCAGGACTTCCCACTGGCCCACCTGTGGGCCAGCGCCCGGACGCTCCGGTTCGCCGACGGCCCGGATGAGGTGCACAAGCGCTCGCTCGCCTGGCGCGAACTCAGGAAGTACGCCGGGACCTGAGCGGCATGACCCGCTATAGCCCGAACCAGATTCGGTAACTCGGAACGGACGTGAACTGATCGACCGCACCTAGTCGTTATTGCTAAAGCGAAATGACCGAATCTCGTTCTACTACGACATCAGCACGGCGCTCAGAACAACAGGAGGACTACATGTCAGACGGGCCGCAAGAGGCTCCGGCAGGGACGCAGCGCGTCGCTGTCGTTACGGGCGGCGCCCGCGGCATCGGCGCGGGGACAGCCCAGCGGCTGGCTTCGGACGGGCTGGCGGTAGCCGTGCTCGACCTGAAGGAGGGCGACTGCGGCGCGACCGTGGACGCGATCACCGCGGCGGGCGGCCGGGCACTGGCCGTGGGAGCGGACGTCAGCGACGCCGAGCAGGTCAAGGCGGCGGTCGACCGGGTCGCCGCCGAGCTCGGCCCGCCCGCGGTGCTGGTCAACAACGCGGGGGTGCTGCGCGACAACCTGCTGTTCCGGATGTCCGACGATGACTGGGACACGGTCATGGACATTCACCTGAAGGGCTCGTTCCTGATGAGCCGGGCCTGCCAGAAGCACATGGTCGACCAGAAGTTCGGCCGGATCGTCAACCTGTCGTCCAGCTCGGCGCTCGGGAACCGCGGCCAGGCCAACTACTCGGCGGCCAAGGCCGGGCTGCAGGGCTTCACCAAGACCCTCGCCATCGAGCTGGGCCAGTTCGGCATCACCGCCAACGCGGTCGCCCCCGGCTTCATCGCCACCGACATGACGGCCGCCACCGCGGCCCGGGTCGGCGTGGACTTCGAGGACTTCAAGAAGGGCGCGGCGGCGAGCATCCCGGTGCGCCGCGTCGGCGCGCCGGACGACGTCGCCCACGTGGTGTCGTTCCTGGTCAGCGAGGGTGCGGGGTTCGTCTCCGGGCAGGTCATCTACGTCGCGGGCGGTCCGCTGTGCTGAACGCCGACAGTGACGGCAGTGCGGTGACGGCCGACGACCTGCGCCGCCAGGCCCGGGAGTTCCTCGCCGCCCATGACCCGGCCCGGACCGACCGGCTGGACTTCCTGCGGGCGCGCTTCGACGCCGGGCTGGCCTGGGTCCACTACCCGGCCGGGCTGGGCGGCCAGGGCCTGCCCCGCTCCCTGCAGCCGGTCGTGGACGAGCAGTTCGCGGCGGCCGGCGCGCCGACCAACCGCCCCGAGCGCAACGCCATCGGCCTGGGCATGGCCGCCCCGACCATCCTGGCCTTCGGCACCGCGGAGCAGAAGGAGCGGTGGCTGCGACCGCTGTGGACCGGCGAGGCGGTCTGGTGCCAGCTGTTCAGCGAGCCGGGCGCCGGGTCGGACCTGGCCGGCCTGGCCACCCGGGCGGTACGCGACGGCGACGAGTGGACGGTGAACGGCCAGAAGGTCTGGACGTCCTCCGCGCACATCGCCCAGCGGGCCATCCTGGTCGCGCGGACCGACCCGAGCCTGCCCAAGCACCAGGGGCTGAGCTACTTCTCGGTGGACATGAAGGCCCCCGGCGTGGAGGTCCGGCCGCTGCGCCAGGCCACCGGCGAGGCCGAGTTCAACGAGGTCTTCCTGACCGACGTCCGGATCCCGGACGCCGACCGGATCGGCGAGGTCGGCCAGGGGTGGGCGGTGTCGAACGCCACGCTGATGAACGAGCGCGTGTCGATCGGCGGCGGCGCCGCCCCACGGGAGGCCGGCAGCATCGGCCAGGCGGCCCGGACCTGGCGGGAGCACCCCGAGCTGCGCACACCGGGCCTGCACGAGCGGATTCTCCGGCTGTGGACTGAGACGGAGGTGGCCCGGCTGGCTGGGGTCCGCCTCCGGCAGCAGCTCGCGGCCGGCCAGCCCGGTCCCGAGGGCTCGGCCGCCAAGCTGGTCTTTGCCAGGCTCAACCAGGATGTCACCGAATTTGAAGTGGAGCTGGCCGGCCCGGATGGGCTGCGTTATGCGGACTGGTCGATGCGCAGGCCGGACGGCGCTTCGTACTTCAACCGGGATGCCGGGTACCGGTTCCTGCGGTCGAAGGGAAATTCGATCGAGGGCGGCACATCGGAGATCCTGCGCAACATCGTCGCGGAGCGGGTGCTCGGGCTGCCCCTCGAGCTCCGCGTGGATAAGGACGTCCCATGGAAGGACCTGCCGCGATGAGCCCGGCGACCCAGACCCAGACTCAATCCCCGTCGCGGGCCGCGGCGCCGAACCTGCTGTACACCGAGGACGAGACCGCGCTGCGGCAGGCGGTGCGCGCCCTGCTCGAGGACCAGGCCGGGTGGCGTGACGTCCTGGCCCGGGCCGAGAGCGACCAGACCTACGACACCGGGCTGTGGCAGAAGCTGGCCCAGCAGGTCGGCTGCGCGGGCCTGCTGGTCCCCGAGGACGCGGGCGGTGCCGGTGCCTCCTACCGGGAGGCCGCGGTGGTGGCCGAGGAGCTCGGCCGGTCCGCCGCCGCGGTGCCGTTCCTGGGCAGCGCGGTGGTGGCCACGGCCGCCCTGCTGGCGGTCGGCGACGAGCTGCTGGCCGAGGTGGCCAGCGGCGCCGTGACCGTCGCGCTCGCCGTCCCGTTCGCCACGATGCCCGGCGCGCGGCCGGCACCCACGGTCCGGATCGACGGCCCGGCGCCGGGCGACGCGGACGGCACCTACCGGCTGAGCGGGACGGTGGCCGGGATCGCCGACGCGCTGCCCGCCGACGTGCTGCTGGTCCCGGCGGACGGCGTCCCGTATGGGCTGTACGCCGTCCGGGCCGACGAGGCAGGCGTCACCGCGGCCCCGGTCACCTCGCTGGACATGACCCGCCAGCTGTGTGACCTGACCCTGGAGGGCGTCCCGGCGCGGCAGGTCGCTTCGGGCGATGCGGCCCGGCAGGCCGTCGACACGGCGGTCGCGGCCGGAGCCGGGATCCTCGCCTCGGAACAGCTGGGCCTGGCCGAACGGTGCCTGGAGATGACCGTCGCCTACGTGAAGGAGCGCCGCCAGTTCGCCCGCGTGGTGGGCTCGTTCCAGGCCATCAAGCACCGGCTGGCTGACCTGTACGTGACCGTGGTCCAGGCCCGCGCTGTGGCCCGGTACGCCGCGGACTGCCTGGCCGCGGGCAGCCCCGACGCCCCGGTGGCCATCGCCCTGGCCAAGGCGACCTGCTCGGACGTGGCGCTCAAGGCGGCTCAGGAGACCATCCAGCTGCACGGCGGTATCGGCTTCACCTGGGAACACCCCGCGCACCTGTACCTCAAGCGGGCCAAGGCCGACTCGATCGCCTTCGGCACCGCGGACGCGCACCGCGGGTCGCTGGCCGTGCTGGCCGACCTGCCCCCGGCCGGCGCCGAGGGCGCCTGACGCCAGCGGGAGCGAGCACCGGCTGAGCCCGGCCCGGCCGCATGGCCGGCGCCGGGCTCAGCTGTCAGCCGGCCCGGCCCGGCCCGCCCGGCGTCAGCGGCCGGTCAGCGCGGCGCGCACGGCCGCGGTCATCGCGGCCGGCGCCTTCTCCGGCGTGCCGCAGTCGAACGGCGGCGCCGGGTCGTACTCGAGGCCGAGCTGGATCGCCTTGGCGGCGCGCTCGCCCCACAGCTGCGCCGCGAGGGCCAGGCCCAGGTCGATCCCGGCCGAGACGCCGGCGCTGGTCATCACGTCCCCGTCGGTGACCACCCGGCCGGCCGTGACGATCGCGCCGCAGTCGGCCAGCGTGCCGCGGGCCGCCCAGTGGGTCGTCGCGGGCCGCCCGGCCAGGATCCCGGCCCGGGCCAGCAGCGTCGAGCCCGTGCACACCGACACCGTCCACCGGGCCGCCGGGTACGCGGCGGCCAGCCAGGCGGTGAGCTCCGCGCTGTCCTCCAGCACCGCGAGCCAGCGCGCGCTGCCCGGCACCACGATCAGGTCCGGCGCGGGCACGTCGCGCAGCGCCGCGCCGGCGTGCAGGACGAGCCCGCCGTCACAGCGCACCGGGCCAGCCGCCGCGGCGGCGAAGACCGGCGTGACCGACGGGTGGCTGGCCAGCACCTCGTAGGGGCCGACCAGGTCAAGCGCCGTCATCTGGTCGTACAGCACGAACACGGCGTCCATCGCCATCTCCTTCTCCGGGGCGGGGTCAGTCAGCTGCGGGCACGCCGCCGGCCCCGGCGCTGGCCCGCGCAAAGCGGGCACGGCAGGCGCTGGGCGGGATGCCGAGTTCTCGCATGAACGAACGGCGCATGGTCTCGGCCGTTCCGAATCCGGACTGCCGCGCGACGGTTTCCACGCCGTCGTCGCCGGCCTCCAGCCGGGCGCGGGCGGCCGCCACCCGGGCCTGCTCGACGTAGCGGCCCGGGCTGACGCCCGTCTGCCGGGCGAACACGCGGCTGAAGTGACGCGGGCTCATCGACAGGCGGCCGGCCATGGCCGGGACCGAGAAGTCCGCGGCCGGCCGGGCCGCGATGTCGCGCAGCAGAGCGCCCAGCGGGTCGCCGGCCGGCGGCCGGCCCGGCTGCCACGTGCTGAACTGCGCCTGGCCGCCCGGCCGCTGCAGGAACATCACCAGCCACTTGGCTACCAGGCGGGCCAGGTCCGCGCCGTGGTCCTCCTCGACCAGGGCCAGGGCCAGGTCCACCCCCGCGGTGACCCCCGCCGACGTGGCCACCGGCCCGTCCCGGACGAACATCGCGTCCGGCTCGACCCGGACCGCCGGGAAGGCCCGCTCCAGTTCGGCGCAGAACGCCCAGTGCGTGGCGGCCCGGCGGCCGTCCAGCAGCCCGGCCGCGGCCAGCACGAAGGCCCCCGTGCAGACGGACCCGGTCCGCCGGGCGCCCGCCGCCAGCCGCCGCACCGCCCCGGTCAGCTCGCCGTCGGCGGCGGCGCCGGCGTAGCCCCAGCCGCCCGCGACCAGCAGGGTGTCCAGGCCGGCCGGCTCCTCACTCAGGTCGGCGTGCACGCCGAGCCGGACGCCCGACGAGGTCAGCACGTCCCGGCCGCCCCCCGACGCCAGCCGCACCCGGTAGCCGCCGCCGCCGAGCGCGCGGGCGGCCCCGTCGAACACCTCCACCGGCCCGGCGGCGTCCAGGAACTGCACGCCGTCGTAGACCACCACCAGCACCTCAGCCGTGTCCATGCCCCCATCCTGGCCAGCCGCGCTGATGGCAGCAATGACATGTACCCCTCGGATCCGGACAGGCGCGGACGCCGCCGGGCTGATACCGTCGGGGCGTCCGTGACAGCACGCGAGGAGGTGAGACCCATGAACGCGGTATCCAGTGGGCGCTCCCGCTCATCGCGGTGGGCTGGCTGACCTAGGTGTCGCCGGGAGCGCCTGACCAGGCCCTCCCGAAAGGCAATACCTGTGCACTTCACTGCGGAGACGTCGTCGGACGGCGTCATCGAACGTTCCTTCACCCGGGGCGACATCACCGGCGCGCTGTGGTCGCCGGCCTCCGGCCCCGGTCGCGTGCCCCTGGTGCTGCTGGGTCACGGCGGCGGCCAGCACAAGCGGGCACCCGGCATCCTGGCCCGTGCCCGCCACTACGTGACCGCCTGCGGCTTCGCCGCGGCCGCCATCGACGCGCCCGGGCACGGCGACCGGCCGCGGTCCGAGGCGGACGAGCAGCAGGTCGCCGCCATCCGGCGGGGCCGGGAGGCCGGCGAGCCGCTCGGCCCGGCGATCACTCACTACAACGCGACGCTCGCGGCGCGGGCCGTCCCGGAATGGCGGGCCACCCTGGACGCCCTGCAGGATCTCGCGGAGATCGGGCCCGGCGGCCCGGTCGGCTACTGGGGCATGTCGCTGGGCACGGCCATCGGCGTGCCGCTGACCGCCGCCGAGCCCCGGATCGCCGCCGCGGTCTTCGGCGTGCTGGGGCACGAGTTCCTGGCCGAGGCCGCGGCCGAGGTCACCGTCCCGGTGGAGTTCCTGCTCCAGTGGGATGACGAGCTGGTCGAGCGTGCGTCCGGCCTGGCGCTGTTCGACGCCTTCGCCTCGGCGCAGAAGACGCTGCACGCCAACCCCGGCACGCATCTCCAGGTGCCGCGATTCGAGCTCGACTGCTCGGCGCGGTTCTTCCTGCGGCACCTCAGCCCCGCCGCGGGATCCTGAGCTGCGCGGCCTGGCCCGCCCCGGCCCGGGGCGGGTCAGGTCAGCTGGCCCCCTGCTCCTGGCTCACCGCGGTCTGCAGGGCGGCGACCGAGCTGGCCGAGTTCACCGTGACCACGTAAGCCGAGTCGGCCCACACGTTGAAGTGGCCGCTGTGCGAGTTGAACCAGGTCGTCCAGGCGCCGCCGGTCACCCCGCAGCCGGTCTTCACGGCCGCCGCCGACGGCACGGCCACGGTGGCCGAGCAGTTCGCGAACGGCTTGCCGTTCTGGCTGGGGGCGAAGCTGACCGTCATCTTGACCTGCACGGGCGGCGTGCTGAAGTTGCCCTGGGCGGTCGGATCGGTCACCGTCACCGTGCTGCTGACGGTGCACCGGGTGGCGCCGCTGCAGTCCAGGAACTTCGGCGTGCCGCCGTCGACGACGGCTCCCGGGTCGGCGGCGCCGACCAGGGCCTGCACGTCGGTGTGCAGGCTCGCGAACACCGGCTTGACGGTCGCGCCCGTCAGCGGCTTCACGTCGAACGAGTAGGCGCTGACGCCGCTGCCGCCGGTGACATGGATCAGGCGGTGCGGGCTGCTGGCGGTGATGTAGTAGCTGACTCCGCCGTCGGTGAGCACGATGATCTTCTTGCCGTCGAACGTCTGCGCCGTGCTGACCGGATTCGGCCCGACGTGCTTGAGCGCTCCGGCGATCTGGACGGGCGTGAGCGCGGCGAAGCTGATGCTGGCCACGTCGGCGGGCGCCTTCGCCCAGTGGTCGCTGGCCTGCCCGGCCTCCGTCGCGCCGATGCCCTGGGCCGACCAGAAGGCAGCGGGCGCCTTCAGGTAGGTGACGCCCTGCACGGTGACGCGGCTGACCGGGCTGCCGCCGGCGGTGTAGGTACCCTCGACCGTCCCGGCCCTGGTCACGCTCAGGTCGGCGGGGCTGCCGGAGATCGTGCCGGTGTAGCTGAGGCCGTCCGCCACGCTGATGGCCTGGCCGGACGCCAGGGCCATCGTGGTCGGCGAGTCACCGCCGCCGAGCGCCAGCGTCAGCGAGACCGCAGCCACGACGATCACGACGACGGCCGCGGCGATGCCGATGAGCAGGCCGCGCCGCCGTCTGGCCGGCCTGGGCGCGGGCCCGCCCGGAAAGCCCGCGGTCGGGTTCGAGACGCCGCCGTACCCCGGCTGGGCCGGAGCGTAGGGATCCGGGCCCGCAGCACCCGCGGCGCCGTAGCCGGCCCGCTGTCCGCCCGGCCCGTAGCCCGGCTGTCCCCCCGGCGGGCTGTAGCCGCCTGCAGACCCGGGCTGCCCGTAGCCGGGCTGCCCGTATCCCGGCTGGCCGTAACCGGGCTGGCCGTATCCCGGCTGCCCGTAACCGGGCTGGCCGTATCCCGGCTGCCCGTAGCTGGGCTGTCCCTGGCCGGGCTGCCCGTAGCCCGGCTGCCCGTAGCCGGCTGGGGACCCGGGTTGCCTGTAGCCCTCCGGGGACCCCGGCTGGCCGTAGCTGTCCGGCTGTCCGGAGTCAGCCGGGGATCGGGGCTGTCCGTAACCGGGCGGGGTGCCGGGCTGCCCGTAACCGCGCTGTCCGTAGTCGCCCGGGGAACCCGGCGGGGCTGAGCGGGGAGGGGTGCCTGTCGGGCTGGGGAAGGCGGCCTGGGTCTCCGCCTGATCGAAAGCGGGCTGCCGCCGCCCGCTGTAGCCGGGCTGCTGGCCAGCCGATCCGTAACCGGGCTGAGCCCCGCCGCGGCCATCTGCTGCCTGCCGCTCCGCCTGCCCGTAACCGGGCTGGCCCCCCGGCTGCCCGTATCCCGGCTGGCCGTGGGCCGCCTGGCCGTAGCCGGGCGGCCCGGACCCTGGCCGGCCGTAGTCCGGTTGCTGGTCGGACGGCCCAGGTGCGGTCTGGCCGAAGTTGGGGTTGGTTGCCGCCGAGGCGTCGCCCGGGCGCCCGGAGGGCGAGCGCCACGGCTGGTCAGCTGAGGCCGGCGACGGCGCGGGCGGCCACTGCTGCGCGGGCGGCCACTGCCCGGGCTTGCTGGGCGGGTCTACCTCGTCCGGCTGAGGGGGTTCTGGGTTCACGATCCCGCCTAAGGCTCTCTAGCATCCGCACAGCAACTGCCAGTCATCATCCGCCAGCGGCAGGTGGGCCGCCAGGACCTCGGACCGGTCACGGTCCCGGCGCTTGGCAACAGATCCCCCCGCCCCCAAGATTCTCCATATGTAGCGATTCACGTCAAGCTGACCTCGGGCGTTCATAAAGTGTGAGCAGGCAACCGCCAGGTCAGGCCGCCGTGGGCGAATTCTGCGATTGTCGCTATGCAGGGTGTAATGAGCCCATTTTTATGTCGCGCCGGGTGTCCGGCTCGTCGCGCATTTCCGGTAACCGGGCGTAGGCGCCGACCCGCTAGCCTGGTTGGGTCAGGTCGGCCCGCGCGCGGGGAGCCCGTGCCTGAACCCCGAGCCGTGCCGACCGAGAGGCTGACGTGACCGAGCAAGCAGGCAGCTGGATGGATCGCCTGGCCCAGGAGATCGAGGACGACCCGGTCCGCACCCCCGGCCAGACCCTGGTGTGCGCCTCGGGAATTTCGCCCTCCGGGCCGATCCACCTGGGCAACCTGCGCGAGGTGGTGACCGCGCACCTGGTCGCCGAGGCGCTGCGCCGCCGCGGCCACCCGGCGGTGCACCTGCACTCCTGGGATGACTATGACCGGCTCCGCAAGGTGCCCGCGGGCCTGGATCCGTCGCTGCAGGCCTATATCGGCCGGCCACTGTCGGCGGTCCCGGATCCGGCCGGGGAACTCGACTCGTACGCCTCGCACTTCATTGCCGAGTTCACCGCCGCCCTGGACGTGCTCGGCATCCAGGTCCAGGCGGTGCGCCAGTCCGAGCGATATCCCCGCGGCGACTACAACCGCGACATCCGCCGTGCGCTGGACGACCGCGGGGAGATTTTCGATGTCCTCGCCGCCCAGCAGACCGCCGGGCGGCATGACCGCCCGGCGCACGAGCGGCGGCTGGCGTACTACCCCTTCCAGCCCTACTGCGAGGACTGCGGGGCGGACAGCACCCAGGTGACGGGCTACTCCGGCGAGGTCGTCAGCTACACGTGCCGATGCGGTCACCGCGGCGTGATGAGCGTGGCCGACGGCGCGCGGATCAGCGGCAAGCTGGCCTGGAAAATCGACTGGGCGATGCGCTGGGCGCACGAGCACGTCACGTTCGAGGCGGCCGGCGAGGACCACCACGCGCCGACCGGCAGCTTCAATGTCAGCAGCCAGCTCGTGCGCAGCGTCTACGGCGGGGTCGCGCCGCACTCGACGGTGTACTCGTTCGTGACCATGGCCGGAGTCAGCGGCAAGATGTCCGGCTCGGCCGGCGGCGCGGCGGTGCCCGCCGCCGCCCTCGAGCTCATCGAGCCCGCCATCATGCGCTGGCTGTACGCCCGGCGGCTGCCCGCCCAGTCGTTCGCGATCGACCTCGGCCCGCAGGCCGTGCAGCGGCTCTACGACGAGTGGGACCAGTTCGCCCGGCGGGCCAGCGCGGCCGACGCCGACGCGGCCGACGCCCGCGTCCTGGCCTCCTGCGTCGCGACCACGGACGGCGAGGTTGCCACGACCCCGCGGCCGGTCTCGTTCCGGCTGCTCGGCTCCGCGGCCGACATCACCCAGGGCAACACCGAGCAGATCGCGCGGATCGTCACCGAGCATCTGACCCCCGGCCCGCAGCCGCAGCCGTCCGCCCCGCCCTCCGGCCCGTCCGCCCTGCCCGCCTCGCCGTCTGGACCGTCGGCTCCGCTCCCGGCGTCGACCGCTGAGCTGATCGAGCAACTGCGACCCCGGCTGGACTGCGCCGTCGCGTGGGCCCGGCAGCTGCCCGCCGGGCAGCGCACCGTCGTCCGTGAGTCGTTTGACCAGGGGCAGTGGGAGCAGCTCGACGGCCCCACCCGCGACGGCGTCGGGATCCTGGTCCGCGGGCTGGCCGCCGCCTGGACCCTCGACGGCCTGACCACCCTGGTCTACGCCGTGCCCAAGCTCATGCTCGGCCAGCCGGCCGACGCCGCGCCGACCCCTGAGGTCAAGGCCGCGCAGCGGGAGTTCTTCCGGGCGCTCTACCGGCTCATCTGCGGCGCCGACACCGGCCCGCGGCTGCCCACCCTGATGCTCTCGATCGGCCTGGACCGCACCACCGCCCTGCTGGCCGGCGCGGACCAGCCCGCCGCCGACCTCGGTCAGCCCGTCCACTAACACCGCGGGTGCGCTGACGTCGGCGCTCCGCTGAACCCCGCCAGGCGATTGACGCTGTCTGCCGCCAGCCGAGTGTCCCTGCGTGCCTCAGGCGCCTCGACCGCCTCAGGTGCCTCGCCCGTCGGCTGACCTCCCCGTGCCCGGACCGCTGACCGGGTTGATCTTCTTGATCGCGGAAAGCTTGGCCACACCTTGATGTGAGAAGCCTTCCCACGATCAAGAATCGGCCTTGTCCCGGCCCGCCGACGTCACGACGCACGATGCTGAAGGAACACATGGTGCTGGTGGTGGGCAGAGTGGTGCACCGCCGCCAGTCGCGTAGCTTCCGCGCGCTAGCCGTCGGCGACCTGGTTGACGATGGCGGTGAACAGGCGCGGCAGGCGCTGGGCCGCGGGCACGATCCGCAGGCCCAGCAGCGGCTGGCGGCGGGACCACAGGAGCCCGGCCGTCAGCAGCCGCGACTTGCGGGAGACCCGCCGCCAGGCCCGCTCGTAGTCGGCGGGTCGGCCGTCCCGCAGGCACGGCGCCAGCACGGCCGCCTGGGCCAGCGCGACGCTGATGCCCTCCCCGGTCAGCGCGTCAAGGTAGCCGGAGGCGTCGCCCACGAGGAGCACGCGCCCGCAGACCCGCCGCCGGACGTCCTGCCGGAGCGGGCCGGCGCCGCGCACCGCGCTGGCCGGCTCGGCCGCCGCCAGCCGCTCCCGCAGCGCCGGGAAGGCCGCCAGCCGCGACTCAAATCCGCCCCCGCCACCGGGAGACGCCCCGCCACCCGGAAACGCCCCGCCACCCGGAAACGCCCCGTCACCGACAGGCGCCCCGCCACCGACAGGCGCTCCGCCGCCCCGCCCGCCGAGGATCGCCACGCCGACCAGGTCGTCGGCCACCGGCGTGACATAGGCCTCGGACCCGGCCGACCAGTACACCTCCACCATGCTGGTCCACGGCGCCAGCCGGTAGTGCCGCCGCAGCCCGTACCGCGCCCCGGACCGCCCCGCCCCGGACCCCAGAGACCAGTCCTCCAGCCCCAAGGCCCGCCGGATCGACGAGTGCAGCCCGTCCGCCGCCACCAGGTACCGCGCCGTGAGCCCGGCGGCCCGCACGCACCCGCCTTCCTGCACGAACGCCCCCACCCGCACAGGCACCACCGACACGCCCAGCTCCTTGGCCCGCAGCCCGAGCGCCGCGTGGAGCTCGGTCCGCCGGACGCCGAGTCCCGCCCCGCCCCGGAACAGCCCGTCGGCCTGGTGCCGCTCGTCCAGGTACCGGATCCCGCGCAGTGGCCAGCCGCGCGGATCGACGCCGATGGCGTCCAGCCCGGCCACCGCGGCCGGCATCAGCCCCTCCCCGCACGCCTTGTCGATCGGGCCGGCCCGCGGCTCGGCCACGGTGACCTCCAGGCCGGCCTGCGCGCACCGGATCGCGGTGGCCAGGCCGGCCGGGCCGCCGCCGGCGATCAGGACGTCGATCACCCGGCCGCCACGGCCAGGGCCCGGGTCTCGCACCGGATGCGGACGGTCAGCAGCGCGGCGTTGAGCACCGTGAACCCGGTCGCGGTGATCCACGCCGAGCCGGCCAGCGGCAGCGCCGCGCCCTCCACGATGACGGCCACGTAGTTCGGGTGGGCGAACCAGCGGTAGGGGCCGGTCGTGACCAGCGGCTCGCCGGGCAGCACGATGACCCGGGCGCTCCACCGCGGGCCGAGCGCGGCGATGCACCACCAGCGCAGCGCGTTGGCCGCGACGACCAGCGCGATCATCGGCCCGGCCAGCGCCGGGATGAAGGTGCGGTGGGCCGCGATCGGCTCGATCCAGCAGCCCGCGATCAGCGCGGCGTGCAGGGCGACCATGGTCGGGAAGTGGCCCCGGCCCGACTCGGCCGCGCCGCGGGCCAGGCTCGCGGCTGCGTGGCGCTGCGACACCACCAGCTCGGCCACGCGCTCCAGGCAGATCACGGCGAGCAGTGCGAAGTAGATGTCCATCAGGTCTTCCAGGGGGAGGGGGAGCGGCTACCACTCCAGCAGGATCAGCTCCATGCTGACGCCGGGCCCGAGCCCGATCAGCAGGCCGGGCGACCCCGGCGGCGGGCGGCCCACGTCGATCGTCTGCTGCAGGACGTGCAGGACCGAGGCCGACGACATGTTGCCGACGTCGGCCAGCGAGCGCCGGGTCAGCTCGAGCGCGCTGGCCGGCAGCCCGAGGCTGTCCTGGATGGCGTCGATGACCTTCGGGCCGCCCGGGTGGCAGACCCAGGCCGTGATGTCGTCGACCTTGAGGCCGTGCTCGGCCAGGAAGTCGCTGACCCCGGCGCCCAGGTGGCTCTCGACCACGGTGGACAGGTCGGCGGCGAGCACGATCCGGAAGCCGGCCGTCTCCAGCCGCCACCCGAGGGCGTCCCCGGTGCCGGGGACGACCTCGCCGTGGGTGGCGATGATGCGCGGCCCGGACCCGGTGCCGGCCTGGCCGCCGCGCGCCACCAGGGCCACCGCTCCGTCGCCGAACAGGCCGCTGACGACCAGGTCCGGCGTGGCGGAGCTGCCCGTCGGGGCGGTCAGCGAGCACAGCTCGACGGCCAGCAGCACGGCCGTGTGGCCGGGCCAGCCGAGCAGGTAGTCGTGCAGCCGGGCCAGGCCGGCCGCGCCGGCGACGCAGCCCAGCCCGAAGATCGGGATGCGCTTGACGTCCGGGCGCAGGCCCAGGCGCGGGATCAGCCGGGCGTCCAGCGACGGCACGGCGATGCCCGTCACCGAGGTGACGATGAGCAGGTCGACGTCAGCCGGCGCCACCCCGGCGGCACCGAGGGCGCTGGCGATGGCCTGCTCGCCGAGCGCGGTGGCCAGCTCGATGTAGCGGTCGTTGGCCGGGCCGATGCCGCCGAGCTCGGCGTACTCCGGCAGCGGCAGCGCGGTGTAGCGGGTGTCCACGCCCGCGTTGGCATGCAGCCGGTCCAGCAGCGCCCGGCGCGCGGGTTCCACGCCGCTGAGCTCGGCGACGTGCCTCGTGATTTCAGCCTGCTGGTAGCGGTGGGCGGGCAGGGCGCACCGGACCGCCCCGATCTCGGTCATGCCGCGCTATCAGACAACTGCATGCTTCTCTCGACGGGAACCCGGGCAAATCGGTTCAGCTCAGCGCCTCGGCCCACGTAAACACCGAACCTCTCAGACAAGGATTACCCCCCCGAAGACGAACAATGCGACGTCGATCGCGCCGATGCTGATCGCGGCCAGGAACGGCAGCCGTCCCGGGCTGGCCGCGCCGGCCGCGGCGACGACCGCCGCGACGCCCAGCCCGGCCAGCGACACCCAGCGGTGCGGCCCGGCGGCTGACAGCGCCAGCAGCGCCGACGCCGCCAGCAGGAGCGCCAGGGCGGTCAGCCGCACGGCACCGGCGCCGAACCGGGCCGCCACCCGCTGGGGCAGGCCGCGGACCCCGGCCAGGCGGTCCCCGTCCAGGTCATGGATCACGTTGGCGAAGTGCGCGCCGAGGCCCAGCACGGCGGCGGCCGCCGTGACGACCGCGCGCGGAGCGGGATGGCCCGGCAGCGTGCTGGCCGCGAACGCCGGGATGAGGCCGAAGCCCAGCATGTAGGTCAGGCCCGAGGCCGGCGTCGACTTCAGGCCCGCGTTGTAGGCCCAGCCCGCCGCCATCATCACGGCGTTCAGCAGCCCGGCGACGGCCCCGATGGCCAGGCCCAGCGCCAGCGACGCGGCCAGCGCGGTGACCCCGGCGGCGCCCACCGCGCGGCGGCTGACCCCGCCGGTGACGACCGGCTTGTCACGGCGGCCGGCGGTGGCGTCCCGCCCGGCGTCAAAGAAGTCGTTGGACCAGCCGATCGAGAACTGCCCGGCGACGACGGCCGGGACGACCAGCCCGACCGGCCCGGCGCCGTGGCGCGCGGCCTGCGCCGCGAGCACCGCGATCAGCGCGGAGATGGCCAGCGACGGCCCCGGATGCCCCGCCCGCACCAGCGCCCGCACCCGCCCCGCCACGCCCACCGCTTTTCATGATCGCGACCGAAATGCCCCCGGCTTTTCCCGGCGAAACGGTCGTGATCATGTAAAGCCTTCCGCAGAAGGCCAGCCAACGTCACCCCGACCGGTCTAGCGCCGAATCTACGGCAACCCGGTCATGATCGTGACAACTCGGCCCCCGGGCGGCGAATGGCCCCCTAGCGCTCCCAGCCAAGCGCTCCCGGCAGTCAGCGCCGGGCCGCCCCCCGCGCCCGTGCCTGCGCCGACGGCTCGCGCAGCAGCGGCCCTGAGGTGCGGAACAGGAACTCCGCGTAGGTCTCCGGCGCCGCGTCCGGCCGGCTCACGAACCGGTCCGGCGCCACCCGCAGCGCGTCCATCCGCCGCTGCGCCTCGCCGCATTCGCGCACGATTGCGGCGATCTTGGAAATAAGTCCTTTCATGCTGCTCAGCAGCCCCCTGACGATGTTCATGACCACGTTCATGCCCACAATTCTTCGCTGCCCCGGCCCGTCCCGAAAGTGGCAGTCCTGTCCATGGTCATTGATATCCTGCCAGCCGGCCGGGCATACTGGAGCACATGCTGAGAAACGTCGCGGCCGTGATCCTGGGCGAGTTCACGCCGTTCGAGCTCGGGGTGGCCTGCGAGGTCTTCGGGGTCGACCGGCGCGACGACGGGCTGCCGGCCTACGACTTCGCCGTCGTGGCCGGCGAGCCGGCACCGCTGCGGTCGGCGGCGGGGTTCACGGTCGACACCCCGTTCGGGCTGGAAAGGCTGGCCGAAGCCGACCTGGTCGTCGTCTCGGCGGTCTCCAATGACCGGATCCGGCGGGCGCCCGGTGACTACCCGGCGGCGCTGCTGGCCGCCCTGGGCCAGTGCGTGGCGCGGGGCGGCCGGGTGCTGAGCGTCTGCAGCGGCGCGTACGTGCTCGGCGCGGCCGGGCTGCTGGATCAGCGGCGCTGTACCACGCACTGGCGGCACGCGGCCCAGCTGGCCCGCATGTTCCCGGCGGCCAAGGTCGACCCCGACGTCCTGTACGTCGACGACGACCCCGTGATCACCAGCGCGGGCACGGCCGCGGGCATCGACGCCTGCCTGCACCTGATCCGGCGGGAGCAGGGCAGCCGGGTGGCGAACGGCATCGCCCGCCGGATGGTGGTGCCGCCGCACCGGGACGGCGGCCAGGCCCAGTACGTGCAGCGGCCGCTGACCGAGCTGGCCGCCGACACCATGCAGGACGTGCTGAGCTGGCTGACCGGCCACCTGGCCGAGCCGGTCACGGTCGACCAGCTGGCGGCACGGGCGTTCATGTCGCCGCGGACCTTCGCGCGGCGGTTCGTCCAGGAGACCGGGACCACGCCGCAGCGCTGGCTGACCGGCCAGCGGATCCTGCTCGCCCAGCAGCTGCTGGAGGAGACCGACGAGACCGTCGACGAGGTCGCGATCCGGTCCGGCTTCGGCAACGCCGGCGCGCTGCGGCACCACTTCCGGGCCTGGCGGTCCACCACGCCGCTGGCCTACCGCAACGTCTTCCGGGACCGCACCGTCACGGCCGCCCGCCCGCCGGGGCTGGCCCGGGTCCCGGCCGGCTCGCGCGAAGTGTAGCGATCCGGGCACTTCTCGGTCGTTTATGCAGGTATCGCCCCCGGCCAGCAGGCATGCTATGTCCGTGGATCATGTGCGTCACGGGGCCTTGCATCACATTGAGCTGTGGGTTCCTAACCTGGACCGGGCCGTGGCCTCCTGGGGGTGGCTGCTGGGCGAGCTGGGCTACGAGCTGTTCCAGGACTGGCCCGGCGGCCAGAGCTGGCGCTCGGGGCCGACCTACATCGTCCTGGAGCAGTCCCCGGCCCGGACCGCGAGCCGTCATGACCGGTCGCGTCCCGGCCTGAATCACCTCGCCTTCCACGTGGCCACCGCGGCGCTGACCGAGGCGCTGGCCACGGCGGCGGTGCAGCACGGCTGGCGGCTGATGTTCGCCGACCGGCACCCGTACGCCGGGGGCAACGGCCACTACGCGGCCTACCTGGAGAACGTGGACGGCTACGAGGCCGAGCTGGTCGCGCTCGAGGTCCCGCCGGGGATGGCCGCGCCCGCGCCGCGGCCCGAGGCGCGGCCGGCCAGCGCGGCGGAGCCGCCGGACGGGGCCGGGCCTCTGCCTGAGCCGGCGCTGGCCGGGGCCGGGCCTCCGCCTCTGCCTGAGCCGGCGCCGGCCGGGGAAGCGGTGCCGGCGGCCGCGCCCGGCCCGCCGGCGGGGGAGGCCGCCCCGGCCGAAGTGCCAGCCCGGGCTAAGGAGCCCGCCGAGGACGAGGTGCCGGCGCCTTCCGGAGTGCCGGTGCCTTCCGGAGTGCCGGCGCCTTCCGGAGTGCCTGGCCCGGCCGGGGGAACCTCGCCCTCGCCCGAGGGCGAGGTCCCGCCCGCCGGCTCAGCCTGACTGCACCTGCGCCGTCAGCCGCAGGTCCCGCGCGGAGCGCCCGACCTGGACCTCGTACCGGCCCGCGGGCCAGGCCCAGCCGCCCGCCTGCTCGTCCCAGCGGGCGAACGCCCGGGCCGGCAGGCGCAGCGTGACGTCGGCCACGCCGCCCGGCTCGGCGACCGCCGAGCCGAACGCGGCCAGCACCCGGACCGGCCGTCCCGGCTCGGCCGGCGCCGCCACGTAGGCCTGGACCACCTCGCGGCCGGGCCGGGTCCCGGTGTTGCGGACCCGGACCGTCAGGTCGAGGTCGCGGCCGGGGGCCAGGTCCCCGGCGCCGGCCAGCGACTCGTAGGCCCACGTGGTGTAGCCGAGCCCGTGGCCAAACGGGTAGCGCGGGGCCACGCCGCTCGCGTCGTAGCCCCGGTACCCGATGAGCAGCCCCTCGTCGTAGCGCAGCGTGCCGTCGGCGTCCGGGACCGCCTCCAGCACCGGGCAGTCTTCCTCGGCCGCCGGCAGCGTGACCGGCAGCCGGCCGCCCGGCTCGGCCGCGCCGAGCAGCACGTCGGCCAGGGCCTCGCCCATGGCCTGGCCCGGCAGCCAGGCGTAGATGATGCCCTGGACCTTGTCCGCCCACGGCATCAGCACCGGCATGCCGGAGTTGATCACGACGATCGTGCGCGGGCTGACCGCCGCGATCCGCGCGATCAGCTCGTCCTGGCGGCCGGGCAGCGCCAGCGTGGACCGGTCGAAGCCCTCGCTCTCGGTGAGCTCGGCCGAGCCGACCACCACCACGGCCGCGTCCGACCCGGATGCGGCCGCGACCGCCTCGTCCAGCAGCGCGTCCTCGTCGGCGGCCGGCACGATGCCCAGCCGCACGCCGAGCGGGCCGGCCCCGGCCGCGGCCGGCCACAGCTCGAGGCGGAGCGCCACCGGCGTCCCGGCCTCCAGCCAGGCCCGGGTCCGGACCTCGCCGGGCCGGGTCATGGCCTCGACCGGGTCGTCCGGGACGCGGGTCTCCTCCTCGATGACGACCTCGCCGTCCAGCCAGACGGTCAGCGCGCCGATGCCCGACGCCCCGATCAGGTGCGGCCCGGACTGCGCCGCGGTGAACGAGGCGAGCAGCACGATCCGCCCGCTCTTGCCCCAGCCGATCTCGGCCGGCACCGAGTCCCACCAGGTCAGGCTGGAGCTCTCGCGGTGCTCGGCATCGAGCAGGGCTCCGCCCGAGTCGCGGAACTCCTGCCGGACGCCCGGCTCGCCCGTCACCGGGTCGCGCAGTGACCCCGGCGGGGGAGCGGGCACCGACTCCCAGGTCTGGCAGCCGACGGCCGTGCGCACGTCCACCCGGCCCGCCAGCGCGTCGCGGATCGCGTCGGCCGGCGCCGAGCGGCCCGCGGGCATGACCCCAGCGCTGCCGCCGCCCTGGATGGTGGGCCAGAACGCGTTGGGGCCGGCCACCGTGACGCGGCCCAGGGCGGCCGGGTCGAGCGGCAGCGCGGCGGCCTCGTTGCGCAGCAGGACGAACGAGGCCGCCGCGGCCCGCCGGAGCAGTTCCGGCGCGACCGGGCCGCCCGCCGCGGCGCCGTGCCCGGCCGCGGTGTGGCTGCCGGTCACGTGGCTGGCCGCGTCGACGAGCGCGCCGACCCGGCGGGCCAGCCGGAGCAGCCGCAGCACCTTGTCGTCCAGGACCGCCTCGCTCACCTGCCCGTCGGCCACGGCCCGGGCCAGCTGGTCGCCCCACGGGCCGTCGGGCCCGGGCATGACCAGGTCCAGCCCGGCCAGGGCGGTGCCGACCGTCTGCCGGGCCGCGTGCCAGTCCGACATGACGACGCCGTCGAAGCCCCACTCGCCCTTGAGCACACCGCGCAGCAGCGGCTCGCTAGCGGTCATGCTCGCGCCGTTGACCCCGTTGTAGGCGGCCATCACGGCCAGGGCGCCGCCCCGGACCGCGGCCTCGAACGGGACCAGGTACAGCTCGCGCAGGACGTGCTCGGCGATCGTCGCGTCATAGGTCCAGCGCTGCGTCTCGCTGTCGTTGCCGACGAAGTGCTTGACGGTGGCCGCGACGCCCGCGGACTGGACGCCCTGCACGTAGGCCACGGCGAGTTCCGCGGTGAGCACCGGGTCCTCGGCGAAGCACTCGAAGCCGCGGCCGCCGAGCGGCGTCCGCATCAGGTTGATGGTCGGGGCCAGCAGGACGTCCACGGCCTTGCCGCGGGCCTCGCGGCCGAGGGCGGCGGCCAGCTCGCGGACCAGGGCGGGGTCCCAGGTGGCGCCGAGGGCCGACGGGCAGGGCAGGCTGGTGGACGGCGAGCGTTCATCCTTGATCACGCCGCGCACGCCGGCCGGGCCGTCGGAGGTGACGATCGGCCGCAGCCCGATCTCGGGGGAGCCGGGCACCCGCCAGCTGTCGGCCCCGGTCAGCAGCGCGATCTTCGCGCTGACCGGCAGCCGGGCCAGCAGGGCGGCCGCGGCGAGGTCCGCGTCGGCGTCCGCGGGCGCCGACGGATCGGTAGTCGTTTCGGGTGATGTCGTGGGGCCGGCTGCTGCCGGGCCGGGCGGGGTCATCGTCATGTCGGTCGCCATCTCGTGATGGCGGACCCCGCCCGGCGCGGCTGGGCTGCGCCGGGCGGGGTCCGCTGTCCAGCTGAGCTACTCAGGTACCTGCCGGATGGTGGTCAGGCCACCGGCTTGAGGTGCAGCACCGTGTACTCGATGTAGGGAGATGACGGCTGCGGGCTCATGTACGGGTTGCCCGGAGTCGGCCACCCGGTGTAGTTCCGGGTGGAGGTCTCCGACCAGGCGCCGCCGTACAGCAGCGGGGCCACCGGGACCTGCGAGGACATGAGGGCCTGCAGCTTGGTGAGCGCGTCGGCCTGGACGCTGGGCGTCGTGGTGCCCGCGAACTGGGCCAGGGCGGCCTGCACGGCCGGGTTGGAGTAGCGGCCGTTGTCGCCGGCGGCCGGCTTGCCGACCGGCGCGGACAGCGTGCTGTCCAGGAAGCCGTCGTAGTAGAAGTACGGGTTCGGGCCCTGGTTGCTCCAGTGGATGGCGGTGTCGAAGGTGCCGTTGGCGTAGTCAGCGGCCCAGGTGGTGGCGTCGCCGATGCCGTCGACGGTGACGTCCATGCCCAGCGCGTTCAGCGAGTGGGCGATGAGCTGGGCGTCGGTGTAGTAGTCGCTGTAGGGGACCGGGTCGGAGATGGAGAACTTGATCTGCTGGCCGCCCTTGGTCCACTTGCCGCCGACCTTGGCCCAGCCGTCGGCGGTCAGGATGCTGGCCGCCTTGGCCGCGTCGCCGGTGGAGGGCAGGTCGTTGGCCAGCGACGGGGTGAGGTAGCTGCTGTCGGTCGGCAGCATGAGGCCGCCGGACGAGGTCGCCGGGGGCTCGTAGGACGTCTCGCCCTGCACCGACAGCTGCTGCCGGTTGATGCCCAGGCTGACGGCCTGGCGGACGGCCGGGTCGTTCAGCGGCTTCTTGGTGGTGTTGAACACCAGGCCGACGACGTTGTTGTCGGCGAAGTAGGGCACCGAGGACAGGTAGGTGTGGTTCAGCGGGCTCTTGTCCAGGACGTCGGCCTTGATGTTGGCCAGGTCATTGCCGGCCCAGTCGATCTGGCCCGTGGCCACCGGCTGCACCAGGTTGAAGTTGCTGTTGTAGGCCGGGAACGAGATCTCGGGCACGTGGACCGAGGCCTTGTTCCAGTAGGTCGGGTTCTCCTTCAGGGTGAAGCCCTGCGGCGAGAAGTGGTCCAGCACGTAGGGCCCGGTGCCGATCGGGTTGGCGTCGGAGAACGTCGACGGGTCGCTGACCTTCGACCAGACATGGGCCGGCACGATGTAGACCTGGGCGATGGAGAAGAAGTTGGCGATCTGCGGGACGGCGAAGTTCAGCGTGACCGACGTCGCGCTGGTCGCGCTGGCGGAGGTGACCACCGGCGCGCCCTGGGTGAACAGCTTCGGGTTCGCCTTCAGCATGTTGAAGGTGAAGGCGACGTCACTGGCCGTGAACGGCTTGCCGTCGCTGAACTTGACGCCGGCCCGGATCGGGATGGTGACCGACTTGCCGTCCGAGGACCAGGTCGGCTGGCCCGAGGCCAGCATCGGGATCGGCTTCTGGGTGGGCACCATGTTGTTGAAGATGTAGAGCGGCTCGTTGACCAGGCTCATCATCTGCACGGTGAAGCCGGTCCCGCTGTTGTCGAACGGGTTGAAGTCGTCGGTCATGGGGGAGAGCGGCGTGCCCTCGATGACGAGCGTCTTGCCGGACGCCTTGGTGCCCGACGGGCTGCTGCCGCCGGAGTTTCCGCAGGCGGCCACGCCTACGGCCGCGATGGCCGCGAGGGCCAGGACCTTCATTGCTTTTCGGCTCATTGGCTAAGCTCCACTGTGCCCGGCCGGCTCGTCGCCGGCCTCCTGATGAAAATGACCTGTCGGGGTCTTTGTCGGTGCTGTTAAGGCTCCGGGTCGGCCGGGCTCGGCCGCCGGGTCGGGTGCTGCGGCGCCCGGCTAGGGCGCGTAGCGGCTCATCGCGACTGTCCTTCTCCCTTCTCCGGGGCCTGGTGGGGTGCGTGCAGCCAGCAGGAGCTGACCTGGCCCGCGGCCACGGTCACGGCAGGCGGCTCCGTGACCGAGCAGATCGCCATGGCGTGCGGGCAGCGCGGGTGGAACCGGCAGCCCGACGGCGGGGCGAGCAGGCTGGGCCCGCCGCCGCGGGCCGTGACCGCGACCTCCCCGGCGCCGTCGGGGTTCGGCGCCGCGCTCAGCAGCAGCTGGGTATAGGGGTGCGACGGCTCGTCGGTCACCGTCACCGCCGGTCCGGACTCGACGATCTGGCCCGCGTACATGACCGCGATGTCGTCGGACAGGTACCGGGCCGAGGCGATGTCGTGGGTGATGTACAAGATGGTCAGGCCGTCGTTCTCGCGCAGGTCGGCCAGCAGGTTGAGCACCCCGAGCCGGATCGAGACGTCGAGCATGGACACCGGCTCGTCGGCCAGCAGCACCCGCGGCCGGACCGCCAGCGCCCGGGCGATGGCCACCCGCTGACGCTGGCCGCCCGACAGCTCATGGGGATATTTACCGATGAACTGGCTGGCCGGGGTCAGCGCCACCCGCTCAAGAAGTCCGGTGATCGCCTCATCGAGGGACACGCCCGCCGGGATCATCTTGTGGATCTGGAGTGGCCGGGCCAGGTGGTAGCGGACATCGTGCACGGGGTTCAGCGAGGAGAACGGGTCCTGCAGCACGAGCTGGACGTCCCGGGCGTAGCCCCGGCGGCCGCGCCGGCCGGGCGTCACCACCTTCCCGTCCAGCGCCAGCTCGCCCGAGGTCGGGGGGACCAGCCCGGCCAGCAGCCGGGCCAGGGTCGACTTGCCCGACCCGCTCTCGCCAACCAGGGCCGTGATGCTGCCCGGCGCGAGCGTCATCGAGGCGTCGTCCACGGCGTGCACCACCGCCCGCGTCCGCGGCGCGGTGAAGTGCCGGGTCAGGGCGCGCGCCTCCAGCAGCGCGCCGGGCTGGCCCGCCGCCCGGCCGGCCGCCGCCTGGGTAACCGTCATGACGCACTCCCAGCTTTCTCCGGCGCGGCCTGCCCGCTCCGCGCGGGCTGCGGGCTGACCGTGGACGGCGGGCTCGCCGCGGTCCCCGGCTCGCTGGCGGCCAGCTCGGGCGGCACGCTCACGTGGCCGTCCTGGAGCCAGCAGGCCGCCGACCGGTTGCCCGGCACGAGCGAGATCGGCATCGGGACGTCGGTCCGGCAGACGTCCATGGCGAACTGGCAGCGCGGGTGGAAGGCGCAGCCCGAGGGCGGGTTGCGCAGGTCGGGCGGCGAGCCGGGGATGCCGGTCATCTTGCGCCGCGGCCCGTGCAGCGCCGGGAACGACCCCAGCAGGCCGAGCGTGTACGGGTGGCGGGGGGCCCGGTACAGGGCCTGGGCGGGCGCCCGCTCGATCAGCCGCCCGGCGTACATCACGGCGATCGAGTCGGCGATCTCGACCAGCAGCGACAGGTCGTGGGTGATGAACAGCACCGCGAACGACAGCTCCTGCTGCAGCTGGGTCAGCTCCTGCAGGATCTCCCGCTGGGTGACCACGTCCAGCGCCGTGGTCGGCTCGTCCATGATGACCACGGCGGGCTCCAGGGCCAGCGCCATGGCGATCATCACGCGCTGCCGCATCCCGCCCGACAGCTGATGCGGGTAGCTGGACAGCCGGTCCGCGCCGATCCCGACCATCTCCAGCAGCTTGCCCGCCCGCTCCCCGCGCGCCTCCCGGTCCATGCCCGGCAGGTGCGCCTTCAGGACGTCGGTGAGCTGGGAGCGGATGGTCAGCACCGGGTTGAGCGAGTGCATCGCGCTCTGCATCACGACCGCGATCCGCGACCAGCGCAGCTCCCGCAGCTGGTCCTCGGTCGCGGCCAGCAGGTCCAGTGTGTGGCCGCGACCATCGGCGCTAGCGGGGACTGGCGGCCCGTGACTGGCGTTCTGGCCCTGCCAGTACCCGCCCGTGCCGGCGGCGCCGTCGTGCAGCAGGACCTCGCCGCCGGTGATCATGCCGGGGGCGCGCAGCAGCCGGGTCATGGCGTAGGCCAGCGTGGACTTGCCGCTGCCGCTCTCCCCGGCCAGGCCCAGCACCGTCCCGCTGTGCAGGGTCAGGTCGGCGTCGACGACGGCGTGCACCGCGCCGGGGCCGGCCCCGTAGTCCACCCGCAGCCCGCGGACCTCGATCAGCGGGGTCCCGGTCGCGACGCCCCGGGCGGTCACAGCGCGCCCCCGTCACTGGCCGCGGCCCGGCCGGCCACCGGGCCGGGCGAGGCGGCGGGTCGCCGCCGGCGGAACCGGGAGCTGAGCGCGCTGCTCGCGGCAGGAGCCGGCGTCCCGTTCGGCCGGACGACCGGCGTCAGGCCGAGCACGAACCGCTTGGGCGGCCGGATCTGGCCGGGGCCCTTAGTGCGGCGGCGGCTCAGGCCGGCCGCCCGCAGCCGCGGGTTGATGAACTCGTCGATGCCGAAGTTCAGCAGCGCCAGCGAGGTCCCCAGCAGCGCCACGGCCAGCCCGGCCGGGATGTACCACCACCAGAAGCCGGCGCTCTCCGCGGACGAGGCCTGGGCCCAGAACAAGATCGCCCCCCAGCTCCAGTGCTCGGTGTTGACCAGGCCGAGGAACGCCAGCGCCGTGTAGGTGCCGACCCCGTACAAGACGGTGAACAGGAACGACGAGGCCACGATGGGCAGCAGGTTGGGGAGGATCTCGTAGCCGATGATGCGCCACGACCGCTCCCCGATGATCTGGGCCGACGTCACGTAGTCGCGTTCTCGCAGGGAGAGGGTCTGGGAGCGGAGCACCCGCGCGCCCCACGCCCAGCCGGTAAACGCGATGATCAGCCCGATCAGCAGGTCATTGCTGCCGCCGGTGCGGGGCAGGAAGCCGAACACGACGATGAGCAGCGGCAGGGCCGGCATGACCAGGAAGATGTTGGCCAGCATCGACAGCAGGTCGTCGGTCAGCCCGCCCAGGTAGCCGGACGTGACGCCGAGGATGATCGACAGCAGGGTGGCCACGATGCCGGCCACGAAGGCGACCAGGATCGTGCTCCGCCCGCCCACCAGCAGCTGGGAGAACACGTCCTGCTGGACCTGGGTGGTGCCCAGCCAGTGCGCGCCAGACGGGGGCTGGGGCACCCCGTTGGTGGTGGAAAGGCTCGCGGACGGGTTGAAGGGGGCTACCAGCGGGCCGACGATGGCCAGCACAATGAACGCGCCGAGGACGAAGAGGCCGATCAGCAGCTTGGGCGAGCGGGGCAGCTGGAGCTTTCCGCGGGAGACGACCGCGGCGTCCGGGACCGGGGGAGTCGTCTCGGGCGCAGTGACGGTTGCCATCGGTCAGGCCTCCTGGCGGATGCGCGGGTCAAGGAAGATGTAGACGCAGTCCGCGATCAGGTTCGCGGCCAGGACGGCGAAGGTGATGATCAGGAAGATCCCCTGCAGCAGCGGGTAGTCGCGCTCGTTCACGCCCTGCAGCAGGATGAAGCCGAGGCCGGGGTAGCTGAACACGATCTCGGTGAGCAGCGCCCCGGACACCACGAAGCCGATGGCCAGCGAGAAGCCCGAGACGCTCGGCAGCACGGCGTTCCGGGCCGCGTACCAGATCACCCGGCGTTTGGGCAGGCCCTTGGCCTGGGCGATCAGGACGTAGTCCTCGTCCATGGTGGTCAGCATCACGTTGCGGGTGCCGACGATCCAGCCGGCGATCGAGCAGACCACGATGGTCAGCGCGGGCAGCAGCGCGTGGTGCAGGACGTCGGTGACGTAGGTCAGGTTCCAGCCGGGGAACTCGGCCGCCTGGCTGTAGGCGCCGGTCGACGGGAACCAGCCGAGGGTGGCGGAGAACAGCTGCAGGGCCAGGAAGGCGACGAAGAAGTACGGTGCCGCCTGCAGGAAGGTCGTGGCCGGGAGCAGGTTGTCCAGCCAGGTCCCGCGGCGCCAGGCGACGAGCACGCCGAGCAGGGTGCCGAGCGCGAAGCTGATCAGGGTGGCGATCCCGACCAGGCCGAGCGTCCACGGCAGCGCGCTGCTGATCACGCTGGTCACCGTGGCCGGGTAGCTGCTGGTCGAGATGCCGAGGTTCCCGTGCAGCAGCCGCCCCCAGAAGCTGAAGTACTGCCCGACCAGCGACTGGCTGGTGTTGATCCCGTAGGCGAGCTCGAGCGACTTGATCGTCGCCGGGGTGAAGTTGCCCTGCAGCCGGGCCAGCACCGCCTCGACCGGGTTGCCCGGCATGGCGTGCGGGATGAAGAAGTCCACGGTCACCGCGGCCACCGCGGTGACGATATAGAAGGCCAGCTTGCGCAGGATCATTCTCATGACTGGGGGTCCGTTCCTGCTCGCCGCGGGCCGTCGAGATGGCCCACGGTCGGGTGGCAGCCGCAGCTCTCCCGGCAGTTCAGCCGGGTGGGGAGCACGATGTCGCGGCCGCGCGGCTCGTCGTGCCCGGGCGCGGCCGGGCTGATCATCGCGTGCAGGGTCTCGAAGGCGGTCGCGCCGAGATCCTGGATGGGCTGCCGGACGCTGGTCAGCCGGGGGTTCAGGTGGCGGGCCACCGGGATGTCGTCGAAGCCGCACACCGCGACGCGGCCCGGCACGTCGATCCGGCGCTGGGCCAGCGTGTGCAGGACGCCGATGGCGGTCTGGTCGTTGGCGCAGCAGATCGCGCGGGGCAGCCTGACGCCGGCGTCCAGCAGCCGGTCGATGACCTTGGCGCCGCCCGCGGCGGAGTAGTCGCCCTGCCACTGCGGCCCGTGCACGAGCTCCGCGCCGGCCGTGGTCGCCGCGTCGGTCATCGCCTTGAACCGGGCCACGTTGTCGGGGCTGTCCAGGTGACCGGACAGGTAGGCGATCGAGTCATAGCCGTGCCCGGTGGCCAGGTGCTCGACCAGCTCCCGGATCCCGGCCTCGTTGTCGCTGCGCACGTTCACCGTCTCCGGGGTGGGCACGCAGGCCAGCGTGACCACCGGCACCTGCCGCCCGAGCCGGGTGAGCTGCTCGTAGCTGAGCACCTGGTCGTGCAGGATCAGCCCGTCGCTCTTGCGGGCCAGCGCGAAGATCCGGCGGCCGTCGCTCTCGTGCAGGTCCACCGAGCGGATCAGCAGGTCGTAGCCGTAGCGCTGGGCCACGACCTCCATGCCCCGGTTGATCATGTCCGGGAACTGCAGGTTCTCGTCCTCGTCGGCGAAGACATCGGTGGGGGACAGCTGCGGGCGCCGGACCACGACGCCGACGACTTCCTTGAGCCTGACGCTCAGCGCCCGGGCCGCGCCGTCGGGCACGAACCCGAGCTCGGCGACGGCCTGCAGCACGCGGTCGCGGGTCTCCTCGCGCGGGTTGCGCTGGCCGTTGAGGACCCGCGACACCGACGCGATCGAGACGCCCGCCGCCCGGGCCACGTCATAGATCGTCGGCGGCTGGGCCGCCGTGGCGCCCCGCAGGCCGGCCGCGCCGCTGCCATCCATGGCACTGGTCGCGGCGCTGGCCTCGACGGGTCCGTCGGCGGTGGCGCCACGGCTCAGGTCGGTCGTCACTCATCCTCCGCTCGGCCCGGTAAGCGCTTACCGAACAGGCCTAAAAAACGGGGCGATCACGTTGCACATCGCCCGCCTGGTGCCAAGGTAAGCGCTTACCGAAGCGCTGCCTGGAGCTTAGATCCGGACGTTTCAGCTCTCAAGGAGGGATGTCGTGACTGTTACGGAACCGTGACGTACGGATGTCGGCGGAGTCCGGCCGGTGCTTCCCGGACTTGCCGGGGCAGGCGTCCGGTCCCGGCGGCTGGCCGCGGCGGTGCCGGGGACGCGGTCCGGGTGCGGCGGACCGTGAAACAACTCGGCAACAAACCGCCGTTTTGGATTGGGTAGTTTGCCGCCCGCGTAACGGCCAGGAAACGTGCCGGAAACGAGCCCATGGGACAAATCAATCGTACTGACAACACCGAAGCGGTCGGCTGGGACCGATGTGGTCGGCGCTGCCCGGCATCCCCCGGCGTACCCCTTCGCTTCAGCCTCTGGAGGCGAAGAGTGGTTCCCTACGCGAGCTGGCTCAGCCCAGGCGATAACGCCTGGCAGATGACGGCGGCGACGCTCGTCGGCCTGATGAGCATTCCTGGGCTAGCGGTCTTGTACGGCGGGATCGTCCAGAAGAAATGGGCCGTGAACACCATCATGATGGTGTTCACCGCGTTCTGCCTCACCCTCATCGTCTGGGTCCTGTGGGCGTTCAAGATGGGCTTCGGCACTCCGTGGATCGGCACCTTTGTGGGCGTGCCCGGACAGGCCGTCGGGGCGTCCGCGCTGCAGGGCCAGGCCCACATTCCGCTGATCCAGGGGCTGGCCCCGAACTTCAGGTTCCCGCAGGGATCGCTGGTCTACTTCCAGTTTGTCTTTGCTGCCATCACGCCCATCCTGCTGCTCGGCAGCGTGGTCGGCCGGATCAAGTTCAAGGTCTGGCTGATCTTCGTCCCGCTGTGGATCACCTTTGCCTACGCCATCAACGCGTTCATGATCTGGGGCGGCGGCTTCTGGGCCGGCAAAGGCGCCCTTGACTTCTCCGGCGGTTACGTCATCCACCTGGCGGCCGGCGTTTCCGGCTTCGTCGCGGCGGCCATGATCGGCCCGCGGCTGGCCAAGGACCGTATCGTCGGCAAGCCCAACAACCTGCTGTTCATCGCGCTGGGCGCGGGCATCCTGTGGCTCGGCTGGAACGGCTTCAATGGCGGTGACCCGTACTTCGCGGGCGCTGACGCCACCTCGGCACTTGTGAACACCAACCTGGCCGCGGCCGTCGCCATGATGGCCTGGATCATCTGCGACATGAGCTTCGGCGAGAAGAAGAAGCCGACCTTCCTCGGCGGCGTCAACGGCATGATCTGCGGCCTGGTCGGCATCACCCCGGCCGCCGGCTACGTCAACGGCGTCGGCGCCATCGTCATCGGCCTGGTCTGCTCGGTGCTCGTGTTCTTCGCCTTCACCTACCTGCCCCGCAAGGTGTGGCCCTTCAACAAGGTGGACGACGCCCTGGGCGTGGTCTACACCCACGGCTTCGCCGGCCTGCTGGGCGGCCTGCTGGTCGGGTTCCTGGCTGACCCGCATCTGATCATCTACCTCGGCCTCGGCAAGAACCCCGACGTCACCACCGCCGGCCTCTTCCACGGCCACCCGAAGCAGCTGCTGCTCCAGGCGGGCGCGGCCCTCACCGTCATCGTCTGGGACGGCTTCGTGACCTTCGTGATCCTCAAGGGCATCAGCCTGTTCACCAGCCTGCGGATGTCCGACGCCGAGCTGGAGATCGGCGACCTGGCCGTGCACGACGAGGTCGTCTACCCCGAGGACGACCCGGACCCGGTGGGCGCTGACCTCGCCATGCAGGCGGCTGGCCAACCCCACCTCGGCGGCCTGAACGGCGGCAGCCACGGCGGCAGTGATGCGGTCGAGGGCGATAAGGTCCTGTCCGAGTAGGCATCCTGCGCCACGGAGAGGCCCCTGGCAGCACAGACGGCCTGTCGCCCGCGAGCCCTCAGACGACTCGCAGGCGCCAGGCCGCTGCTGTGCCGCGGGGCCACGGCCCAGCCGCCGTGGCCCCGCGGCTCAGTGGCCTTCCGGGCGCCTTCCCGCGCCCGCCCGCTGCCTCCGCGGTGGGCTCCGCCCAGCTCCCCGCCCGGCCCGCGCGCGGTGCTCAGGTACCAGACCGCGGCCCGGCCCTGGGGCCTGTGCGGCCCGGCGGCCACCGCCGTCCCGCGCGGCTCGCCGGTGACCCCGGCGCCGGGCCTCGTCGTGCACTACTCGCAGCGCGTCGCATCGGGCCGCCATCCCACCATGACCCCGCCCCGGACCACGGTGGAGGAGACGGCCCTCGACCTCGCGAACGCCGCGGCCACCGCCGAGGACGCGGTGGCGTGGATGCTGTGCGCCGTCGCCAGCAGGCGGACGAACTCGACGGCCGCGCCGCGCACCCGGAGAGCTCTCGCGACCTGGACGCCGGGCGGGACAACGCCAACGTCGCCGACGGCTGGGCCACCCCTGCGCTACGGCTGGATCGAGGTCAGCCAGCACAGCCGCCGCGCGGCCGCCCGCCGCGTCCGCTGCGCCTGCCGGCCCAGACGCCGCGTCAGTCGCCCCGGGAGCCGGCTCGATGATGCCGTTGGCCGGCCGTCGGCCCCCGCCGACGCGGTTAGTGGCCGCGGAAGGCTTCCTCTAGCCACCAGGAGCCGTGGTTGGCGGTGACCTTGGCGTCGATCAGCAGGGGGCGGTCACGGCGGCCGTCCAGCCAGGCCCGGACCGGGGCCAGGTCGTCCGGCCCCCGGACGGTCACGCCCGCGCAGCCGAATCCCCGGCCGATGGCGGCGATGTCGGTGGGCGGGAACATGACGGTCTCCAGCGGGTGCCCGTCCGGGCCGAAGTGGTGCACCTCGGCGCCGTAGGCGTCGTCGTTGTAGACGACGATCACCATGGGCAGGCCGAGCCGGGCGGCGGTCTCCAGCTCGCTGACGCTCATCAGCGCCCCGCCGTCGCCCAGCGCGGCCACCGTCAGCCGGTCCGGGCGGGCGATGGCCGACCCGATCGCCGAGGCGAGGCCGAGCCCGATCGACTGGAAGGCCTGCGTGAAGGTGAACCCGTCCTGGTCCGGAACCGACAGGTACATGCTCGGGTAGCCCATGAAGTTGCCGGAGTCCACCGCGACGGTCCGCTCGCCCGGGAGCAGGTCGTCGAGCGCGATGGTCAGGGTGCGGGGGTCGATGCGGCCGCCGTAGCTCTCGTCGGCGTACGGCACGTCGCGCCAGCGCCCCGCGCCCGCGATCCGGGCCCGGACCTCATCCGACCGGTACCCCGCGCGACCACCGGCCACGTCACCGCCGGCCACGCCACCGCCGGCCACGCCACCGCCGGCCATGTCGCCGCCGGCCAGGGCCGCGCACACCGCCCGGGCCGTCGCCCCGACGCTGCCGGTCACGCCGAGATCGGGCCGGCGGTGCGCGCCGATGGCCCCGGCGTCGTGGTCGACTTGCACGACCGCCGCGCCGGGCCCGATCAGGGCGCCGCTGCGCAGGGTCCACATGTTCAGCGAGGAGCCCCAGCCGACCACCAGGTCGGCGCCGCGGATCAGCTCGGCGGCCAGCGGGGTGGCGAAGCCGCCGCTCACGTCCAGGTTCCACGGGCGGCCGTGGAACAGCCCCTTGGCGGCGGCCGACGTGGCCAGCAGCGCGCCGCACGCGTCGGCCAGCCGCTCCAGCTCGGCCACCGCCTCGGGTCCGGCCGCCCGCGCGCCGCGGCCGGCGATGAAGACCGGCCGCTGCGCCGCGGAAAGCAGCCGGGCCAGCGCCGTCACCTGCCCATCCGGCGGCGTCACACCGACCCCGGAGCAAGCGGGGGCCACGCCCGGCGCCACTCCCGCCACCCCCGCCTCCGGCCAGGCGCACTCGCCCGCCTGCACGTCCAGCGGCATGGCCAGGATCACGCACCGCCGCTCCCGCTCCGCCGTCCGGTACGCGCGGACCACGTCGTCCACGGCGAAGCCGGCCGAGTGCAGCCGGGCCGGCGTCGCGCCGATGCCCGCGCTGATCGCGGCGACATCGATCCGGAAGTTGGAGTGCTTCGCCGCCTGGCTCACGTCCGCGGCCAGGACCAGCAGCGGCGTCCGGCTCTTGGCCGCCTCGGTCAGCGCCGTCAGCGCGTTGGTGATGCCCGGCCCCTGGTGCAGGGACAGCACGCCGGGCCGGCCCGTGATCCGGGCCCAGCCGTCGGCCATGCTCGCCGCCCCGGACTCGTGCCGGGCCGCGACGAACCGCGTGCCCCTCGAGATCAGCGCGTTGGTGACGTGGAAGTTGCCGCTGCCGACCAGGCCGAACGCGGTGTCGACGCCCAGCTCGGTGAGGGCCTGGCCGATGGCCTCGGTGACCTGCATGGTCAGGCGCGCTCGACCAGGGCGAGCACCCGGGCCGGGCTGCCCGACCCGCCGGCGATCGGCAGCGGCCCGGCGATGACCAGGGCTCCGGTGGCGGGCAGCGCGGCCAGGTTCTGGAGCTGCGTGAGCCCGTACTTGCCCGCTCCGAGCAGCTCGGAGTGACACGGGAAGGGCGGATCGAAGGAGTGCGCGGCACCGGCGTCGGTGCCCACCGTTTCGACGCCCAGGCCCATTACCGGTGACTCCCGCGCGATCCAGCGGGCGCATTCGACCGATAGGCCGGGCGTGTGCGGCCCGGTCTCATTGGCGTTGAGGAACTTCTCCTGGCTGTCCGAGCGCGCGTCCCAGCCGGTGCGGTACAGCAGCCAGCCCCGCTCGGGCAGCGGGCCGTGCTCCGCCTCCCATTGCCTGATGTGGTCGACCTCGAGCAGGAAGTCCGGGTCGGCCGCCGCCTGAGCGCTGAAGTCCAGCATCACGGCCGGGGCGATCAGGCTCGCCGCGGGCACCTGGGCGACGTCCAGGCCGTCCCGGCCGCTGATCCAGTGCACCGGAGCGTCAAAGTGGGTGCCGGTGTGCTCGCCGGTGGTGATGTCGTTCCAGTACCAGGCCGGGCCGCGGTCGTCGTACCGGCTCACCTCGCGCAGCGAGAACGACACGGTGTTGGCGAACGGCTCGGGCAGCCGGATCACCGGCGTCGTCGACTCCAGCCGGGCGGTGAGGTCCACGACCTCCACGGCGCCGGACGCCAGGGCGGAAGAAAGCTGGTCAAGAATCGGCATGGAACGCGCCCTCCAGGCGACGAGCGGCTCGCGGGGCGGGGTTGCCCGCGCGAGGGCATGCACCAGACTGCCGGTGCCGGCCGGCGAGCACAATAGAGCCATGACCAACCCCGCTATCAAAGCCACCACCCTGGTGACGCAGGACGGCGTCCCGATCGACGCCGTCCACCTGCCCGGGCCCGGCGACCTGGGAATCGTCGTTGCGCACGGGTTCACGCTGAGCTGGCAGCGGCCGGCCGTGTGGCGGGTCGCGACGCGCCTGAGCCGGTTCGGCGGGGTGGTCAGCTTCGACTTCCGGGGCCACGGGCGGTCCGGGGGCGCGTCGACGGTCGGCGACCTGGAGATCAGGGACCTGGACGTGGCCGTGGCCTACGCCCGCGAGCTCGGCTACACGAAGATCGCGACGGTCGGGTTCTCCATGGGCGCCTCGGTCGTGCTGCGGCACGCCGGCCTGATCGGCGGCGTGGACGCGGTCGTGGCGGTCAGCGGGCCGGGGCGCTGGTACTACCGGGGCACCAAGCCGATGCGGCGGGTGCACTTCGCCATCGAGAACCGGGTCGGCCGGCTGATCCTGCGCAGCTTCTGGGACACCCGGATCAGCAACGGCCGGTGGGACCCCGACCCGGTGCCGCCCGACGAGGCCGCCGCCCTGATCGCGCCGGTGCCCCTGCTGGTCGTGCACGGCGACCAGGACGAGTTCTTCCCCGTCGACCACGCCGAGCAGATCTACGCGGCCGCCCGCGACCCCAAGGACCTGTGGATCGTCCCCGGCTTCGGGCACGCCGAGTCCGGCTCGCCGCCGGCCCTGGTGGACCGGATCGGCGGCTGGCTGCTGGCCCGGGTGCCGGCCGGCGCCGAGGCGGCGCCTACCCGAACGTGAACGAGTAGGCGCTCAGCCCCGGCGAGAGCGTCACCTCGATGGTGGCGCTCTCCGGCTGCGCGCGGCTGACCAGCGTGTAGATGTCCGGCGCGCCGGACACGTGGTAGGTGGTCGTCTTCCCGTTGACCGTGGCCGTGACCGTCCCGGTCCCGCCCACGTCGAGGTAGACATCGTCGGCGGTGAAGTTCAGCTTGAGCGCCGCGTTCTTCCCCGCGGTGAGGTTCTCGCTGCCGACCGTCCACGTGCCCGCGAGCGCCCACTCGCTCGGCGGGATCGAGGCCGGGAACGAGAAGCCTTGCGTCCCGGTGCCGCCCTGCCCCGCGTAGGTGTCGGCCCGCGCCGACCCGAGGTAGGTCTCCGGCGTCTGGTCGGTCGAGGTCGGCGTCGTGTCCGGGACCTGCGTGGCGGCCGGCAGGTGCAGCCCCGGCCGGGCCGCGGTGAGCAGCTGCCGGATCAGCGCCTCGTTCTGCGCGTAGTTGCCCTCGCCGATGGACACGTGCCGGACCGTGCCGGTCGAGTCGATCAGGTAGTCGGCCGGCCAGGAGTCGTTGCCGTAGTTGTCCCAGGTCTTGTAGTTGTCGTCCAGGGCCACCGGGTAGTCGATCTTCAGCCGCTTGACGCCGGCCGCCACATTCGCCGGGACATGCTCGAACGCGTACTCCGGGGTCTGCACCCCGATGACGACCAGGCCGTCCGCCTTGTAGTCGGAGTACCAGGCGTTGACGTGCGTGATGGCGCGCTGGCAGTTGATGCACGAGTAGGCCCAGAAGTCGACCAGGACAACCTTGCCGCGCAGCCCGCTCAGGTTCAGCGCCTTGTCGCCCGGCGTGTTGAACCACTGCTGGATGCCCCCGATCGGCGGGGCCTTGCCGCAGCTGGTCAGCGTCAGCGACGGGTTCTGGGAGCAGGCCGCCAGGGCCGCCTTCTGCTTGGGGCCGAGCACCGACGAGCCGCTGCCGGCCGTGTCGAGGGCCTGGTTCAGCCCGGAGGTGTAGTCCGGGATGGCGCGCTGCAGGGCGTCGGTCACGTTGAAGGTCAGCGCCACGGCGAGCGCGATCAGCACCACGCCGGCCCCGATCCGGACCGCGCGCTGGCGGGTCCGGAACGCCCGCACCCGCTCGGCCACCCGGCGCCCGGCCAGCGCGAAGCCCAGCAGCGGGATGGCCGTCCCGACGCCGAACGCCACCGTCAGGGCCACCGTGTCGACCCCGATCTTGCCCGTCGCGCCGGCCACGGTGATGGCGGCCAGCACCGGCCCGGCGCACGGCACGTAGACCGCGCCGAGGGCGAGCCCGAGGCCGAATCCGCCGTGCTGCTTCCCCACCCGGCGCTGCGGGATCCGGGCGAACGGCCGCTCCAGCAGGTCCTGCACGCGGGGGAACATCATCGCGATGCCGACCAGCACCAGCACGACCAGCCCGGCCCACCGGATGATGTCCTTGGGCAGGGGGAGCACGCTCAGGACCAGGGTGCCGAGCAGCGTGAACACGCTGAAGCTGAGGGCCAGCCCGGCCACCACCAGGTACGGCCGGCGGCCGTCGCGGTGCGCCCGGTCCGCCGCGGGAGCGGGCACCTCGCCCGCGGCCGCGGTCCCGGCCGGGCCGCCGCCGGACGGCCCCGGGCCGCCCGCCTGCTCCGCGTCCGCGGGCGCGCCGACGGTCGCGGGCACCCGGTCAGCGCCCCGGCTCTGCGCCGCCGCCGGCTCCGGGCGGGCCCCCTGCGCGCCGCCGGTCAGGAAGATCACCGGGAGCACGGGCAGGACGCACGGGGAAATGCCCGTGATGAGGCCGCCCACGAGCCCGATCAGGATAAGAGTGATCACGTGAAACCCTCCATGGCTCTGTCCATGAACACGAGCCACCCGGCCCCGTGGTTCCGGGCCGGACATGACGATCCTGTGACGCTTCCCTGAGGAATTGCTGAGCGGGCCGGCGATAATCCAGGCGCATGGCCCCCCGAACGATCACCACCGTCCTGTTCGACGGCTTCGAGCCGCTGGACGTCTTCGGCCCGCTGGAGCTGTTCGGCTCCCTGCCCGACCAGTTCCGCCTGGTCCTGGCCGGCCCCGGCGCCGGCCCGGTGCGCAGCGCCCACGGCTGGGCCGTAGTGACGGACGTCTCCTACGAAACGCTGCCGCCCCCCGACATCGTGCTCGTCCCCGGCGGCCGCGGCACCCGGCCGCTCACGACCGACGCCGGCTTCCTGGGCTGGCTCGCCCGCTGGGCGGCCGGCGCCGACCTGGTCACCTCGGTATGCACCGGCTCGGCGCTGCTCGCCGCGGCCGGCCTGCTCGACGGCTACCGGGCCACGTCCAACAAGCGGGCCTTCGCCTGGGCCCGCGAGCAGGGCCCGCGGGTGGAGTGGGTCGCCCAGGCCCGCTGGGTGGCCGACCGTGACCGGTGGACGTCCTCCGGCGTCGCGGCCGGCATGGACATGGCGCTCGCCCTCATCGCCGGCCTGCACGGCGAGGAGCTGGCCCGCGAGGTCGCGGACCGCGTCGAGCTGGAGTGGCACCAGGACTCCGCCTGGGACCCCTTCGCCGCCCGCGCCGGCCTGGTGCCCGGCCCCGGCTAATGCTCGGCTAGGGCTCGGGGATGCCGAGGCCCTTGGCGCCCGGCGCGGACTGGGTCAGCTTGAGGTCGCTGCGGCGCATCCACTCCAGCGCGACCTGGGCGCGGTGTACCTTCTCCCGCGCGATGGCGGCGGCGTCGGCCTCGATGTGGACGCCGCTGGGATACAGCGGCCGTGCGTTGCGCAGCCCGAACTTGACGTACATCGGCGCGGCCGCGGCGACCAGGTCGGCCGCCTCCTGCCCGCGCACGATGCCGCCCATGCCGTCGGGCGCCTCCACGTACAGGTCCAGCGGCACGCTCGCGTGCGCGCGCATCTCGGCCAGCTGGCCGAGCGTGACGTCGGCGGGCACGTTGACGGTGGAGGCGCCGAGGTCCTGCAGCTGCCGCAGGCTGACCGGGTTGGACGGCGCGATGACGGCGGACACCTTCCACACCACCGACGCGGGCAGGTCGCCGGCCGCCTGCAGCTCGGCGACCAGCTGGAGCAGCCCGGGGTCGGCGACCAGGAAGCCGCGGATGCCCTGCTCCACCCCGCGCAGCACGTCATCGAGCGCGTAGCGGAGCTGCCGGGTGCCGCGCAGGCGGCCGGCCAGGCCCGCGCCGTCCGCCGCGTGCGCGGACCGGCCGATGTCCCACTCCTCGCGCGGCCCGACGAACAGCGAGACCTCGGTGCCGGTGTCCGCGCCGATGCGGGCCATCTCGGCCAGCTCGGCCTCGCTCAGCAGCATCGCCCCGCTGCCCTGCGAGACCCGGTTCACGATCACGCCGACCGCGGCGGCCGCCTCGACCACGGCCCGCAGCACGGCGGGGCCCTCGACGCTCGGGATCTCGATCCGGAAGTGCGCTCCGTCCGGGAACCGGGCCGCGCTGGCGGCCGGCGCCTGCTCGGCGGCGAGTCCGCGCCCGGCCAGGATGTCGGCTCCCGTCATGTGCTGCCGCCTCTCGGTCGTCGTCGCGCCCGCGGCCGGACGGGGCGACGCCCCTCCGGCGGGCACGGGCATGGCGATCATTGTGTCAAGGCGCGGCGGTTGGCGGGAAGCGCGGCGATCCCGGGCCGGGGGGCGCTGAGGAAAGCGTCCCCTCGGCTAGCGGCGGATCTTGCGCCAGACGGGGCGGGGGACCACGCGGAGGGCGGCGGCCAGGACGCGCAGGGTGCCGGGCACCCAGACCAGCGTCTCGCCGTTCTTGGCCAGCGCGGCGGCGACCGCCTCGCCGACGGCCGGCGGGGTGGTGGCCAGGGGCGCCGGGGACATGCCGCGGGTCATCCGGCCGATGACGAAGCCCGGCCGCACCAGCAGGACCCGGACGCCGGTGCCGTGCAGCGCGTCGGTCAGCCCGCGGCCGAAGGCATCCAGGCCGGCCTTGGCCGACCCGTACACGAAGCTGGCCTTGCGCGGCCGGACCGCGGCGATGGACGACAGGATCACGATCGTCCCGTGCCCCTGGGCGCGCATCCGCCCGGCGACGGCCAGCAGGGTGGTGACGTGGCCGGTGAAGTTCGTCCCGACCAGGCGGCCGGCCTCCAGCGGGTCGCCGTCCAGGGTCTCCTGCCGGGTCAGCACCCCGGCCGCCGAGATGACCAGGTCGACCTCCCCGCCCGCGAAGGCGCTGTCGATCAGGGCCGGATGCGCGCCGAAGTCCAGCGCGTCGAACTCCAGCGTGGTGACCCGGTAGGGCAGCGCCTTGCCGGCCGCGGCCAGCAGCTGCTCATCCCGGCCGGCCAGCAGCACCTCGGTCTCGCCCGGCGCGCGCAGCGCGGCCAGGATCGCGAGCCCGATCTCGCTGGTCCCGCCCAGCAGCAGGATCCGGGCGGGCCGCCCCAGGGCATCCAGCACGGCAGCTCCTCAGTTACTCAGCACGGCTACGGCTACTCAGTACACGGCAATTCAGTACGGCTACGGCTGCGGCCACTCAGCACGACTCGGGCGGTCACCGCCGCGCGGCTAACAAGCCCGCCGCGAACAGGGCCAGCCAGGCCAGCTCCGCGACGGCCATGACGCGGTCCCGGATGATCAGGTCCTCGACGCCCTTGCCATCGGCGTGCCCGCTCAGCCAGTCGAACCGGGCCAGCGCCACCGCCAGCGCCACGAGGCTGACCAGGTGCCAGATCTCCCGGTCGCCGCCGCTGCTGGTCACCGCCCACAGCGCGTAGGACACGACCATAGCGCCGCTCAGCAGGCGCGAGACCACGCCGAGCGAGCGGTAGCGGTAGAAGCGCACCACCGGCCGGTGGCCGGCCGCGCCGTCGCCCAGGGTGGCCAGCTCGCCGCGGCGCTTGCTGACCGCGACCATGAGCGCGCCGAGGCTGCACACGGTCAGGAACCAGCCCGACGGCGGGACATGGGTGGCCGCCGCCCCGCCGAGGGCGCGCAGCACGAAGCCGGACGCCACGCAGGCCAGCTCGACCACCGGCACGTGCTTGAGGGCCAGCGAGTAGGAGAACGAGATGACGAGGTAGATCGCGATGGTCACGGTCAGGCCGGGCGCGCTGATCCAGAAGCCCGAGCTGATGGCCGCGATCGTCAGCACCACGGCGACGGCCAGGGCATGCGCGGCCGGGAGCTCGCCGGAGGCGATGGGCCGATGCCGCTTGACCGGGTGCTGCCGGTCGCGCTCGGCGTCCACCACGTCGTTGACCAGGTAGACCGTGCTGGACGCGGCGATGAACGCGACCAGCGCGACCAGCGCGTAGGCGAGGCCGTACGGCCGCCCGACCGTCGCCCCGGCGACCGGCGCCGCCAGCACGAGCAGGTTCTTGGGCCACTGGCGCGGCCTGCTGGCCCGCAGCACCGCGCCGGGCCAGCCGCCGGCCGAGCGCGGCCGGCGGGCCGGGCCGCTGGCCGGGCCCGGGCCGGGGCTCAGAGCCGGGCCCGGGACCACGCTCGGGAGCGGGCCGGGGACCGGGACCGGGATCCCGGCCCGCCCCGGCGCCGGGGTCTCCAGCGCCGCCCCCGTCCGCACCGGTGCTTCCTGCGGCCTCGGCCCGCCGCGCTGGCTGCCCGTCACCGCGCGAATACCGCCGTGAAGTCGCGGTTGGCGGGGGAGTAGTAGCGCGCCGGCGGCTGCACCTGATCCGGCAGCAGGCTCACGGGCTTCGGGTTGAAGGGGTGCTGACCGGGCTGGTAGTACATGAAATTTGTCCAATCCGGGTTGATGTCCAGCTCCATGGCCGTCACCGCGCCGGCCCGCGCGAGCAGGCTGGCCAGCGAGCGGACGGACAGGGCCGGCCCGTAGACGTAGATGATGCGGCCGTCGGCGGTGACGCCAATGCCCGATCGCCAGACGTAATAGTTCCCGCCGAGGGTTGCGCCCCAGTTCGTCTCCACGTTCTGGTCCACCGTGGGCGGGACCTTGCCGCCGAGCACGATGGGCAGCAGGTTCTGCCGCACCCCGGCGACCGCCGGGGTCATGACCAGTCCGTGCTCATCCCAGGTCCCGATGGTGAAGCTGCCGTCGCGGTAGTAGACCATCGAGGCCACGCCCTTGCGCAGCGGCCCGCCGCGGTGGCTCCCGTTGAGGTAGAACCCACCGCCGGACGAGGCGATCTTGAACCCGCCGTTGAAGGTCGCCGCCAGGCCGTGCCGGGCGCCCGCGGCCAGGACCGGCGAGGCCCCGCCGTAGCTGCCGGGCCCCGGGTCCTCGGCGCCGGGCCGGAGCTCGAACCGCAGCAGGTGCGGGTTCATCGAGACGATGCCCGCCACGAACGACGTGTGCACGCTGTCGGGCCGCAGGAACGTGGCGTACATGGCCGGGACATTGCTCACGACGTACAGCGACCGCCACTGGCCCTCGCCCGGCAGCGGCTTGCCCGCGGGGGAGGTCAGCGGCGCCGGGACGGCGAATCCCGGCTGCGGCGGGGGCGGGCTGACCGGGCCGGCCGGGCCGCGGTGGCCGGGCGGGCGCGGCCCGGCGCCCTTGGCGGCCGCGGCGCCTTCCCCGGTCAGCGAGAAGGACGGTTTGCCGCCGACCTTCGGCGACTTGTAGGAGACCCATTCCCCGAATGTCACCAGCGGTCCGAGATCATGATCGCGTGCCCATTCCGCCGCGCGCTCGGAGAGCGTCCCGCCGCCGGGACGGGTCAGGGCGTATCCCATCGACCAGGAAAACCAGGCGAAGATAAGCACGAATACGGCCGCGGTAATCCGGAAGCCCCGGCGGTTCAGCAGCCGGCGCCGTGACCGGTCCGGCCCGGGCGGGCCCGGCGGCGCGCCCTCCGGCACGGCCGGCGCATCGGCCGGCGCACCGGACTCGGCCGGGTCCTCCCTGCGGATCCGCACCCGCCTGGACGTACCGGAGTCAGGCATGCATGTCCTCCCTGCCGCCCGGATGTCCGGACGGCCGGCCCCCGCATGGATCAGTTACCGGTCAGCTGGCGCTCGGACCGCCGTCAGGAAGCGCCCGCACGGCATGGAGCATACTGCCCAAAACCGGCGTGTTGCGTTGCCGTCCCCGAACATAACTATGCGCTAAACAGCTTCTTTACTACTTCGGCGCCCGGCCGCCGGAGATCGCGGGGCCAGCCCCGTTCCGCCCGGCCCGACCGGGCCATGCCAGGCCCTGCCCCCGGAAATCCCCGGCCAAGCTCATGCCGGGGTAATAGATCATTACCGACGCGCGGCCAGCGCGCTACCAGCCGGCGGGCAGCGGCATTCCCTCGGTGTAGCCGGCCGCGCCCTGGATCCCGACCAGGGCGCGCTCGTGCAGCCCGTCCAGCGTGTCGGCGCCCGCGTACGCGCAGGCGCTGCGCAGCCCGGCGGTGATCTCGTCGATCAGGTCCTCCACGCCGGGCCGTTGCGGGTCGAGGTACATCCGGGAGGTCGAGATGCCCTCCTCGAACAGCTCCTTGCGGGCCCGGTCGAACGCCGAGTCGGCCGCCGACCGCAGCCGCACGGCCCGCGCCGAGGCCATGCCGAAGCTCTCCTTGAACAGCTTGCCGTCGGCGTCCCGGAACACGTCGCCGGGGGACTCGCAGGTGCCGGCGAACCACGAGCCGATCATGACGTTCGACGCGCCCGCGGCCAGGGCGAGGGCGACATCGCGCGGGTAGCGCACCCCGCCGTCGGCCCAGACGTGCGCGCCCAGGCGCCGCGCCTCGGCCGCGCACTCCAGCACCGCGCTGAACTGCGGCCGGCCGACCCCCGTCATCATCCGGGTGGTGCACATCGCGCCCGGCCCGACGCCGACCTTGACGATGTCGGCCCCGGCCGCGACCAGGTCGGCCACGCCGTCCGCGGTGACCACGTTGCCCGCCACCACCGGCACCTGCGGCGCCAGCTCGCGCACCGCGCGCAGCGCCTGCAGCATCTTCTCCTGGTGCCCGTGCGCGGTGTCGACGACCAGCAGGTCGGTGCCCGCGTCGAGGAGCAGCTTGGCCTTGGCCGCCACGTCGCCGTTGATGCCGATCGCGGTGCCGATCCGCAGCCGGCCGCCGGCGTCGGCGGCGGGCTGGTAGAGGGTGGCGCGCAGCGCGCCGGTCCGGGTCAGGATGCCCACGCACCGGCCCGACGCGTCGACGACCGGCGCGAGGCGGTGCCGCCCGTCGTGCAGCAGCCCGAACGCCCGCTCCGGGTCTGTCCCGGCGGGCAGGGTCAGCGGCTCGGCCGACATCACGTGCCCGAGCTGGGTGAACCGGTCCACGTCGGTGCAGTCGGCCTCGGTCGCCACGCCCAGCGGCCGGCCATCGCCGTCCACCACGACCACGGCGCCGTGCGCCCGCTTGGGCAGCAGGCTCAGCGCGTGCCCCGTGGTGGCCTCCGGCCCGAGGGTGAGCGGCGTGTCGTGGACCAGGTCGCGGTCCTTGACCCAGGCGATGACCTCGGCCACCACGTCGGCCGGGATGTCCTGCGGCAGGATGGTGATCCCGCCGCGGCGGGCGACCGTCTCGGCCATCCGCCGCCCGGCCACCGCCGTCATGTTGGACACGATGACCGGGATCGTGGTCCCGCTGCCGTCGGCCGTGCCCAGGCTCACGTCGAGGCGGGACGCCACGGCTGACCGCCGCGGGGTCAGGAAGACGTCACTGTAGGTGAGATCGTGGGCTGGCTCGGTGAGGAATCGCACGCCTTCGATTCTCCCCCGGGCGGCGGGCCGGTCGGACCGGGGCGCGGTCAGGCCAGGTGGAACGCCGCGTACATGATGGCGCTGAGCCGGTCCTCCATCTCGGCCCGGGGCAGCCGGACCTCGACGCTGAACAGGTAGTTCACCCGCTCCAGCATCATCAGGCAGGCCACCGCGGTGAGCTCGGCGTGCTCGCTGCGGGCGCCGCTGCCGTCGTTGGGCTGCGGGGCGCTGGGATCCGCCGCCGCGCCGGCCCCGGCGCCGGCGGTCATGCCCTGGGTGATGGCCTCGGCCAGCCGGAACAGCATCTGCAGCCCGTCGCCGTAGACCTCCTCGGCGACCACGTCGGCCTGGCTCAGGATGCGGATCACCGTCGCGTGGGCGGCGTAGACATCGCAGAACCGGTGCACCCAGCGCCGCAGCGCCGCCCGCCCCGACTCGTTCCGGGTCACCACGGGGAAGTCCTCGGTGATGACCTGCATGGCGTCCAGGGCGTCCCGCAGCAGCGTCTTGAACAGGTCGTCCTTGTTGGAGAAGTACAGGTAAAAGGTGCCGTGCGAGGTATTCGCCCGGCGCACCACGTCGTCGACGCGGACCGCCTGGAAGCCGCGCTCGTCGAACTCGACCAGGCCGGCCTCGAGCAGCTTGCGCACGGTCCGCTGGCCCTGGCGGCCGAGCGCCCGGCCCTGGGCCGGCTCGCCGCCGCCGAGCGACGGCGGCCGGGGCCGGCTCTCATCGGGCGCGGCGGGGGCCGGGCGCGGGGCCGCCGCCGGCTCGCTGCGCGGCTTGGCTGACGCCCCGGCGCGCGGACGGTCAACGGCGTCGCGCGGACCCGGCGGCCTGCCGGCCGGGACCTGGCTACCTCCCGTTGTCATGGTGCGAGACTAGCCGTCCGGCGCCGGTTGCGCGTTGATCGCATCACTCACTGCGAGTTTTTCACCATCTGGGGCGGCCGCGGCCCGGAGCCGGGACAGGCCCGCCAGGCAGCAGGCCAGGGCCAGGCCGCCCCAGCACGCCGCCAGGCGATAGCCCCACCGGGCGCCGCCCGCGTCGACGGCCTGCCCGGCGACGGCCGAGCCGACCGCGATGCCGACCGAGGCGGCCGACGACACCCAGGCCATGCCCTCCGTGCGGCGGCCGGGCCGGGCCTGCTCCTCGACCAGGCTGAAGGCGGCGATCAGCGTGGGGGAGATGGTCAGGCCGGCGACGAAGATGACGGCCGCCAGCGCCGCCAGCCCCGGCATGATCCAGAACGTGGCCACCCCCGCCACGGTCAGTCCCAGCGTGACCGCGAACCGGCGGTCCAGCGGTGCCCGCCAGGCGCGGGAGCCGTACCAGATGCCGCCGACGGCGCTGCCCAGGGCGTAGGTGCCGAGGATGAGCCCGGCCAGCGGCTTGTGGCCGTGCTGCTGGGCGAACGCCACCGTGCTCAGGTCGATCGTGGCGAACATGGCGCCGAGGAGCACGGTGACCGGCACCAGCGTCACCAGGCCCGGCGCCGGGAGCCGCGCGCCGCGCCGCGCGCCGGGCCGGGCCGCCGGGACCGGGTGCGCGGCCGGCTCCGTGCCGACCTGGCGGGCCAGCGCGAGCGTGCCCAGGGCGCAGGCCGCCGCGGCCGTGACCACCCCGGCCGCGGGCCGCACCTCCGTGGCGAGCAGCGTGACCACGGCCGGGCCGACCACGAAGACCAGCTCGTCGACGACCGACTCCAGCGCGTAGGCGGTGCCCAGGCCCGGCCCGCTGCCCAGCAGCGCGCTCCACCGGGCCCGGACCATCGAGCCGAGCGACGGCATCGCTGCGCCCGCCAGCGCGCCGGTGGCCAGCACGGCCCAGTCCGGCGCCCGCAGCTCGGCGCAGGTCACGAACACGCCCGTGGCGATCGTGAAGACCACGGCGGCCGGCCGCAGCACCCGGCCCTGACCGTAGCGGTCGGCCACCTTGGCCAGCTGCGGCGCGCAGACCGCATAGCTGACCGAGCCGGCCGCCGAGACCAGGCCGGCCAGCCCGTAGCGGCCGGTCAGCGCGGCCACGAGCAGCAGGCTGCCGAGGCTGAACATCGCCATCGGCATCCGCCCGATGGCCCCGGCGACGCAGAACCGCAGCGCACCGGGCGTGGCGAGCACGGCCCGGTAGGTACTCCCGGCCCGGATTTCGGTCATGTGGCCCCTGCCTCCCGCAAGGACGGTACCTGGACCGCCGGAGGCAGTTGTTGACCAGGTCATCGACCTGGGCGGGTTGGACCGTGAACAAGCGCGGGTTACTGTGGACGAGCCATGGGACGCCTCTCCCGGCGCTGCCGCGCCGCGCTCGCGCCCGGCCCCCGCCTACCCGGACCCGTCCGAGCCAGGTGCTGGCGCTCCGCCCTGGCCATCGCGAGCATCGTCGGGCTCGGCGCCCCGGCCCTGAGCGCGGCGGCCGCCCGCGCGTCCGCGTCGCCCTCGCCGTCAACGTCCCCGGCCGCCGCCCACGGGCCGGCCTTCGGCCGGATCGTCCTGCCGGACCTGCTGATCGTCGCGCCGCGCGGGCTGAGCCGCCAGCAGGAGGCGCGGCTGGCGGCGATCCCCGGCGTGCGCAGCTCGATCAGCTTCGACGGCGCCCAGATCAAGGTCGGCGGGAAGTCAGCCAGCGCGATCGCGGTGAACCCGGCCACCTTCCGGTCCTGGGTCCCGGTCCGCACCGCGTCGGATCAGGCGCTGTGGACCGCGCTGGACCACGGCCAGTTCATCGCCGCGAGCGCGGCCGGGAGCCGGCTCGGGCTGAAGCCGGGCACCGCCTACCCGGTGGCGGGCGCCCCCGGCGGGAAGCTCCGGTTCGGGTCGGCGGCGCGCCTGGCCCTGAACGGGGTGGACCTGCTCGTCAACCAGGCCCAGTCGGCCCGGCTCGGGCTGGTCCGCCAGGTGGCCGCGCTGATCAGCGCGCCGGGCGTGGCCATGCCCAAGCTGACCAAGGCGGTATCCGCCATCCTCGGGCCCAGCGGGCAGCTGGAGAGCCTGCGCAGCCAGCAGCTCGCGCCGGCCGGCGCGGCGGGCGGCACGGGGTCGCCGGGCGCCCCGTCCGGGTCGGCCGGGCCCGGCGCCGGCGCGGGCGGCGCGGGTACGGGCGCGTCCGGGCTGCCCACCACCTACCTGCAGCTGTTCCAGGAGTCCGCGGCCCGGTACTGCCCGGGCCTGTCCTGGACGGTGCTGGCCGCCATCGGCCAGATCGAGAGCGCCGACGGGACCAACGTCGGCCCGTCCAGCGCGGGCGCGCTCGGCCCCATGCAGTTCCTGCCGTCGACCTGGGCCATCTGGGGCATCGACGGCTTCGGCCAGGCCGGCCCGCCCAACGTGCTGAACCCCTATGACGCGGTGCCGTCCGCGGCGCGGCTGCTGTGCGCCGACGGGGCCGCGCGGGGCGGCGCGGCCCTGTCCGCCGCGATCTTCGACTACAACCACGCCGACTGGTACGTCCGCGAGGTGCTGCAGCTCGCGTCGGCCTACGCGGCGGAGTTCCCGCAGTAGCGCCGCAGACACTGATTGGATGTGGGCTATGGCGGCATATGACGCATTCCTGCTCGTTTCGTTCGGCGGCCCGGAAGGGCCTGCCGACGTCATGCCCTTCCTGCGCAACGTGACCGCGGGCCGCAACGTGCCGGACAGCCGCCTGGAGCAGGTGGCCGAGCACTACTACGCCTTCGGCGGGGTCAGCCCGATCAACGGGCAGTGCCGTGACCTGCTGGCCGCCATCGAGAAGGACTTCGGGGCGGCCGGCATCGACCTGCCGGTCTACTGGGGCAACCGGAACTGGCCGCCCTACCTGGCCGACACGGTGGCGGCCATGGCGGCCGACGGCGTGCGCCGCGGCCTGGCCTTCGCCACGTCGGCCTACAGCTCGTACTCCAGCTGCCGGCAGTACCTGGACGACATCGAGCAGGCCCGGGCCGCGGCCGGGCCCGCCGCGCCGCGGATCGACAAGATCACGCCGTACTTCGGCCAGCCGGGCTTCGCCGACGCGTTCACGGCCGCCGCCGCAGCGGCGGTGGCGTCCCTGCCGGCGGCCGTCCGCGACGACGTCGACCTGGTCTTCACCGCCCACAGCATCCCCGCGGGCATGGCCGCCGCGAGCGGCCCGGACGGCGGCGCGTACCCCGCCCAGCTGGCGCAGGTGGCCGGGGTCGTTGCCGGGCGGCTGGGGACCCGGCGGCCGTGGCGGCTGGCCTACTCCAGCCGCAGCGGGCCGCCGTCGCAGCCGTGGCTGGTCCCGGACGTGAACGACTGCCTGGCCGAGCTGGCCGCGGCCGGATCGCGCGCCGTCGCGGTGGTCCCGATCGGATTCGTGTCCGATCACATGGAGGTCCGGTTCGACCTCGACGTGGAGGCGGCCGAAACGGCGCGGCGGCTCGGGCTGCCGTTCGCCCGCGCCCGGACGCCGGGGGTCAGCCCGCCGTTCGTGGCCATGGTCACCGACCTGGTCCGGCAGTGGCAGGCGAGCCCGCCGGCCGGGCCGCTGGGCGTCTCGTCCGCGGCCGGGCCGGGCGGGGCCGCGGCCGCGGGCGGCTTCTGCCGCCACGACGCCTGCTGTGCCCTGAGCCCCGCGCCGCCCGTGCCGGCTCCGCCCGCCGCCGCGCCGCGAGCCGCCGGGTGAGCGAGGTCCCGGCGCCGGAGCCCGCCGTCCTGGCCGAGCTGGGCGAGCTGGCCTGCGCCGTCGCGCTCGAGGCCGGCGAGCTGCTGCGGTCCCGGCACGGCCAGGTGCGGGTGGTGCAGACGAAGTCGAGCCCGACCGATGTCGTCACGCAGATGGACCGGGACGCGGAGGACCTCATCCGCGACCGGATCCTGGCCGCGCGGCCGGGCGACGCGATCCTGGGCGAGGAGGGCGGCCAGCCGGGGCCGGTCGGCGCCGGCGGCGTCCGCTGGGTCGTGGACCCGCTGGACGGCACGGTGAACTACCTCTACGGGCTGCCGGACTGGTCGGTCAGCATCGCGGCCGAGCTCGACGGCACCGTGGTGGCCGGCGCGGTCAGCGTGCCGGAGCGGCAGACCCTGTTCAGCGCCCGGCTCGGCGGCGGCGCCTGGCAGCGCGCGGCCGGCGCGGCGCCGGCGGCGCTGTCCTGCAGGGCCGGGGTCGCGCTCGCCGACGCGCTGGTCGGCACCGGGTTCGGCTACTTCGCGGCCCGGCGCGCGGTGCAGGGCCGGGTCGTCGCGGCGGTGCTGCCGCGGGTGCGCGACATCCGCCGGGGCGGGTCGGCCGCGGTGGAGCTGTGCTCGGTGGCGGCCGGCCATCTCGACGCGTTCTACGAGCGCGGCCTGAACCCCTGGGATGTGGCCGCGGGCGGCCTGATCGCCCGGGAGGCGGGCGCCCGGGTGGGCGGCCTGCACGGCCGGCCGGCCGGCGACTCGATGACGATCGCGGCCGGGCCGCGCCTGTTCGGTCCGCTGCACGACCTGCTGGCCGGCCTGGACCCCGAGCGCGACGGCTAGCCCGCCCGGGCACCTGCCCGCCGGGCCGTCCGCACTGGCCCCGTACTGGCCCGCCCGTACTGGCCCGCCCGCGCCGGTCAGGCCCTGGCCAGGGTCCCGCTCGCGGGCGGGGCGCCCTTGCCGCGGAAGGTGAACGACATCCCGGTCCCGGTGCTGCTCAGCACCACCGGCCCGTTGCCGCACTTGTTCTGCCCGGTGATGATGCCCTGGCTGAGGGTCAGGGCGCCGCTGGCCGCGGTGGACTGCGGGGTCAGCTCGCCGGAGCAGACCGGGGTCCCGGAGCTGGAGTAGGCGATCGTGTCCGGGCCGGCCGAGCCCGCGACCAGGCTGATCGTGACGTCGAGGGTGGTGCCGGCGATGCCGAGCGTGACCTGGCCGCGCCAGTTGCCGACCAGCCCGGCCGGGATGGTCGGCCGGGGCGACGGCGCCGCGCTGTCGGTGGACGACACCGGGCTGGTCGAGTCGTCCGCCGGGCCGGCGGCCGGCGGAGGGCTGGGGGAGGAGCCCCCGGCCAGGTGGACGAGGAGGAAGGCGACGGCCGCGGTGAGGACCAGCGCGACGGCGATGGGCACCACGGGGAGCCGCCGGCCGGGCGCGCTGCCGCCCGGTCCGCGCCCGGTGCCGGCCCGGCCGGGGTCCGTGCGCTGGCCGGCCCGGCCGCCCGGGGCCCGGCTGCCGCGGCTGTCCGGGCCGCGGCTGTCCGGGCCGCGGCTGTCCGGGCCGCTGCTGTCCGGGCCGCGGCTGTCCGGGCCGGGGTGGCGGGCCGTCCGGCCGCCCGGAGCGGTGCGGGCCGTCGCGCGGGCCTGCTGCTGGGCGTCGCGCTCGGCCGCGGCCCGCTGCGCGGCCTCGGCCAGCTGGGCCGCCCGGCGCGAGCCCTCGGCCAGCGTCCCGGCCTCCGGAGCGCCCTCGCCAAGCAGGTCAAGGACCACCACCCGCGCCTCGGGGCGGAAGCCGGGGTCGCCGGACAGGCAGTCGGCGACGACCTCGCGCAGCACCTCGGGCAGCACGTCGAGGTCGGCGAGCGTGGCGGGCGGCCGTCCCATCGAGGCGAAGACCATCGTCTGCGCCCAGGCCAGCATGTCCGCGGCCGGCGTGGCCGGCCCGTAGGGCGGGGTGATCCCGAACTCGATCACGCGCGGGCCGTCCGGGGTGAGGATGACGTGCTCGGGCCCGAAGCTGCCGTGCACGAGCCCGGCCTGGTGCACCGCGGCCAGCCCGGTGGCACTGCCCATGGCCAGCGCGTCCAGCTCGAGCGCCCGGAACCGGCCGCTGTCGGCCACCGCCTCGAGCAGCGAGCGGCCGGGCATGTACTCGCTGACCAGGTAGGCGTAGTCCTCGTCCGCGCCGAAATCCATGATCCGGGCGGCGCAGAACGGCGGCACCCGCCGGGCCGAGCCGGCCTCGGCGGCGAACCGGTCCCGCGCCGCCGCATCGTGCGTCCAGGCCCCGCGCAGCAGCCGGATGGCGAGTTGAGTGCCGTCCGGCCCGGCCGCCAGGTAGAACGGCCCGGCGCCGGGCAGCCCCGAGATGCGCCCGTCGAGGCGGTACCGCCCGATCCGGTCCGGATCTTCAGCTCGGAGCGGAGTGACTTTGGGCACAGACCAGCTCCCCCGTGGTCTTCTTCGGTGGCACGATGGGTGGTTCGTACCATACGCACTTTGTGCTTCACAGTTGGGCGGATCGCCCGAATCGGCCCGGCCCGGCCCGGCGGGCCGCGCTGCGGGCTGCGTATTTACTGGCGACATAGTGGTTCGAAGGCCGGCGGGCGGGGCATTCCGGTGGGGCGCCCGGCCGCGACACGCCAGCGACGTCTCCGACCTGAGGTGTGCGGCGCGCCGGGACGTGGAAGAATTCCCCGCCGGAATCGGGCACAACCGAGGCTTCCCGAGCGTTACATCCGCGCGACGAGGTTAGTGAGATGGAGGGTTAGGGCCCACGATGGCTACCGACTACGACAGCCCGAGGAAGACCGACGACGAGCTAACTGAGGACAGCCTGCAGGAGCTTCAGGCGCGCCGGATGGACAAGTCAGCCACGGTGATCGACCTCGACCCCGACGATGTCGCGGAGTCGCTGGAGCTTCCGGGGGCGGATCTGTCCAACGAGGAACTCTCATTTCGAGTCATTCCGCGCCAGGCAGACGAGTTCACCTGCTCAAGCTGTTTCCTCGTGCACCACAGGAGTCAGCTCGCCGAGACCCGCGGCAGCCAGCTTGTCTGCCGCGAGTGCGCTGCCTGACCGGGGGCGTGAGCACGACGTAACGGGGCAGTCCGCGGTCCCGCCCGGCCCGGTCGGCCGGGGCTAGCGGATTGCCCGGCGCGAGATGCGAATGATGCCGGTCACCAGGGGGCGCGCGACGCCGATGCCCGCGATCGCGATGAGCGCGGGCCAGGCCGCCGACCCCTGCGCGCCCGGCACCACCAGCCGCAGCAGCGCGACGGCGGCCGCGGCGCTCCCGTCGATCGCGGCGGCAATGGCCGCGATCGTGGCCAGCCAGTGGCGGCGGCGCAGCATCCGCGCGAGGTGGCGGCGCCCGGCCGGCGGCAGCCGCCCCATCTGGCGTGCCGCGTAACCGCAGGCCAGGGCGGCCAGGACCGCCATCACGGGAATGTAGGCCACGAGCGGGACGCCGCCCAGCAAGGCCAGCACGATCCCGGCCGCGATCACTACCGACGCCAGCACTGTGATGTTGGTCACGACCTTGGCCAGGGCGATTTCCGTATTGCGGCCAAATATCGCGACTCCGGGCGCGGCCCGGGCCGCGCGCAGGAAGTAGCCCGCGGCGCCCCCGATGTCCTGCTCGCGCAGGCTGATCCGGCCCAGCTCGTTGATGGCGGCTGAGTGATCGGGGTCGATGGCCAGGGCCGCCTGCTGATGCGCCCGGGCCCGGGCCAGGTCGCCCGCGGCCAGGGCCACCTTGCCCGCGGTGAACTGCACGTCCGGCTCGTCGGGCGCGAGCGACAGCGCGGTCGCCGCGGCCCGGGCGGCCTGCTGCGGCTGCCCGGCCGCCGTCGCGGCCTGGGCCAGGCAGACATGTGACCGCCACACCGCCGGCGCCAGCCCGCAGGCCCGGACCGCGGCGGTGACCGCCTCCGGGCCGCGGCCGAGGCTGACCAGCGCGGTACTGGCCAGCCGGAACGGCCAGTGATCGGCCGGGCTGACGGCGATGGCGCGGTGCGCCGCGGCCAGGGCCTCGGCCCAGCGGCCCGCGCCCAGGTGCGCCCGCGACATCAGCGACCACGCCCGCGCCCCGTCCGGCTCCGCGGCGACGATGCGGCTCAGCAGCCGGGCGGCCTCGTCGAACCGGCCGACCTCGATCATCGCCGCGGCCCGGCCGAGCCCGGCCGCCGTGCCCGACGGGGCGGTCCCGGCGCTCACAGCAGCTTCCGCTTCTTCAGGTAGGCGGCCAGGTCGTCGTAGGCGCCGCCCTCGTTGGCGAACAGGGCGACGTTGCGGGCTGACTCGAACCACGGCCCGATGGACGGCGTGATCTCGCCGATCGCCGCGACCAGGTCGGGCGGCCCGATCATGCGGACCTGGCCGCTGCGCGCCGAGTCGAGCAGGGCCAGCTCGGCGGCCGACTCGCAGGCGTGCGCGATGTCGGCGGCCGAGTAGCCGTCGGTCAGGGCGGCCAGCCGGGTCAGGTCGATGCCGGCCACCGGCCGGTCCCTCAGGTGAAACCGGAAGACGGCCTCGCGGGCCGCCGCGTCCGGGGGCAGGACCAGCAGCATCCGGTCGAACCGGCCGGGCCGGCGCAGGGCGCTGTCCACGTCCCACGGGTGGTTGCTGGCCCCGAGAATGAACACGCCCTCGTTGCCGGCGGACACGTCGTCCAGCTCCAGCAGCAGCTGGTTGACCGCCGTCCGCATCGCGGAGTTGCGCAGCTGGCTGCGCTTCTGCCCGATCGCGTCGACCTCGTCGAGGAACAGGACGCAGGGCGAGATCTCCCGCGCGGTGGCGAACAGCTGCCGGATGTTGCGCTCGCTCTGCCCGACGTACATGTCGATGACGTCGGCGAACGAGACGGCCATGAACCGCGCCCCGAGCTCGCCGGCCACGGCCCGGGCGATGAACGTCTTGCCGCAGCCCGGCGGCCCGTACAGCAGCAGGCCGCCGCGCAGGCTCTTGTGGTAGAGCCGCCGCAGCTCGGGGTTGCGCAGGGGCGCCAGGAAGGCCGCCTCGAGCCGCGCCTTGACCTCGGTCATCCCGGCCACGTCGGCCAGGGCCAGGGCGGGCCGCTCGGCCGCGCCGGCCTCCGGCACCGGCGCGGCCGGGGTGCCGCCGCCGTCCCCGGCGGAGACGAACATCGGCGGGACGCTCTCCGAGAACTCCGTCTCGGCCGACGCCCAGTCGAATCCGGCCGGCCCGCCGGCCCCCGCCGCCGCCGGTCCCGCCGGGTCGGCCGCCGGCGTCCCGCCCGCCGAAGACGCCCGCAGCAGCATCCGCAGCGCCGTCGCGTGCCCGGGGTCGGCGTGCAGGATCGCCCCGAGGTGCGCGATGGCCTCCTCCCGGTGCCCCGCGTCGAGCAGCAGCCCGGCCAGGTGCAGCCGGAGGCCCGCGTCGTCCGGCATCGCCTCGACGGCCCGGCGCAGGCTCGCGAGGACGGCGGCTTCAGGTTCCATGGGGGAGGGCCCTGCCCGTCTCGGGTGCGGATGAGACTCACGGCAATTTTAGGCGGATAAGGCGGCCGGCAGTACGCCGATCGGTCACGGCCTCATGCCGCTGCGTGCGCGCGCCGCGCCCGCCGGGACACCGGCCCTGATTGTGGGAACATTACGGGAATGCCCGTCCCCGCGGAACTGGTCCTGACCGGCGGCCCCGTCTACACCCCTGACGCCGCGGGACGGCGGATGGTCCCCGCCGCCGGCCCCGGCGGCCGCCCGGTCACCGCCGTGGCCGTGACCGGCGGCCGGATCGCCGCCGTCGGCGCCCCCGGCGACGACCGCATCGCCGAGCTGACCGGGCCGCGCACCGAGGTCGTCAGCCTGCGCGGCCGGGCGCTGCTGCCCGGCTTCCAGGACGCCCACGCGCACCCGGCCTTCACCGGCGTCACCATGGTCGCCTGCAACCTGATGGACGCCGCGACGCTGCCCGACGCGCTGGCGGTCATCTCCGCGTACGCGCGGGCGCACCCGGAGCAGGAGTGGATCACCGGCAGCGGCTGGCGGATGGAGTGGTTCCCGGGCGGCCTGCCGGACCGCCGGGCGCTCGACGCGGTCGTCGGCGACCGGCCCGCCTACCTGGTCAACCGGGACTGGCACGGGGCCTGGGTCAGCTCGGCCGCGCTGGCCCGGGCCGGGATCGACGCCCGCACCCCCGACCCGCCCGACGGCCGGATTGAGCGCGAGGCGGACGGGACCCCGCAGGGCACCCTGCACGAGGGCGCGGCCAGCCTGGTCGGCGCGCTGGTCCCGGAGCCGTCGCTGGCGCAGCGGGTGACCGGCCTGCTGCTGGCCCAGCGGCACCTGCACGCGCGCGGCGTCACCGCCTGGCAGGACGCCATCATCGGCGATTACCTGGGCGCCCTCGACCCGCTGCCGGCCTACCTGGCGGCCGCCGCCGCGGGGCAGCTCACCGCGCGGGTCCGCGGCGCCCTGTGGTGGGACCGCGGCCGCGGCGCCGGGCAGCTGCCCGACCTCCTGGCCCGCCGCGAGCGGGCGCAGGCCGCCGCGGCGGCCGGGGAGCGGGCGGCCCGCTTCGTGGCCGGCACGGTCAAGATCATGCAGGACGGCGTGGCCGAGAACCAGACCGCCGCCATGATCGACCCCTACCTCAGCCCGGTGCACTGCCAGCACGACGGGGCCGCGCACGAGGCGGGCCACCGGGGCCGGTCGCACGTCGACCCGCAGGAACTGCGCGCGCACGTGACCGCGCTGGACGCCGCGGGCTTCCAGGTCCACGTCCACGCCATCGGCGACCGGGCCGTCCGCGAGGCGCTGGACGCGTTCGAGGCCGCGCTTGCCGCCCACGGCGAGCGGGACCACCGCCATCACATCGCCCACCTCCAGGTCGTCCAGCCCGCCGACGTGCCGCGGTTCGCCGCGCTCGGCGTCACCGCCAACATGCAGGCCCTGTGGGCGGCGCACGAGCCGCAGATGGACGAGCTGACCGTCCCGTTCCTCGGGCCGGAGCGGTCGGCCCGGCAGTATGTATTCGGCGAGCTGCGCGACGCCGGCGCCCGCCTGGCGGCCGGCAGCGACTGGGGCGTGACCAGCGCCAACCCGCTCAAGGCCATCCACGTCGCGGTCAACCGCGCCCTGCCCGGCGCGACCGGCGCCGGCGCGGAGCCGTTCCTGTCCGCGCAGCGCCTGGACCTGGCGCAGGCGCTGGCCGCCTACACGCTCGGCTCCGCCTACGTGAACCACCTTGATTCCGAAACGGGGCGCGTCCGGCCCGGCTTCCTCGCCGACCTGGCCGTGCTGGCCGCGGACCCCTTCGCGGGGCGCGCGGATGAGATTGGGAACATCAGCGTCGAGCAGACCTACGTTTCGGGTGAAAGAGTGTTCGGCGGGTAAGCACGAGCCGAACGTCGGGAGGCAGGACCGGATGGCAGTGGAAACCGTGACCCTGGGCAGCGGCGGGCCGCAGGTCTCGCGGGTGGGCCTGGGCCTGATGGGCATGTCAGGGACCTACGGCCCGGCGGACGAGATGGAGAGCATCGCGACCATCCGGGCCGCGCTGGACGCCGGCATCACGCTGCTGGACACCGGCGACTTCTACGGCATGGGCCACAACGAGCTGCTGTTGCGCGAGGCCCTGCGCGGGGTCGACCGGTCCAGCGTCTTCATCCAGGTCAAGTTCGGCGGCCAGCGCGACCCCGCCGGCGCGTTCATCGGCCACGACTGCAGCCCGGCGGGGGTGAAGAACTCGCTGGCCTACAGCCTGACCCGGCTCGGCACCGACTACGTGGACCTGTACCAGCCCGCCCGGCTCGACCCGCGGGTGCCGATCGAGGACACGGTCGGCGCGATCGCCGAGCTCATCCAGGCGGGCTACGTGCGGTACGCGGGCCTGTCCGAGATGGGCGCCACCACCATCCGCCGGGCCAACGTCGTGCATCCGGTGAGCGGCCTGCAGATCGAGTACTCGCTGATGAGCCGCGGGATCGAGGCCGGCGTGCTGCCCGCCGCGCGGCTGCTCGGCATCGGCGTGACCGCGTACGGGGTCCTGTCCCGCGGGCTGCTCGGCGCCGGCGCCCGCCAGATCGGGGCCGGCGACCCCCGGCAGCGGTTCCCCCGCTTCCAGGGCGAGAACCTGCGCCGCAACCTGGCCCTGCTGGCAGCGGTCGAGAAGATCGCCGGCGAGATCGGCGCGACGCCGGCCCAGCTCGCGTTCGCCTGGGCGCTGTCCCGCGGCCCGGACATCATCCCGCTGATCGGCACCAAGCGCCGGGACCGGCTGGCCGAGGCCCTCGGCGCGCTCGGGCTGCGGCTGGGCCCCGGGGAGGTGGCGGCGCTGGAGGAGGCGGTTCCGGCGGGCCAGGTGGCCGGCGACCGGTACGACGCCGGCGCCATGGCCGCCCTGGACAGCGAGCGGCCCGCCGGGTGAGGGCGGGCCGGGGGCGCCGGGGGCGGGCATGATCGCGGAGCGGTTCGCGGCGCAGCTGCTGACCGGGGAGCCCGCGCGCAGCGCGGAGGCGGTGACCGGGCGGCTGCTGGCCGTCCAGGCCCAGGACCCGCGCGGCGCCCGGCTGGCCATCCGGGTGCGCTCGGCCGGGCTGACCGCGGCCGACGTGGACCGGGCGCTGACGCAGGACCGCTCGCTGCTGATCACCTGGCTGAACCGCGGCACCCTGCACCTGGTCCGCAGCGAGGACTACTGGTGGCTGCAGCCGCTGCTCGCGCCGCGGCTGGCCGTGGCCAACGCCCGGCGGCTGGCCCAGGAGGGGGTCACGCCGGCCGACGCGGACAAGGCCGTGGCGGTGATCGAGGAGTCGCTGGCCGCCGAGGGGCCGCTGACCCGGCCGCAGCTGCGCGACCGGATCGCCGCGGCCGGGGTCCGGACCGAGGGCCAGGCGCTGGTCCACGAGCTCCTGCTGGCCTGCCTGCGGTCGGTCGCGGTGCGCGGGCCGATGGCCGGCGGGCAGCACGCCTACGTGCTGGTCCGGGACTGGCTCGGCACCCCGCCCCCGTTCGACCGCGACGCGGCGCTGGCCGAGCTGGCCGGCCGGTTCCTGGCCGGGCACGGGCCGGCCACCGACCGGGACCTGGCCAGGTGGGCGGGCCTGCCGGTGGGCGACGCCCGCCGCGGCCTGGCCGCCATCGCGGGCCAGCTGGCCCAGCGCGAGGACGGGCTGGTCGACCTGGCCGCCGAGCCGCGGGGCGCCGAGATCCCGCCGCCCCGCCTGCTCGGGTCCTTCGACCCGCTGCTGCACGGCTGGGTGTCGCGCGAGCCGATCCTCGGCCCGCACCGGGGCATCGTCACCGTCAACGGCGTGTTCCGGCCGTTCGCGCTGGTCGACGGGCGGGCGGTGGCGACATGGGGGCTGGCCGCGGGGGCGGTGACGATGGGCTGGCTGCAGGAGGTGCCCGCCGCCGCGCGCGCCGCCCTGGCGGCCGACGAGGCCGACGTCCGCCGCTTCCTCGGCCTGCCCTGAGGGTCAGGCCGGGTCGTCGAGGTGGACGAGGCCGACCTCGGTGACCCGGTTCGGGGTGGTCCGGTAGAGGTAGATCAGGTAGATCACGCCGAGGATCATCCACACCCCGACCGCCGGGCCCATGTACGACACCGGCGCGGACAGCGGCGCCACGAACGAGAACACCTTGATCCCGGCCGAGGTCAGCCAGGCCGGGATGAACGCGGCGATGCCCAGCACCGGGATGACCACGTGGGAGACCACCCGCAGGTGGCCGGACCGGGCGAAGAAGCCGATGCAGGCGGCGTTCATCAGGATGTAGATCGCGGCCAGGACGATGACCAGGCCGGTCCCGATCATGAAGAAGCCCTCGGTCGGGCCGTAGCCGAGGCCCAGCCCGAGGGTCACCGCCACGGTGATCACGAAGCCGACGATGATGGCCGTCACCGGCGAGTGGTGCCGGGGGTGGACCTGCGCCAGCAGCCGCGGGAACGCGCCGATCCGGCCCATCGCGTAGGCGGTCCGGCTAGACACGTTGACCCCGGCGTTGGCGTTGGCGATGGTCGAGTTGACGATGGCCAGGAAGACGAAGAACCAGAACAGCCCGTACAGGGAGCGGGCCAGGCCCTCCCACGACGCGTTGCCGGTCTCGGCGGCGAAGGCGGAGAACCCCTTCGGCCCGAACGCGACGTCCACGGCGTAGGTCGTGAACACGTAGAGGGCGCCGATCACCAGGGTGGCCAGCAGCACGGCGCGCTGGATCGTCCGGCGCGGGTTGCGGGCCTCCTCGGCCAGCGGGGCCGCGCCCTCGAAGCCGCCGAAGGCCAGGATGGTGTAGACCGAGCCGGCGATCACCCCGGTGATGCCGTGGAATGCCTTCGGGGTGTACGAGGTGCCGAACACGCTGAGCGTGTTGCGGCTGCCCGCGTGCACGATGAGGAAGACGGCGAGCACGACGAACACGCCGATCTCGAACAGGCCGAGGACGGTCCCCAGCCGGGTCGAGGTCCGGACCCCGTAGAAGCCCGCGGCCAGCACGATCACCGCGCCGGCCAGCGCCCACGGCCACCACAGGCTGGCCGGGTAGCTGTGGAACTCCGAGTTCAGCGTGCCGGCCGTGGTGAACCCCAGCTGGAGCAGCACCAGCGGCGGGATCAGGAAGCCGACCAGCACGTAGCCCCAGGCGACCAGGAAGCCCACCGCGGGGTGCAGCCCGCGGGCGGCGTAGGTGGCCAGCGAGCCGGCCGACGGCATCTCGCGGGCCAGCAGGCCGACCGACCAGGCGCAGAACAGGCAGGCGACCAGGGCCAGCAGCACCGACAGGGGGAGCGACCCGCCCGCGAACGCCGCGCCCGCCGGGATCGAGGCGGCGATGGCCGCGCCCGGCGCCATGTCGGTAATGCTCTGGAACGTGACCTCACGCAGACCGATGGCGTTCCGGCGCAGGCCGTGAGTCGCCGACTCCTGAGCTGATGTCGCCATTGGGGCCCCTGGCACTTGTGGGGAGAGTGGTACCCGGATCATGCCATGTCCGGCGAGCCGGAAATAGACCCGAATCCGACGCCCGGGCGCGGGCGCGGGCCAGGGCCGCGCGGCCGGCCGCCTGGCCCAGCAGGGCCAGGCCGAGCACGGCGGCGGCGACGATGCCGTCCAGCCAGAAGTGGTTGGCCGTGACCACGACGGCCAGGGTCGTGGCGGCCGGATAGAGCAGGATCAGCCAGCGCCAGCGGGCCCGGCTCGTGGTGATGACCGCCACCGCGACCAGCACTGCCCAGCCCACGTGCACCGACGGCATGGCCGACAGCTCGTCGGCGTTGAAGCCGGCCACGGTCCCGTAGACGGACTGGTGATACAGGACGGCCGTGTCCACCAGGCCCGTGCCCAGCAGCATCCGCGGCGGGGCGACCGGGACGAGCTGGATGGCCAGGCACGCGCCGGTGAACAGGACCAGGGTGGTGCGCCATCGCCGGTAGGCGTCGCGGTGCCGGACGAACAGCCAGATCAGGCAGGTGATCAGCACCGGGAAGTGCAGGCTGTCGTAGTACAGGTTGAAGAACTGGACCAGCAGCGGGTGCGGCAGGAACAGGCTCTGCACCCAGGTCTCGCTGGGCAGGTGGGCCACCCGCTCGGCATGCCAGATCCAGCGGGCCCGGCCGAGCGCCCCGCCCGGCCCCATGACGGCGAACGACCCGGCGTACTGCCACAGCGCGAACAGGGCCAGGACGAGGGCGCTCTCCTGGGTGAACGTGCTGACCGCCGTCAGCTTCGGGCGGCGCGAGCGGCGCAGGACCACCGTTCCGGCGGCCAGGGCACCGGCGGCAGCGGCCGCCTGATGCCAGCTCAGCTCAAGATCGATCACGGCGCCTGCGCCGTGAACTCCGGGTGACCGCGGCCCCGCTGCTGCACATCGACCAGGTTACGGGGCGGCGGCCCCGCCGGTGATCACGGGGCGTCGGGGCGGCTCAGCGAGGAGGGGTCGGGCTCCTGGCGGGGGAGCAGCACCTCGGCCGAGGCGTCGGCGGCCAGCCGGACGACGTCGCCGTCGGCCAGCCGGACGGCCGTGCCCGGCAGGACCCGGTCCCCGTTGACGAACGTCCCGTTGGTGGAGTGCTCGTCCCGGATGCTGGCGTGCCCGGAGTCGTCCACGGTGACCGTGGCGTGCCGCCGGGACACGTTCTCGTATCGGGAGAATGCGGCCGCCACCAGCGACTCGGCCGGGTCGCGCCCGAGCAGCAGCGAGGTCCCGGCGGGCACCTCGACGTTGCCGGTCGGGAAGCTCAGCCGCAGCACCGAGGCCGAGATCTGGCTGGGCCGGTCCTCGCGGCGCAGGTACTCCTGCATGATCGTGGTCGGCGCGGGCGCGTCATCGTCCCAGGGCGAGTTGCCCCGCGGCAGGTTGGCGCCGCAGGTAAAGCAGATCAGGTCGGTGGGCTTGACCGTGGCCGCGCACGTGGGGCAAGTCAGGTTGGCCATGTCGTCCTCCAGGGACAGGTTCCGCCGGCTCCGCTGCGGCCATGCCCCGCCGGGGTGTCCGGCATGACCGCTGCACGAGAGAGTAACGTGCAGCGACCGCCCCAGGGTGCCCAGACTCCCTCCCCCGCCGCAACCTGCCGGCCTGATCACGGCCGGATCGGCCCGGCGCCGGGCGGCCGGTACCATCGCCTGCATGGTCGGCTTCGCGCTCAATGACGAGCAGGAGGCGCTGCGCAGCGTCGTCGCGGACTTTGCCCGCGAGCAGGTGGCGCCGGTGATCGGCGACTACTACGAACGGGGCGAGTTCCCCTACCCGCTGGTGGCCAGGATGGCGAAACTGGGCCTGTTCGGGCTGCCTTTCCCCGAGGCGCTGGACGGCATGGGCGGTGACTACTTCGCCTTCTGCCTGGCCCTGCACGAGCTGGCCCGGGTCGACTCGTCGGTGGCCATCACCCTGGAGGCGGGCGTCGCCCTCGGCGCCATGCCGATCTACCGCTTCGGCTCGCCCGCGCAGCAGGAGGAATGGCTGCCGCCGCTGTGCCGCGGCGAGCGGCTCGGGGCGTTCGGCCTGACCGAGCCCGGCGGCGGGTCCGACATTCCCGGCGGGATGCGGACCACCGCGCGGCTGGACCAGGGGACTGGGCGGGCGGGTGAGGATGAGTGGGTCATCGACGGGGCCAAGGCCTTCATCACCAACTCCGGCACCTCGATCACCTCGGTCGTGACCGTCCTTGCCATCACCGGGCCCGGTTCCGGGCCGTCGGATTCCGGGGGGCGGCCCTCGATCTCGGCCATCATGGTCCCGGCCGGGACGGACGGGTTCACCGTCGGCCCGGAGTACTCCAAGGTCGGCTGGCGGGCGTCGGACACCCGCGGGCTGTCCTTCTCCTCCTGCCGGGTCCCGGCCGGGAACCTGCTCGGGGAGCGCGGCCGGGGCTACGCCCAGTTCCTGGCCACGCTGGACGAGGGCCGGGTCGCGCTCGCCGCGCTGGCCGCGGGGCTGGCCCAGGGCTGCGTCGACGAGTGCCTGCGCTACGCCGCCGAGCGCTCGGCCTTCGGCCACCAGCTCGGCCACTACCAGGCCATCCAGTTCAAGATCGCCGACATGGAGGCGCGGGCGCATCTGGCCCGGCTGGCCTGGTACGACGCGGCCGCGCGCCTGGTCGCCGGGCAGCCGTTCAAGAAGGAGGCGGCGATCGCCAAGCTGACCGCGTCGGAGGCGGCCATGGACAACGCCCGGGACGCGACCCAGGTATTCGGCGGCTACGGGTTCATGAACGAGTACCCCGTCGCCCGGTTCTACCGGGACGCCAAGGTCCTGGAGATCGGCGAGGGCACGTCCGAGGTCCAGCGCATGGTGCTGTCGCGGCTCCTGGGGCTGAGCAAGCTCCAGTAGCCTTCGGCCCGTTCTGCGGGGTTAATAACGCCTGTGACCCAGATTGTGATCTCCTGCGTGCCCTGTGACGCCCCCGGGCCGGTAGGGTGCAGGTCGCGGCAGCGGCAAATCCCATGATGATCCGGACAGTTCCCTGAACCGACGATGCGCCGGAGAGTACCCTGAAGCTGCCAGGTGTTAGGGCAAACATCACGTTGCAGCGGTTTTCCGGGGTCGTGTCCCTATTGGTGTCGCGGTACCCGGTTACCGGTTAGAGTTGCGCCTGGCTACTTGGCTGTGCCGTGATGCAAGGTTCGTTATCCGGGAGGTTAGCCGTGTCGGTTGTCGCGCACACCGTGCGGTCCGCGGCGTGTCGGCCTACACCGTGCCGAGCGCTGGCCTCGCCACGGTAACCAGGTAATACGGTAACCAGGTAAGGGGTACAGAGGCTGTGCCGTCCCGAGACAACGCCCCGCGCGGCGGGGCTACCGTGAGCCCGCCTGCTGATCGCGAGACCAGGCCGGCCGCGGATGCTGCCGCGCCCCCGCCGCCGCAGCAGCCGCCGCCCCCGGCTCCCGCCCCGGCGCGGCCGGCCCGGACCGGCCCGCCCGCCGACCGCGGCTCCGTGGCCTCGCGCCGCGCGCTGAAGAACTGGCGCGTGCGGTCGCGCCTCCTGCTCCTGATCACGATCCCCACGCTCACCGCCGTCGTGCTGGGCGGCACGCGCATCGTGTCGTCGGTCCAGAGCGCCCTGACCTTCCAGCGGATCGAGCAGCTGGCCAACCTGAGCTCGAGCGTGACCACGCTCGCCGCGCGGCTGGAGGACGAGCGGGACCAGACGGCTATCTACCTCGCTCAGTTCCAGGTCGGCGGCCCGTCGGTCCACACGACGATGGCGGCCCAGCTGAAGCAGGTGCAGTCGCAGTACGCCCTCGCGAAACCGTGGATCGCCAGCGTCCGCTCCGGGGTCGGCGCCATCGGGTCGACCTTCCCGGCGCAGGTCCAGGAGGACGCCGGCAAGATCCGGTCCGTGCTGGACGGACTGCCCGCGCTGCGCCAGAAGTCGACCAGCGTCAAGACCGCGGTCACCACGATGATCTCGGACTACGCCACCAACATCGACACCCTGATCGACATCGACCAGGACATCGCGCTGGGCAGCGGCGACGCGACCCTGGCCGACAGCGTCCGCGCGCTCGGCGTCATCTCCCGGATCGAGGAGGAGACCTCCCAGCAGCGCGCCGTCCTCGGGGCCGCGCAGACCGAGAACACCTTCGGCCCGAACATGCTGGCCGCGCTGGTCACCGCCCAGGCGGAGGCGCAGGACAACCTTCCCGAGTTCGGCGATGCCGCCACTCCGGAGCAGGCGGCGCTCTACCGCCGGACCGTCTCGGGCGCCCTGGTCAACGGGACCAACGAGATGGAGCAGCAGGCCATCCGCCTCGGCGTCAGCTTCGCCAACATCACCGGCCAGCTGCAGAACTCGGGCTTCACCACCGCCCAGTGGCTCGTCGCCGTGACGGGCGAGATCAACGACATGCGCCAGGTCGAGCGCACCATCGTCGCGGCCGCGGTGGACCGGGCCAACGAGCTGCGCCGGACCGCGATCATCGACTCGATCATCGTCGGTGCCGCCGTGACCATCGTGCTCGGCCTCGCGCTGGTGCTGACCAGCCTGGTCGGCCGGTCGATGGTGCGGCCGCTGCGGCGGCTGCGCGCGGGCGCCCTGGAGATCGCCGGCCTGCAGCTGCCCGAGACGGTCCGCCGGATGAGCGAGAGCGACGGGTCGGGCGGCCCGCTCACCGTCGAGCCCATCGACGTGGACTCGGCCGACGAGATCGGTGAGGTCGCGCGGGCGTTCGACCAGGTCCACCGCGAGGCCCTGCGGCTGGCCGCCAACGAGGCGGCCCTGCGCGGCAACGTCAACGCCATGTTCGTCAACCTGTCCCGGCGCAGCCAGTCGCTGGTCGAGCGGCAGATCCGCCTGATCGACGAGCTGGAGCAGGGCGAGCAGGACGCGGAGCGGCTGGGCAGCCTGTTCCAGATGGACCACCTGGCCACCCGGATGCGCCGTAACTCCGAGAACCTGCTGGTCCTCGCGGGCCACGACTCCTCCCGCCGGTGGAACCAGCCGGTCGCCCTGGTCGACGTGCTCCGCGCCGCCGTCTCCGAGATCGAGCAGTACGAGCGGGTCAGCCTGAACGTCCAGCCCGGCATCTCGGCCCGCGGCCACGCCGTCAACGACGCCGTCCACCTGCTGGCCGAGCTGGCCGAGAACGCCACCTCGTTCTCGTCGGCCGAGACGCCGGTCACGATCTCCGGTCACCTGCTGAGCAGCGGGGGCGTCCTGCTCGACATCACCGACCAGGGCGTCGGCATGGGCGCCGAGGAGATGGCCCACGCGAACTGGCGGCTGGACAACCCGCCCGTCGTGGACGTCGCGGTCTCCCGGCGCATGGGCCTGTTCGTGGTCGCGCGGCTGGCCGCCCGGCACGGGATCCGGGTCCGGCTCCGCCCGGCCGCCTCCGGCGGCCTGACCGCGCTGGTCTGGCTGCCCGACGAGGTCGTCAGCCGGGACGGCGCCAGCCCGTCCGGAACCCAGCTGCCCGATGCCCCGAACGGGACCGTCAGCCTGAGCATGGCCGGCGCTTTCGACGGCGCGGGCCGGGGCACCGACGACCGCGCCGCCACCGCCCAGGAGGTCTCGGCCGCTCGGACGCCGAAGTTCGCCTCGCTGCAGGCCGGGACCGGCGAGAACGGGTCGTCCCTGGGGCCGCGCCGGGTACCCGGCGCCGGCCCGCGGCCCGGTTCCGACGCCTGGTCGGGCCCGGCCACCGGCCCGATTCCCGCCTTCGGCTCGGCCACGGGGCCGATTCCCGCGTTCCCGACCGCCCCGCAGCCCGCCGGCGAGGCGCCGGACGAGGCCGCCGGGACCGCCACCGAGACGTTCGGGGCCGGGTCGTACGGCGTCGCGCCGCGCGCCGGGGCCGCTGACCACGCCGACACCGGCCAGTGGGGCGCCATCGCGGACCCGGACCCCGCGGCGTCCCCGGCCGACTCGGGCTCGGGCAGCAAGCTGCCCAAGCGCCGGGTCGACCGCGGCGAGCCGGGCGGCAGCGACACCGCGTCGTTCCCGGCCGGCTCGACCGACATGTTCAGCACCGGATCGCCGTCCGGGTCCGCGCCTGCCGCGGCGGACGAGTTCAGCACCGCGTCGACCGACATGTTCAGTGCCGAGCCGCCCGACATGTTCGGCGGCGGCTCGGGCTGGGGCTCGGGTCCCGCGGACTCGTTCGGCGCCAGCTCCCCGGCACCGGCCTCGCCCGCGAGCTTCCCGTCCCCGGGTCCGTCCTCGCCCGAGCCGCCCGCGGCCGGCGCGCCCGGCTCCGCGGAGCCGTCGTACCCCGACGAGCTGGCCGGCGCCGGGTCGCGGCCGGTGTTCAGCGCGCCGGTCAGCGCTCCGCCGAACGGCGGCGCCAGCGCGACCAACGGCTTCAGCTGGGAAGGCAGCCCGGCCGTCGACGAGGTCGTGATCCCGCCCGCCGATCTCACTGCGGAGTACCGGTTGCCCATCTTCGAGGCGGTCGAGTCCGACTGGTTCCGGCGCGGCCGCAGCTCCGTGGGCTGGGCGCCGCAGGACGAGCCCAGCGTCGGCAACGGCGTCGGCAACGGCAACGGCGTCGGCAACGGCAACGGCGGCGGGAGCGGGAGTCCCGCGGCCCGCCCGGCGGAGCCCGCGCCGTCGACCTGGACCTCGCCCGCCGACGAGGGCTGGCAGGCCGCCGCGGCGGCCGCCGAGCCGTCGTCCAGCGGCGTGACCACGGCCGGGCTGCCCAAGCGGGTACCCAAGGCCAACCTGGTGCCCGGCACGGCGGCCGCGGAGCCGTCAGCGCCCGCCCCGGCCCGATCGGCCTCCGCCACCCGGGACCGATTCTCCAGCTTCCAGCGCGGAGTCAGGGAAGGCCGGGCCGCCGCCGGCACCGACAGCTCGAACGGAGAGGACGGCAGTTCCTCATGACGGGTGGCATCAAGTGCCTTGGTTGGTCATGCTTAGTGTCGGAACGCCACCTGGCCGCCCGCCGGTCGCCGAAATGACCGGCGCGCTGCTACGCACCGGGCTGCAGGATGCCCGTCATAAGAGGAAGGAGCGCCCGTGAGCCCGCTAGTGCGACCGGCGCAAGACCTTAACTGGCTGATCACGAACTTCGTGGAGCGGGTGCCGGCTGTCGCGCATGCGATCGTCGTCTCCGCTGACGGGCTTCCGATGGCGTTCTCGCAGGGCTTCCCTGCCGACCGCGTCGACCAGCTGGCGGCGGTTACTTCCGGCCTCACCAGCCTGACCCAGGGTGCTGCCCGGGTCTTCGAGGGCGGCGCCGTGACGCAGACCGTGGTCGAGATGCAGCGCGGGCTGCTGGTCGTCATGGCCATCAGCGACGGCTCCAGCCTCGCCGTGCTGGCCTCGGCCGACTGTGACATGGGCCTGGTGGCCTACGAGATGGCGCTGCTCGTCGAGCGGGTGGGCAGCGCACTGACGCCAGAAGTACGCGGGGGTCTGCCCCCGGGCTGGCCTGATGGTGGCCGACAGTGACAGGAGGCTGCAGTGGCTGGTCCCGGTCGCGATAAATGGGAGCCAGCCGAGCGGGTGGGCTCGGCCGGGCGGAGCGCGTCTTCGCCCGGCCCGAAGTTCGATTTCGCCGCCGGCTTTGCTCCACCGCCGCGTGACCCGTTCGTGCCGGAAACTGCGCCCACGGGCGGCGGGAGCTCTCTCGTCCGGCCCTACGCAGTCACCGGCGGGCGGACACAGCCCAAGTACCAGCTGCAGATTGAGGCGATGGTCGCCGCGTCGCACTACGAGGCGCGAGACCTGTCGACCCTCAGCCCTGAGTGCCAGGCCATCCTCGGGTTCTGCCGCGACTGGCGGTCAGTCGCGGAGATCTCGGCGGTGCTCAGGATGCCCCTGGGCGTTGCTCGGGTCCTCATCGCCGACATGGCGATGGACGGACTAGTCCGGGTCCATCAGATCGACCATGAGCAAGGTCGCCCGGACATGAACCTGCTTGAAAGGGTGCTCAGTGGACTTCGCAAGCTCTAAGGTCGCGCCGCCGGAGGTCGCGGAAACCGCGATGACCTCGGTGAAGATCGTCGTCGCGGGGGGCTTCGGCGTAGGCAAGACCACTTTCGTCGGGTCGGTGTCCGAGATCACGCCGCTGACCACCGAGGCCGTCATGACCTCGGCCAGCGACGGGGTCGACGACCTGTCGCACACGCCCGACAAGAAAACCACCACGGTGGCCATGGACTTCGGCCGGCTCACCCTGGATGCCGGCCTGATCCTGTACCTGTTCGGCACGCCGGGACAGCACCGGTTCTGGTTCATGTGGGATGACCTGATCCTGGGGGCCATCGGCGCGGTCGTCCTCGTCGACACCCGCCGGCTGGCCGACTCGTTCCCGGCCGTCGACTACTTCGAGTCGGCGGGCCTGCCGTTCATCGTGGCCATCAACGGCTTCGACGGCGACTACCCGCACGCGGTGGCCGACGTCCAGGAGGCGCTGTCCATCAGCCCGCGCATCCCGATCGTCCAGTGCGACGCCCGGAACCGGAACTCGACCAAGGCCACGCTGATCGCACTGGTCGAGCACGCCATGGAGATGCAGCTCAGCGCGCGGTAGGGTACGTGCTTGCGCCGCGGCGGCCACGCTACCCGGCCTGCGGCGGTCATCGCCGCGATCCGGGGCGGCGCACGGGGCGGTAGCTCAGCCGGTCAGAGCAGCGGACTCATAATCCGCCGGTCGTGGGTTCGAGCCCCACCCGCCCCACTCAGGTCATGGGTCTTGACCTGCGTGTTTGCGCTCTCCGCATGGTCCTTAGCCAGGCGGGCGGCGCTTTGGTGGCAGTTGTGACTGCAAGCAGCACGGTAAGTGCGCGGCGGCCCGTGCTCGTTTGCTGAGGTCAGCACCTCTGCGGCCGGGCGCAGAAGGTGCGGACCCGCGGATTAATAGTCCGCAGGTCGGTGGTTCCGGTAAGGCGCGCTTGGCGCTTCCGGTTGTCACCCTGCATCAGGACCAAGTGGCCACGGCCTGGGCTGTGACCTGGCTCCAGGCGCACGGCCGTTGAGTCCGTGCCGACCCGCGCCTTCGCTGTGGAGGTAGGCGAGCCCGTACGGCCGCAGCCAGATCAGCGGCGTTGAGTTCATGGCGATCGCAGGAGAGGACCGGCGAGCCGGCCGGGAACTTGCGGCGCTGGCGGCGATCAACGTCGGCTGGGCCTCCGGAGAGCGCTTTCGGATCGCGAGGGGTCGATGTGGATCTAGCGCGCCCATAGTGCTGGGCTACCACCCGATGCCGGTGTCACGGGGGCTCTGGCGGCTGGCCGCCTGACCTCGCGCACGGACGGAGGGCAGACGGCAGGCCGCATGCTTTACTGATCTAGCTGAAGCCCGAACTGCTGACCGAATCCGCTGAGGCCGTCAGGGGTAATCTGCAGGCGCTGCTTCCTCTGGCGCTGTACCCAGCCGAGATCAGTGAACCGGGCGAGGAGCGCACGGCCCAGGGCGCCCGAAAGGTGCGAGCCAACCTCCGTGGAGTCCGGGTGGTGTCGTACCGGTCGGCGGCTAGGCGGGACGGTCACCCCGAGCGACTCGAGGAAGGTCCCGCCCTCAGTAGTTATAGCGAACCAGAACTCGCCAGCGTCGGACCCGGCGGCCTCGTCGACGGGCTCGAGGTGGCCCCGCTCGACCATGGCACGCATCACCTCCACGCCGAGCCTTCCGGCGACATGGTCGTAGCAGACCCTGGCCTGTCGCCAGGCCCGGGCTCGCTGGCTCTGCTTCAGGGACCGGACTGGCAGCGCAGGCGCCAGCCGTTCCAGCACCTCGATCAAGTCGCCGACCTCAGGGCCGGCCAGCCGGTAGTTGCGACGTCGGCCCGCGGCCTCAACTACCAGCAGGCCGCCGACGGTGAGCTTGTTCAGATGGCTGCTGGCGGTCGCCGCGCTAACCCCTGCCTCCGTGGCCAGCCCGCCGGCCGGCAAGGCCCGGCCGTCGCCTAGAGCGAGCAGCATCCGGCACCTGGCGTGATCAGACACCAGCGCTCCGATCCGAGCCAGGTCCCGCTCGCCGCCTTCGGTCCGCGGCGGCCCCGAGGTGATGATCCGCTCGTAGCCGGCCGGCACGCGGATCGCGTCGGCGTAATGCCCGATCTGGTGGGACACGCCGATGTTGATGGTCTCCGGAGCATTCATGATCGGTGTTCCCTTCTGCTTACAGTGGAGCCAGCTGCGGCCAGTGGATCGCGAATTTCGCAGGCGCCGCCGACCTTAGCAGCGTCGTCTTGGGGAAGGGTGGCGCTGAATCGGCAGGCCGGCGCTAATGAATCCGCGCGGCACCGGTAGTGACATCGGCGCAATGCGCGGCTGCCGGGTCAGCCGCTGGTAGTCAGCTCGCCGTTTAGGCCATTCGGGTAGAACCCTCCCGAGGTGGCCTGGCCCGGAGTCAGGTAGACGATGTTGAGTATCTGGCCCGGGGTACGGCCGAAGGCGATGCCGTTGCCGTCGTCAGGAACGATGTTGGCTTCGCCGTCGATGGTGATGCCCTGGTCTAGGCCGGGGCGCCCGTTGAGGCTGTCGCGGGCGCGGGAGATCGCGTTGGCGTCGCCGGCGGCGCCGCGCTCGTACAGCACGGTCCGGACCGTCGCCGCGTGGTAGGCCTCCACGGCCAGGATGCCCGCGGCGGCGTCCAGGTAGGCCTTGTTGTCGATCAGTGGCGCCGCGCCCTTGAAGGCGGTGACCCCGACGTCCTCGAAGAGGAAGGCGCCGCGCAGGAAGTTGTCCTCGCTGGCGAATACGTCGAAGG
>DASYBB010000075.1:0-38601 GCA_036501025.1 Streptosporangiaceae bacterium
CGGACGACGGCGTGCTGTTCGGGTCCGAGCCCAAGGCGATTCTCGCCTACCCGATGGCCAGCCGCGTGGTCGACCTGGACGGACTGCGGGAGCTCTTCGCATCGGTCAAGACGCCCGGCGCGGCGATCTGGCGCGGCATGCGCGAGGTCGTGCCCGGCACGCTCGTCACCGTGGACCGGGCGGGCTGCGCCAGCCGGGCCTACTGGCAGCTCACCGCCAGCGAGCACGCCGACGACGTGCCCGCCAGCGTGGCCCGGGTCCGCGAGCTGCTGGATGACCTCGTGGCCCGGCAGCTGGTCGCGGACGTGCCGCTGTGCATGCTGCTGTCCGGCGGGCTCGACTCGAGCGTCCTCACCGCGATCGCCGCCCGGCGGCTCCGGGCGGAAGGCAGCGGGCGGCTGCGCAGCTTCGCCGTCGACTTCACCGGCCAGGCCGACAACTTCGTGCCCGACGACATGCGCGACACGGCCGACGCCCCTACGTCCAGCACGTCGTCCGGCACGCCGGCACCGATCACCGCGACATCGTCCTGGACCCGGCGACGCTCGCCGACCCGGCCGCGCGCGAGGCCGTGGTCGGCGCCCGCGATATCCCGGCCTTCCTCCGGGACATGGACCAGTCGCTGTACCTGCTGTTCGCGGCCATCCGCGAGCACTCCACGGTCGCCCTGTCGGGGGAGTCGGCCGACGAGGTGTTCGGCGGCTACCGCTGGTTCCACGAGCCCGACATCCAGGCCGCCGAGATGTTCCCGTGGCTCGCCACCACCCAGGCGCGCCACCTCACCCGCCCGGCCGGGGTGGACCCGGACCTGCTCGCCGCGCTGGACCTCGACGCCTACATCGAGCAGCGCTACCGCGAGGCCGTCGCCGAGATCCCGGTCATCGACGGGCAGAGTGACCACGAGGCCCGGCTGCGCCGGATGTGCCACCTGAACCTGACCCGGTTCGTGCGCATCCTGCTGGACCGCAAGGACCGGATCAGCATGGCCGTCGGCCTGGAAGTGCGGGTGCCGTTCTGCGACCATCGGCTGGTCGACTACGTCCTCAACGCCGGTGCTCAATGAGACGGTGGCCGCCGACCCGAAGGCCGTCACCATGATGGGGCGCGCCGCCCTGGAGCGGGTCCTCGACGCCGCCGTCTGGATGGACTGCTGCCGCCCGGAGCCGCGCATCAGCTGAGGCGGGCGCGGGCGCCGCGGGTCAGCCACCGCTCGCCGGCCCGGGGCGCGACGGCAAGCAGCAGCCAGCAGTACTTGGCGGCGTCGGGGCTCGTCCACGCGACGCCCATGGACAGCACGATGACCAGGACGCTGGCCGACGAGCGGGCGGCGCCGATCCGGGTGTCGAGGGCGATCGTCCGGCCGGTCAGCAGGCCCTGGCGGCGGCCGAAGACCGTCGTCGCCTGGGTCGCCAGGCTGGCCAGCAGGAGGTTGAGCCCGAAGATGTCGACCGCGAGCGGGTTATCGGAGAACGCGCCCAGCAGGTCACTGGTGAAGGGCATGAGGGTGATGGTGAGCAGGAACGCGAAGTTCCACCACGCCAGGCCCTCGCGCTGCCCGGCGATGTGCCGGAACACCCGGTGATGCACCAGCCAGAACTGGGCGATGACGTAGTACGAGATCACGTAGCTGACCAGCTGATCAGCGCCGCGCCCGAGCTCGGCGGCCAGGTCGGCGGCCGAGGCCGGGTCGGCGACCTGCCCGGCGGCAGGCACCTTCAGCTGCAGGACCAGCAGGGTGAGGGCGATGGCGACCACGCCGTCGGACAGGGCGAGCAGGCGGTCAACGCCGGGCGGGTCCTGGCGGGCGTCGGCAGCGGCAGGATCGGAGGTCATCGTCGGCCAGCCTGGCAGATCACCCGCGCCCGGCGGCCGATCCGACTCCGGACTCGCCGTGAGCCCCGGGCCCGCGGCCGGTTTCACTCCCGCCGGGTGAGGCCCGGGCGGCCCGGATCGCGCAGGGTGGGTAGCTGCCCGTGGACCGCAGGCGCGAGAGGGGACCGCAATGGCCAAGACCGATGGCACGTTCATCTACGTTGCTACCTACCCGGACGAGACCGCGGCTCAGGACGACTACCAGGCGGTCAAGGCACTGCACTCGGGCGGCATGGTGGGCGCCTACGACGCGGCCGTCATCACCAAGGACGCCTCGGGCAAGATCCACGAGAACAAGGACGAGACGGCCACGCGCCACGGTGCCTGGTGGGGCGTCGCGGCGGGCGCGGCGGTCGGCGTCCTGTTCCCGCCGGCCATCCTGGGCGCGGCGGCGGCCGGCGGGGTCATCGGCGGGGTCAGCGGCCACCTGGCCAAGGGCATGTCACGGTCGCGGGCCAAGGACCTCGGGGACTTCATCGACCCGGGCCAGGCGGGCCTGGTCGTCGTCGGCGAGACGAAGGTCCAGGCCGCGGTGCAGAAGGCCGTGCACAAGGCCGAGAAGCAGGCCGGCGAGCAGCTCGACGTCGACCCCAAGGACATCGACCAGGCGCTCCAGCGCACCGTCGACGAGATGTAGCCGCCCGCCGGGCGGCCCGGCCCGCCCGGCCTGCGGGACCGTTCCATGATCACGACCGTTTTCCCGGCGGTTTCTGCCGGGAAGCGGTCGTGATCATGAGTTTCCCCCCGCCGGGGCAACGGCCTGGGGCCGGGCGGCCCGCGCTCAGGCCGGGGCAACGGCCTGAGGAGGCCGGGGGCCCGCGCTCAGGCCGGGGCAACGGCCTGAGGAGGACGGGGGCCCGCGCTCAGGCCCGGGCGCCGGCCCGGGGAGGCCGGGCGGCCCGCGCCCTTCCGGCCGGCCGCAGCCGCCAGCGGAACACTGGTCACTCCAGTTCCGCCAGCCTCGCCAGCCGGAAGGCGATCTTGATCGTGGGAAGCTAGCTCACATCCTGTGGTGAGCAGCCTTCCCACGACCTTGATCCGCCCGCTGCGGGCCGGCCTCCCGTCGGCATCAGATTGGCGCGACCGACCCGTGTTACCCCAGGGGCAGCGGCGGCGCGGGCTCCCGGCCAGCCGCGCGGCTGACCTGACCGGATCGACCGCTGTCAGTCGCGGCAGCGGTCGTCGCACGCGGACTGACTGGTGCCGCGGTTTCTGGTGCGAGGGCTAGCTGGTGCGGGGGCGCGCGGGGGCCAACTGGCGCGGGGGCTAGCTGGTGCGGGCCAGGAAGCGGAGGCCGCGGACGTAACCGCCGCCGGCGCCGTCTACGCCGGCGCTGAAGGTCTCGTCGCCGGCGACCAGGCCGTCCACGTGCAGGCGGCTGCCCGGGCCATCCGTGCCGGGCGGGGGCGGCTCGATGCGCACGAGGCCGCCGGGCACGTCGACCTCCAGGCCGAGCCGGGCGTGGACCAGGGCGCCGATCGAGGCCGCGGCCCAGGCCTGCGGGCGGCACGATGCCGGGTAGGGCGATGGCCACGGCACCGCTGACCGGGCATCTCCGGCGAACAGTTCCGGCAGCCGCCAGCCGAACATGGCCGCCGCGTCCAGCAGCCCGTCGGCCAGCGCGGCCGCCTCGGCGGCATGCCCGCTGGCGGCCAGGCCGCGGATCACGATGGCCGTGTCATGGCTCCACACCGAGCCGCAGTGATAGCTGAGCGGCGAGTACCCGCCGTTGCCGGCGGACATGGTGCGCAGGCCGAACCCCGAGTTCATCTGCGGGCCGACCAGCCGGGCGGCGACCCGGTCCTCCTCGGCCGCCGAGAGCAGGCCCGTGCCCAGCAGGTGCCCGATGTTGCTGGTCAGGGAGTCCACCGGCCGCTTCTTCCCGTCCAGCGCGAGCGCCGGGTAGGACCCGGCGTCGTCGGCCACCCAGAACGCGGCCCGGAAGGCCGCGGCGAGCGCGCCGGCCCAGGCCCGCCACTCCGGCGCGCCCGGCTCGCCGAAGGCCTCCAGCAGGTCGGCGCCGCGGCTGGCCGCCTCGTAGGCGTACCCCTGGACCTCGCACAGCGCGACCGGGGGCGCGGCGATCCGGCCGTCGGCGAACCGGATCGCGTCTCCGGAGTCCTTCCAGCCCTGGTTAGCCAGGCCGGCCCCGCTCTCGTCGATGTACTCCAGGAAGCCGTCGCCATCGGCGTCCCCGTGATCCCGCAGGTAGGCCAGGGCGGCGGCCAGGCTGGGCAGCAGGGCGCGGACCTGGTCGGCGGGCATGCCCCAGCGCCACGCGTCATGCAGCAGGCAGATCCACAGCGGCGTGGCGTCGATCGTGCCGTAGTACAGCGGCGGCAGGCCGCCGGCGGCGCCCCGGCCGGACGTGCGCAGCTCGTGCGCGATCTTCCCCGGTGCCTCTCCGGTCGCGGGGTCCAGGCGGCGGCCCTGCAGCCCGGCCAGCGCGCGCAGTGTCCCGGCCGCGAGCTGCCAGCCGAACGGCAGCATCAGGCGCGCGGCCCAGATGCTGTCCCGGCCGAACAGGGTCAGGTACCACGGTGCCCCGCCGGCCAGGAAGCCGTCACCGGGCGCCCGCGAGGTGGCGATGAGCAGGGCGGCCGCGTCCGACATGGCCTGGTCGAGCAGGCGGGGCAGTCGCGGGTCGTCGCCGCGGGCACCCACCCCGGCCCACGACGGGCCGGCCCGGCCGGCCAGGGGCACGATGACCGCGGCCGGGTCGGTGACCGTCAGCTCCCAGCCGAACTCGAGCTGGCCCCGGCCTTCCAGCCGGGCCGGCCAGCGCAGCAGCGCCCCGTCGCGGTCAGCGGTGAGGGTCGCGCCGGGAGCGCTGAGCCGCACTTGCAGCGGCCCAGCCCCCCAGACGAGCCCGGCGTCCCCGGTCAGGCCGGCATCCCCGGTCATTCCGGCATCCCCGGACGGCCTGGCGTTCGGGGTGAGGCCGACGTCCCCTGATGGCTTTGCGTCCCCGGACGACCCGGCGTCCCCGGACGGCCCGGCGGCCAGGCCGGTCACCTTGAACGCGGCCGGCGGGCGCGACTGTCCGGCCTTGATCTCGCCGATGCTGGCCAGGTCGGCCGCCACGCGCAGCGTGATGTCGGCGCTGACGGGCCGACCGGAATCGGAGATGAGCCGGATCCGCTCCCGAACCCGGCCCGGGCCGACGGCGCGCTCGCGTTCCACCCGCACGGTCGGGTCGGCGCCGCCTGCCCCGAGGCCCCGGCACGCGCCCACGAACAGGGCCGTGTCGGCGGCCAGCAGGCCGCTGCTGAGCGGGGTCGGCTCGGTCCCGCCGACCTCCAGCACGGCAGCCGACAGCACCCGGGCGTCGGCGTGCAGGGCGCCCTGCGCCCCGGCGGGCCGGATCTGCCCGCTGCGCTCGCCGAGCACGGCGGTCGGCGCGCTGACTGTCGTCACCAGCTCGTGCAGCCAGGGCTGGCTTGACGGTGACATTCGCGGCCTCGCTTTCCCGAGTTCGGCGCCCGCCCTTGACATAATGCCGGGCAAAGCTCACGATAACATCGTTTGAACGATCAAATTTAACGCTCAAATAGTCGATCAGCCAAGCGCGGCGCCCGCTCAGCAGGGCTAGGCCGGACGGGACACGGCCGCGGCCGGGACCGTGCCGAGGGAGTGATGCTGGTGCCCGCACCGCAGCAGCGCCCCACCCTGGAGACGGTCGCCGAGGCGGCCGCGGTGTCCCGCCAGACCGTGTCCAACGTGCTGAACGCGCCGCACCGGGTCCGGCCCGCGACCCGCGAGCGGGTCGAGGCGGTCATCGCGCAGACCGGCTACCGGCCGGTGAAGGCGGCGCAGACGCTGCGCACCCGGCGCTCGCACCTGATCGCGGTCGGGATCCCGCCGCCCGTGGAGGGGCGGGGCGAGGTCCTGGACGCCTTCCTGCACGCCCTCACCGAGCAGGCCCTGCAGCGGGGCTACCGGATCCTGCTGATCACCGCCGGGGACGACCGCACCGAGATTGACGTGTACGGCGCGCTGCTGAGCGAGTACGACCTGGACGCGTTCGTCGTGACCAGCACGCACGCGGGCGACAGCCGGACCGCGTGGCTCGGCCAGCACCGGGTGCCGTTCGTCACGTTCGGCCGGCCCTGGGACAGCACCGGGCGGCACTCGTGGGTGGACGTCGACGGGGCCTGCGGGATGCGGGCCGTCACCCGGCACCTGATCGACGCCGGCCACGAGCGGATCGCCTACCTCGGCTGGCCCCAGGGCTCGGGGGTCGGCGACGACCGCCGGTCTGGGTGGGAGCAGGCCTGCCGGGCCGCGGGACGGCCGACCGGCGGGCTGGACCGCCAGCTGATCGACGGGCTCGACACCGGCCGGGCCGCCTGCGCCGCGCTGCTCGCCGCGCCCCGGCCGCCGACCGCGTTCGTCTGCGTCAGCGACGTGATCGCCCTCGGGGCGTGGACCGAGCTCACCTCGCGCGGCCTGGTCCCCGGCCGGGACGCGGCGGTGACCGGATTCGACAACTCAGCGGCGGCGTCCGTGATCGGGCTCACCAGCGTGGCCCAGCCGGTCGCCGACGTGGCCGGCGCGTGCCTTGGCGCCCTCCAGAAACTCCTGGCCGCCGACGGCGGTCGCCGTCGCTCCTATGACCGCGTGCTGCTGGAGCCCAGGCTTGTGCTCCGCAGCTCAGGGTAGTCAGATCGCCCCCCGAGAAGAAACCGGGAAGACAGAGATGAGAACCAGCAGAACCCAGCTCACCACCGCCGTCATCGGCTCCGGCCTGCTCCTGCTCGCCGCCGCGTGCGGCTCCAGCGCCGGGAACGGCGCCAGCGCCGCCCAGCCCAGCAAGACCCCGCTCACCCTCATGTTCGGCTCCAGCGGCCCGGCCGAGACCTCGGCGGTGCAGGCGGCCGCGACCGCCTGGACCAAGGCCAGCGGCATCACGGTCAAGGTGATCGCCGCCTCCAACCTCACCCAGCAGCTCGCGCAGGGCTTTGCCGGGGGCCACCCGCCGGACGTGTTCTACCTGGACCCGGGCAGCTTCCAGAACTATGCCAAGCAGAACGCGCTGGCGACCTACCCGCAGCAGCTCCCCAACGCCGGCGCCTTCTACCCGGCGCTCAAGGCCTCGTTCAGCTACCAGGGCAAGTTCGAGTGCGAGCCCAAGGACGCGAGCACGCTGGCCCTGTACATCAACACCGCGGACTGGAAGGCGGCCGGGCTCAGCCAGGCCGACATCCCGGCCAACTGGAGCCAGCTCCAGTCGGTCGCGAAAAAGCTCACCAATGCCCAGCACACCGGCCTGGTGCTGGACCAGACCCACTCCGGCATCGACGAGTTCCTATACCAGAACGGCGGCACGGTGGTCGGCAGCGGGGGCCAGGTGGAGCTCGACAGCCAGCCCAACATCCAGGCGCTGACCTACCTCAAGGGCCTGATGACCGCCGGCGTGATGAAGTTCCCCAGCCAGGTGAGCGCCGGCTGGAGCGGCGAAGCGTTCGGGAAGAATAAGGCCGCCATGGCCATCGTCGGCAACTGGGTCGTCGGCGCCATGCAATCCGACTACCCGAGCATCAAGTACCAGGTGGTGCCGCTGCCGGCCGGGCCGACGGGCACCAAGGCCACCCTGGCCTTCACCAACTGCTGGGGCATCCCGGCCAGCTCGAAGAACATGGCCGGCGCCGTCAGCTTCGTGAAGTTCCTGACCACGCCGAAGCAGCAGATGGCGTTCTCCAAGGCGTTCGGGGTCATTCCCTCGCTCCAGTCGCTGCAGAGCCAGTGGCAGCAGGCCTTCCCGGCCCTGGCCGCGCACACCAAGCAGCTGCCCGTCGCCCACCCCGACATCGCCCTGCCCGGTGACACGCAGGCCCTGGCCGTGTTCGACTCCGCCCTGGCCCAGCTGAAGACCAGCAGCCCGGCGGCCATCCTGAAGGCGGCCCAGACCAACCTGCAGCCGCTGGCCGGCTCGTCGTCCTGACGCCGTGGCCACCGCAACCCCGCTCACCCGGCGCGCCCCGGCCGCATCGCCGGCGGCGCGCCGGGGCGGCCACCGCGGCCGGCGCCGCGAGGCCGCCGCGGGCTGGCTCTTCTCCGCGCCCGCGCTCATCCTGCTGATCGTGTTCCTGCTCGTCCCGATCCTGATGGCGGCCTGGGTCAGCCTCAGCGACTGGGGCGGCATCGGCAGCCCGCTGGCGTCCGGGGTCAAGTCGGTCGGGCTGGCCAACTACCGGGCCCTGGTCACCCAGCCCGGCCTGCCCCAGCAGGACCTGGCCATGAGCCTGCGGGACAACCTGTACTACGTGGTGCTGGTGGTGCCGCTGCAGACCGCCCTCGCGCTGTTCCTCGCGATCGTGGTCAGCCGCAAGGCGCTGCGCGGCCGCGGCTTCTTCCGCACCGCCTTCTACTTCCCGTCGGTGACCAGCTCGGTCGCCGTCTCGATCGTGTTCCTGTTCCTGTTCGCCGACTCGGGCGTCGTCAACGGCCTGCTCGGCTACCTGGGCGTGCACGGGCCCAACTGGTTCAGCGACCCGAACGGACTGCTGCACATGATCCTGAGCGGTGCCGGGGTGACCCGGGCGCCGTCGGTGCTGGCCGGCCACGGCTTCCTCGGGATGTCGTGGTGGAACTGGCTGTCGGGTCCCAGCGTGGCCATGATGACGCTGGTCATCCTGGCCGTCTGGACCACGGCCGGCACGTTCATGCTGCTGTTCCTGCCGGCCCTGTACGACATCTCCGCCGACCTCGAGGAGGCCGCGGTGATGGACGGCGCCGGCTCGTGGACGATCTTCCGCCGGATCACGCTGCCGCTCATCCGGCCGGTCCTGTTCCTGGTCCTCACGCTCGGCATGATCGGCACGTGGCAGGTCTTCGACCAGGTCTTCCTGATCACCCAGGGAAACCCGGCCGAGACCACGCTCACCCCCGCGTACCTGGCCTACCAGGTCTCCTTCGGCAATGAGCAGTGGGGCCAGGGCGCGGCGATCGCGTTCATCCTGTTCGCCATCATCATCGCCTTCACGGTGCTCCAGCGGCTGCTGCTGCGCGGCCGCGGGGATGCCGGGCTGGCCCGCGGGCGGCGGCTGTGAGCCCCGGCCTCAGCCGCGCCGCGGGCCGGCGGAACCCGTGGCTGCGCGCCCTGGCTTACCTCACCCTGGCCGTCGTGGCGGTCGGGTACATCTACCCGTTCCTGATCGAGGTCGGGACGTCGTTCAAGACCGAGGCGGATGCCGCCGGCCATCCGGCCAACCCGCTCCCGCATGACTGGGTGGTCACCGCGTTCACGCAGCTCGGGCAGGACGACTTCGCCCGGTGGTTCACGAACTCCGTCATCGTGGCCGTGTTCGTGACGGCGGGGCGGCTGCTGTTCGACTCCATGGCCGGGTACGCGCTGGCCCGGCTGCGCTTCCGCGGCCGCCGCGCGGTGTTCTCGGCCGTGATCGCCGTCATGGCCGTGCCCGGCGTGGTGCTGCTGATCCCCAAGTTCCTGGTCCTCAAGGAGCTGGGGATCTACGACAGCTACCCCGGGCTGATCATCCCGCTGATCACCGACGCGGCCGGGGTGTTCATCATGAAGCAGTTCTTCGAGTCGATCCCGGCCAGCATCGAGGAGGCCGCGCACATCGACGGGGCGGGCACGTTCCGCACGTTCTGGTCGGTGGTGCTGCCGATGGCCCGGCCCGCGCTGATCGCGCTGACCATCCTGTCCTTCCAGGGCTCGTGGAACAACTTCTCCGACATCCTCATCGCGCACCAGAGCCCGTCCCTCGACACGCTCACCACCGGCGTGGGGCGGCTGGTCAGCGGCGAGCTCGGGACCGGCACGCAGTACCCGCTGAAGCTCACTGCCGCGGTGCTGCTCACCGTCCCGGTCGCCGTCGTGTTCTTCATCTTCCAGAAGCACATCGTCCGCACCAACGAGGGCGCACTGAAGGAATGACCGGGCGCCGCTGACCCGCTCATCCGATGTGTGGCCGGACGTCAGGAGCCGTCGTGCCCCGACTTGAGGCTCAGCGGCCACCGCAGCCCGATGCCGACGTGCAGGATGATGCCGGCGCCGATGAAGCTGAGGGCGGCGGTCGTCACCCAGTCGTCCGGGGTGGCCTTGACCCACGTCACGCTGTCCGCGTAGGCGGCCAGGGACCGGTCCAGCGCGACGGCCACGACGGCGACGAGGCCGAGGGTCAGGGCGCGGCTCCACGCCGGGGACCGCCGCCGGGCCGGCCAGCCCTCGAACAGCATGGCCACGATCAGCACGGCGGTGATGACGGACCCGCAGGTGGCGCTGATGGTGCCCGGCGCCAGGCCGGCCAGGTCCCGCAGGACCAGGTAGGTCAGCGTCCCGCCGCCGAGCACGATGGCGTTGCCGGCCAGGAGGCGGCGGCCGCGCCGGGCCAGGCCGGCCACCGGCCAGCCGCGCCACCCGATGTAGAACACCGCCTGCCATACCCCGATCGCGATGAGGGCGGCGCCGAAGTCCGGGGCGGCGATGGGGCCGCCGGGGTTGCGCAGCCCGGCCGCGGCGCGCTCGGCGGCCGGCACCGCGCTGACGTTGACGAGCAGGAAGTAGGCGGCCACCGCCACCCCCCACGAGAGCGCCAGGGCCGCGATGCCGGAGCGCAGCCGCCCCAGCCCGCGCAGCGGCCAGCCCTCGCACACCAGCGATAGCTGGAGCGTGGCCGCGAACGCCGCGCCGGCCAGCGGGAGCGTGGCCGGGAAGGTCGTGGGCACGCCCGGGGCGGGCTGCGACAGGAAGATTCCCCGGACGTCGAACCTCTCGACGATGGCCATGCCGGCCATGGTCAGCACGACGGCCCCGGCGATGACTAGCACGGTGTCCAGGAGGCCCGACCAGGGCGTCGACAGCCGGGCGCCCGGCCAGTCGTTCCACCAGAACGCGACCATGGCCACGGCCGGCAGCGCGAACGTCGACAGCGGGCCGAGGACCAGCAGCGAGGACTCGACATGACCGGTGCCCAGCGCGAGCGCGAAGAACACCGCGGCCGCGAACAGCAGGCCGGCCACGCCGAGCCCCGGCTGGGCGGCCAGGCGCTGGCGCTCGAGCCGGGCGAAGTCCCGGCGCTGCAGCTGCGGCGGCGTCGTCAGCAGCGGCCGGTCCGGGAACGGGGGCGCCCGCCGGTGACCGGCCGGCCCGTGGGCCGGCGCGCGCTCGGTCCCCGGCGCGGCGGCGGGCTGGCTCGCCTTAGCCATGCCCCGCCGCGGCGGCGGCGGGCTGCCGCGGTACCGCGCGGAGCAGGTGCTCGGGGACGATCGGCAGCTCGCGGACCCGGTGGCCGGTGGCGTTGAACACCGCGTTGGCGATGGCGGCCGCGGCTCCGACCTGCCCGATCTCGCCGACGCCCTTGACCCCGAGCGGGTTGACGACGTCATCCTGCACCTCGACCAGCTCGACATCGACCTCGGGCGCGTCGGCGTTCACGGGCACCAGGTAGTCGCCCAGGCTGGTGTGCGCCCAGCGGCCGAGCCTGGTGTCCATCTGGTTGCCCTCGAGCAGCGCCTGCCCGAGGCCCCAGAGCATGCCGCCCATGAGCTGGCTGCGCGCGGTCCTGGGATTGAGGACCCGGCCGGGGGCGAACGCCCCGACCAGGTGCCGGACCCGGATCAGGCCGAGGTCGGCGTCGACGGCGACCCGGGCGAACTGGGCGCCGAACGTGAGCAGCCCGTGCGGGGTGTCCAGCGGCGGCGGGTCCCAGCTGCCGGTGGCCTCGGCGTCGTTCATGAAGCTGCGGTGCATCAGGTCGCCGTAGGTCTCCCCGGTTCCGCTGTCGTCGGCCCGCGTCATCCGCCCCTGGCGGACGACCACGGCGCCCGGGTCCGCGCCGTGCAGCGGGGACTGAGGGTCCGCGACCGCCCGGGCGACGAGCTGGTCGCGCAGGGCCGTGGCCGCGTTGTGCACCGCCGCGCTGATCATCCCCGCGCCGTTCGAGCCGACCGGGGATCCCGCGGTCGGCAGGTCGGTGTGCCCGTACTCGAACCGCACGTCCTCCACGCCGATGCCGAGCCCGTCGGCGGCGACCTGGGTCATCACCGTCGGCGTCCCGGTCCCGAACTCCTGGGTGGCGGTCTGCACGATGGTGCTGCCGTCGGCGTACATGTGCGCCCTGGCCCGCTGAGTGTGCATGAACAACGCCACCGGGTAGCCGGCCGTGGCCATCCCGGTGCCGATCAGCCAGTTCCCGTCGCGCTCGGACCGGGGCTGCGGGTTGCGCCCGGCCCAGCCGAACCGCGCCGCGCCGCGCTCGTAGCACTCCCGCAGCCCGTGGCTGGACCACGGGTTCCCGGTATTGGGGTCGACGTCGGAGACATTGCGCAGCCGCAGCTCGATCGGGTCGATAGCGAGCTCGCTGGCGAGCTCGTCCATCGCGCACTCCAGGGTGAAGACGCCGATTCCCTCGCCGGGGCCGCGCGTGAAGGTCGGCGTCATGGTGTTGCCGCGCACCAGCCGGTGCACGCCCTCATAGTTGGCGCAGGCATAGAGCTGCGAGGCGGCACCGAAGGCCGGCTCGGCCCAGTCGTCGAACGGGGACGTGACGGAGATCTTGTGATGCCGGATGGCGGTGAGCTTGCCGTCCCGGCCGGCCCCCAGCGTGATGTGGTGCTCCTGCTCCTCGCGGTGCCCGCATGAGGTGAACATCTGGCCCCGGGGCAGCACCAGGCGGACGGGTCGCCGGACATGCTGGGCGGCCAGCGCGGCCAGCGTCACGTGCGGCCAGACCATCGCCTTGCAGCCGAACGCGCCGCCGACATACTGCGTCACGACCGAGATCTTGGCCAGCGGCAGGCCGAGCAGCGCGGCCACCGTCAGCTGGACGGCCTTGATGCCCTGGCACGAGTCATAGAGCGTGAGCTGGTCGCCGTCCCAGGCCGCCGTGGTGTTCGACACCTCGATGGGGTTGTGGTGGTTGGCCGCGAACATGAACGGCGCGTCGACGCGGACATCGGCGGCGGCGAGGCCGGCGTCCACCTGCCCGCGGCCCAGGCGCCCCGGCATGAGGCCGCCGAAGATCTTGTCCGGAATATAGGCGTCGGCGCGTCCCTGGCTGATCGTGGTGACCGAGCTGGTCTCGGCGTAGCTGACCTGGACCAGGGTCGCGGCGTACTGGGCCTGCTCGAGCGTGTCGGCGGCCACCAGCGCCACCGGCTGGCCGGCGTAGCGCACGATGTCATCCTGCATCGGGAAGAACGTCTCGCCCGGCGCCGGGCCGCCCAGCAGCGACGGAATCAGCGGCGGCTGGTTCACCCGGGGCAGGTTGCGGTGGGTGAGGACCCCGATCACGCCGTCCGCGCGCTCGGCCTGGCTGGTGTCGATCGCGGTGATCTTGCCGCTGGCCACCGTCGCCCCGACCAGCTCCGCGTAGGCCAGGCCCGGCACCGGGATGTCGGCTGAGTACCGGGCCGCGCCGGTCACCTTGGCCCGGCCGTCGACTCGCTTCATGTCGCTGCCGATTGCGCCGCTCATCGCCCGTCTCCCTTCGCCGTCGCGGTCAGCGCCCGGATGATCGCCCGCTGCGCCAGCTCCACCTTGAATGCGTTGGCGGGCCGGGTGATCGCGGCCGACAGCTCGTCGGCGGCCGCGGCGGCGAAGCTGGCGCGCTCCGCGGGCTGGCCGAGCAGGCTGCGCTCGGCCCGGCGAGCGCGCCACGGCTTGGTCGCGACCCCGCCTATCCCCAGCCTGACCTCGGCCACGGTGCCGTCCTCGACGCGCATCGCCGCCGCGACGGAGACCAGCGCGAACTCATACGACTCGCGGTCACGGAACTTCAGGTAGGCGGACTGGCGGGCGACCGGCGCGGCTGGCACCTCGATGGCGACGATCAGCTCCCCGTGCTCGAGCGGATGCTCCCGCTCCGGGGTGTCCCCGGGGAGCAGGAAGAAGTCGTCGATCGCGATGGTCCGCTCGCCGAGCGGCCCGCGGGTGTGCACCACCGCGTCCAGCGCGACGAGCGCGACCGCGACATCGGAGGGATGGGTCGCGATGCACGAGCTGCTCGTGCCGAGGATCGCGTGGCCGCGGTTGACGCCCTCCAGCGCGGCGCAGCCGCTGCCGGGATCCCGCTTGTTGCACGGGGACACGCCGTCGCGGAAGTAGCCGCAGCGGACCCGCTGGCAGAGGTTGCCGCCCATGGACGCCATGTTGCGCAGCTGCGGGGAGGCCCCCAGCAGTAGCGCCTGCGAGATGACCGGGAACCGCCCGGCCACGGCGGGTGCCGCGGCCACGTCGCTCATCCGGGCCAGCGCGCCGATGAGCAGCCCCCCGTCCGGCCGCTCCTCGATGTCGGCCATCGCGAGCGCGTTGATGTCGACCAGCAGCCGCGGCCGCTCGACCCCCTGCCGGATCAGGTCGACCTCGGTCGTGCCGCCCGCCAGGTAGGCGGCCTGCGGGTCGGCTTCGACGGTCGCGATGGCGCCCTCGGCATCGGCGGCGCGCGCGTAGGCGAGCGGCCGCACGGTCAGTCACCCCCCGGCGCGTCCCGCACGGCCCGGATCGCGGCCCGGATATGCGGGTAGGCCGCGCATCGGCAGAGATTGCCGCTCATCCACTCCCGGATCTCCGCGTCGCTGGTGTGCCCCTCGGCCAGCAGCGCCGCCGCGGACATGATCTGGCCCGGAGTGCAGAAGCCGCACTGGAACGCATCCTGGTCGATGAACGCCTGCTGCACCGGATGCAGCTCGTCGCCGGCCGACAGTCCCTCGATCGTGGTGACGTGGCGGTCCTCGCACGTGATGGCGAGCGTCAGGCACGACAGCACCCGCCGGCCCTCGACCCAGACCGTGCATGCGCCGCAGGTTCCCTGGTCGCAGCCCTTCTTGGTACCGGTCAACTTGAGATGCTCGCGGAGCGCGTCCAGCAGGCTCACGCGCGGCTCGATCCGCAGCTCACGCGCCTCGCCGTTGACCGTCACCCCGACGGCCCGCTGTCCCGGCCCGAGTTCCGCCAGCGGCGCCACAACCTTGACGTTCATGCCATCTGCCCCTCTCACGTGGTGGGGAGGACGCAGGCCCGGACAGCAACATCCCGGAGGTCTATCGCCGGCCAAGGCTGCAGTTTCAGCGACGACCTGCGCGCATTTGATCACCTACAGTAACAACCCTGCCGGCTCGGGCCAAGGCCGCGCTTGGCCGCGCATGGCCCGTGCGCAGCCCGGCGAGACGGGCCCGCGAGGGCGGGTCCGCGGTAGTAACGACGTGACTTCCGTGCGGGCCAGGGCAGGATGGGGCATGGCCGTTACCCCCGAGCTAGGAGAGCCGTGATCGAGGCCGGAGCCGAGATCCGGCAGGCCCTGCGGGCCGCGGGCCCCGTGACTCTGGTCGCCAGCGCCGACGGCGCCGTCCGCCGGCCGTCACCGCGGCCCTGGTGACCGGCGAGCCCGACCCCCGGTGGGGCGGAGCGGTCACCGCTTACGTCGGCCGGCTCCCGCCCCGGCCGCCGCCCGGCTAGCGCGACGAGGGCCAGGGCAGCGGGACTACTCCCCGCCGGGCGCGCTGGTGCTCAGGACGAGCGACTGCCGGCGCTGGTGCACGGTGAGGTAGCGCAGGCCGTCCGGGCCGGCCGTGAACTCCCGGCGGGAGCGGCGGGGCAGCCACGCCAGCGCGCCCGGCTGCAGCGCCACCGGCCCGAGCTCGGTCGTGAGGCGGCCTGTGCCGGACAGGACGAGCAGGAGGACGTCGAGGTCGGGCCCGGCATGCGGCGCGATGCTGGCGCCGGGCGGCAGCGAGACGATGTTGGAGTCCAGGTCGCGCTGGCGCATCCCCAGCCTCCACACCGCGCCCGCGGCGTCCCGGTCCCGGCCGGCGGCCGCCGCCACCGCCGCGGTGTCGCACAGGATGCGCGGCAGCGGGGTCGACGCGAGCTTGCTGATCCGGATCCGCCATTGCTCCGGGCCGCGGGCGAGGTACTCCCAGGCGTAGCTGCCGGGGTGGTCGGTGTCGAACTCGCCCCGCAGCGGCCGGGGGTCGTGGTTGTTGACCAGGACGAGCGACTCGCCCGCCGCGAGGGCGTCGTAGGCCCGGAAGATGGCCGGGTGCTTGTCGGGCTTGGGCAGCGGGCGGACGTCGAGTTCGAGCTCGGGCACGGCGTTTCTCTCATCCTGTCTGGCTCACGCGGGCGGGACGGCGGCGGGGACTGCGGCGCACGCGGGACGGGCGGTCAGGCCGGGACCGGGTCCCGGTGCATGATCAGCCGGCAGCCCGCGCGGCGCGGCTCCTTGATCGACAGCCCGGCCACGGTCAGGCCGCCGAGGCCCTCGGCCAGGCCCTCGGCCAGGCCCAGGTGCAGCTGGCAGACCGTGTCCGGGTCGGTGGCCGCGACCTCGGCGAACGGGCAGCGGCCGAGCACGAGCTCGACGGCGGGCTCGCGGCCGGCCCGCCGGGGCCGGAAGCCGCGGCGGGTCATCTCCTCCTCCACCACCTCGGCCGGGTCACCCGGGCCGGCCAGGTCGGCGGCGCGCCGGTGCCCGTCCTGGCGGCCCGCCTGGCGCGGGCCGAGCCCGCGGCGCATGGCCGCGGACAGCATGGCGGCCAGCCAGGCGTACGGCCCGGCGGTGCCCCACGCCCCGGCGGCCTCGGGATGCAGCCGGTACAGCAGCCGCGGGCGGCCCGGCCGGCCCTCGCGCTCGGCCACCTCGGTCACCAGCCCGGCCTCCCGCAGCACGGCCAGGTGCTGGCGCACCGCGCTGTGATGGTGCTGGACGAGGCCGGTGAGCTCGGCCACGCTCACCGGTGCCGGCGCGTCCGCGATGTAGCGGAACAGGCGGTGCCGGGTCGGGTCGCCGAGGGCCCTGGCCTCCCGCTGCAGGTCCGTGTCCACGCCCGCTCCTCTTCCCGAGATTATCTAGTGCATGACAGAATAACCCCCCGGAGCGGCATGACCGGCGGCCGGCCGGAGACGGCGCGGCCCGCGGAAGGCGGGGCAGGTGGACACGGGACAGGTGGCGGCAGCGATCCTGGCCGGCCCGGACGCGATCATCGCGGCCGACCGGGCCGGGATCATCACGTTCTGGAATGCCGGGGCCGAGCGCGTCTTCGGCTTCACCGCGGCCGAGGCCGCCGGGCAGCGCCTGGACCTGATCATTCCCGAGCGGCTGCGGGACCGGCACTGGCAGGGCTGGCAGTCGGTGATGGACACCGGCCGGAGCCGATACGGCGCCGGCGACCTGCTGCGGGTTCCCGGCCAGCGCAAGGACGGGAGCCGGCTGTCGCTGGAGTTCGCCATCCACCCGGTGCACGACCACGACGGGAGCCTGGCCGGCATCGCCGCCACCCTGCGCGATGTCACGAGCCAGTTCGAGGAACTGCGCGCCCTGCGCCAGCGGGCGGCACCGTGACCCGGCCGGCCCGGGCCGCCGGTCCCGACCGGAAGGTTTACCTAGTCCCGGATAGAAAAAACAGGCCCCGCGGCGGCGGTCATCGACGCCCTCGGCGACGCCGCGACGGTGGACCTGCGCGTCGTCTGGGACCCCGTGGCACCCGGAGGTGATCGATGACCGCGCCCGGCAGGCCCGCCCGCCGCAGTAGCGCCGCCCGTCAGCCGTCCCCGGCCAGGTCGTCGGAGATATCGCGGGAGCCGTAGCCCTCGGGCGCGGCCACCTCGACCACGGGCTCGGGCCGGTCGTCGAACTCCAGCCGCAGCGCCCGCGCCATCGTCGCGTGCATGTCGTACATGCAGGTGATGTACGTGAGCTGCAGGATCTCCCGGTCGGACAGGTGCTGCTGCAGCACGGCGAACACCCCGTCCGGCACCCGCCCGCCGTCCAGGACCAGCGCGTCGGTGTAGGCCAGGACGGCCCGCTCCAGGGGCGAGTAGCAGTCGGCCGTCGGCCAGTGCGGGACGGACCGGATCCGCTCCTCCGTCATGCCCAGCGCGCGCATCTGCTTGCAGTGCTGGGAGAAGACGAACTGGCTGCCGCGGGCCCAGCCGGCCCGGCACTGCCCGAGTTCCCGGAGCACCGGGTCCACCTCGGAGGCGCGGTAGAGGGCGAAGCCGCGCACGGCGTGCCGGAACACGTCCGGGGACTGGGCGAAGACCGTCCACCAGTCGCCGGGCGACCCGGTCGCCGTGCCGTGGTCGGCGGCCGGGTCCCGGTCGGGGGCGAACAGCCGGTCGTAGAAGTACAGGATGCGCTCGTCGGTGACCTCGGCGCGGGGGACCTCACGCAGGCGCGGCATGCAGCTCCTTCGGGGCGGTGCGGTCGGCGGCCGTCTTCGGCTCGTGGGAGACGTCGGCCTCGGTGAAGGCGCGCATCCAGCAGGCGAACTCCAGCAGGATCCCGTCCGGGTCCTGGAAGTAGAACGACCGGACGAACACCCCGTCGTAGACGTCGCGGGACACCCCGAGCGGGCTGTCGTCGTGGTTCAGGATCGGGCTGACCGCGACGCCCTTCTCCTTGAGCCGGCGCCGGTACCCCTCGAACTTCTCCGGCGGGACGTGGAACGCGACATGGTTCATCGAGCCGACCGCGCTCAGCAGCTCGCCCTGCCCCGGCAGGTGCCGCGGCGCGGAGAGGCCGGGCACGCCGTCCGGCGCGTCCGGGAACCAGAAGAACGCCAGGCAGTCACCGCCGCCGCAGTCGAAGAAGAAGTGCTGGCCCATGCCGCCCGGCAGGTCGAGCGTCTTGATCAGCGGCATGCCCAGGACGCCGGAGTAGAAATCGATCGTCCGCCGCATGTCGGACGAGACCAGCGCGAGGTGGTTGATCCCGCCGAGCTCGAACTCGGTGTTCGTCATGGCGCCTCCCGGGGCCGGCGTGGCCGCACATATCAACATGTCCGGCGCTCCGACACTGATCCCGGGCCGCCCGGTTGTCAACCGGCGGCGCAGGCCAGGGTCGTCGCAGGGATGACGACGCCGCGCCTGCCCGCCGCAAGGATGAAGCTCATGTCCAGAACCGATGGCGGCGCCCCGGCGCGGGTCCCGCTGCTCTTCCTGGTCGCCGATACCGGCGGCGGCCACCGGCGCGCGGCGCAGGCGGTCGGGCAGGCGCTGGAGCTGGCCTGCCCGGGCCGGTTCGCGCCCGTGCTGCACGATCCGCTGGGCGGGCCCGGCGCCGCGCGGGCCCTGCGCTGGGTCACCGGCCTGTACGGGCCGGTGGTCCGGCGGGCGCCCTGGCTGTGGGGCGCGGCCTACCACGCCAGCAACTCGCGCGCGGCCCTGGCGGTGCTGCGGCAGACGCTGCTGCGGCTCGCCGACCGGCCGGCCGAGGCCGCCGCGGCGGCGCTGCAGCCGGCCGCGATCGTGTCGTTCCACCCGCTCACCGGGGGCGCTGCCGTGGCCGCGCGGGACCGGCGGGCGCCGGGCGCGCCCGTCGTCACGGTCGTCACCGACCTCGCCACGATGCACGCGGCCTGGCGCCACGCGGCCGCGGACCTGGTCATCACCCCGCGCGGCGCCGCGCCCGCCGGGCGGTCACGGGGGCCGGCCGGGCGGGCCGCGGGGCTGCCGGTGACCAGCGGCTTCTGGGCGGGACCGGCGCTGCCGCGCGAGCGCGCCCGGCTGCGGCGGGCACTGGGCCTGCCGGAGCGCGGCTTCGTCGTCCTGCTGGCCGGCGGCGCCGAGGGGACCGGCGGCCTGGCCCGCCGGGCCGCCGCGATCGTGCGCCGCCAGCCCGACGTCGCCGTGGTCGCCGTGTGCGGGCGCAATCAGCGGCTCAAGGACCGGCTCGACCGGCTCGCGGCCCGGTCCGGCGGCCGGCTGATCACGCTCGGCTTCACCCGCGACATGGCCCGCTGGCTGCGCTGCTGCGACGTGCTGGTGACCAAGGCCGGCCCCGGCGCGATCGCCGAGGCGGCCTGCTGCGGGACGCCGGTGCTGCTGACCTCGCACCTGCCGGGCCAGGAGCGCGGCAACGCCGAGCTTGTCACCGCGGCGCGGGCGGGCCGCCGGGTCCGCGGCGTGCGCCGCCTGGTCGCCGAGGTCGCCGCCCTGCGCGCGGACCGGGCCGCGGTCGAGGCCATGCGGGCGGCGGCGGCCCGCCTGGGCCAGCCCGCCGCCGCGGCCGACATCGCCGGTCTGATCGCCGGACTGGTCCCGGCCGCGCCGGTGCCAGCGGGCCCGGCGCCAGCCGGCCCGCCGCCGCGGGCCGCGGGTACGGCGCCTGCCGCGTGGCCCGTGGCCGCCGCGGCGGCCGGTACGGCGGCCGCGCCCCGGCCGGCCGCCCTCGGATCCTGAACGCTGCCCTCAAGGGAGACTGCCATGCGCAGAGGTAACACCGCGGCCCTGGCCGCCGGGGCGGCCGCCGCCGGGCTGCTGCTGCCCGTCCTGACCGAGCTGCGGCTGCGGCGGACGGCGGGCCCGCTGACCGGGCAGTGGCGCCGCGAGGTGGTGGAGCCCCGCGGCGGCACGCCGCTGGGCATCAGCTTCCGGCCGCTCCAGGCGGCCGCCCTCGGCCTGGAGCCCGATGCGGCGCTGGACGCGCTGCTGGCCTACCCGTTCCAGCTGATCCGGCTGAGCGCCTACTGGGACCTGATCGAGCCCGGGCCGGGCGCCTTCGCGCCCGGTGCGCTCGACCGCCAGCTCGACGCCGCCGAGCGGGCGGGCAAGCAGGTCATCATGTGCGTCGGGCCGGTGAAGGCGTTCGGTTACCCGGAGTACTTCGTGCCCGCCCACCAGCTGGACGCGCCGCTGCGCGAGGGCGCCCTGGTCACCCCCGGCGAGCACCGGGGGCTGCTCGATGCCGCCGTCGACCAGGTCACCCGCATGGTGGAGCGGTACCGGGGGCGGGCCGCGATCATCGCCTGGCAGGTCGAGCACGAGGCCGTCGACCCGCTCGGCATGGAGCATTCCTGGCGGCTGTCGCAGGCCTTCGTCGCGGCTGAGGTCGCCGCTGTCCGCGCCGCGGACCCCGGCCGGCCGGTGCTGATGAACGGGTTCCTGGCCACGTCGACGCCCGTCGCCGCGCAGCAGTGGTGGCGGACCCGCGACCAGGGCGACTCCCTGGCCGTGGCCGAGCGGCTGGCCGACATCGTCGGCATCGACTTCTACCCGCGGCACGGGCTGGCCAGCGCGGGCCCGCTGACGCTGTACCTGGACGGCAGCCGCAAGCGCTGGCGGCAGCGCCGCCGCGAGCGGCTGCTCGACCGGGCCGCGGCGGCCGGGCCGGGCGCCCCTGGCCGGCGGGTGCTGATCGCCGAGGGCCAGGCCGAGCCGTGGGAGACGGTGACCGTCCCGCCGAGCCTGGCCGGCCGGGCCATGTCCAGCTGCCGTCCCGAGGATGTCATCGCGAACTACAGCCAGTGCCTGCGCTGGGGCCGCGCTCAGGGCCTCGTTCTGGATGGGTACTTGTTCTGGGGGGCGGAGTACTGGCTCGCCCGAGAGCAGTGCGGTGACCCCAGCTACCTGCGGGCGTTCGCGCGCGTCCTTTCAGCGGCCTGATCAGCGGGTGCGCTCGCGGTAGCCGAAGACCGCCGCGCCGGCGGCCATCAGCACCGCCAGCAGGCCCGCGGTGACCAGCGCGTCGGTCAGCGGGCGGCCCGTCACCACCTGGCGGTAGCCGGGGCGCCCGGCGTAGAACGCGGCGCGGGTCAGCTCGACGACGTAGCGCATCGGCATGGCGTGGGCGATCACGCTGAGGTACAGCGGCACCCGCCCCAGCGGCACCAGCACGCCGCCGAGCACGTACTGCGGGATGATCAGGAACTGGAAGACCTGCATGGCGGATCGCTGGTTCGGCAGGGCCGCTACCGTGGCCAGCCCGAACGCGCCGCCGAGCAGGCAGCAGGCCAGGGCCGGGCCGGCCAGCGCGGCCAGCTGCCCGGCCGACATCCGCACGCCGAAGGCCAGCCCGAACGCGACGATGCACGCTCCCTGGCTGAGCGCGACCAGGGTCTCCCCGGCCACCTTCCCGGTGACCAGGGTCAGCCGGGAGACCGGGGTCACGAACAGCTCCCGGGAGAAGTCGTTCTCGCGGTCCTCGACGAGGGAGATCATGCCCGCCGCGGCGGACTGGAACAGGCTGGCCGCCAGTACCCCGGTGAACGCCAGCGTGACCGCGCTCAGCCCGGTGACCCGGCCGACGGTGGGCTGCAGGATGGTGCCCAGGCCCCCGATGAGCAGGACGGGGAAGGCCAGGTTGACGGCGAGTCGCGGGTAGTCGCGCAGCAGCTTGATCACGTCGCGCTGGGCGATGACCAGCGCCCCGGACAGCTCGTGCGCGGGGCCGCTGCGCAGCGGGAGCCGGGTGCCGGGCGCGATCACGACCGGTCCACCAGCGCCAGGTAGGCGTCCTCCAGCGTCGCGCTGCGCTGCCGCGCCTTGACCTGCGCCGGGCTGCCCCGCTCGATGATCGTGCCGCGGGCCAGCACGCACACCGCGTCGGCCGCCTCGGCCTCCTCCAGGTAGTGCGTGGTCAGGAACACGGTGGTGCCGAGGCTGGCCCGGGCCTGCCGCAGGTAGGCCCACAGGCTGCGCCGGCTCTCGGGGTCCAGGCCCGCGGTCGGCTCGTCCAGGAACAGGACGGCGGGCCGGTGGGTCAGCGCGCGGACGATCTCCAGGCGGCGCCGCAGCCCGCCGGACAGGACCCGGGCGCGCTGCCCGAGGATCCCCGAGATGTCCAGGACGCCGGCCAGGTCCTGCACGAGCCGGCGGTAGCCGGGCGGCATGAGGCGGAAGCAGGGCCGCCACGGGTAGAGGCCGTAGAGCACGGCGTGCAGGCGGATGTTCTCCTCCGCCGTGAGGTTCAGGTCGAGCGAGGGCTGCTGGAAGACGATGCCGACCGCGCGGCGGACGGCGGCCTGCTCGGTGGCCAGGTCCCGGCCCGCGATGGCGACCCGGCCCGATGTCGGGGCCAGGGTCGTGGTCAGGATGGACAGCGTGGTCGTCTTCCCCGCGCCGTTGGGCCCGAGCAGGCAGAACAGCTGGCCCTCGGGGACGTCCAGGCTGATGTCGTCGACCGCGTTGCGGTCCGCGCCGCGATAGCGCTTGACCAGGTGCGCGACCTCCACGGCGGTCACCGCGCGCGGCCCGGCTCGCGCAGCGCCCGGTACCGCGCATCGCGCCCGCGCCGCCGGGCCAGCGCGGCCACCGGCGCCATGACGGCGCCGACCAGCGCCGCCGGCAGGTACGGCGCCCGCACCTCCGCCCGGAAGTCGCGCATGAACAGGGCCAGCTCGGCCAGGCGGGGCGTACGGCGCCCCGCCGCGTGCTGCGCCCGGGCCAGCGCGGCGGCCGTCTCCAGCAGCTCGTGCATGCAAAGCGCGGGCCGGGTCTGCACGGCCACGCGGGCCGGCCCGGGCCCGGCGTTGGCGAAGTGGTGCACGGTGCCGGGCGGGACCCGCACGGTGTCGCCGGGGCCGGCCAGCAGCCGCCGCCTCCCGACCCGGAACCTCATCTGCCCCTCGAGCACCGTGAAGCACTCCTCCTGCCCGGGATGGGCGTGGCTGCTCGGCACGCGCCCGCCCCGGGTGAGCACCAGCTCCCAGTCCAGGACGCGCCCGCCGGTCTGGCCGGCGGTCCGGCGGACCACGATCTGCTCGCCGCTGAGCGGATTCTCGATCACGGGCCCGGCCGCCGGCGCCGCACCGGGGTCAGCTGACATCGCGCCGCACCGTCGTCCGGGCGGCCAGCGCCGCGATCAGCACGGCGACACATGCGACCAGGGCCGCGGCCGCGCCGAACGGGAGCGGGACGCCGCCGGCGGCCCCGTGCCCCGGGCCGAACGTGGAGTACCCGGCGCGCGCGCCCGCCAGCGTGGTGGCCGCCGCGTAGGGCAGGTAGGGCCGGGTCGCCGGGTACAGCCCGCCGAGCACCGACTCGATCACGACGGCCCAGACGAAGACGCCGACGACTGCGGCCAGCTGGGACCGGACGAGCGAGCCCACCGCGGATCCGGCCGCGGCCAGCAGCGCCGCGGCGAGGGCATAGCCGGCCAGGTCACGGGCGAACGTCGGGGCGCCGAGGGCGACGTGCTCCCCGCGGGCGGCGACGAAGATGAGCCCGGTCCCGGTGGCCAGGACGCCCCCGGCCAGGCCGAACACCGCCCCGGCGCACGCGGCGGCCAGGGCCTTGGCGGCCAGCACCGTCGTCCGGCGCGGCTGGGCCAGGTAGGTCAGCGTGGCCGTGCCGTGCCGGAACTCGCCGCTGGAGACTGTCACCCCGAAGATGCCCGCCAGCAAAATGGCCCAGACGCCCACGGTGACCTGGGTCGTGAGGCCGCTCGCGGTGCTGACCGGATCGCCCCGGGTCGCGTTCAGCACGGCGAACACCTCGGTGATCGCGGCGGCGGTGGCCAGCAGGCCGTAGCCCAGCCGGGTCGTGCGGATCTTGAGCAGCTCGACGCGGATCTGCCGCATCATCGGGAAACCTCCTGGGCCGGGCCGGCGGACGCGCCGGCGGTGAGACGGAGGAACACGTCCTCCAGGTCGGCGCCGGCGGTCAGCTCGGCCAGGCCGGACTGGGCCACCGCGCGGCCGCGGTCGACGATGACGACCTGGTCGACGGTCTGGGCGACCTCGGCCAGCATGTGGCTGGACACCAGGACCGCGGTGCCCTCGGCGGCCAGGCCGCGGAGCAGGTGGCGCAGCCAGCGCACGCCCTCCGGGTCCAGGCCGTTGGTCGGCTCGTCCAGGATCAGCACCGCGGGGTCGGTGAGCAGCGCGGTGGCCAGGGCCAGCCGCTGGCGCATGCCGAGGGAGAACCCGCCGATCCGGCGGCCCGCGGCCCCGGTGAGCTCGACCAGGTCGAGCACGTCCTCGATCCGGGACGGGTCCGCCTGCCCGGAGAGGGCCTGGATCCGCAGGTGGTTGCGCGCGGTGCGGCCTGGATGGAAGCCGGACGCCTCCAGGACCGCGCCGACCTGGTGCAGCGGCTCGGGCAGGTCGGCGTAGGCGTGCCCGTTGATGGTCGCGGTGCCCGCGTCGGGCGCGACCAGGCCGAGCAGCATGCGCAGCGTGGTCGTCTTCCCGGCGCCGTTGCGGCCCAGGAAGCCGGTCACCGTGCCCGGCTCGACCTCGAAGCTGAGCTGATCGACGGCCAGAACCGGGCCGAACCGCTTGGTCAGCCCCGCTGCCCTGATGACCGGCATGACTCTCCTCCTTATCGTCCGGGGCGCTGGCCCCGGCGTTCCTCCGGCGTTGCGTCACCCAGCGTGCCCGGCGGGGGCCGCGGCGTCGTCGGCCGCAGCGCTTGCGCCGGGTCGTCTCCCGCGGTAGGGCGCGGCCCGGGTCCTGCTCCGCCGGGCGTAGGCGGCCGGGCCGGGATGGGGCCGGCAGGCCGATGCAGGCCGGCCGCCCGGCCGCGTACCGTCGGAAGCGATGACCGAACTCCTCCGGCCCGGGCCCGCGCGGCGCTGGGCCCTCGACGCGGCGATCGCGGTCGCCGTGACCGCGGCTGTGGTGGGCGGCACCTACGGGTCCAGCTCATGGCACCCGCACGCAGCCGCGGCCGGCCCGGCCACCTATGCCGCGCTCGCGGTCGGCGGGCTGTCGCTGGCCGCCCGCCGCCGCTTCCCGGTCGCCGTGCTGGCCATCACGCTCGCGTCGGCGCTGTGGGCCGGCGCGGGCAGCCAGACCAACCTGGCCTGGCTCCCGCTGATCGTGGCGTTCTTCACCGCCGTGCTGGCCCGGCGGCGCGCGGCTGCGGTCGCGTCGCTGCTCATCGGCTATGTCGCCTCGGTGTGGCCGCCCTGGCGGATCGGGGAGCCGCACCATGCCACCGTGGGGTTCGCGCTCGGGCTGGCCATCGGCCTGCTCTTCCTGCTGAGCGTGGCCGAGGTCATCCGCGCCCGCGGCCAGCGGATGGCGGCCATGGAGCGCAGCCGGGCGGAGGAGATGCGGCGGCGGGCCGGAGAGGAGCGCATGCGGATCGCCCGCGACCTGCACGACGTGGTGGCGCACAATATCTCGGTGATCAACGTCCAGGCGAACACGGCGCTGCACCTGATGGACCGCCAGCCCGAGCGGGCGCGCCAGGCGCTGACCGCCATCAACGACGTGAGCAAGCAGGCGCTGGTCGAGCTCCGCTCGGTGCTCGGGGTCCTGCGGGACGTGGACGAGACCGCCCCGCGGGCACCCAGCCCGGGCCTGGCCCGGCTGCGCGACCTGGTGTCCAGCGCCGCGGCGGCCGGGCTGACCGTGCACCTGGAGGAGGACGGGCCGGCCGGGCCGCTGCCGGCCGACGTGGACGTGGCCGCGTACCGGATCGTCCAGGAGGCGCTGACCAACAGCGCCCGCCATGCCTCCGGCGCGGCGGTCACGGTGCGCGTCCGTTCCGCGGGGGAGGAGCTCATCGTCGAGGTGACCGACGACGGGGCCGGCCGGCCGGCCGGGCGGGCCGCCGGCTCGGGCAACGGCAGTGCCGGCGGCGCCGGCGTGCGGGCCGCCGGCTCGGGCAACGGCATCACCGGCATGGCCGAGCGGGCGGCCGCGCTCGGCGGCACGCTCCGGGCCGGCCCGGAGCCCGGCGGCGGCTTCGGGGTGTGCGCCCGGCTGCCGCGCCGGGGCGGCGGCTCATGATCCGGGTCGCCCTGGTGGATGACCAGGAACTGGTCCGCGCCGGGTTCGCCGCCCTGCTCGACGCCGAGGACGGCATCGAGGTCGTCGGCGAGGCGGCTGACGGCCGGGAGGCCGTCACCCTCGTCGACCGGCTCGCGCCCGACGTGGTGCTGATGGATATCCGCATGCCCGGCCTCGACGGCATCGAGGCGACCCGGCGCATCGCCGCGAACCCGCGCACCGCCGCCGTGCACGTGGTCATCCTCACCACCTTCGAGCTGGATGAGTACGTGTTCGAGGGGCTGCGGGCCGGCGCGGCCGGGTTCCTCGTGAAGGACACCGACGCCGCCGAGCTGATCCGGGCCGTCCGGGTGGTGGCCGGCGGGGAGGCGCTGCTGTCGCCGACTGTCACCCGGCGCCTGATCGCCGAGTTCGCCTCGCGGACGCGGCCCGCCCGGGGCCTGCCCGGCGTGGCCGAGCTCACCCCGCGCGAGCGGGAGGTCGTGGCCCTGGTCGCCGCCGGGCTGTCCAACGAGGAGATCGCCCGCAAGATCTTCGTGAGCCCGTCCACGGTGAAGACCCACGCCGCCCGCGCCATGACCAAGCTGGCCGCCCGGGACCGGGCCCAGCTGGTGGTATTCGCCTACGAGGCGGGTCTCGTGCGGCCCGGCTGGACCAGCTGACGGCCCGCCGCGTGTAGGTTGCCGGCATGGACTGGAAGATCGAACTCGTGGCCGTGCCGGTGACCGACGTCGACCGGGCCAAGGCCTTCTACGTGGACCAGGTGGGCTTCCATGCCGATCACGACTACCAGGTCACCGATACGCTGCGGTTCGTCCAGCTGACGCCCCCCGGCTCGGCGTGCTCCATCGTGATCGGCACGGGGACCACCGAGATGGCGCCCGGCACGCAGAAGGGCCTGCAGGTGGTCGTGGCCGACGTCGCCGCGGCGCGGCGGGACCTGATCGCGCAGGGCGTGGCCGCCAGCGACGTCGATGTGCAGCCCTGGGGCTCGTTCGTCACCTTCAGCGACCCCGACGGCAACACCTGGGCGCTTCAGCAGCCGCAGCAGCAGTAGCCGCAGCCGCTGCGGCCGGTCAGCTGCCGAGGCTGCGGCCGCCGTCGACGAGGATGCGCTGGCCGGTGACGAAGCCGGCCCCGTCAGAAGCCAGGAAGCTGACCGCGTGCGCGATGTCGGCGGGGGTTCCCATGCGCCCGGCGGGCACGGACGCGAGATAGGCGTTCCGCGTCTCGGCCGGCACGTCCGCATGGCGCTCGACGGGCACGAAGCCGGGCGCAACCGTGTTCACGGTGATGCCGAACGGGGCGAGCTCGCGCGCCCAGCTGCGGGCCAGGCCGATCTGCGCGCTCTTGGCGGCCGCGTAGGCCGACCGGCCCGGCGGGGGCCGGCTGGCGACCTCGGAGTCGATGTGGACGATGCGGCCGAACCGCCGGGCCTGCATCCCGGGCAGCACCGCGTGGCCCAGCAGCACCGGGCTCTGGACGAAGAAGCTCAGCTGGGCGAGGTGATCGGCCCAGGTCACCTCGGTGACCGGCGCGTCGGGCTGCGGGCCGGTGGCGTTCAGGACGAGCACGTCGACGGGACCCAGAGAATCGCGGATCGCGGCGGCCAGCTCAGTGACCTGGCGCTCGTCGGTGACATCGCCGGCGAACGCGCCGGCCGTCCCGCCGTCGTCCCGGATGGCGCGGGCCACCTCCCGGGCCTGCGCGTCGCCGGGGCGTCCGTTGACCGCGACGGCCATTCCGTCGGCGGCCAGGCGCCGGGCGATGGCGGCGCCCAGGCCCCGCGAGCTGCCGGTCACCAGTGCGACACGCCGCGCCTGCGCCATGGGCACGATCATTCCACTCAGCGCTGCCGGGTGGCGGTTCCCGCCGCCGCGATCCCGGGCCGGGTCCGGAGCGGCCGGCGACACCGCGGCACCGTGCTGGCCGTACCCCCGATCCGGGTGGCGGCCCCATCGATCGCGGCCGCCGCGGCGGCCACCATCGAGGCATGGCCAGTTTCCGGCGGTCCCGCGCACGCTCTCGCGGCGCGCGGGTTCCGGGCGGATACTACTGAGCAGAAGCGGAGAGCATCGTGATGAACAGCGCCATCACTGCGAAGGACCAGCCGCCCGGCCCTGCGGTCCAGGCGTGGCACGGCACCTTCACCCCGGCCGGGCCGGCGTTGCGCCCCGCCGGAGTACCGCGGGTCCGGATGGGGTTCCGGCGCTACGTGCTGCGGCTGCTGCGGGAGTCGTTCAGCCGGACGGGCCGGCAGGAGCGGGCGTACGCCGGGCTCGGGCTGCTGCTTGCGATCCCCAGCTTCGCGCTCGTCGCGGCCGGAATCATCGTCGGCTTCGGGATGTCGCTCAGCTTCGCCGGCATGCTGGCCGGGCTGCCGCTGCTGATGGTGGCCCTGCTGGGCGCCCGGCAGTTCGGCGCGCTGCACCGCCGCCTGGCCGGCCGGCTGCTGGGACTCCAGGTCGAGCCGCCGCCGCCGCTGCCCCGGCCCAGTGGCGTCCTCGGCCGGGTCGGGGCCCGGCTGACCGATCCCGTCGCCTGGCGGGCCTGTGCCTACCTGCTGCTCAAGCTGCCGGTCGCGGCGCTTGCCGGGGTCCTGGCCAGCTACGTGCTGATCTACGGCGTCCCCTACCTGACGTTCCCGATCTGGTGGGAGATCCTGCACGCCGCCGGCGTCGTGATCCACGTGCCGCAATGGCTGGCCTGGTGGACGGCGGACCCGCTGGTAGTGGCCGGGCAGATCCATTCGCTGGCGATCTCCTTCGCCCTGGTCCCGGTCGGCGCGTCGGTATTCCTGTGGGCCCCGCTGGCGACCAGGCACATCAACAACATGGACCGCAAGCTGATGGCCAGCCTGCTCGGGCCGTCGCTGCCGCACCGGGTGCGGGAGCTGGAGCAGACCCGGGCCAGCGCGGTCGAGGACTCGGCGGCCCGGCTGCGCCGGATCGAGCGCGACCTGCACGACGGCGCGCAGGCCCAGATGGTGGCGGTCGCGATGAAGCTGGGCCTGGCCAGGGAGAAGCTCGGCGGGCCGTCCAGCCCGGCCGGGCCGGCCGGCCTGGTCGCGCAGGCCGACGTGGAGCGGGCACTGGAGCTGGTTGACGCGGCCCACCGCAGTGCCAAGGAGGCCATTGTCGAACTGCGCAGCCTGGCCCGCGGGATCCACCCGCCAGTGCTGGACCACGGCCTCGGCACCGCGCTGGCCACCCTGGCCGCCCGCAGCGGCCTGCCCGTCGAGCTCGTCGCCGACCTGCCCGAGCGCCCGTCGGCCGCGATCGAGACCATCGCCTACTTCTGCGCGGCCGAGCTGCTGGCCAACGTGGCCAAGCACAGCGGTGCCCGGCACGCCACGCTGGAAGCCGTCCACGTCCCCGGGCTGCTGCGGGTGCGGGTCAGCGACGACGGGACCGGCGGTGCCCGCGTCGTCGGGCAGGGCGGCCTGGCCGGGCTGGCCGAGCGACTCCGGACCGTGGACGGCCGGCTGGACATCAGCAGCCCGCCGGACGGCCCCACGGTGGTCACCGTCGAGCTCCCGTCCCGCGCCTGACCGGGCCGGAGCGCAGACGCATGCGGATCGTCATCGCCGAGGACTCAGCGGTAGTCCGGGCCGGCCTGGTCGAGATCCTGGCCGACCGCGGCCACCAGGTTGTCGCCGCCGTCGGCGACGCCGAGGCACTGCGGGCGGCGGTCGACGAGCACCAGCCGGACGCCGCCGTGGTGGACGTGCGGATGCCGCCCGGCTACACCGACGAGGGCCTGCGCGCCGCGATCGCCATCCGGCGCGACCACCCGGCGCTCGGGGTGCTGGTGTTCTCCCAGTACATCGAGACCCGGTACGCGGCCGACCTGCTCGGCGCCGCGTCCGGCCGCGGCGCGGCGGGCGTCGGGTACCTGCTCAAGGACCGGGTCGCCGACGTCCAGGAATTCGTCGAGGCGCTGAGCCGGGTTGCCGCCGGCGGGACCGCCCTCGACCCCGAGGTCATCACCCAGGTCCTGGGGGCCAGCCGCCGCACCGACGGGCTCGCCGCGCTCACCGCGCGAGAGCGCGAGGTGCTCGGCCTGATCGCGGAGGGCCGCTCCAACGGGGCGATCGCCGGGATCCTGGTCATCTCCGAGCGGGCGGTGGAGAAGCACGTCGGGAACATCTTCACCAAGCTCGGCCTGGCCCCCTCGGACACCGACCACCGCCGGGTCCTGGCCGTCCTGCGCTACCTGGAATCCTGACCGGCGCAGTCGATCAGCAGCTCCGGCGCAGGCCCAGCGGCTCGGCCGGGCCCGATGCCTTCACCGCGGCCGGCTTCCGGACCGCCGTCATCAGCGAGCCACCCCCGGCCCCGGGCGCCCGCGAGCTGTTCCCGAGGCCCTCGCGGACAAGCCCTCAGGGGCCTTCCCGTGCTTCCTGTTCTTCGTCCGGGAGGCCGTCCCACCACTGCGCGCACGTGGATCCCGGCCCCGGGCGGCAAGCAAGGAGGCCCGGCCACATGGCTCCAGGAGATGGCAGCGACGTTGATGATGTAGATGATCGCTGCGTCTTCATCCACCTCGTACAGGATCCGGATGTTGCCGGAGTGCAGCCGGTAGACGGCCGTGGCGCCCCAAGCGACGGCATTCTCGGGACGTGACTGGTCAGGGAGCCGGGCGATCGCGTGACGCGCGCCGGTGAAGAGTTCCTTGTCCTCGCTGCGTAAGCGGGCCAGGCCGCGCAGCGCAGTCTCTCGGAAGACGACGGTCAGGCTCATGCCAGGGTGTCGGCATCGATCCTGTCGAGAGCGGCGTCCAGGCCGCTGAGACTGGTCCCGCCGCGCCCGGCGGCCTTGTCGGCCAGGTGCGCCGCGAGCGCTGCCTGGTCCTGCAGGTCGGCCAGGTCGTCGATGCCGATCAGTGCGGCGATGGGCTGGCCCTGCTCGCTGAGCGTGACGGGCCGGTGGCTGCGCCGGGCCTCGGCGACAAGATCGCCCAGGTGCGCCTGGGCGGCGGGGAGCGGATAAGCCATGCGGCGACGGTAACATCGCGCACGGACATTCGGGGCCGAGGGCGCCGCGCGGCGGGACCCGCGGCCGGCGGATCGGTCCGGTCCGTCCCGGCCTGCAATTCCTGCGCGTGCACCACGACGGCCTGGTGGCTTGGCGGGCTACCTCAGGGACTTGGGCTGCAGAGTGCTGTCCGGGCGCAGCGTGCCGTCCTCTTCGAGGTCGTCCAGGACGGCGGGCAGGCCGGTGGTGAGCATCGTGCGCCGGACGCGGCCCAGCAGCGCGGCCATGAAGGCGCCGCCGGCCCCGGTGAAGCCGGTGTGGGTGTAGGTGAACCGCGTGCCGCCGTCGCGGGGCTCGAGCCGGTAGGTCACCTCGGTCACCGCGCCGCCGCCGTCGCCGGCCCACGAGTAGCGCAGCAGCGACGGCTCGCTCGCGGCCAGGACCTCGCAGTCGACGACGCCGCTCCAGCCGGGCCTCGGCTTCGCCACGAACCGGAACTTCGTGCCCGCGACCGGGGCGAATCCTTCCGGGCGGCCGCCGGCCCCGGTCGCGGTCCACAGCGGGATGAGCGCCGGGTCGGTCACGGCGCGCCAGACCCTCGCGGGGGAGTGGGGGTAGTCGCGGACGATGCGGATGTCACTCATGAGAGCTCCCGGGCAGCCAGGTGACGCAAGGATTATTCGGTCACTAGAAAATTATAGTAACCGAAAAACTTAGGGAACTGGACTACGCTGAGGCCATGACCACGCCGTTGGTGGACTGGGCGTCGCCGCGCACCCCGGGGACCGCGGTGCCGGCGGGCGAGGGGCTGCGTGAGCGCAAGAAGCGACTGATGCGCCAGCACCTGTCCGACACGGCCACGGAGATGTTCATGGAGCGCGGCTTCGACGCGGTCCGCGTGGCGGAGGTGGCCGAGGCGTGCGGGGTGTCGGAGAAGACGGTCTTCAATTACTTTCCCACCAAGGAATCCCTCATCCTCGACCGGCTGGAATCGACCATGGCCTCGCTGCGGGCCGGCCTGGCCGAGCCCGGGGTCCCGCCCACCGAGGCGGTCCTGCGGATCCTGGACGGTGAGCTGAGCGCCATGACGGACTGGCTCGCCCGGCAGGACGACCCGGCCGGGGCCGGCGCCGCCATCCGGCGGTTCGGCACCCTGATCCGGGCCACCCCGACCCTGCGGGCCCACCAGGCCGACATGATGGACCAGTTCACCGCCGTGGCGGCCGGCATCCTGGCCGGGCGGGCCGCGATGCGCGCCGAGGACCCGGAGCCGCAGATCGCGGCCACGGCCCTGCTCGGCCTGTGGCGCATCCAGTTCCGCAGCCTGTCGACGTACCTGGACGGCACCCGCACGCCCGCGCAGGTGCACCGCGCCGTGACCGCCGACGTCCGCCGCGCGGCCGCGCTCATCGACGCCGGGCTGAGCACGCTCACCGCCCCTGTCCCCGCCCCGGATGCCGCACGCGGGCCGAGCGGCGCCGAGCCGCCCGGAGCGTAGGCTGCGAGCTGGAGGTGGGCGGTCATGGGATTTGAGCACGTCCTGGTCGAGCGGTCCGGGGAGTTCGCCACCGTCACGATGAACCGGCCGCAGCGGCGCAACGCCCTGTCGCAGGCCCACATGCGTGAGCTGATTGCTGCCTTCACCGAGCTCGGTGGCAGCGACGCGCTGGGTATCGTGCTGGCCGGGAACGGGCCGGTGTTCAGTGCCGGGCACGATTTCGCCGACGTGGCCGGCGCTGACCTGATGGCCGTCCGATCGCTGCTGGCCACCTGCACGGAGCTGATGACGCTGATGCAGCAGGTGCCCCAGCCCGTGGTGGCCCGGGTGCACGGGCTGGCCACGGCGGCCGGCTGCCAGCTGGTGGCCAGCGCCGACCTCGCGGTGGCCAGCGAGGACGCCGGCTTCGCCGCGCCGGGCGGCAAGGGCGGCTGGTTCTGCCACACCCCGATGGTGGCCGTCGCCCGGAACGTCGGCCGGAAGCGGGCCATGGAGCTCGCCCTGTCCGGTGACGTGATCGACGCGCGGACCGCGCTGGACTGGGGCCTGGTCAACCAGGTGGTACCCGCCGCCGGCCTGGACACCGCGGTCCAGGACCTGCTCGAGCGGGTCACCCGCGGGTCCGCCGAGAGCAAGGGCATCGGCAAGCAGGCCCTGTACGCGCAGATCGACCTCGATCAGCCCAAGGCGTATGCCTACGCCATGGAGGTCATGGCCGCCACCAGCCAGCTGCCCGACGCCCAGGAAGGGATGCGGGCCTTCCTGGAGAAGCGCAAGCCCCGCTGGCGGCGCCGCGTCAGGCCATGAACTTGAGCAGGGCGGCGTTGACCTGGTCGGCGTGGGTCCAGCAGATAGCGTGCGGGCCCTCGTCGATGGTGACCAGCTGCAGGTCCTTGACCATGCCGGGCAGCCGCTGGCCGGTCTTGGGGTAGGGCAGCACCCGGTCGTCGTCACCCTGGATGACCAGCATCGGCACGTCGATCTTGGGCAGGTCGGCGCGGAAGTCGGTCTCCCACGTCGAGATGCAGGCCACCGTGGCCGCCGCCGACGCGGCGGCGGCGATGTTCCAGCTGGCCTGGTAGGCCTGCTCGCTGACCAGGGTGCCGCGGAACTTGTCGTAGTTGTAGAAGTTGTCCAGGAATCCCTTCATCCACGCGGGCGCGTCCATCCGGGCCGCCTGCATGAACCCGTCGAACAGGCTGGCAGGCAGGCCCTCCGGGTTGTCGCTGGTCTGCAGCAGCATGGGCGGGATCGGGGAGATGAGCACGCCCATCGCCACCCGCGACGACCCGAACCGGCCCAGGTAGCGGGTCACCTCGCCCGTCCCCATCGAGTGGCCGACCAGGGTCACGTCGCGCAGGTCCAGCGTCTCCAGGAGCGTGTGCAGGTCGGTGGCGAAGGTGTCGTAGTCGTACCCGCCCGTCGGCTGGCTGGACTGGCCGAAGCCGCGCCGGTCGTAGGTGATGACCCGGTGCCCGTCGTCCATCAGCACCGGGAGCTGCTTGTCCCAGGCCCGGCCGCTGAGCGGGTAGCCGTGGATCAGGACAACCGGCCGCCCCGAGCCGTGGTCCTCGTAGAACAGGTGGGTCGCGCCCGAGTTCTCCTGGCCAACCTTCACGTACGGCATAAGCTCCTCCGTTCCGTCGAGCCCGCTCTGCGGCGGGCCGGGGGCCGTACTGGCATGGGCTTGCCTGGCACTAGTCGGCTGCGGCCGGGCGTGCGTCTCGCGCACGCCGTCCACACGCTGAGTGAACGATCAGATTCCCCCGGTAACGACCGTACGCGCCCTCTGCCGGCGAGACAAGGGGCCGCGGACCGCCGCCAGCGCACCCCGAGACGTCTGGCAAAACAGCTGCTCAGGCGGGCCGGCCGCCGGGGATGAGCTCATCGACCTGTGCGCCGGTCAGCCCGAAGTCGGCCAGGCGGTACCGGTGCTCCGGCCGGGCCGCGCCCGCGGCGCCCGGCGCGCTCACGGCCCGGATCGCGTCGGCCGCCGCGGCGCTGAGCGGCAGCCCGAAGTGGCGGTAGCAGGACTCCGCCGTCCCGGCCGGGTCGGCCACCAGCTGGCCGTAGTCGACGTCGAAGAACCGGGCCGGATCGTGGCGGGCGCGGGCGGCGGTGAACAGCTCGAGGCCGCGGGCCCACAGCTCGAGCTGGTCGCGGCCGACCACCCCGCCCCGGAACGTCGTCGACCAGCCGGCCGAGGCCTGCGCGGCCAGGCTGCACACCGAGGCGATCGCCGTCCGGGGCGCGCGGTGGGTCTGGATTACGAGCGCGTCCGGATACACGGCCAGCAGCGCGTCCAGCGCGAACAGGTGGCTGGGGTTCTTCAGCACCCAGCGGCGGCCGCCGTCGCGCAGCCCGATCAGCTGCAGGTTGCGGCGGTGCCTCCGGTAGGCCGCGGTCCAGTCCTGCCCGCGCAGCCACGCGGAGTAGGTGGGCAGGTGGGCCAGGCATTCATAGGAGACCGACCGCATCGACTGCCGCAGCAGCTGCCAGCACTCCTCCACCTGGTCAGCCGCCATGTAGTGGACCCCCATGAACTCGGGGTGGTCCACGTGGTGCCGCGCGTAGGCGGCCTGGATGGCTCCGAACACCGGGTCGCGCGCCCAGGTGCCGCGGGGCGGCCGGGGCTGCGGGGCCTCGGTCAGCCACAATTCCAGCCCCTGGTGCGCTGGGTCGGCGGTGAGCAGCCGGTGCAGCGCCGTGGTGCCCGTCCGGGGGAGCCCGGTGACGAAGACCGGCCGGTCGATGCCGACCGCGGCGTGCTCGGGGTACTGCTCCCACCCCGCCTGGCTGAGCAGCCGGGCGACCAGCGCGCCGCGCAGGAAGGCCCGCTTGAGCCTGCGGCCGAGCGGGGTCAGGCTCGCGTCCCGGGCGTAGGACTCCAGGAGCACGGCCAGGCCGTCGGTGTAGTCGTCGGCGCCGAAGTCAGCCAGGCCGGTGATCTTCGCGGCCGAGGCGTGCAGGCCCGCCACCGTCCCGACGCCGTCCGGCTCGCCGCTCATGTCCCGCCGCCCCCGCTCAGTGGTGGAACTCGCCGGCGTTGACGTCGAGGCACTGACCGGTGATGGCCCGGGCCATGCCCGACGCGAGGAACACCACCGCGTCGGCGATCTCGTCGGGCTCCGGCAGCCGGCGCAGGTCGGTCTGGGCCGCGGTCTCGTCGTAGACCTGCGCCGTGGTCACGCCGCGCTGCTCGGCGAGGTAGCCGAAGTACCACTTCAGGGTGTCGGCCCAGATGTAGCCCGGCGCCACCGAGTTGACCCGGATGCCGCGCGGGCCCAGCTCGGTGGCCAGGCTCTGGGCCAGCGCGAGCAGGGCCGCCTTGGCCATCTTGTACGGGCCGAAGCCCTGCCGGGAGTGCCGCAGCACCATCGAGTTGATCATCACCACCGATCCGCCGCTGGCCGCCAGCGCGGGCGCGAGCAGGCGGGTGACGCGCAGGGCGGCCGTCACGTTCACCTCGAAGCTGGCCGCCACCGCGGCCAGGTCCACCTCGCCCAGGGCACGCATGGGCGGCATCCCGAAGGCGTTGTTGACCAGCGCGTCGACCCGGCCGAACTCGCGCAGCGCGACCTGCACCAGGTACGCGGCCGACTCGTCGTCGGTGATGTCGGCCGGGACGGCCAGGCCGCGCCGCCCGGCCGCGGCGACCTCCCGGGCCACCTCGTCCAGGCGGGCCGCCGTGCGGGCGGCGAGCACCACGTCCGCGCCCGCCCCGGCGCACCGCAGCGCGATGCTGCGCCCGAGGCCGGGGCCGACGCCCGAGACCACGACGACCTTGTCCCGCAGCAGCATCAGCCCAGCATCCTCGCGGCCACCGCCGCCTGGCGGGCCGCGATCCGCGCCCGGTACTCCGGCGGCGTCACCCGCGCCTGCTGGTAGAACGGCAGCCGCCGCGCGACCTCCTCGGCGCCGATCACCGCGACGGCCGGCCCCTCGTCCGCGCGCAGGTCGCGGGCCAGCCGCTGCCAGCGGATCTGCACGTAGCCGCGCCGGTGCCCGGTGCACTCCAGCCAGTTGGCCACGCCGGGGTCACGCTCGCTGACCACGAAGCGCAGCATGCCGTCCGGGTCGGCGCGGGCCTGGCCGGCGGTCAGGCTGGTCTGGTGGTGGATGTAGTCCAGGGAGATGTACCACATGCTGCCGAGCTGGATGCCCTGGTACGGCGCGAGGTCCGGGCCGGCCGCGGGCACCGTGACGATCATGGCCTGGTCCTCGTCCAGGTCGTAGTGGCCGACCGCGGAGAACTGCGTGGCCAGGCCGCCGGGCGTGGGCCGCGGCGGCGTCATCGTGTTGGCCGGCAGTTGCAGGTAGAACCACTCCGGGAAGGCGAGGAAGGTCCGCAGCCGGGACACCAGGATCTTGCCCGCGACGCGGTAGTGCCGGGCCGCGGCATCGCCGGCCGGCGCCGGCGGCGCGCAGCCCGCGCGGTCGGCGCGGTGGATGGCGATGGTGCCGCGCCGCTCGCGCGCCCAGTCGCTGTAGGCCTCGCGGACCAGCAGCATGGCCGACCCCGGCCCGAGGGTGAAGTAGTTGCGCCCGGCCGGGCGCGGCCCGAACCGCAGCTCGAACGAGCCGTCCGGGCCGACCTCGATCGCCCGGTCGTCGAACGCGGTGAGGCTGTCGGGCACCTCGACGGGGGAGTAGTCGCCGTTCAGCACCTGGAAGCTCAGGTCGGTGGTCGTGCCGCGCTGGCCGCTGACCACGTACTCCGCGTCGTCGCGCAGGTAGGAGTGGAAGTACAGGGTGTCGGGGTTGTCCAGCCCCAGCTTGGTGTAGGGGCCGGTCGACTGGACGAAGTACGGGAAGTCCCGCTGGTAGGCCCGGGCCAGGTGCAGCGACGCCTGGATGCTGCCCGCCAGGTAGTCGTAGCCCTCGGCCAGGTCCTGCGCGGTGCGGATGTGCGGCGCGCCGGTGATGATCTTCTCGGCTTCGGCCACCGCGTCCGCGAATGACTGGGTCAGCTGGGCGGGCACCGGCACCCCTCGGGCTAGAAGTGACAGGAAATCAGCCCGCCGGCTGCGCCGCCCAGTGGTTGGCCGTCAGCCGGAAGCTCGGCAGGTCCGCCAGCGACATCGTCGCCTCGTAGATCCGCACGTAGCCGGTGTGCGCGATCCGCCACCGGCCGTCCGCGCCGCGCGCGTAGCGGTCCTCGTAGAACGCCGCGCCCGAGATGACGACCTGGTACTCGGTGGCGATCACCAGATCCTCGAACCGCCACGTCCCGCTCGCCTGGCTGCCGTCCACCGTGATCTCGGGCTGGCCGGCGGCGTGCACCGTGATGATCTCCGGGCCGAGCCGCCCGCGCAGGAACGCGACGATGTCGTCCCGGCCCGCCAGCCGGATCGGCTGGCCGAGGGCCGGCGTGCCGTAGTCCGCGGTGGCGTCCGGCGTGAAGACGCCGGCCAGCTCGTCCCAGAGCTTGAGATCGACGCAGCGCAGGTACCGGTACTTCGCCTGGCGGATCTCCTCGAGCGCGACTAGGTCCATGGTCCTAGCTTCCCCAACCAATTGACTTTGGACAAGAACATGTTCTAAATTTCCGGCCGGAGGTCCCGTGCGCTTCTCCTATGCCGAGTCGATGACCGACCCGTCGTTCTACGTCCCGCTGGCGCGTGCGGCCGAGGAGGCCGGCTACGACTCGATGGTGCTGCCCGACAGCCTCTGCTACCCCGAGCACGCCGACAGCCGCTACCCGTTCAATCCCGACGGCAGCCGGGAGTTCCTGGAGGACAAGCCCTTCCTGGAGCCGTTCTCGCTGATCCCGGTGCTCGGCGCGGCGACCCGGCGGCTGCGGTTCATCACCTTCGTGCTCAAGCTGCC